>DATKPC010000074.1:0-35416 GCA_035524275.1 Burkholderiaceae bacterium
GTCTCTAAACACGGCGCAGAATGCCGACGCTTATCTCCGAAAATTTCGTGGAACCGTCCAGAAGCGGTTGCTTGCCGCGACGCCACATTCTTGGAAGGTAGGGGCGATTGCGGACTACGCCGCTGTTGCAGGCAAGGCTTCGAAGAGCGGCCGGCTTGCCCTTATTGCTTTGCCGGACAGGGCGTACGAGTTGGCAGTGGCGCTCGACCGTGGCGAGGTGAGCCTCGTTAACGAGCGAGGCGAAATGCGCGGCGTGCGCGTCGTTCCCATCCCTCCATGGACCCCCGATGCCGTGCACTTTTATCTCGACGAGAACGTTGCGGTCTCCGAGAGCGCTGATGCGTGCGATGGCTTGCTTGAGGCGTCGTGCGGATTTGGTCAGGAAGTGGCTCGCCTTTGCGCAGGTCACCTCACAGTTGAAGCTGCGAAAGCTGCCCCTGCGGCCGCAGAGAAGAACTTCGCGCCTGACCTCGCATCGCTTTACAAGAAGATTGGAATGCCGGATTTGGTCGACGCGAGTGTGCGCACGCGGATGGAGGAATTTCTCACGCTTCTCGACGATGGAGCGGAGAAGAGGTCTGCGGCCGTAGACGAGGTTATGCAAGGTGCCGGCATTGGGCCGGGTACCGTTCAGTTCCTAGTTTGGATGGGGCTGTTGCAGGATGGTGCAGGAAACACATGGAAGGTGCCGCGGCTTGTGCGGCGGATGCTACGTTAAGAGATGCTATGGCTAGCCTAGTTTCGTCCCTCTACTGGAGCCTGCCAGGGCCTGGAGAGTTCGTCAGGCGCGTTCAAAGCAGCGCGCGCTCGCGGAGGGCAACAGTGTTGAGTTTCCCGCGCCATTCGATGCCGGGGACGTGGGATGGCGTAAAGGAAGGTCTGCGACGCGCCGATGTCCGCATTGTGGTTGAAGTTGCTATTCAGGATGGGACCGATATCGCATACGAGGTCGGCCCACACGTTGGGCGCGAACTTGTGACGCCCGCCCAACTTGCTGACGTAACCCTCCCCGATTCCGCGGCCGTGTTGATGCGCGCAGATGGCGACAAAGCGCGGGCGAACTGCGAAGACTACTTCGGAAAGTTTTTGGTTGCCCTGGAACATGCGACGGGGAATGTTCACCTTTTCGTCGAAATGCGAGATGACGACTTCGCCAGGGACCGCTCTTGCGAAGAATTCGATGTGCTCGCGTTTGACGGCGCTCTTTCCGTAGATGAGATGGCCGCGTATGTTGGGATGCGCATGCTTGGGCGGCATGGACCTGGCTCAACACACTTGTTGCGCGCGTTAGTCAACGAGTTTGCGGGCTTTGATGCGCGCTTGGCAGAGAGACTCATCGCCTTTAGCGATGCGGAAATCCTGGGGTTGCCCGGCAGCCTGACGACGGTACTCGAGGAGGACCCGTTGCGCTGGCGTACCGAATCTTGGACGGAGGGAACTCATGCCACGCTATATGGTTCGACCGTTCGGCATCCCTTGCACGAATGGCACCTTGCACTGCACGCTGGAATACAGCAAACCGATGCGTTGAAGGCGGCGAAGCGGCGGTACTGGAGGGCCTGCGTAAGGGCCCTTACGCCTTGGCTTGAGGAACGGCGGACGCGGGTGTTGCGGATTTTGAAAAAACCGATTGATGAGGTTTTGGCGGCTAACGGTGGGAGATTTGCAAGGGAGTTGGCGAACGGGAAGACCATCGAAGTCGACCGCGACGAATTTGACTACAACAATGTCGTCGGGTTGGTTTACTACCACGGGCTTCGCGTTCCCGAGGATTCCGCTTCGCAGCGGGCTGTTGGTGTCTGCCGCATCGCAAAAATTGTGCGGGATGAGCTAGCCCACCTGCGTGCGCCAAAACTCCAGGATATTTTGGCGCTGATAACGACTATGGACGCTCTTCTTGCCTAGCGCGGGGATGGCACGACGGTTTTGACGAGAGACGAGGCACGTGGCCACCGAAGGCCGAAAAATCAAGGACATAGTGCGCTAACGAGACAGGCGACAAGATATTCGGAAATTCGTCAATCGACGACACGAATTGCGAGAAATCGTGGTCTCGCGCACCGAGCAGGCGGTGAGGGCGACGACGCCAATTGCCGGAAATCGGCGGCATCGGTTTGGGGAGTCGACAGTGCACCTCGTCGACGCGCCGTATCCGGCGCAGATCCGAATCCGGGATCGGCACCATGTGGTCGCAATCCGTGCCGCGGCGGATGCCGACGACTTTGGCGTGGCGGATGATGGGCAGGGTGTGGTCACGATCGATCATCGCTTTTGGCTCGGCAACCCCGCCTTGCCGAGCGCGCCTTCCAAATATCCTCGCCCGTCGGAGCAGCCTTTGCATTTAACGGCCTGTTCACGATTCCGGAGCCCGCTCTACCGTTCCGCGCCGCTGCCCCGGCCCGAAGCCTCGCGTCCGGCCGCGTTCGGTACGATGGCGTCCTACGGTCGGCGTCGAGAACCGGCCCGCAATCCTGTTGGAGCCAAGAGACGGAGGACACGATGAAGACGCCAAGCGTCATTTTCGCCGCGAGCCTGGCGATCCTGTCGAACGTCGCGGCCGCGGCCGATGTTCGCATCGGCGTGATCCTGTCGCTCACCGGGCCTGCGGCGTCGCTCGGGATCCCGGCGCGCAACACGGTCGAATTGTGGCCGACCGAGGTGGGCGGCCAGCGGGTGCAGGTGACCGTCCTCGACGATGGGTCCGATCCGACCGCGGCGGCGCTCGCGGCGCGCAAGCTGACGACCGAAAGCAAGGTCGACGTCATCGTCGGTCCGTCGGTGACGCCGACGTCGCTGGCTGCACTGCAGGTCGCCGGCG
This sequence comes from Burkholderiaceae bacterium, assembly GCA_035524275.1. Taxonomy (GTDB): domain Bacteria; phylum Pseudomonadota; class Gammaproteobacteria; order Burkholderiales; family Burkholderiaceae_F; genus DATKPC01. The sequence goes on from DATKPC010000074.1 coordinate 2,819, forward strand.
AGACGCAGACGCCGATGATCACGCTCGCGGGCAGCGGCGCCGTCATCAACCCGCAGGAGGGTGCGCGGCGGTGGGCCTTCAAGATGCCGCCGGGGGAGCAGATCCAGCTGAAGTACGTCTTCGATCGCATGCGGCAGGACAAGCAGGCGAAGCTCGGCATCGTCGCGACGAGCGACGCCTACGGACAGACGTTCATCGACGTCGCGCAGCGCATGGCTCCGGAACAGGGCGTCCAGGTCGTCGGCGTCGAGCGCTTCGGCGCCACCGACACGAGTTTCGTCTCGCAGGCGCTGAAGCTCCTCGCGGCGCGTCCCGACGCGATCCTGATCGCGGCCGCGGGGACGCCCGGCGCGATGCCGCACATCGAGCTGCACGGTCGTGGTTTCGCCGGGACGATCTTCCAGACGCAGGCCGTGGCGAACAACGATTTCCTGCGTGTCGGCGGCGCCAGCGTCAACGGCGCGCTGCTGCCCGTCTCGCCGCTGCTGGTGGCCGAGCAGCTTCCGGAATCGAACCCGGTCCGCGCCGCGGCCACGCGCTTCGTCGCGACCTACGAGGGCAAGTACGGAGCCGGAAGCCGTTCGTTGTTCGGCGGCATGGCCTGGGATGCGATGCTGCTGATCCAGTCGGCGGTTCCGCAGGCCTTGCGTCGGGCGCAACCGGGGACGGTCGAGTTCCGGACCGCGCTGCGCGACGCGCTGGAATCGACTAGGAATCTCGTGCTCGCGCAGGGCGTCTATTCGATGTCGGCGACCGACCATAACGGTGCGGACGAGAGAAGCCAGGTGCTGGTGCGCGTCGACGCCGGGAAGTGGAAGTACGTCGGCAACTAGGACCTGGCTCGACGGGCAGAGGACAGCCGCGTGCATACGCCTTCGTCGGATCCCCGGCCGTCCATCTACTACCGCTACGAGGTGCACGCACCCTGGTTGCCGGTGCACGACGGCGAGGTGCAGGAACACGACGTGCTGGTCGTCGGCGCCGGACCCGCGGGACTGTGCACGGCGCTCGAGCTGGCACGGCTCGGCGTACGTTCCGTCGTCCTGAACGCGGAGCTGCAGGTCTCGCAGGGCAGTCGTGCGATCGTCTTCACCCGCCGTTCGATGGAAATCCTGCAGCAGGTCGGTGTCGCGGAACGCGTCACGGCGAGCGGGCTGCCGTGGCGCCATGGCAACAGCTACTACCGCGGCCAGCACGTGTTCCGCATGGAAGCGCCGCACGATCCGCACGACCGGTTCTTCCCGATGATCAACCTGCAGCAGCAGTTCCTGGAGGAATACCTCCTCGATGCCTGCGCCGCGAACCCGTTGATCGACCTGCGATGGGGCAACCGCTGCGCCGCCGTGCGGCAGGACGGCGAGCGCGCGATCGCCGCGATCGAGACGCCGGCCGGCGACTATGCGATCCACGCGCGCTGGCTCGTGGCCGCCGACGGTGGCCGCTCCGGCATCCGCTCGGGTCTCGGCCTGCCGCTGGAGGGCGACTCCTACGAAGGCTTCTTCGTCATCGCCGACATCCGGGTCGACCTGCCGCTGCCGACGGAGCGGCGCGCGTACTTCGATCCGCCATGGAATCCGGGCAACACCGTGCTGATGCATCGCGAACCGCTCGGGATCTGGCGGATCGACTACCAGTTGCCGCCCGGCGAGTCGCCGCAGCAGGCCCTGCAGCCGGAGTCGCTGAAGGCGCGGATCGACGCCCAGCTCGCGATGATCGGGCATGGCGACGCCCGATGGGAACTGGACTGGAGCTCCGTGTATTCCGCCCGCGCGCTGACGCTGTCGGACTACGTGCACGGCCGTGTGCTGTTCGTCGGCGACGCGGCGCACCTGCTGCCGATCTTCGGCGTGCGCGGCGCCAACACCGGTTTCCAGGATGCGCAGTCGCTCGCCTGGCACCTGGCCTTCGTCGTGCGCAGCCTCGCCGGGCCGGCGCTGCTTTCCAACTACAGCCGTGAACGCGTGCGCGCGGCGCGTGAAATCATCGCGGAAGCGGGCAAGAGCACGCGATTCATGACGCCACCGTCCGACGGCTTCCAGCTGCTTCGCGATGCCGTGCTTTCGCTGTCGCTCAGCCAGGATTTCGTGCGGCCGCTCTATCACTGGCGCACGTCGCGCCCGCACGAGTATTCCTCGTCGCGGTTGAATTGCCCCGGCGACGACGACAGGCTGTTCGACGCCGGACCCGCCGACGGCGCCCCGCCGCGCAACGTCAGGTTGGGCAGCGACGATTTCCTGCTCGATCACGTCGGCGGCGCGCTGGACCTGCTGTGGTTCGGCGACGCGCCCACGGTGCCCGCCGACGTGTGGCGCGTCATCGGCGCGTATCGCGAGCGCGGCGTGCCGATACGGCTCACGACGGTCGGCATGACTCGCACCGTCGATGGTGCGGAACGTTCCCTGCCCGACGCGGCCGGGGCGATGCGGGAGCGCTACGGCGTGCCCGCGAGCGGGGCGGCGTACCTGCTTCGGCCGGACCAGCACGTCTGCGCGCGCTGGATGACGCTGGATGCGGCACGCCTGCGGGCGGCCGTGGACCACCTGCTGGCCGCGGGGGAGGGATCGGCATGAACGAAAACGGCGTTTCCGCAGCGCTCGACGTGACCGCGCTGGAGGACGTCTATGACACGCTGGCGGCGGCCATCGACAGCGCCGGGCCGCAGAAGGCCTCGCTTTTCCTCGTCAAGCTCGCGCTGCTGAATGCCCACGCTCTGGGCGATGCGGAGCGATTCCGGGAGCACGTCGCGATCGCGCTGCGGGACGCCTAGGCGATCGAATCCGGGTCTCGGCGCAGCGAGGCGGCGCCGAAGGTCACGCGGGCCTCGAGTCCGGCGCGCTCGGCGCCCGGGTGGGCGGCGACCAGTTCGACGCGCGCCCCGTGGGCCGTGGCGATGCGTTCGACGATCGCCAGGCCGAGGCCGGCGCCGGGCACGTCCGCGCGCGCGCGGCTCGCGCGTGCGAATGGGCGCATGAGCCGCGCGGCGTCGTCGGCGGGAATACCCGGGCCGAGATCGACGACGGACAGCGTCGCGCCGCGGCCGTCCGGCGTCGCCCGCGTTCGCACGGTCACCGGGGCCCCGGCGTATTTCAGCGCGTTGTCGACGAGATTGGCGATAAGGCGGTGCATCGCCAGCGGGCGCAATGCGAGCGTGGGGACGCTGCCCGGCTCCAGGTGAACGCCATCGTTGGCCCGCTCCGCGATCACGGCGCGCGCCAGCGCGTTGAGGTCCGTCGGGACCGGCAACTCGTCCCCGCCACCGCGACCGAAGTCGACGAACTGGTCGATCACGCGATTGGCGCTCTCCACGCTGCGCTCGATCGACGAGCGCAGCTGCGGATCGGCAGCCGGGCCGATCATCTCCAGCGCGAGGAGGATCTTCGACAACGGCGTGCGAAGGTCGTGGGAGATGCCGGCGAGCATGACGGCGCGCTCGCGGTCGAGGGCCTCCAGATCGCGCGCCATCGCATTGAATGCGCGCGCGAGCTGTGCGATTTCCGCCGGCCCGCGCTCGGCAAGTACCGGCGCGGCACGACCCGCGCCGATCGCCTCCGCGGCGCCGACCAGTTCGCGCAACGGGCGGTCGACGCGCCGTTGCGCGATGAAGGCTCCGGCGAACGCGAGCAGGCCGATCGCGAGCAGCCAGGACACCGCGACGCCGCGCATCCGGGGAAGCATGTCCAGGGTCGGGAACGAGACCCAGGTCATCGGTTGCGCGCCCGGCGAGTCCACGCCGTTCGCAGGCACGCCGATCCACAGGTGGGCGCCGTCCTCTTGCCAGCCCAGCTCGTAGCCATGCGGCAGGCGCGCGCCGATTTCGCGGAGCGCGTTCTCCGTCGCGCGCCGCGCCGGCCGCTGGAACGTCGGCGGAGCCTCGCCCGGCGCGAGCACGCGCGCCGGTCCGGCGCCGGCGGCGCCGGTCGTGTCGTCGCGCGAGCCGGTTGTCGAATGGCGAGCCAGGGCCTCGGCGAGCTGGATCGCGTAGGCGATCGTCGCCTGGTTCCGCGGCACGGCCACGAGCCGGAAGAACACGGTGCCGGTCGTGCCGAGCGCGAACGCGATCAGCGTGCCGAAAAGCAGCAGGTTGCGGCCCAGCAGCGTGCGCGGAATCCATCTCACGAGGCACCTCCGGCCGGCACGAACACGTAGCCGATTCCGCGGACGGTCTGTATGTAGCGCGGATTCGCCGCGTCGGCCTCGATCGAGCGCCTCAGCCGCAGGATCTGCACGTCGATGCTGCGATCGTTCGCGTCGTGGTCCCGGCCGTAGGCAAGCTCGATCAGGCGCTCTCGCCCGAGCGGGCGTTGCGGATTGCTCGCCAGCGCGAGCAGCAGGTTGAACTCCCCGCCGGTCAGCGGGACCGGTTGCGCGTCGCGCATCAGCCGGCGCGCCTCGACCTCGAGCGTGAAGGGGCCGAACCGGATCGTCGTGCCGGTCGGCGCGGCGGCGCCCAGCGAATAGCGTCGTTGCCGGCGCAGCAGCGCCTGGATCCGCGCCAGCAGTTCACGCGGCAGGAAGGGCTTCGCGAGGTAGTCGTCGGCCCCGATCTCCAGGCCGATCACGCGGTCGACGGGATCGCCGCGCGCGGTCAGCACGAGGATCGGAAGGGTCTCGCCGCCGGCGCGCAGCCGGCGCAGGATCGACAGCCCATCCTCGCCCGGAAGCATCAGGTCGAGGATCAGCGCATCGAACGACTCGCGCTGCAACTGGCGGTCGAGCGCGCCGCCGTCGGCGACGGCGCGCACGCTGAAGCCGCTCTCGCCGAGATAGCGCAGGAGCAGCCCGCGCATGTCGCCGTCGTCCTCGACGACCAGCAGCTTGTGCGCGGTCACGGTGTCGTTCATGGCGGGAGACCTTGGTGGGACGCGATCGTCGCGATGCTAGCCGCGCCACGATCGCCTGGCGCATCCGGCGGTCCGGGTCGATTACCGCCGGTTACCGCCGGCCGGCGCCGTAACAAATTCCAACAATCGGCGCGCGAACCGCAATCCGCCGTTAACGGCGCGACCGCAGCATCCGGTGCGTACGACGCGGCGACCGCAGCGCGCGCCGCCGCGGACGACGACGAACCGCTTACCGACAGGCCCACAGGAGCTCAACATGAACGCAGGATCCTCGTCCCGGTACCGCCATCTCGCCGCCGCGCTCGCGGCGACCGCCGTGCTGCTTGCCGCTTGCGGCGGAGGCGGCGCCTCGGACAGCGCCGCTGCGCCGTCGTCGTCCGGCACCGTGTCGCAGTCGACCGCCCAGGAGGTCAGCGCCGACAGCGCGACGGTGCCGACGTCGACGACCGATGCACTGTCGACGGCCGTGACGATGGCCCAGACGGTCGTCGCCGGCGCGCAGCAGTCGCAAGCCTATGCCTGCCCGGGCGGCGGAAGCGCCGTCTACACCGTGTCGGGCGCGACGCCGGCGCAATTGCAGAACGGCAAGTTCGATGCCGGCGAAATCTATTCGCTGACGTTCACATCGTGCAAGGGCGCCCTCGGCGCCGGCGCCCTGGACGGCAGCCTGCAGCTCACCGTGATCAGCGCCAGCGACACGGCCGTGAGCGTGGCGACATCGACCAGCGACCTCGTCGTCAGCGTGCCGCTCGGAACGGTATCGATCAACGGCAGTTCCACGATCAGCGTTTCGACGGTGACCGCCGGCGCGACGACGACCGAGACGATCAACTGGCAAACGCCGAGCTACGAGGTCACGACGGTGTTCGGGGCCCGCACCAGCACGTGGACGTTCACGAACGTCGACCGGACGCGGACGATCACGACGACCAACGGCGTCCTGGCGTCGACGACGTACAGCGGCACGGCGACGCTCGCCGTCAGCCATCCGAACGGTTCGTGGTCGGTCACCGTCAGTTCGACGGGCGGCGTCCAGTACGACGCGAACGGCGTGCCGCAGTCCGGCTCCTGGACGATCGTCTATCCGCACAACACGCTGGAGATCACGGTCGCCCACGGGACCGTGACGGTCGCGGTCGATTTCGGCAACGACGGCACGATCGATGAGACGTTCACGTTCACGAATACCGGGCTCGTCAGCTCGGCCGGCTGAGCCGGTCGCGCCGGCGTCCCTGCCGGCGTATATTTCCCGCCCCGGCGTCCGCGTCTCGCGCGTGGCGACCCGGGCGGGAGCGGGCCATGCAGGTGACCGACCTTCGCCATTTTCTCGACGAGCGGGGCTCGATCGCCGTGCCGTCGGGGCCCGGCCGGGCCATCGCGGAACAGCTTGCGGCGATCGTGGCGTATGCCACGAGCGAGCCGGTCGAGGCCGTTCAGGAGGGCGTTGCCTGTCGCCGTCGCGTCAGTCGACGTATGTGCGGCGGCATCATTGGCGCCTACGCGGATCCGGATTCCGCGCAGGTCGTCTGGCGCTGCCCGAAATGCGGCGAAAGCGGCGTGATCTCCGGCTGGGAGAACACGCTGTGGGACTGCCGCGCCAGCGGCACGCCGCAGTGACGCGTCGCGGCACCCCCGATGACGGTCGCGCGGGCGGCGCCGGCGATGCGACGACCGCAACCGCGAACGCGTGGCGGCCTTGCGTCGTCGTTCCGGTCTACGACCACGAGGGCGCGCTCGGGGCGCTCGTCGAGGCGCTGCGTCCGCAGGGCATCACGTGCTGGCTGGTCGACGACGGCAGCGGCCCGCGCGGAGCGGCGCGGATCGACGACCTTGTCGCGCGCGAGGCAGGCTGGCTGCGTTGCGTGCGCCTTCCGCATAACCAGGGCAAGGGCGCGGCGGTCGTCGCCGGCCTGAGGGCGGCGCTCGCCGCCGGCTTCACGCACGCCGTGCAGATCGACGCGGACCTGCAGCACGACCCGCGCGACCTGCCGCGGTTTCTGGACGCCTCCCGCGCCGAACCGGACGCGGTCGTGAACGGGGTCCCGCGGTACGACGGTTCGGTGCCCGCGGTCCGGTTCTACGGCCGTTACCTGACGCACGTGCTGGTCTGGATCGAGACGCTGTCGTTCGACATCCGAGATTCGATGTGCGGTTTTCGCGTCTATCCGATCGCGCGCGCGGTCGCGCTCGACGATCGCGGTCCGGTGGGCCGGCGCATGCAGTTCGACACCGATGTCATCGTCCGGCTGCATTGGGACGGCGCGAAGATCGTCAATCTGCCGACCCCGGTGACGTATCCGGTCGACGGCGTCTCGCATTTCGACCTGCTGCGCGACAACGCGCGAATGACGGGACTGCACCTGCGCCTGCTCGCCGGCATGGTCTGGCGCTTGCCGCGACTCGTGGCGCGCCGCATCGCCGGCGTGGCGCCATGACCCGCTCGTAAGGCCGCGCCCGTTGCGCCGACCAAGCCGGGCGTGGCCGCCGGGCGCCGCTTCGACGCCGGCGAAGTCGCTGCGCGAAGGCTGGACAACGCGATGAAGAAACCCCTGTCGATCGTGATGGCCGTCGCGCTGGCCGCGGGGCTTGGGCTCGTGTGGGTGACCGCCGCGTCGCCGGCGCCCGCTTCACCGGCGCCCGCTTTGCACTGTGCCGCATCGAGCGCTGCCGGGACCCGCGCCGCCGTCGTCGAGCTGTATACGTCGCAGGGCTGTTCCAGTTGTCCGCCGGCCGACCGTTGGCTGTCGCGGCTGTCTTCGCATCACGCGGCCGATGGGGTGATTCCGCTGGCGTTTCACGTCGATTACTGGAACGACCTGGGCTGGAAGGATCCGTTCTCGCGGCCGGAGTTCAGCCAGCGCCAGCGGGAGCTCGCCGTCCGCGCCGGAATCGGTCTCGTCTACACGCCGGCGGTCTTCATCGATGGGCGCGAGCATCGCCGGTGGGACGACGCGGCCGCGACGCAGCGCGCCATCGACGCGGCGAAGGGTGCTGCCGCCGGCATTTCGCTCGACGTCGACGTCGAGCGGGACGGGGAGCGCTTGAGCGTCGGTGTCCGGGCGTCGCCTCCGGCGGCGGTCCCCGGCGTGGATCTCGTGTTGGCGCTGACGCAAAGCGGCCGTTCGACGTCCGTCGCGGCCGGGGAAAACCGCGGGGCGACGCTCCTCGACGACGACGTCGTGCGCGCGTGGCTGTCGCGTCGCCTGTCGCCGGCCGGCGCGGAGCGGCTCGAGCTGGAACTGCCCGGCGACGGTCCGCGGGAATTCGCTCTCGCCGCGCTGGCCTATGACGGGCGCACCGGCAGCTTGCTGCAGGGGGTGCGGCTGGACCTGGGGTCTTGTCGCGACCTCAGAAGCCGCACGCCTGGCCGTCGCGCCGGCTGTCGCTCGCGGCCACGTAGCCGTCGACCTGCGGATCGCCCAGGCGCCAGATGAACTGCCCGGAGCCGAAGTCCATATAGGAGTCGGCGGTCGACGTGAGGCGGTGTCCGCGCGCCGCAAGCCCGGCGGCGACCTCGTGCGGCCAGTGCGCCTCGATCTCGACGTCGAGGCCGCTGTTCCACTTCCAGCGCGGCGCGTCGCACGCGGCCTGCGGCTGCTGCCGGCCAAGAAGCATGCGCACCAGCGTTTGCACGTGCCCCTGCGGCTGCATGTTTCCGCCCATGACGCCGAAGCTCATCTGCGGCTGCCCGTTACGCGTCAGGAAGGCCGGGATGATGGTGTGGAACGGTCGCTTGCCGGGGGCCACGACGTTCGGGTGTCGGGCGTCGAGCGCGAATCCGTGGCCGCGGTTCTGCAGCGCGATGCCCGTTCCCGGCACGACGACGCCGGAGCCGAAGCCCATGTAGTTGGACTGGATCAGGCTCACCATCATGCCCGTGCGGTCGGCCGTCGTCAGGTAGATCGTGCCGCCGCGCGGCGGCGTGCCGGACGCGAAAGGTCGGGCGCGATCCGCGTCGATCAGGCGGGCCCGCTCGCGCAGGTAGCCGGCGTCCAGCAGGTCGTCGGCCGTCAGCGTCATCGCCCGCGGATCCGCGACGTACGCGTAGACGTCGGCGAAGGCGAGCTTCATGGCCTCGATGATCAGGTGTTGCGCCGCCGAGGTGTCGAGGCCGCCAGGCTGCGCGGCCATCTCCGCAAGGGGCGTGTGCTGCAGGATGCCGAGGCAGATCAGCGCCGTGATGCCCTGGCCGTTGGGCGGGATCTCGTGCAGTTCGTGACCGGCGAAGGCCTGCTGCAGCGGCTCGACCCATTGCGGCGAGAAGCCGGAGAGGTCCTCGGTCGTCAACGCGCCGCCGCCGGCGCGCGCGAAGGCGGCGATGCGCTCGGCGATTTCGCCGCGGTAGAACGCCTCGCCACGACTCGCCGCGACCTGCCGCAGCGTTGCCGCGGCGCCTTCCGGTACGAAGCGTTCGCCCACTTCCGGGGCGCGTCCACGCGGCATGAAGTGCTGCGCGAAGCCCGGCTGGTCGTGCAGTAGCGGCACCGCAAGCCGCCATTTCTCCTGCGTGATAGGGCTGACGGCAAAGCCGCGTTCGGCGTAGTCGATGGCGGGCGCCAGCACGTCTTCGAATCCGAGGCGTCCGAAACGGCCATGGAGGGCAGCCCAGCCTGCGACGGCCCCCGGAACGGTCACCGTATCCCAGCCCCGAAGGGGCCGGTTGGCCGGCAGGTCGTCGCCGTAGCGGTGCCGGAAGTAGTCGAGAGTCCACGCGGCGGGCGCGGTTCCGCTCGAGTTGAGCCCGTGAAGGCGCGTGCCGTCCCAGACGATCGCGAAATTGTCGGACCCCAGGCCGTTGGAGCAGGGCTCCGTCAGTGAAATGACGGCCGCCGCGGCCACGGCGGCGTCGACCGCGTTGCCGCCGCGGCGAAGTGTCCCGACGCCCGCCTGCGCCGCCAGCGGCTGGCTCGTGGCGCAGACGTCGCGTGCGAAGACCGGCACCCGGACCGACGGGTAGGGGTTGTTCCAGTCGAAGCTCGGATTCACGTCGTCGGCCTCGGAGGGCGGTCAGGGGCGCGTCCGGGCGGGACCCGCGCTGTCCGGATGATACGTTCCGGCGTACCGCCGCCGGGCGAGTCCAGATGGGAACCCGTCCCAGGAAACGGGGTCCCTCATTGTAAAATCGCGCAAAAGGTCAATGGCTCCGGGCTTCTGCGAGGTAGGGGGATTCATTTTGCATATCGTTTCGGGCGTCCGTGAAACTCGGGCCGCGATGCTTCTTCACGGACTTTCGAGCAGCCCGCTCGAGATGCAGTACCTCGCCCGCCGCCTGCGCGAGTCCGGCTATGTCGTCCAGAGTCCGGCAATTCCGGGGTGCGGGTTCGGGACGCGCGAGGATCCGTTCGATACCGGTTCGTGGCGCGAATGGACCGCGTACGTGCTCGGCCAGCTGGATGCCATGGCGCAGCGCTACGAAAAAGTCCACGTGGCCGGGCTGTGCATCGGCGCCGTGCTGGCGCTGCGGCTGGCGATCGAGCGCCCCGCCGCCATCGGCTCGCTGTCGCTGATCTCGACGACGCTGTACTACGACGGCTGGGCCATGCCGTGGTACCGCTTCCTGATCCCGCTCGGCTACTACACCCCGCTGCGTCGCCGCATCGCGTGGCGCGAGCGCTCTCCTTTCGGACTCAAGAACGAGCGCATGCGGGAGTGGATCGAGCGGGCGATGGCGTCGCACGGCAATTCGCCGGCGGGGGCCGCGGCGTTGCCGCTGATGGGGATCCACGAGGCGCACGCGTTGATCCGTGCCGTGCGGCGCGACATCAAGCGAGTCGTCGCGCCGACGCTGCTGCTGCATGCGCGCGAGGACGAGGTCGCGAGCCCGCGCAGCGCGGAATTCGTCGCGCAGAACGTCGGCTCGGGCGAAGTGCGCAAGGTGCTCTTCGACGACAGCTACCACATGCTGACGCTGGACAACGACAAGGACGCGGTCGTCGACGAGACGCTGGCGTTCTTCGAGCGGCACGGCGCGGCGGCGCGGCGCGCGGGCGGGCGCGGCGAGGCGCCGGTGGTGCGCGTTCCGGCCGTGGCGGGGTGAGCGCGATGGACGGCGAACTCGCGGCCCGGATCAAGGGAATGATCGCCGAGCATTTCGGCGTCGACGTGGACCGGCTGCAGCCGGAGACGGAGATCGCGTCGCTCGGCATCGATTCCCTCGGGATGATCGAATTCATGTTCGAGATGGAAGACAAGCTCAAGATCCGCATGGCGGAATCGCGGGCGCCGCTGGTGACCGTAAGCGACGTGATCGCCGAGATCGATCGCGCGGTGCGCGAGCAGAATCCCGCCGCGGCCGGGGCCTGACCGCAGGCCGCTCGCGAATCGTCCCCGGGAAGCGTGGTTCGATGCGCGGGGTATGCGTCACCGGCCTGGGCGTCTTCGCGCCGATCGGCGACGACGTCGCCGGATTCGCGGCGTCGCTCGCCGCCGGGCGCTCCGGCATCCGCGCGTTGCAGTCGCCGTTCGCGCCTCGCGTCGCCTTCAACGCGGCGGGCATCGTCGGTGGCGATCCGGCCGCCGTCCTGGGCAAGGCGCGCATCGCGGCGCTCGATCGCGTGACGGCGTTGGCGCTGGTCGCCGCCCGCGAGGCGGTGACCGACGCCGGCCTGGGGGCGCCCGGTGCGCTGGACGAGGCCGCCGTCTACGTCGGCACCGGCATGGGGGGCCAAGCCTCGATCGAGGCGAGCTACGAGGAACTCATGTTGCGCGGCGCCGAGGCCCGGATCAATCCGCTGCTCGTCGTCAAGGGAATGAACAACGCCGCGGCCGCCGGCGTCGCGCTCGACTACCGCTGCCACGGCCCGAACCTGACGTTCTCGACCGCGTGCTCGTCCTCGGCGCTCGCCATCGGCGAGGCCGGGCGCCTCGTGGCGTCGGCGGCGGTCGACATCGCGATCGTCGGCGGCACCGAAGCGTTGCTGACGCTGGGAATGTTCAAGGCCTGGGAAGCGATGCGCACGCTGGCCGTCCCGGATCGCGGCGACCCGTCGACGGCGTGCCGGCCGTTCGCGGCCGACCGCACCGGTCTCGTGCTCGCCGAAGGCGCGGCGTTCCTGGTCCTGGAATCGGAGTCGAGCGCGCGCCGGCGCGGCGCGCGCGTGCACGCGCGGCTCACCGGCTACGGGGCGCGCAACGATGCGACGCACTTGACGAAGCCGGACGTCCAGGGCCAGTGCCGCGCGATGCAGGCTGCACTCGATGACGCCGGCATCGGCGCCGGCGACATCGGCTACATCAACGCCCACGGCACCGCGACCATCGCGGGTGACCTTGCGGAGACGGAATCGATCAAGCAGGTCTTTGGCGCCGCGGCGCGCGGCGTGCCGGTGTCCTCGACGAAGTCGATGCACGGCCACCTGATCGGCGCCGCGGGCGCGCTCGAACTCATCGCCGCGTTGCTGGTGCTGCGCGACGGCGTCGTGCCGCCGACGATCAACCTGCACCGCCCCGATCCGGCCTGCGACCTGGACTACGTGCCCAACGTCGCGCGTCGCGGCGTGCGCGTCGACCACGTGATGTCCAACTCGTTCGCTTTCGGCGGCAGCAATGCCGTGCTGATCGCATCGCGCGGCGATGATTGACCAGCGCACGTCGGCGATCGTCGTCCCGCGGCGCGGTGCGCACGGCGCCGGCGGCCGCGTGCCGCCGTGGCTGCTGCGGCTCGGGATGAACCTGTGGCCGCCGTTCCTCGGCGCCCGTATCCGCGTCCGCCGCCTGAGCGCCGACATGCGCGAGGTGGTCGTCGACATGCCGCTGCGCTGGACCAATCGCAATGCCTTCGGCGTGCATTTCGGCGGCTCGATCTTCGCGATGACCGACCCGTTCTTCGCGCTGATGCTCGTCTACAACCTGCCACGCGGCATGATCATCTGGGACAAGGCCGCATCGATCGAGTTCGTGGCGCCCGGGCGCGGCCGCGTCAGCGCCACGCTGCGCGTTGCCGAGGACGACCTGGCGGCGATCGAGAAGGCGACGGCGACCGGCGAGAAGCACCTGCACGTCTTCAAGGCCGAGGTCGTCGACGAGGAAGGCCTGGTCGTCGCGCGCGTCGAGAAGATCGTCTACGTCCGCCGGCGCGCGGTCGCTCGACCCGCGGCGGCCGCGTGACGGCGCCGATTCCCTGGCCGTACCCGCGCGTCCTCGCGCATCGCGGCGGCGGGACGCTGGCGCCGGAAAACACGCTCGCCGCGATACGGGTGGGCTTCGAGCACGGCTTCACGGCGATCGAATGCGACGCGATGCTCGCGGCCGATCGCGTACCGGTGCTGATCCACGACCCCGTGCTGGAGCGCACGACCAGCGGCCGCGGCGAGGTCGCGGCCGCTGGGTCGGCCGAAATGGCCGCGCTCGACGCCGGCAGCTGGTTCGCGCCGCGTTTCGCCGGCGAGCCGGTGCCGACGCTCGCGGCGGCGATGGACCTGTGCGCGTCGATGCGGATCTGGATGAACATCGAGATCAAGCCGTCGCCCGGGCGCGAGGCCGAGACCGGTGCCGTCGTCGCGGGCGATGTCGCGCGGCGCTGGCGCGATGGCGGCGCCGAGCCTGACGCCTCGTCGCGCGCGGCGCGCGCCGGCTTGGCGCGCGCCGGCGCGCCGCTGTTGTCGTCGTTCTCGACCGCCGCGCTCGCTGCGGCGCGCCGCGCCGCGCCGCGGCTGCCGCTCGGATGGCTGTGCGAGGCTCCCCCGGACGACTGGCTCGCACGGATCCGCGACCTCGACGTCGAGGCGCTCCATTGCTGGCACGGCGCGCTCGACGAACGCTTGGCACGCGACGTCCGCGAGGCCGGCTACTGGCTGTTCTGCTACACGGTCAACGACGCGCAGCGTGCCGCGCAACTCTTCGCCTGGGGCATCGATGCGCTGTGCACGGACCGGCTCGATGTCGTGCGCCCCGTCGACCCGCGTCGCTGACGCCCTTGTCTTCCTCGTCGTCCCCGCGGCCTTCCCGCAACGCTGGACGCGCCCGGCGGCGGGACGCGCTTGACGCAGGTCAACGCGGCGCGCGCCGGCCGCGACGAGACGCCGCGAGCGCGGACGATAATCATTCGGTCCGGCGTGTCGGGCAGGCCCTTGCGCGCCGATCGATCCGGCGCGTCGGCCGGGAAGGACAGGCGATGGCGGCTCCGGTGCTGCGGAAGGCAAAGCAATTCGATGGGCCGTCGGCGCCGGCGGACGCTTCGGCCGGCGCGTGCGACCACTGCGGCGATTCGCTTGCCGGGTTGCGCACCGTCGAACGCGACATCGACGGCCGGCGCTGGCGCTTCTGCTGCCAGGGATGCGCGTTCATCGCCGAACAACTGGCCCTCGTCGCGAAGGGCGGCGCCGGGGTCGAAGCCGGGCGCGAACCCGCGGCGACGGCCGACCCGGTGGGGGCCGTCGAACGCTGCCAGCTCGACGTCGACGGCATGGTGTGCAGCGCGTGCGCCCTGTTGATCGAGCACCGGGTGCGCGCTCTCGAGGGCGTCACGCGCGCGCGCGTCGACTTCGGCGCGCAGCGCCTGGCGGTGGAGTACCAGCCGCAGCGCGTCGCGCCGAAAGACATCGACGCGCTGCTGCGCCGGTTGGGGTACAAGGCCGCGACGGATCCGGCCCGCCGCCGGCGCGCCGAGCGCGTCGGCCTCCTCCGCGTGCTGATCGCGTGGCTCGCGATGATGCAGGTCATGATGCTCGCGACGCCGGCGTATTTCGCGGCGCCCGGCGACATTTCCGCGGACATCGCGCAGCTCCTGCGCATCGGGCAGTGCGTCCTCGCGGTGCCCGTCGCGGTGTTCTGCGCCGTCCCGCTGTGGCGCGCCGCGTGGAGCCAGATTCGGGTCGGGCGCATCGGGATGGACCTGCCGATCGTCCTTGGGCTCGCGGTCGCCTTCATCGCCAGCGTCGTGGCCACGTGGCGAGGCGAGGGCGCCGTCTACTTCGACTCGGTGACGATGTTCGTCGCGCTCGTGCTGTCGGTGCGCCTGTGGCAGGTGCGCGCGCTGTCGCGCGCCGCCGCCCATGTCGACGCGGTCACGCGGCAATCCGACCTCGTGGGGATGCGACTGGTGGCGTATCCGGAGTCGGCCGAGGCGCTGGCCGTCGAGGCCGCGCGACTCGTCGCCGGCGACCACGTCGCCATCGCGCCGGGCGCCACCGTGCCGGCGGACGGCCGAATCGTCGAGGGGTCGACGCAGGTCTCGGTGGCCTGGCTGACCGGCGAGGCGGCGCCGCAGGCGCGAGCGTGCGGCGACGTCGTGCTGGCGGGCAGCATCAACCTGATGCAGCCGATCGTCGTCAAGGTCCGGCGGGCCGGCGAGGCGACCTCGCTTGCGGCTTTGAAGCGGCTCACGCTGGATACCGCGCAGGAGCGGCCCGCCGTCGTCGAACTGGCGAACCGCGTCGCGGTCGTGTTCCTCTGGCTCGTCCTGGCGACGACCGCGGCCACGATCGGCGGCTGGTGGCTCGTCGATCCGGCGCGCGTGTTGCCGAGCGCGATCGCGGTGCTCGTCGCGACCTGTCCGTGCGCGCTGTCGCTCGCGGCGCCTGCGGCGCTGCTTGTCGCGCAGTCCGCGCTGGCGCGGCGCGGGCTGCTGCTGTCGCGCGTCGCGGCGCTGGAGTCGCTGGCTACGATCGACGCCGTCGTCTGCGACAAGACCGGCACGCTGACCGAGGGCGAGCCGTCGCTTGTCGGCATCGTTCCCGTCGCGGCGGCGACGGAGCGCGACGTGCTCGCGCTGTGCGCGAGCCTCGAGGCGACGGCGAACCACCCGTTTGCGCACGCCATCCTCGCGGCGGCGCGCGCGGCAGGCATCGCGCCGCGCCGCGCGAGCGATCCGCAGTTCGTGCCGGCCTGCGGCGTGCAGGCGGTCGTCGACGGCTGCCTGCTGCGCGTGGGCGAAGCGAACTGGGCGCTGCAGATCGCGCCGGCAGCGTGGCGCGACGGGGGCACGCCGTTGGCCGCGCGCGCCGTCGCCGCCGGCCTCGGCGAGGCGAGCCTCGTGGTGCTCGCCGGCGAAGAGGGGCCGCTCGCCGTGCTCGGCATCGCCGAACGGCTGCGCGACGGCGCGCAGCGCCTCGTGGCGCAGATGCGCGGCGCAGGCCGCGAGGTGTGGCTGTTGTCGGGCGATCAGCGCCCGGCGGTCGATCGCGTCGGCCAGGCGCTCGGCCTGGACCGCGCGCATGCGATGGCGCAGCTGTCGCCGGCGACCAAGCTCGACTGGGTCATCGGGCTGCAGCGGGCGCATCGCCGCGTCGTGGTGATCGGCGACGGCCTGAACGATGCGCCCGTGATCGCGCAGGCGGACGCCTCGATCGCGATGGCCTCGGGCGCGGACCTGGCGCAGGCGCGAGCCGACCTGATCGCGCTGCGCTCGAGCCTCGACGATGTCGGCTACGCGTTCGAGCTTTCGCGCCGCGCGATGCGCATCGTCAAGGGCAATCTGGCCTGGGCGTTCGCGTATAACGCCGTGATCATCCCGCTGGCCGCGTTGGGCCACCTCTCTCCCGCGCTGGCGGCCGCCGGCATGGCGGCAAGTTCCGCGGTCGTCGTGGCGAATGCCTTGCGCGTCGCGCGCGGCGCGGCGCCGTCCGCGGGATCGCGCGCGCCGGTCCCGGCCTGAGGCCCCTCGCGCCAGGGCGCCGTGGTTCGCGCGGCGCTGTCCTCCGGAGATCCCGATGGAGTCGTTGTACCTTCTCATCCCGTTGTCGGTGCTCCTGGTCCTGGGAATCGGCGGCGTACTGGCGTGGGCCGTGCTGACCGGCCAGTTCGACAATCTCGATCGCGAAGGGCGCCGGATCCTGGACGAGCAGCCCGAAACCGCCGACGCTTCGGCCGCGGCGGCCGTTTCGGGCGAGGAAGGCCACGCGGCCGGCAGGGTGTTGCTGGAATCACGACCCGCCGCAGACGGCAACGCGCCAAACTCGGCCCACTTGACCTGAGTCAATCGGCCTTAAGGCTCGCCTCCTTAGCATCCATTCGTCCCCTACGGGCAACAGCGGCAGCAGCGTCGGGGCAGCCGCGTCGCCTGCTGGGAGGGGGCGACAGGCGCATGTCGTCGGCCGCTGGCAGGCACGGCGGACGACGAGAAGCGCAGGCCGCAATCGCGGTGCGGTGCCGCGGTCGTGGACATCACCACGGGAGAGAAACAGATGAGTGGCAGTTCGGCGCAAGCGACCTACGAATATGGGGTCGTCCGCGCGTTCTCGGTCATGGCAGTCGTTTGGGGCATCGTCGGGATGCTGGTGGGGGTGATCATCGCCGCCGAACTGGCATGGCCCGACCTCATATCGGGCATCTCCTGGCTGAGCTACGGCCGGTTGCGCCCGCTGCACACGAACGCGGTGATCTTCGCGTTCGGTGGCTGCGCGCTCTTCGCGACGAGCTACTACGTCGTGCAGCGGACATGCCAGACGCGCCTGTTCTTGCCCGGCCTCGCCTGGTTCACGTTCTGGGGTTGGCAGGCGATCATCGTCGCCGCCGCCGTGACGCTGCCGCTGGGCCTTACGTTCGGCAAGGAATATGCCGAGCTCGAATGGCCGATCAAGCTCGCGATCGCCGTCGTCTGGGTCAGCTACGCGGTCGTCTTCTTCGGCACCCTGGCGACGCGGCAAGTGAAGCACATCTACGTCGCCAACTGGTTCTACGGCGGGTTCATCCTCACCGTGGCCCTGTTGCACATCGTCAATAGCGCTTTCACACCCGTCTCGTTCTGGCCGCCGAAGTCCTATTCGGCGTATTCCGGCGCCCAGGACGCGATGATCCAGTGGTGGTACGGCCACAACGCGGTCGGCTTCTTCCTGACGGCCGGCTTCCTCGGGATCATGTACTACTTCGTCCCGAAGGCTGCGGGTCGCCCGGTCTACTCGTACCGCCTGTCGGTCGTGCACTTCTGGGCGCTGATCTTCACCTACATGTGGGCCGGCCCGCACCACCTGCACTACACGGCGCTGCCGGAGTGGGCGCAGTCGCTCGGCATGGTGTTCTCGCTGATCCTGCTCGCGCCTTCGTGGGGCGGCATGATCAACGGCATCATGACGCTGTCGGGCGCGTGGCATAAGCTGCGCGAGGACCCGATCCTGAAGTTCCTGATCGTCTCGCTCTCGTTCTACGGCATGTCGACCTTCGAAGGGCCGATGATGTCGATCAAGACGGTCAACGCGCTGTCGCACTACACGGACTGGACCATCGGCCACGTCCACTCGGGTGCCCTCGGCTGGGTCGGGCTGGTCTCGATCGGCGCGCTGTACTACATGATCCCGCGCCTGTTTGCGCGCACCGAGATGTACTCGATGAAGCTGGTCACGGTGCACTTCTGGACGGCGACGATCGGCATCGTGCTGTACATCGCCGCGATGTGGATCGCCGGCGTGATGCAGGGCCTGATGTGGCGCGCCGTGAACGACGACGGCACGCTGACCTACACCTTCGTCGAGAGCGTCAAGGCGACCTATCCCTTCTACGTCATCCGGCTTTTCGGCGGCCTGCTGTACCTCGGCGGAATGGTGCTGATGATCTACAACGTGTTCAAGACGATCCAGGCCGGCCGCTCCGTCGACGACCAGGTTCCGCTCGCGGTTGCGCATGCCTGAACGCGATCCCGCACGCCCGGCGCGGCCGCAGGGCCGCCCGGCGCGCGTGGGGTAGCGCAGCCGAACATTCGAACACAGAGGCGACAAGAAAATGGCATTCAATCACGATTTCATCGAGCGCCACTCGTGGGCCTTGATCATGCTTTGCGTGCTGGTAGTCTCGGTCGGAGGGCTGGTCGAGATCGTTCCGCTGTTCTTCGACCGGCAGACCACGCAGCCGGTCGAGGGCGTCAAGCCCTACGAGCCGCTGCGCCTGGCCGGCCGCGACATCTACATCCGCGAAGGCTGCTACAACTGCCATTCGCAGATGGTGCGGCCGTTCCGCGCCGAGGCGCTTCGCTACGGCCATTATTCGGTGGCCGGCGAATCCGTCTATGACCATCCGTTCCAATGGGGCAGCAAGCGCACCGGCCCCGACCTCGCGCGCGTCGGCGGACGCTATTCCGACGACTGGCACAGGATCCACCTGCACAACCCGCGCGACGTCGTGCCGGAATCGAACATGCCGGCCTATCCGTGGCTCGAGGCGACGGTCCTCGACGGCGCGGATGTGCCCGCGAAGATGCGCGCGCTGCGCCGCGTCGGCGTGCCTTACACCGACGCCGAGATCGCCGCGGCGACGGACCAGGTCAAGGGTCACACCGAGCAGGAAGCGCTGATCGCCTACCTGCAGGGCCTGGGCACGCAGTTGCGCGGGATCCGCCAGTAACGAACCTCCGGGGGAAGCCGACATGGAAATTCTCAAGCACTTTTCGTCTGCGTTCACCGTGGTCTCGTTCGTCTCCTTCATCGCCATCGTGGCCTGGGCGTACAGCAAGGGGGCCAAGCGCGGCTTCGAGTCCGCGGCGCAGTTGCCATTCGAAGATTCGACGAGCGGCCGCTTCGACGGCAAGCGCTCGCCAGGGAGCACGCAATGAGTGATTTCACCAGCATGTTCTGGGACTATTACGTCGCCGTCATCACGCTCGTTTCCGTCGTCGGCTGCGCAATATTCCTGAAATTGCAGAGCAGGCGGCGCATCGTTCCATCGCCGTCGACCGAGAGCGATACGACGGGCCACGTCTGGGACGGCGACCTGAAGGAGTTCCACAATCCGTTGCCTCGCTGGTGGATCGGACTGTTCTACCTGACGGTCCTCTTCGCGATTCTCTACCTGGTGCTGTTCCCCGGCCTTGGCACGCAGTACAAAGGGGCCCTGGGATGGTCCTCGATCGGTCAGTTCAAGAACGAGATGAGCACGGCCGACGCGAAGTACGCCCCGCTGTTCGAGGGCTTCCTGAAGCAGGATCTCGTGAAGGTCGCCGGCGATCCGCACGCGCGCCAGATCGGCGAGCGGATCTTCCTCAATAACTGCGCACAGTGCCATGGCAGCGACGCCCACGGCTCGAAGGGTTTCCCGAACCTGACCGACGACGAGTGGATGTGGGGCGGGACGCCGGAGGCCATCGAGACGACGATCACCGGCGGGCGCGAAGGCGTGATGCCGGCGCTGATCGACGTCGTCGGGGGCCCGGAGGCGGTCGGCGACGTCGCCAACTACGTGCTGTCGCTGTCGGGTTCGGCCAGCGACGCGGTGCGCGCGGCGCGCGGCAAGGAGAAGTTCGTGATCTGCGCGGCGTGCCACGGCGCCGACGGCAAGGGCGGCGTCAACGTCGGCGCGCCCGACCTGACGAACAAGATCTGGCTGTACGGCGGCAGCGTCGCGACGATCACCGAGACGATCACGCGCGGGCGCCACGGCGTGATGCCGTCATGGAAGGGCGTCCTGACGCCGGCGGAGATCCATCTCGTGGCCGCCTACGTCTATTCGCTGAGCCACGGGGCGGGTACGCCGTCGGCGGCGCTCGAGACGTCGACGAAGACGCGGTAGTGTCGCGTCCGCGGTAGAGCCGTCATCCGACGTGCCGTCATGTTCGACGCGGGACCCCGCGGCAGCGGGTCCGCGTCGACGCGCTTCAAGGAGAGCATCGCATGAGTTCCGGTTCCGTCGATCCGCTACCGTGGTACCGCGACCGGTGGCCGTGGTTCCTCATCTCGCTGCCGGCCATCGCCGTCGCATTCAGCCTGTACGCGGCGTACCTCGCCGTGCACGGCGCCGATACCGTCATCGATGCCGACTACTACAAGCACGGCCTGGCGATCAACGAGGAACTTGACCGCGCCCACAAGGCCGAGGCGTTGGGTATCGCCGCCGACCTCGGATTCGACGGGCTGCATTCCGGCGACAGCGTGCGCGTCTCGATGACGGCGGCACACCCACCGGCCGCCGAACCCACGCTGCAGGTGCGCCTGCTGCATCCGACGCGGCCCTCGGCCGATCGCGTGGCATTGTTGTCGCGGGTCGCTGGCGGCTCCGATGATGCGCCGCAATATCTGGGGGCGTGGCAGCCGACCGAGGACGTGAACGGGCGCATTGCCTGGCGCGTCGTTATCGAAGCCAAGGCGTGGCGGCTGGAATCCGACTTGCCAGAGTCCGCCGGAATGACCGATCATCTGCGCATCGCTGCCGGCAAGTAGGGCTTTGTCGCCAAGGTCGTACGACCGACGCGGAATCCTGCGGATGCCTGGCGGCCATGGGCCGGCCTTGCCGGCCCCCGAGCGGAGGGTATGCGATGGCGCCCGTAGTTGCCAGCTTCGACGATGTATCGCAATCGGTTCCGGGCGACGCCGTGGGGTCGGCGCCGGCCGGCGGTAGCCCGCGGCTGGCCGACACGCGCGTCCAGCGCGTGCTGTGGGTGCTCTGGCCGGCGTTCCTCGTTGCGGCGGTCGCCGAGCTCATTTTCTTCGCGTTCGTCGATCCTTCCGACCTGCACATCTTCGGCGTGCCGCTCGATGCGCCGCGCTTGCCCGTCTATACGTTGGGGTTTTTCGCGTTCTGGGCGCTTTGTGCCGCGTCCGGGGCGCTCACGGTCTTCCTGCAGCGTTCGCCGTTCGAGGTCAACCGGTGCCCGCTCGTGGCCGAGGATCGTCCCGCCGGGTGCCCGAAGCGGGGCGAGGCGGACGCCTGCGACAACTGCGCGCCGGGCTAGGCAGACACCGTCTTGTAGACGCCGCAGCCGACGACAAGCTGATCGTCGAGCGGGCGGATGTAGGACATCTTCGGCGCCGCAACCCGGGTCAGCGGATTGACGATCTCGTATTCGACCCAGCCGCCTCCCTCGGCGGCGCGGGCGAATGCGTCGGCGACCATGCGTTCGCCGCTCGAGCCGATCGCCTCGACGATCGACGTCCCGACCTTGTCCGGCCGCCCGCCGAACGCGCGGTAACTGCCACTGCGATCGATCGCGAAAACGTAGAGATCGCGATCGTGGAATTCGCGCGCCGGGTTCGTGTAGGCCGAGAGCGCGCCGGCCACGCCGGCGCGGCGCGCCTCCTCGATCGCGCGATCGATCAGCGCCATCGCCTCGTAGGCGGTGCCTTGCCGCAGCCGGAATCCGCGGACGCTCGACTCGAGCGTGTCCGCGCGCTCGCCCAGTTCGCGCGCGAGGCGCGTCGCCTGCTCGACCATGCTCGCGTTGTGTTGCGTCAGGCCGTCGAGTTCGGCGACGACGCCGGTGATCTGCTTCAGGCCGGCGCTCTGCGAAGCCGACTCCGCGGCGATCGCCTGCATCTGCTGGGCCATGGCACGAATGCCGCCGACAATGGACTCCAGCGTCGCATTGACGCCGCGTATGCGCTGCGCGCCCTCGGCGACCTCGCCCATCGAGGCGTCGATCAGTGCCTTGATCTCGCGCGCCGCTTCCCCGCTGCGACGCGCCAGCGTCCGGACCTCCGAAGCGACGACGGCGAAACCGCGGCCCTGTTCGCCGGCGCGCGCCGCTTCCACGGCGGCGTTCAGCGCCAGGATGTTCGTCTGGAATGCGATGCCATCAATCAGGCTGACGATCTCGCTCACGCGGCGCGACGACTGCTCGATGCCGTCCATCCGCGCGACGGCTTCGCGCATCGCCTGCGCGCCCTGTTCCGCGAGGCCACTGAGGCCGCGCGCCTGCTGCTCGGCCTGCTGCGCCGCTTCGTCGTTGGCGTGGACGGTCCTGGCGATGTCCTGCACGCTGGAGGATGTCTCCTCGAGGCTCGCGGCCTGCTGTTCGGTGCGGCGCGAGAGTTCCACGTTGTCGCGCGTCAGCGTCTCGGCCGTTTGCCGGACGAGCGCCGACATCGTGTTGATGTTCGCGACCGTCGCGGAGAGATTGACGTTGATCGCCTCGATCTCCTGGCCGATGAGGGCGAGTTCGTCGCGACCCTGGAGGTCGATCTTCCGTGTCAGGTCGCCCGAGACCATGGCCCGCGTTGCCTGCATCACCACACCGGAGGTGCGCGCGATCGTCCGATGCACGGCGATGGCGAGCCAGGTCGCGGCGCCGGCGCCGGCGACGATCGCGACCGCCGCGCATCGCAGGAACATCGGCGCGACGCCCGCAGCGCCGGGCGGCGTGCCGAGTGACAGGAACCCGAGCAACGCAGCGCCGGCGAGCGACGGCGTGGCGACCGCCAGCAACAGCAGGGTCACCTTGGCCTTCAGCGTCAGCTCGCGCGCCCTCGAGGCGCGCTGGCGCGGCTCCGCGATACGGGCGCCTGCTGGCGCCTTGCCGGACGGGTGCTGGTTCATGGCGGCGGAAGTCGGAAACCGGGGTACCGGGGTTCGAGCAGGATAGGCGAGCGGCGCGGCTGCGCGATGCGCGAAAAGCGGGGTTTATCCGACGCAGAGGTGCCGCTGCGAGTCGTCAGCAAGCCGCGCCGAGGGGGCGCAGGGAAGGCGCCGGGGGGAAACCCTGGTCGCGGCGCCAGGGCGGAGCAGGGGGGGCGGGACGCGCGCTGCGCCGACGGTCAGCAGGTCGCCGCGCCGCGCTCCTGTCCGCTGACGAGCGCACGCAGGCCGTCGGTATCGATGATGCGGACGTGCTTCTGGTTGACTTCGAGGAGGCCGTCCTGCGCGAATCGCGACATCACGCGGCTCACGGTCTCCAGCTTCAAGCCCAGGAAGCTGCCGATCTCGGCTCGCGTCATTCGCAGCACGAACTCGGTTCGGGAATAGCCTCGCGCCTCGAAGCGCTGCGAGAGGTTGAGCAGGAAGGCGGCGAGGCGTTCCTCCGCGTGCATGCTGCCGAGCAGCAGCATCACGCCGTGCTCGCGGACGATCTCGCGACTCATGACCTGGTGGAAATGGCGCCGCAGGACCGGCAGGGAGTCCGCGACCTCCTCGAGCCGGTCGTAGGGGATCACGCAGACCTCGGTATCCTCGAGGGCCACCGCATCGCAGGTGTGCGACTCGTTGCTGATGCCGTCCATCCCGACGATCTCGCCGGCCATGTGGAAGCCGGTGACCTGCTCGCGACCGTCATTGGACATCACGAGGCTTTTCAGGAATCCGAAGCGAACCGCGTACATCGACTCGAAGTGGTCGCCGGAACGGAACAGCGCGTCACCCCGCTTGACGCGCATCCGCGTCGATACGAGCTGCTCGACCTTCTCCAGCTCGTTCATCGACAGGCCGACAGGCAAGCACAGCTCGCGCAGGTTGCAGTTGGCGCACGCGACCCTGAGCTGCGAGATGTTGTAGTTTGGCGCGTTCACGTTGGTTCCCCTGCCTGCAACCCGCTCGTCGCATCGCGCATCTTGGGTTTGCGACCCGCCGGGAGGCGTCGCCCGCGGCTCGTCACGGCTTGACCGCGGTCAAGGGCCTCTCCTTCCACAACAGAATAATAGTGCTTCTTAAGCGGGCGTGCCGATGGCGTGGATCCGTTCGAGAGTGATATCCACAACATAATCAGGGGAAAGCGATGCCCAATGCGATGACTGCGGAGGTAGCCGTTCCGCCGGCGGAGATGCTGAAGCGCTTCGACGTGCCTGGGCCGCGCTATACGTCGTACCCGACGGCCGACCGCTTCGTCGACGCCTTCGACGCCGCGGCCTATGGCGCATGGCTCGCGCGGCGCAGCGACGGGCCCGCGCCACCGCTTTCGTTGTACGTCCATCTGCCGTTCTGCAGCTCGATCTGCTACTACTGCGGCTGCAACAAGGTGATCACGCGCGACCAGAGTCGCGCCGCGGAGTACCTGGACTACCTGGCCAAGGAAGTCGCCCTCGTGGCCGACAGCCTCGGGCAGCCGCAGCCGGTCGAGCAGCTGCACCTGGGCGGCGGCACGCCGACATTCCTGACCGACGACGAGCTCAGGCGGCTGAAGGACATTCTTCAGGCGCGGTTCCCGATCGCGCCCAAGGGCGAGTTCGGCGTCGAGGTCGATCCGCGGTCCGCGCCCGCCAGCAAGATCCGAACGCTGGCCGGCCTCGGCTTCAATCGCGTCTCGGTGGGCGTCCAGGATTTCGACCCCGGTGTCCAGGCCGCGGTGAACCGGATCCAGGGATTCGACCTGACCCGTTCGACGATCGAAGCGGCTCGGGTCGCCGGAATCCGCTCCGTCAACCTGGACCTCATCTACGGGCTGCCGCGGCAGAGCCGCGAGACCTTCGCGCGGACGATCGACCGCGTCCTGGAGCTCGATCCGGACCGCATTGCGCTGTACAACTACGCGCACCTGCCGGAGCGATTCAAGCCGCAGCGGCGCATCGAGGCCGCCGAATTGCCGTCGCCCGAGGAGAAGCTCGGCATCATGATGGACGCGATCGCGCGCCTGAGCGCGGCCGGCTATCGCTACATCGGGATGGACCACTTCGCGAAGTCCGGCGACGACCTGGCGCGGGCGCAGGAACAGGGCCGCCTGCACCGGAACTTCCAGGGCTACAGCACGCGGCCCGACTGCGACCTGATCGGGCTCGGCGTCTCGGCGATCAGCAAGATCGGGCCGACGTATGCGCAGAACGTCCGGGAACTGGACGAGTACTACGACCGCCTGCGCAACGGGATGCTGCCGACGGCGCGCGGCGTCCTGCTGGATCGCGACGACCTTGTCCGGCGTGCCGTCGTGATGTCGCTGATGTGCCACTTCGAGGTCTCGCGCGAGGCGATCGAGACGTCCCACCTGCTGCGTTTCGACGAATACTTCAAGCGCGAGATGGGCGAGCTGCGCCAGTTCGAGGAGGCAGGGCTCGTCGAGGTCACGCGCGACTGGATCACCGTCTCGCCGCTCGGGCGGCTGCTGGTGCGCCCGATCGCGATGGTCTTCGACAGCTACCTGCGGCAGGACGAGCGGATCCGGCGCTACTCGCGCGTCGTATAGTGCTGCGCGGGCGCGCGCTTGCGCGTCCGCGCAACCCATGATCACCCTTCCCGCTCCCGAGATCGCCGCATTCGCCTTGTCCGCGCTGGGCGGGCTTCACTGCGCCGGCATGTGCGGCGGGTTCATCGGCGCGTTGCAACTGCATCGGCCGGCGTCGATTCCGGTCGCGCGCTGGGCCGCGGCCTACCACGTCGGCCGCATCGCGAGCTACGCGACGGCCGGCGCGCTCGCCGGCGCCCTGGGCGAATCCCTCTTCGCGACACGCCTGCTGCCGCTGCAGGTCCTGCTGCTGGCCGCCGGCGGACTGATGCTGCTGCTGATCGGGGCGTCGATGTTCTCGCGCGCGACCGGCTGGCTGCGGCGGCTGGAGCCGGCCGGCGTCTGGCTGTGGCTGCGCCTGCAACCCGTCGCGCGTCGGGTCTATCCGCCACGCTCGACGCGCCAGGCGCTGCTGGCCGGTCTCGCCTGGGGCTGGATTCCCTGTGGCATGGTCTACGCCGCGCTGCCGCTTGCGCTGGTCGCCGGCGGGCCGCTTCGCGGCGCGAGCGTCATGGGCGCTTTCGGCATCGGCACGCTGCCGGCGCTCGTGCTCGTCGACTCGGTCGCGGCTCGCTGGCGCGCGGGCGGCGAGCCCCGCGCGGCCGGAATCGGCCGCATCCTGCGCCCGCTCGCCGGCGTGCTGATCGTCGTCTTCGGCCTGTCGTCGCTGGCGCACGCGGCGCAGGTCGCTGGCGCGCGGTCGGCACTGCTCGGGTCGCTCGCCTCGATCTGCCACCACCGCGCTGCCGCGTTGCCCTGAACACGGCGGCAAGGCGCCGCGACGCCGAGGCCGGTGTCGCTATCATCCGAGGTTGTCTCCGAACGCGACACGCCGGATCGAACATGAAGAGCGCCGAGATTCGCCAGCAGTTCCTGAGGTTCTTCGAACAGAACGGCCACACGATCGTGCGCGCGTCGTCGCTGGTGCCCGCCAACGACCCGACGCTGCTGTTCGTCAACTCCGGGATGGTCCAGTTCAAGGACGTCTTCACCGGGCGCGAGCAGCGCGCGTACAAGCGCGCGACGACGGCGCAGAAGTCGCTGCGTGCCGGCGGCAAGCACAACGACCTCGAGAACGTCGGCTACACGGCGCGGCACCACACGTTCTTCGAGATGCTGGGCAACTTCAGTTTCGGCGACTACTTCAAGCGCGATGCCGCCCGTTTCGCGTGGCGCCTGCTCACCGAGGTCTACAAGCTGCCCGCCGACAAGCTGTGGACCACGGTCTACGTCGACGACGACGAGGCCTACGACATCTGGACGAAGGAGATCGGCGTGCCGCCGGAGCGCTGCGTGCGCATCGGCGACAAGCCCGGGCAGCCGCCGTACACGTCGGACAACTTCTGGCAGATGGCCGATACCGGGCCGTGCGGGCCGTGCAGCGAGATCTTCTACGACCACGGCCCCGAGGTCGCGGGCGGCCCGCCGGGGTCGCCGGACGCCGACGGCGATCGCTACATCGAGATCTGGAACCTCGTCTTCATGCAGTTCGACCGCGACGCGGAGGGGCGCCTGACGCCGCTGCCGAAGCCGTGCGTCGACACCGGGATGGGCCTGGAGCGGCTCGCCGCGGTGCTGCAGCACGTCCACAGCAACTACGACATCGATCTCTTCCGCCACCTGATCGCGGCGGCGGCGCGCGAGACCGGCTGCAGCGATCTCGCGAATAATTCGCTGAAGGTGATTGCGGACCATGTTCGCGCGTGCGGCTTCCTGATCGCCGACGGTGTGATTCCCGGCAACGAAGGCCGCGGCTACGTGTTGCGCCGGATCATCCGGCGCGCCCTTCGGCACGGCTACATGCTCGGCCGCCACGAGCCGTTCTTCCACCGCGTCGTTGCCGCACTCGTCGCGGAGATGGGCGACGCCTATCCCGAACTCCGGGAGCAGCAGGGGCGCATCGAAGGCGTGCTGAAGCAGGAGGAGGAGCGCTTCGGCGAGACGCTGGAACACGGGATGAAGATCCTCGAGGCGGCGCTCGGCCAGATGCAGCCGGGCGACGCGCGGATGCTCGACGGGGAAACCGTGTTCCTGCTTTACGACACGTACGGGTTCCCGGTCGACCTGACGGCGGACATCTGCCGCGAGCGTGGCGTCGCCGTCGACATCGCCGGCTTCGAGCAGGCGATGGAGCGGCAGCGCGACCAGGCGCGCGCCGCCGGCAAGTTCCGCGGTGGCGCCACCGTCGACTATGCCGGCGAGCGGACCCGATTCGTCGGGTATGACGCGATGCAGGCCGACGCGCGCGTCGTCGGGCTTTACGTCGACGGCACGCCCGTGAGCGAGGCGCGCGTCGGCCAGAAGGTGATCGTTGTGCTGGACACGACGCCGTTCTACGCGGAATCCGGCGGCCAGGTCGGCGACACCGGCGAGATCTCCGGGCCCGGCGGCACGTTGCGGGTCGGCGACACGCAGAAGATCCAGGCCGACGTCGTCGGGCATCACGGCGAGATCGTCGCCGGTTCGATCGAGTTCGGCGACCGGGTCGTCGCCCGCGTCGACGCGGCGCGCCGCACCCGCTCGATGCTGAACCATTCGGCGACGCACTTGATGCACGCCGCATTGCGCAGCGTGCTCGGAACCCATGTGCAGCAGAAGGGCTCGCTGGTCGACGCCGATCGCACCCGTTTCGACTTCTCGCACGACAAGCCGCTCACCGCGGACGAGATCCGGCGCGTCGAGGACATGGTCAACGCCGCGATCCGGGCCAATGCGGCGGTGGCCGCCCGCGTGATGCGCTACGACGACGCGATTCGCGCCGGGGCGCTCGCGTTCTTCGGCGACAAGTATGGCGACGAGGTCCGCGTCGTCGGCATGGGCGAACATTCCACCGAACTGTGTGGCGGGACCCACGTGAGTCGCACCGGCGACATCGGACTGTTCAAGATCATCGCCGAGGGCGGAGTCGCCGCCGGCGTGCGCCGCGTCGAGGCGGTGACCGGGCCGGGCGCGCTCGCCTGGGTGCAGGGGCTCGATGCACAGCTTGCGGAAGTCGCCTCAGCGCTGCGCGCGCCGCAGGCCGAGGCGACGCATCGGGTGGCGCAGATCCTGGACCAGGTGAAGTCGCTCGAGAAGGAACTGGCGCGGCTGAAGGCGAAGATCGCCTCCAGCCAGGGCGACGACCTGGCGGCGCGGGCGGTCGAGATCAAGGGCGTCATGGTGCTCGCCGCGGCGCTCGAGGGAGCCGATGCGAAGGTGTTGCGCGACACCGTGGATCAGCTCAAGAACAAGTTGAAGACGGCCGCGATCGTGCTGGCTGCCGTCGGCGACGGCAAGGTCCAGCTGGCGGCCGGCGTCACGGCCGACTCGACGTCTCGCATCAAGGCCGGGGATCTGGTCAATTTCGTCGCGCAGCAGGTCGGCGGCAAGGGCGGCGGCCGCGCCGACTTGGCGATGGCCGGCGGCAACGACGCCGGGCGCCTTCCGGCCGCGCTCGAGAGCGTGCGGAGCTGGGCTGAAGAGCGACTCTGAGGCCGTCGTCCTGCCGACGCTTTTTCGCGATCGCTCGTCGCGCGAGCCGGCTAGTCCGCCCGCTGCCGGTCGTCGGGCACCCTCGGGTCCGCCACCCTCGGCGCACGGCACGCTTCGCACCAGATCGACGGTTCGGCCATCCACGCGCGCGCATCGGCGAGGCGCGCATGATTGACGACGGTGCCGTGGTCCTCGCAGACCGTCGCCCAGGCGCCCGCCTCGGTGCTCATCGAGGCCTGCGCCGCGTGGTAGAGACCGATGAGCGTCCCGGTGTCGCGGCTCCGCCGCTGCGTCACGCAACCGGGCACGCCATTGAAGGCGTAGGACTTGACGGCCTGAGGGTCCGGAATCATCCGCGAAGCGTAGCGCAGCGCGCCCGGCGTGGGCCGCGGCGATGCCGGACGTAGCCGGTGCCGCGCTTGCGCTAAATTCCCGCCCTGGAGGGATCGGGCGGCGGCGGCGGGTACCGCGTGCCCGAGGTTCGGGAGCGGCGATGAACGTGTGCATTGTCGGCGCCGGCGCGATCGGCGGCTTCCTCGGGACCCGGCTCGCGGCGCGCACCGGTGCCGCGGTCAGCGCGCTGGCGCGCGGCGCAACCCTGGCCGCGTTGCAGCAGCACGGGTGGCGGATGCAAGAGCGCGGCTCGCTGCTGCGCGGGCCGGTTCGCGCCGCCGCTGCCGACGCGCGGCAACTGGGGGTGCAGGACATCGTCGTCGTCGCCGTGAAGGGGCCGGCGCTGCGCGAGGTCGCGGCGTTGATCGGCCCGCTGCTCGGCGACGAAACGATCGTCCTCCCGGCGATGAACGGCGTTCCCTGGTGGTTCGGCTATGGCGTCGAGGCGCTCGGCGGCGGCGCGCTGCAAAGCGTCGACCCGGGTGGCGCCATCGCCGCCGCGATACCGCAGCGACGCGTGATCGGCTGCGTCGTACACGCCAGCAGCGAGATGGCCGGCCCGGGGATCGTCGCGCACCGCGTCGGCCAGGGCCTGATCGTCGGCGAGCCGGACGGGACCGAATCGAAGCGCCTTCGCGCCGTCGCGTTGCTGCTGTCCGAGGCCGGATTCGACGTCACGACATCGACCGGCATCCGGCGCGACATCTGGTACAAGTTGTGGGGAAACCTGACGATGAATCCGATCTCCGCCATCACCGGGGCCACGATCGATCGCGTGCTGGACGACCCGCAGTTGCTGGAGTTCTGCACCGCCGCGATGGGCGAAGCGGCCGCGATCGGCGCCCGGATCGGCTGCGAAGTGGGCGAAAGCCCGGAGGATCGCCACCGGGTCACGCGCAAGCTGGGCGCCTTCAAGACGTCGATGCTGCAGGATGTCGAGGCCGGGCGCCCGATCGAGCTCGACGCCATCGTGACGTCGGTGCACGAAATCGGGCGTCGCGTGGGTGTGCCCACGCCGAACATCGACATCCTGCTCGGCCTGGCGCGGCTCTTCGGCCGCGTCCGCGGGCTGTATCCGGCCGCGGCGGCCTGACGCGATGCTGTCGACCCCGCACGACTTCATCGCGCTCGCCGAAGTGCGCGCCGATCCGCAGCGGCTGACGTTCATCTTCCGCCGCGACGAACTGCTCGTTCGCGACATCGACCTGGCGCTGCCGCCGCAGTCGCTGTGCAACGCGCTCGGCATCGCAGCGCGCCGCTGCTATCCGGTCGGGCTGCTCGACGGGCGCTATTGCGAGACGACCTGGGTCGGCCCGCACGCGGAACCGCCCGCCGGGTACGGCTTCATGACGCTGCGGCGGATGTTTGGCGCCACGGACGACCGGTTCCTGGCGGTCGCCGGCCGCGCCTACCAGGTGGCGGAGTGGGCCCGCACGCACCAGTACTGCGGCGCGTGCGCGACACCCATGGCGATGGTCGACGGCGAGCGTTGCCTGAAGTGCCCGACGTGCGGACACGCCGCCTATCCGCGAATTTCCCCGGCGATGATGGTCCTCGTTCGCCGCGGCGACGAAATCCTGCTGGCGCGCCACAGCCGCCTTCCGACAAGCCGATTCACCGCGCTCGCCGGATTCCTCGAGGCCGGCGAATCGATCGAGGAAGCGGTGCACCGCGAGGTCTTCGAGGAGGTCGGGCTCGTCGTCTCGGACCTCAAGTATTTCGGCAGCCAGTCGTGGCCGTTCCCGCATTCGCTGATGATCGCGTTCACGGCGGAATATGCGGGCGGCGAGATCGCCGTGGACCGCAACGAGATCAGCGAAGCGCGCTGGTTCGGGCCGAACGACGAGATCCCGCCGTTCCCGACGACCTTGTCGATTGCCGGCGAACTGATCGGCGCCCACCTGCCTCGGCGGCGCTAGCAGGCTGATGAAAAGCGTCGCGGGCTGGGCCGGTTTTCGTCCGAGGAGCGGACCTGTACGTGACGTACAGCGAGCGCCGCGGGACGAAAGACGGGACGCGCAGTAGCTATACAACAGCCTGCGAGAAGCAGCTATACAACAGCCTGCGAGAAGCAGGGCCTGGGAGGTCCCGGCGTGTTCGAGTCTGTCGGTCGAGCGGTGGCAAAGTACCTGGCGACGCCGATCGCGAAGCCGGGCGGCAACAGCGCCGACGCGCGCCTCGTGGCCGAGCTCCTGCAGCCCGGCGACGTGCTGCTGGTCGAAGGCAATACGCGGATGAGTTCCGCGATCAAGTACCTGACGCAGTCGATGTGGTCTCACTCCGCGCTGTTCGTCGGCCGGCGCCACGAGCTGCCATCGGTCGATGACGAGCCGGCGTCGCTCGTCGAGGCCGACGTGCTGGGCGGCGTGCGCGCGGTTCCGCTGTCCCGCTATGCGCCGTTCCGCGTCAGGATCTGTCGACCGGTGAATCTCACGGCGGAGGACCGCGAGCGCCTGATCCGCTTCGTCATTTCGCGGATCGGGCATCGCTACGACCTGAAGAACGTCTTCGACCTTGCCCGCTACCTGTTCCCGATGCCGCTGCCGGCGCGCTTGCGCCGGCGGATGATGGCCTTCGGCAGCGGCGATCCGACGCGCGCCATCTGCTCGACGCTGATCGCGCAGGCATTCGGCGCGGTCCGCTATCCGATCCTGCCGATCATCACGCGCAAGCACGATGGCAACCCGGCGCGCGAGGACCAGGTCCGCGAGCTCTGGCGCATCCGCCATCACAGCCTGTACGCGCCGCGCGACTTCGACATCTCGCCGTTCTTCGAGGTCGTGAAGCCGCGCATCGCAAACGCCTTCGACTACCGCCACGCGCCCTGGAGCGAGGGAAACACCGTCATCATGGGGGATTCGCCGGCGACCGACATCATGACGGTCATCGGAAACCACGACACGCGAGGTTGAGGCGCGCGCCGCCCCGCGGCTGGTCCACGCGCGCAAGGCGTGGGGTCGAAGGTGACAGTGGCCACCCTCTCCATGAACCATAGCTGATTTGTGGGTGGATTAAGCGGGGACGAGGCGATAGCCGAGGTCGATGGCGAGGCGCTGGGCGGCGCGTTGCTTGGACTCGAGGATTTTTAGTTCGTAATGGCGAACGCCGGTTTCG
>DATKPC010000075.1:0-29675 GCA_035524275.1 Burkholderiaceae bacterium
CCGTACGCAGATTCGGCCGAATCAGCAGGCTCTCCCCCACCCCTCTCCCGCTTCGTGGGCGAGGGGAGCTTCGTCGTCGAGAATTGAAGCACCGTGCCAAGCGCCGGCGACGGATCGCCCCTCGCCCGCGAAGCGGGAGAGGGGTGGGGGAGAGGGCGAAACGACCGACGCACGTCGATCGGCCGCCACGCGCGGCGCCCCTCAGCGCAGGAAGATCGCGTAGAGGATCGCGGCGATCAGCAGGTACTTGCACCCGTTGAAGAGCGGCTTGTTGGCATTCTTCAGGACTTTGAGCCGCTCCTTCAGCCAGCCGACCGGCCCGTAGAGGCGCCCGATCCAGCCGATCTTCTCGCTGCCGTCGTTCTGCGTCGTGGCGCCGCGCAGGAACACGCGCTCGAACGCGCGGTTCAGCGCGCGGATCGGCGCGCCGTGCAGCGGGCGCTCGACGTCGCACAGCAGGATGATGCGCGGCTTGTCCGTCCGGTTCTCGGCGTAGTGCAGGTACGTCTCGTCGAACATCACGTCGGCGCCGTCGCGCCAGGCGTAGGGTTCGCCGTCGACGACGATGCGACATTCGTCCGAATTGGGCGTCGAGAGGCCGAGGTGATAGCGAACCGACGCGGCACTGGGATCGCGATGCTCGTTCAAGCGGGCGCCCGGCGGCAGCACCGTGAACATCGCCGCGTTGAGCCCCGGGACCGACTGCACGAGCGCCACGGTGCGCGGGCACAG
Organism: Burkholderiaceae bacterium; assembly: GCA_035524275.1. Lineage (GTDB taxonomy): Bacteria > Pseudomonadota > Gammaproteobacteria > Burkholderiales > Burkholderiaceae_F > DATKPC01. The sequence continues at coordinate 733 of DATKPC010000075.1, forward strand.
CGCGGCGGCCGACGCCAGCGGGTTGTCGTACCACTTGAGATAGAAGCGCTTCCAGCCGCGCTGGTAGAACGAGTTGAAGCCGATGTCGTTGTGGCCGGTCGCCGCGCGGATCTCGCCCCCTTCGTACAGGCGCAGCGCCTCGTCGCGGATGACCTGCCAGTTGTCGCGCAACGTCTTCACCTCCGGGAACGCCGCGAGGTCGAGGTACGGTCGGTTCGGCACCGCGGAGAACAGGTACAGCAGGACGTTGTAGGGCGCGAGCAGCGTCGAATGGTTCCCGAGCTGGCGGCGCAGTGACAGCCGCGCGCGGCCGCGGAAGTGCAGCACGAGCGACGAGAATACGAAGACGTAGAGCACCCAGAACTTGGGCGCGAGCAGGTTCGGGAACGTCATGGCAGCCCTGCGCTTCCTAGGGGCGAATCGGATATTTTACGGCGCTCGGCCATCGGCCGCCGCGACGACCCTGCAGGGGCGCCGATCCTTCGAATCGGGCGCCCGACCCGTGTCATTTCGGACGTCAAGCTGTCATGCGACCCGGGCATGATGCTGTTCGTGGACGGGTCGAGTCGGGAATGCCGACCGGACGCCACATCACGGCCCCCGACGGGGCCGTTTTCATTCCGGCGCCAACCTCCGGACAAGCCTGGAGCGGGCGGAGGGAGTCGAACCCTCGTCTCCAGCGTGGGAAGCTGGGGTAATGCCGTTATACGACGCCCGCGAGCCGCCGAATTGTAGCCGAGCGGGCCGTTCGCAGCGCGAGCGTCCGCCGGCGGGGCCCCGCCTTGCCATGCGATAGCATCGCCGAGCCGCCGTGCGGAACGCAGCGGCCCTTCGAGCCGCAAGGCGGAAGGCCAGGCGGCGTGGACCAGGAGCGGAGCAGCGGCGCCGGTGACGATCGATTTCGCGCACCTGATCGAGGTCTACGGCTATGCGGCCGTTGCGGTGTTCTGCTTTCTCGAAGGCGAAACCGTGCTGGCGCTGGCCGGCCTCGCCGCGCACCAGGGCCATCTCGACCTGCCGCGCGTGATCGCGATCGCCGCGGTCGCCGGCTGGCTCGGGGACCAGGCCTTCTTCTGGATCGGCCGCCGCCACGGCCGGCGGCTGCTTCAGCGCAGTTCGTCGCTGGCGAGCGCCGCGGCACGTTTGCAGCGCCTGATCGAACGCTATCACCAGGGCGTCATCGTGCTCGTGCGCTTCGCGTACGGACTGCGGATCGCCGGACCGGTGCTGATCGGCACGGCGCGCGTCTCGCCGCGGCGCTTCGCGTTCTACAACGCGATCGGCGCCGCGCTGTGGGCGCCGATCGTCGCCGGCGCCGGGTGGCTCTTCGGGGCCGCGATCGACCGCGTTCTGGGCACGCTGCACGACGCGGAACTCGTCGCGGCCGGCGCGCTGCTCGGCGCCGCGCTGCTGGCGTCGGTGACGCGATTTGCGCGCGCGAGGAGGAAGGGATGACCGATACGACGAAGAACGAGGTGCACGGCCCGCCCCACCGGCACGTGCGGTCGTTCGCGCTGCGGCGGGGCCACGTGACGGCCGGACAGCGGCGCGCCTACGAAACGGTCCTGCCGCGGATCGCCGTGGCCTACGCGCCGGGGATCCTGCGGCTCGCCGACGTCTTCGGGCGGGAGGCGCCCGTCGTGCTGGAAATCGGCTTCGGGATGGGCGAGACGACGGCCGCCATCGCCGCGGCGCACCCGACGGTCGACTTCCTCGGCGTCGAAGTCTTCGTGGCCGGCATCGGCTCGCTGGCGCGCCGCGTCGACGAGGCCGGCCTCGCGAACGTGCGCGTCATCCAGCACGACGCCGTCGAGGTCGTGCGCGACATGATCGCGCCCGATGCGCTTGCCGGAATACACGTCTACTTTCCGGATCCGTGGCCGAAGGCCCGCCATCACAAGCGGCGCCTGATCGCGCAGCCTTTCGTCGGGCAACTCGCGTCGCGCCTGCGTCCGGGCGGCTACCTGCACTGCGCGACGGACTGGCAGGACTACGCCGACCAGATGCTCACGGTCCTGCAGGCGGAGCGGCAGTTGCGGAACCTGCACGCCGGCTTCGCGCCCGAGGCGCGCAACCCGCTGTGCCAGCGACCGACGACGAAGTTCCACGCCCGCGGCGAACGCCTCGGGCACGGTACCTGGGATCTCGTCTTCGTGCGCCGCGAAGCCGACGCGGCGGCCTGATTCGCGGCGGCGGCGTCAGTTCTGCAGCATGCCGCCGGCGATGCCGACGACGAGCGCGACGCCGAGCGCGAATCGATACCAGACGAAGATCCAGGTGCTGCGCTTCTCCAGGTAGTGCAGCAGGCCATAGATGGCGGCGAACGACGTCAGGCTCGCGCTGAGCAGGCCGACCAGCAGCGTGGCCCAGCCGTGGGCGTCGAGGCCGGCACGGTAGAGGACCCAGATCTCGTGGAATCCGGCCAGCGTGATCGCCGGGAGCCCGAGAAGGAACGAGAACTTCGCCGCGGTCTCGCGGTTCATGCCGCAGAAAAGGCCGGCCGTCAGCGTGGCGCCGGAGCGCGAGACACCCGGAATCAGCGCGAAGGCCTGCGCGAGCCCGACGATCAGGCCGTCGCGCAACCGGACCTCGCCCAGTTCGCGCGTGTGCTGCGCGACCCTCTCGGCGATCGCGAGCAGCAGCGACATCGCGACCGAGGCGAAGCCGATCACCATCAGGCCGCGCAGCGGCGAATTGCACGCGTTCAGGACGGAGCGCAGCGCGGCGCCGGCCACGAGCAGCGGGATCGTCCCGAGCACAATGCCGATCAGCATCTGCGCCTGGTAGCCCTTGAAGTCGCGCCTCAGCACCTGGCGCCCGCCTTCGACGCCGATCTCGGCGATCTCGAGGCGGAAGTAGACGACGACCGCGCAGAACGCCGCGAGCTGCATCGCCGCGGAAAACGCCGAGCCCGGATCGCGCCAACCGAGCAGCCCGGGAATCACGCGCAGGTGCGCCGTGCTGCTGATCGGCAGCAGTTCGGTGATTCCCTGGATGACGCCGAGCAGCGTCACCTGCAGCCACGTCAGCTGCGCGAATCCGAGGTCGATGGCCTCCGGCTTCGCGCACAGGGCCGCCGCTTCGGCGGGAGAAAGCGCCATATCCCATGCTCCGTGCGATGACGTGGGGCCAGCGGCCGGACTCGGCCCAAGCTGACGGCCCCACAGGGACGATCCGCGCCCGGCCAGGAGTCGCTGCTCGCCGCCGGAGAGGCGGGGCGGGGCGGCGTGGGCACGTGCGGCCGCGGATTATCGCCGATGTGGGCTGTCGCGGTGTAAGGAGGACGGCCCGGCTCCGACTACACTGCTGCCGCCCGTCGGCTCCCCGGCCCACCTTCCGGGTCGACGAGGTGGCATAAGGTTCCCGCGCGGCGCCTGCGTGCGGGAACGACCTGACAACGCGATTCGATTGGAGAACCCCGATGAACCAGAAAGCTTTCGTCTCCGCCGCCGTTGCATCGGCGCTTGCCCTCTCGCTCGCCAGCGCCGGCGCGCGGGCCGATGACGCAGCCGGCAAGGAAAAATGCTACGGCATCGCCAAGGCGGGACAGAACGACTGCGCCAATGCGGCCGGTACGCATTCCTGCGCCGGGCAGACGAAGGTCGACTTCGCGGCGGACGACTGGAAGTACGTCGCGAAGGGCACGTGCGAGAAGATGGGCGGCAGCATGAAGCCGGGCAAGGCGAAGGGCGACGCGGCGAAGAAGAGCTGAGGTCGAGCCGGCAACCGGCAGCGGCGCGACGATGACGGCGGCCTTCGCACGGCGCGCGAGCGCGTTGGCGTCGGATGCGGTCGGCATCGGCTGGCGCCAGCCGCATTTCGCGGAAATGCTGGAGCGCGCGCCTTCGGTCGGTTTCCTCGAAGTCCACAGCGAGAACTTCTTCGCCGAGGGCGGCGCCACGCGGGCCCTGTTGCGCCGCGCCCGCGACCGCTACCCGCTCAGCCTGCACGGCGTCGGGCTCGCGCTCGGCTCCGTGGCTGCGCCGCGGCCGGGCCACGTCGAGAAGCTGGCGCGCCTCGTCGCCGATATCGATCCGGCGCTCGTCTCGGAACACCTGTGCTGGTCGCGCGCCGCCGGATGGTGCACGACCGACCTCCTGCCGCTGCCGTTGACGCTCGAAGCCCTCGACCTGATGTCCGAGCGCGTCGACGCGTTGCAGTCGCGCCTGGGCCGCGCCATCGCGATCGAAAACATCACGGCCTATCTCCGCCCCGCCGGCGCGGCGATCGAGGAGCCCGATTTCCTCAACCGGCTCGCGGCGCGAACCGGGTGCGGCATCCTCCTCGACATCAACAACCTCGTCGTCAACGCACTGAATTTCGGCGGCGACCCGCGCCAATACGTCGATGCCGTGGACGCCTCAGCGGTCGTGCAGTACCACCTGGCGGGGCACACGACGACCGTCGATTGCGTCGTCGACACGCACGGCGCCGCGATCGCGCCGTCGGTCTGGTCGCTCTTCGAGCATGCACTGCGCCGGATCGGCGCCCGCCCGACGCTGATCGAAAGGGACGCCGAGATTCCGCCGCTCGACGAACTGCTCGCCGAAGCATCGCAGGCCGGGCGGATCGTCGCGGCGGCCGCGACCGTCGGGGCCCGCACGACCGCCGAGGCCGCCCATGGCTGACGCGCTTGCCCGCTACCAGGAGGATTTCGCGGCGGGACTACGCGGGCAGGACGTGCGCGGCCTCGGCCGCCATTTCCTCGAGGACGACGCCGTCGTCGCGCGCCGCCTTGCGCTGTATCGCGGCAACGTGATCGTGCACGCGACGCGCGCGCTGCAGGCCGCGTTCCCGGTATCGCGGCGGATCGTCGGAGCGGATTTCTTCGATGCGCTCGCTGGCGCGTTCTGGCGCGCGCAGCCGGCGACGGACGGCGACCTGAATGAATACGGCGCGACGCTGGCGGATTTCATCGCGAGCTTCCCGCCGGCGTCGACGCTGCCCTACCTGGCCGATGTCGCGCGCCTCGAGTGGCTCGTGCATCGTTCGCATTTTGCCGCGGACGCCGCCCGGCTGGACCTCGCGATGCTGGCGTCGCACCCGCGGCCGGATGAAGCCCGGATGCCGCTGCACCCGGCCTCCGCGCTGCTGCGTACCGGCCACCCGGCCGCGTCGATCTGGCTCGCGCACTCGACCGCCGAGGACGACGAGGCCGCACTCGATGGCGCGTGGCGCGACGGTCCGCAGCGCATTCTCGTCGCGCGCCCCGGCGAGGCGGTCGAGGTCCATTCGCTCGATGCGGCGACGTTCGAGTGGCTTTCCGGGCTGGCGGCCGGAATGCCGCTGGGACCGGCCGCGCAGGCGGCGCTGGTGGCGGATCCGGACTTCGACCTCGGTACTGCGCTCGCGCTCGCCGAGCGCTGCGGAGCGCTCGCCGCCGCGCACTGACATCGGGGCCCCGGGGCACGCAAGCGGCGACGCGCCGTCGCCGCGATACCCTCAGGACTCGGGCGCTTGCAGCTGGATCACGCCGCAGGCCAGCCGCGGGCCGGAGTTGCCGGCGGGCTGCGAGGCGTAGTCGTCCGGGTCGCGGTGGATGATGACCGCGCGGCCGACGACATTGCCCTTGGCCCCGCCGATCGACAGCGCGGATGTCTTCCAGGTGTAGTGCGCGAAGCCGGCGCCATCGGACTTCAGGTTCAGCATGTCGCCGGCATGATGCCCGGCGTGTTCCGGCATGCCGTGCGGCGCGCCGTCGGGGTTGAAGTGCGGCCCGGCGCTCGTGCCGTCGGGCGCCGAGCAGTCGCCCTTCTCGTGCACGTGGAAGCCATGCTCCGAGTTCGGCGCAAGCCCGGAAATGTCGGCATCGATCCTCACGCCGTCGGCCAGTTGGGTGAAGCTCACGACGCCGATGACCGAGTTGCCGGAGGTCGGCACAAGCCTTGCGGTCGCGCGCGGCGCGTCCTCGGTCCTGGCGAACATCGTGCAGCCGGCCAGCGCCGCGCTGCAGGCCGTCACGACCATGATGAATCGACAAAGCTCATCGCGCGCCTGACGGCGACGTGGTTCGACCATGCTGGGCTCCGCTTCGTGGGCGCCGGCCAGCGGCCGGCACCGCGTGGATCGCGCCGTCCCTCGCGGCGCGTCGGGAACTTAGCATCGAAAATCCGCTGCGGATATCCCGCGCCATCCGGGCTACCGCGCACGGCACGCTCCGGCCCCGAGGCGGGCTAGAACATTTCCACGTCGCTGGTGTTGATGATTTCCTGGACGAGGCCGGCCTCGAGCAGCCGCTCGTAGCCCTGGATCTGGTTGCGCCCGTTGTTCTTGGCGAAGTACAGCGCGGCGTCGGCTCGCTCGAACGCGGTCGCGGAGGCCTCGACGTCGCGGATCTGCGTGTAGCCGAGGCTCACCGTGACGCGACCCACCTGCGGGAAGGGATGGTTCTCGATCGCCGCGCGCAGCCGCTCGAAGGCCGCGGCGGCACCCGGCTCGGCGCAGCGGTCGAGGATGATGCTGAACTCCTCGCCGCCGAACCGGAAGAGCTGGTCGGCCCCGCGGAAGCTCTCGCGCATCAGGCGCGCGACGAGCAGCAGGACCTCGTCGCCGAAGAGGTGGCCGAAGCGGTCGTTGATCGTCTTGAACTTGTCGATGTCGAGGACGCCGAGCCAGCTCGGCAGCGTGCTGTTGCCGTCGCGCGCCATGTGGCGCGCGCGATCGCGGACCTTCTCGAAGGTCGCCTCGAACGTGCGCCGGTTCATCAGGCCGGTCAGCGTGTCCTTCTCGCCGTAGTCCAGCAGCGACACGTGGTTCGCGACGACACGCAGGACCGCGCCGATCAGCCGCGCGTCCCGCGTGCGCAGCGCCGGGCGTTCCGCGTCGAGCTCGATCTCGACGAGCCGCGACAGCTCGCTCTCGCCGAACAGCGGGAAGACGCTGAAGAGGCGCTCGCGACCCGTGCTGTCCTCCGATTGCCAATGCACCGCGTCGGCGAGCATCTGGCATTCGTTCCAGTGGGTCACCTCGCGCAGCGACGGCAACAGGCGGGGCTCCGTCGCGTCCAGGCCGACGACATGCCCGCCGCGTTCGATGCTGATGCGGCGCTGGACCCGCTGCGCCTCGCCGTCGGAGATCACGCGGTACAGCGTGACCCGATCGGGATCGACCATCTCGGCGACGAGGCGCGCGATGGCCTCGTCGAGATCGTCTCGATCCCGACAGCGGGTGGCTTCGGCCACCGACTCGATCAATCGGCGCATCACCTTCGCGTGACCTCGTGCATCGATTGGGACGGCCCGTTCGCGGCCATCGCATTCGTTCATGCCGGCGTGAAACGCGCGGGAAGTCCGCAACCGGTCGGAGACAAGATTACGGGCCGCGCTGCGGGCGCAAAGCCTGAAATGCGAAACAAAAGCGGGCCAATGCCCGGATTGAACCCGAATCGGCGGCTGCGGACAGTCCGGGGGCTGGCGCGGGATTCCCCTGGCCTCACCCCAAGACCCCGCTCACGCTTCACGCGACGAACTGCCGCCGCCTCGACGCGTGAACCGGCCTAGAGCTCCTCGCCGTACTTGCGGAAGTGCTGCTCCTTCGCACCGCGAATCCAGCGGTCGCGGACGATGCGGCCGTGGAAATTCTCGAGCTGCGCATCGATGCGTTCGATATCGGCCTCGGTCCACAGCGCGATCTGCCGGAACTGCGTGATGCCGATGCCGTGCAGCAGCCGCTCGAGCACCGGGCCGATGCCGTAGATGAGCTTGAGGTCATCCGGTCCATCGCGCGACGCCGATCGCTGGCGCCGTCGCTGGCGCCGACCGGCCGGCGCGACGGCGGCCTCGACCGTCCTGGGTGCATCCGGCGATTCGGCGGGCGCGATCGCCCGGCTTCCCGGCGGGTCGAGCAGGGCTCCGTGCGACCGCCGCCCCGCCGCGCCGGCGGCGGGCGAGGCCGCGGCAGGCGAGGCCGCGGCAGGCGAGGCCGCCAAAGGCGCGCCGGCGGGCTCGTCCTCGGCGACCGCGGGGGCTTCCATCGGGCGCGCCGCGGCCTCGGCGGCACGCGCCTGCAGGCGAGCGATTTCCTCGTCGCGCGCGGCGAGCTGCCGTCGCAGCGGCTCCAGCTCCGCGGACAGCTCGCGCAGCCGCGCCGATTCGACCTCGCGGGCGTCGTGCGCCGAACGCGCCTCGCGCGCGGCTTCCTCCGCCGACGCGAGCCGCGCGCGCAATTCCTCCGCCTCGGCCGCGGCGGCGTCGCGCGCAGCCGCCGCGGCGCGCGCCTGCGCTTCGGCGCCCTCGACGCCCGACTGCAGTTCCGCGACCTGGCGTGCCAGCACCGCGATGCGGCTGCGCGAATCGTTTTCCTTCCGGTCGCTGGACGCGAGCGCCGTGCGCAGGCGGATGAGGTCGTTTTCCACGACGTCCAGTCGCGTCGCGCGCTGCTCCGCGGCTGCGAGGCGCTCGCGCAGCCGCGCGGCTTCGCCGGCGGCATCGTCGGCCGCGGTGGCCGCCCGCGTCCGTTCGAGCTCCGAGGCTTCGCGGATCGTGGCGACCTCGCTCGCGGCCGCGTCGCCGCGCTCCTCGAGGCGCCGCAGCGCGTCGGCGAGGCGCGCGACCTCCGCGCGCGATTCGGCGAGCTCGGCCTCGCGCTCCGCCACGCGCGCCTCGGCGACCGGCAACGCGGCCGCGAGCCGGTCCAGTTCCGGAAGCCGCGCCCGCGCCTGGACGAGTTCGCCATAGATGGCCGCCAGGTCGCGCGTCTGTCCCTCGAGCTCGGCAACGCGCGCCTGCTGCCGTGCGAGCTCCGCCTCGGTGTCCGCCGCGCGTTGCGCCCGGGCCTTCAGCGCCTCGGCGTCCTCGGCCGCCGCCGCGAGCTGCGCCTCGAGGGCGCCGATGCGCTCGCTCGCCTCCAGCGCGCGGGTCTCGGCGGCGCGCAGCCTCGCAGCCATCTCGGAGCTCGCATTCGCCGCGGTCTGCGCCTCGCTGCGCCGCGCCTGCGCCTCCGTCGTCGCGTCGTCGACCGTCGAGCGCGCCCGTTCGACGACGCGCTCGTAGTCGGCCGCCTGCTCGCGCGCGGCGGCAAGCTCGGCCTTCAGCGACGCGTTGTCCCGCCGCAGCGCGACGACATCCTCCTGGCCGGCCAGCGCGCTCTGCAATTGCTGGCGGACGGCGGCGAGCGACTGCTCGATCTGCTTCTGCCTCTCGAGCGTCGTCGCCTCCTCGCGCGCCCGCTGGGCCCGCTCCGACTCCAGCAGGCGCGCCAGCTCCGCTTCGCGGGCGCTCGCCTCGCGCGCCGCGGACGCTTCGGCCTCGAGACGCGCCGCGTTTTCGCGCGCCTGCGTCTCGGCCGCCGCGAAGCGCGCGCTCAGCAGCTCGTATTCGGTGTCGCGTCGCGACTGCTGTTCGCGGATCGCGGCGAGCTGGCGGCGCGCGTCGGCGACCGCCTTGTCGTGGTCCGGACGCGCCCCCCTCAGCGCCTCCAGTTCGCGTTCGAGCGTCGCGATGCGCTGCCGCGCCGCCTCCAGCTCCGCGCCGCGTTGTGCCTCGCCCTGCATCCCGCTGGTCGCGAATGCCCGCGCCTTCGCCAGGTCCGCCTGCAGTACCGCCATCCGCGACCGCCAGCCGATCCGCGCGAGCTGCCAGCCGACGACGAATCCCACCGCCGCCGCCACGACGAGGCAGGCGTAAATCCGCGCCAGCAGTTCGAACATCGTCAGTTGCTCCTTGGCGCGGCGCCAGCTCCGCCGCGAGCCCTCATTTCAGCACGGTGAATTCGACCCGACGGTTGCGCGTGCGTCCGTCGGCCGTGGCATTGTCGGCCACGGGTCGCTCGGCGCCGAAGCCGCGCGCCTCCATCCGCGCGGCGGCGACGCCCCGATCGACGAGGTAGGCACGGACCGCCTCCGCACGCTGGCGCGACAGCGTCACGTTGAATGCCGGGTCCCCCATGTTGTCGGTGTAGCCGTCGATCGCCAACCGGGCATCGGGTTCCGCCTGGATCGGCGCGACCAGTTTGTCGAGCAGCGCGCGCCCGCCCGGCGCCAGCGTCGCGGAACCGATCTCGAACTCGACGACGCGTCCGGCAATGATTCCGTTGACCGCCGCGACGACCCGCGCGGCCGCGGCCACCGGATCCGGCGGAGGCGGCGGACTTGCGGGCGCCGGGACCGCCGACGTCCCGGGCGCGCTGCCGGCCCCGGGGTGCGACGATTCGGCGTCGGACGCGACCGCGCGCGGCGAAACGGCCGTCGGGGACGCGAGGCGCATCGCCTTCGGATAGGCGCAGAACCACGCGATCAGCGCCAGCGCGGCGAACCCTGCGGCGACGATCAGGAAGCGCTGCATCCGGTTCGCCGCCGGCTTCGGGCGTCGACTGGGACCTGTCGCACGCGGATTGCCTCGCTGGGTTCGACTTCGCTCGAATTCCGGCCGCTGTCGCTGCGACCGCGTCGCGGCAAGCCGGAATGCCACTCCCCGAGCCGGGAAACTAGCGCAGAAACTCGATGGCCGTCGTAACGCATTCTGGTAGGAAGCGGATTAGGACCGGGCTCCGGTGGAGGCATCCGCGGACCCCGGCGGACGCGGCGTATCGCCTACGACCTGTCCGTGCCGCGCATCTGGTGCTCGATGCGCTCCATCGCGAGGCGCAGCTGCGCGACCTCCTCGGCAAGCCGCTCGACCCGCTCGCGCAGCGCGGCGCCGCCATCCGACGGTGCCGCGACGACGACAGGTGCTGCACCGGTCACCTCGGCGTGCGCGACCGGGCCCGACAGCAGGTGCGCCCAGCGCGGCTCGCGTTCGCCCGGCCGCCGCGGCAGCAACACGACCAGCGGCCCGCCGCGCTCCGGCGGGCGCTCGCGGAGCTCGTCGAGGAAGCCCTCGACCGCGGACGCGTCGGCGAAGCGATGCATCCGCTCCGTCGCGACGCGCAGTTCGGCCGCGGTCTGCGCGCCGCGCAGCATCAGCGTCGCGAGCAGCGCGACGGCCTGGTCGGGCACCCGCAGCACGCGGCCCAGATTGTGCGTATACCGCGCCACCCGCGCGCCGCTCGACTCGATGACGAGCGTGCGCGACTTCAACGCGTCGATCGCGGCGGTCACGTCGCCCTCGCCGACCTGGATGACGGGGTCGCGATTGTTCTTCTGGTTGCAGCCGGCAACCAGCGCGTTGAGCGACAGCGGATACGTATCCGGAACGGTCCGCTCCTTCTCGACCAGCACGCCGATGACGCGCGCCTCGAGCGGCTCGAGCGGCTGCCATGCCGCGTCCGCCGCGGCGCCAGGTATCTGATCGGTCATCGACTTTCCGTCCTGCCTCCCGGTGCGCCAGCGGCCCGCCGTGCCTTCCGGATGCCGCCGTCATCGGCCGCTACGATAGCGCGCCGGCCGGCACGGTTAGAATCCGGTGCGCTTCCGCCGCGGGCGGGGACTGGAACGCAGGATATGGGATCGATGGACACCGAGCGCGCGCGCTTCAACATGATCGAACAGCAGGTCCGGCCTTGGGACGTGCTGGACCAGACGGTTCTCGACCTCCTGGAAGTCGTCCGGCGCGAGACCTTCGTGCCGCGGCCGTTCGCCGACCTCGCCTTCGTCGACACCGAGCTGCCGTTGACGATCGACGGCGTCGCGACCGGGGAATCGATGTTCTCGCCGAAGGTCGAGGCGCGGCTGCTGCAGGAACTGGCGATCCGGCCGCACGAACGGGTCCTGGAGATCGGCGCCGGCTCCGGCTACATGGCGGCGCTCGCGGCGCACAAGGGGCAGCACGTGCTGACGATCGAGATCCATCCGGTCCTGCAGGCCTTCGCGAACGCGAACCTGGGCCGCGCCGGGATCCGCAACGTCGACGTCATCGGCGGCGACGGTGCCCGCGGCTGGGCGCAGCGCGCGCCCTTCGACGTGATCATCGTCTCCGGCGGCCTGCCGGCGATACCGGACGAGCTGCGCGCGCAACTGCGCGTCGGCGGCCGGATGAGCGTCATCGTCGGCGATCCGCCGGCCATGGAGGCGCAGATCGTCACGCGCGTCACCGACGACGACTTCGAGGTCGAGAACCTCTTCGAAACCAGCACCCGGCTGCTGCGCAACGCGTGGCGGCCGAACCGGTTCCGCCTCTGACAGCGGACGACGGCACGAACGGCGCGGCGCGCATGCGACAGATCTCGGCCAAGGAGCTCGCGGAGTGGCGCGCCGACCCGCAGCGGCCTGCTCCGCAGCTTCTCGACGTCCGCGAAGCCTGGGAATTCGACCTCTGCCGCCTCGAAGGCGCGCAGCACGTCCCGATGCGCGAGATACCGGCGTCGGTCGATCGGCTCGATCCGGCACGTCCCGTCGTCTGCATCTGCCACCACGGCGGGCGCAGCCAGCAGGTCGCGATATTCCTCGAAAGCCGCGGCTTCAGCCAGGTCTACAACCTGAGCGGCGGCGTCGACGCCTGGAGCCGCGACGTCGACCCGGCGCTGCGCCGCTACTGACCGCCGCGCAGCCGGCCCCGCGATCGATGACCCTGCCCCGCCCAGATCGACGCCGCCTCCGGGCGCTTTCCGCCTCGCTTACCGCCGCGCTCGCCGCGCTGTCGCTCGGGGTCGCCGCGCAGCAGGCCGGCAGCGGCGCGCGCAGCGACCTGATGTCGCTGTATCGCGAAGCGCAGTCCAACGACCCGACCTACGGCTCGGCCCGGCTGGCGCGCGAAGCGGCCGGCGAGCTTCCGGTGCAGGCGCGCGCGGCGCTGCGGCCGAACGTCTCCGCCGCGGTCGCCGGCAGCGAAAACCGCTACGTCTCGAAGACGCCGTCGCTGGCGTTGAACTATTACTCCTGGGGCCCGACGCTGACCGCCACGCTGCCGATCTACCACGCGCAGCTCGGCGACGCGGTGGACCAGGCCGAGCTGTCGGTGCAACGCGCCGAGGCGCAGCTCGCGCAGGCGCGGCAGGACCTGCTGCTGCGGGTCGCGCAGGCGTATTTCGACGTCCTCGCGGCACAGGACGCGCTCGAGGCGCTCGAGACGAACAAGAAGGCGACGGCGGAGAATCTGGCGCAGGCCAAGCGCGAATTCGAGGTCGGCACGAAAACCATCGTCGACACGCACGAGGCCCAGGCCCGCGCCGACCAGATCGAGGCGCAGGAACAGGTGGCGCTCGGCGACCTCGTCGTCAAGAGAAACGCGCTGAGGGCGATCACCGGCCACGAGCCGGGCCCGCTCGTGCCGCTTGCCGACGGCCCGCAGCTCGCGGCACCGCAACCGACGGACGCCGAAGCCTGGGCCCGCCGGGCCGAAGAGTCGAATCCGGGCGTCTCGACCGCGCAGGCGAATGCCGACATCGCGCACCTGGAAACGAAACGGCAGCGCGACGCGCGGCTGCCGACCGTCGACCTGCAGGCGCAGGGAAGCGTCGAACGCTACAACGGCAGCGTCTACCTGCAACCGTCGAACACGGCGCGCCAGGCGACGATCGGCGTGCAGGTCACGATCCCGATCTATACCGGCGGCATGATCCAGAGCCAGGTTCGCGAGGCGCTGCTGAACGAGGACAAGGCGCGGCAGGACCTGGAGTTCGCCCGACGCAGCGCGTCGCAGGGCGCGCGCCAGGCGTACGTCGGCGCCGTCTACGGCCTGGCGCAGATCCGCGCGCTGGAGTCCGCCCAGGTCTCCGCGCAGAGCCAGCTTGACTCGACGAAACTCGGCTACAAGGTCGGCGTCCGGATCAACCTCGAGGTGCTCGACGCGGAAACGCAGCTCGTCAACACGCGCCGCGACCTGAAGAAGGCCCGCTACGACTTCCTGGTCAACGGGCTGCGCCTGCAGTCCGCCGTCGGCAGCCTGGCGGAGAACGACATCGAGGCGGTCAACCGCCTGCTGGGTCGCTAGGAGCTGTCCACGCCCGGTCGTCCCGCAGGTCAGGGCGCCGCGCCGGCCGACTCGCGAGCCACGTCCCGCACGATCGCCGCGGTGCGCGCGGTCGCGCCGCGGTGCGCGGCGGCGAAGTCGAGCGCGCGCGAGCGCATCGCCGCGAGGCGCTCGCGATCGGCGCTCAATGCCGCCATCGTCGCGACGACGCCGGCAGCGTCGTCGACGGCGACCGCGGCGCCGGACGCAAGCGCATCCTGGGTGGCCTGCGCGAAATTGAACGTATGGCGGCCGACGACGACGGCGCAGCCGCAGGCGCACGCCTCGATCAGGTTGTGCCCGCCCAGCGGCGCGAGGCTGCCGCCGACGAACGCCACGTCGGCCGACGCGTAGTACGCCGCCATCTCCCCCATCGTGTCGCCAAGAACGATCTCGCCGGGCGCCCGCGGCCGCTCGAACGCGGCGGCATCCGACCGGCGCACGACGACGTGGCCGCGCTTCGCGATGATGCGCGCGACGTCGTCGAAACGCTGCGGGTGCCGCGGAACGACGACCAGCTGGACCGCGCCGGCGGGAACGTCACGCGGCCCCGCGGCGATCCAGGCGTCGAATGCATCCAGCAGGAGTTCTTCCTCGCCGTCGCGCGTGTTCGCGAAGACCCAGACCGCGCGCGGCGCGGCCTGCGCCCGCCAGGCGCGACCGCGCTCCAGCTGCTGCGGCGCCGGATCGAGGTCGAACTTCAGGTTGCCGACGACATCCACCGGACCGGCATAGAGTTGCCGGATCCGCTGCGCATCGGCGGTCGTCTGCGCGACGACACGCGCCAGCTGCGAGGTCGCTGCGCGGATGAGCGTCGGCCAGCGCCGCGAGCGTTCCAGCGATCGCGCCGACAGGCGTGCATTGACGAGCACGACCGGGACCCGGGCGCGCCGCGCGCCCGCGAGCAGGTTCGGCCAGGTCTCGGTCTCCAGCAGCACGCCGACCGATGCCCGCGCCTCGCGGAAGAAGCGATCGACCGCGCCCGGAAGGTCGTACGGCAGGTAGCGCTGCAGCACGCGGCCCGGCAGCCGGGCCGCGATCTCGGCACCCGCATCGCGACCGGTCGGCGTCATGTGCGTCAGGACGAAGCGCGCTTCCGGGTCGAGCGCGGCAAGCCGCTCGATCAGCGGCGCGGCCGCACGCGTCTCTCCGAGCGACACCGCGTGGATCCAGAACACCGAGGTACCGCGCAGGGCCGGCGTCGGGAAGCGCGCCGCCGAGCGACCGAGGAACCGCTCCGACCAGTGCGCGCGATACGCCGGCTGGCGCCACGAACGCAGCGCCAGGTGAAGCATCGCGAGCGGCCAGCCGATCCGCCACGCCGTCGAATACAGCGCATACGCGAGACGGGCACGCCGCGGCAGCGCCGCCGCGCGGCGCGTGGCCGGGGTCGGCATCACGAAGCCGCGCACGCCGCGCGGGTCCCCGCCGACGCGTCCGCCGCGAGCAGGCGTGGCAGCGCGGCCAGGACGTCGTCGACGCCTGGACCCGCGACGGCGCTGCCCAGGCTGACCGTGGCCGCATCGCCAACGACGCCGACGAGCGAAGGATCGTAGTCGCAGAAGATGCCCAGCGTCGGCGCGCCGAGCGCGGCGGCGAGGTGCGTGAGGCCGGTATCGAGGCCGACCACGACCCGCGCGCGCGCCAGCACGGCCGCGATGGCCGCGATCGTGGCGCGCGGCATCACGCGGGCATCCGGCATCCGCGCGGCGCGCGCGGCCGTCGCGATGCGTTCATCGTCGGATCCCCAAAAGAGCAGCGACGGCAGCCCGAGCGCGGCGAGGCTCTCCGCGACCGCGCGCCAATGCGCGTCCGGCCAGCGCTTCGTCGCCCGGCTCGCATTCGTCAGCAGGACCGCGTAGGTCTCCGGAACCGTCGCGCCGCCATCGGCGGCCGGCGGCGGCGCGATCCCGAAACGCGGCGGCCCGTGCATCGCGTAGCCGGCGGCGGCGGCGACCAGCGTGCGGTTGCGCACGATCGCGTGCAGCGCCCGGTCGACACGAAAACGCCGGTCGTACCACAGCGTCGCGAGCGGCTCGCGCGCCGATCGGCGATCGTAGCCGGCGACCGGCGCGCGCGCCCAGCGCGCGAGCACCGCGCTTTTCACGAGACCCTGGCAGTCGATCACGACGTCGTAGCGGCCGGCGCGCAGCCGGGCGCGAACCGCCGCGACAGCCGATCGGGTCGATCCGGCGAGCGGGGCACGGCGCCAGCCGCGCAGCGCCACCGGAATCACCTGTGCGACACCGGGGTGCAACCGCGGAATGTCGGCGAACGCCTCCTCGACGACCCAGTCGACGCCCGCGGCGGGACAGGCTTCGACGAGATCGGTCACCGCGGGCAGCGCATGGACGACGTCGCCGAGCGACGACGTCTTGACGATCAGGATGCGGCGGCTGGCCAGCGATGCCACGTCGTCGTGTTCAGCCGCCGCGCTAGAACGGAAGCCGCGCGTCCGGCTTCAGCGCGAGCAGCGCGGCGCGGAACTCCTCCTGGATCCGCGACAGCGCGGCCGCGCTGTCGCCCTCGAAGCGCATCACGACGATCGGCGTCGTGTTCGAGGGGCGCGCGAGGCCGAAGCCGTCGTCGTACTCGACCCGCACGCCATCGATATGGTTGACCTCGCGCGCGGTCGGAAACCGTCCCGACGTCTTCAGTCGCTCGACGAGCGCGAAGCTCTCGCCCTCGGCCGTCGGCATCTGCAGCTCCGGCGTGCTCACGGCATCGGGCAGCGCCTCGAGGACCGCCGAGGGATCGCGCCCCTCGTGCTTCTCGCGCGCGAGCAGCTCGAGCAGGCGCGCGCCGGCGTAGAGCCCGTCGTCGAAGCCGTACCAGCGATGCTTGAAGAAGATGTGGCCGCTCATCTCGCCGGCAAGCGGCGCGCCGGTCTCCTTGAGCTTCGCCTTGATCAGCGAATGCCCGGTGCGCCACATCAACGGCTGCCCGCCGGCCGCGCGGATCTGGACCGCGAGCTGCCGCGAGCACTTCACGTCGTAGACGATCGCCGCGCCCGGCTGCTCGCGCAGCACGCCGCGCGCGAAAAGCATCATCTGGCGGTCGGGGAAGATCACGTTCCCGGCCTTCGTGACGACGCCGAGGCGATCGCCGTCGCCGTCGAACGCGAGCCCGAGTTCCGCGTCGGTCTCGCGCAGGCAGCGGATCAGGTCCTGCAGGTTCTCGAGGTGCGCCGGATCCGGATGGTGATTCGGGAAGTTGCCGTCGACGTCGCAGAACAGCTCGACGACCTCGCAGCCGAGCGCGCGGAAGAGCGCCGGCGCCGTGCGGCCGGCGACGCCATTGCCGCAGTCGACGGCGATCTTCAGCGGCCGCGCCAGCTTGACATCGCCGACGATGCGCGCGATGTAGTCGGCCTCGATATCGACCGTCCGCAGCGGACCGGGCGTCGCGGCACGCGCGAGGTCCGCGGTCTCGATCCGGCGGCGCAGGCCCTGCAGGCCGTCGCCGAACATCGCGTCGCCCGCGAGCACGATCTTCAGGCCGTTGTATTCCGGCGGATTGTGGCTCCCGGTGATCTCGACCCCGGAGCGCGTGCCGAGGTGGAACGTCGCGAAGTAGAGCATCGGCGTCGCGACCATCCCGATATCGACGACCCCCGTGCCGGTGCTGCGGATGCCGTCGATCAGCGCGTCGCGCAGCTGCGGACCGGACAACCTGCCGTCGCGCCCGACGGCGATCTCGCTGCAGCCGCGGACGAGCGCCTCGGATCCGAGCGCGGCGCCGATCGCGCGCGCCGCTTCGACGGTGAGCGTGCGGCCAACGACGCCGCGAATGTCGTAGGCCTTGAAGATCGAGGGGTCGATCGCAGTTTTCATCGCAAGTGATCGGGTTCGTGGACGAAGGGGCGGATGGCGCGGCAAGCACACGGGGGCAAGGAACCGGCGCCGCGGCTTCGCCGGCGGTGACGGACCGTGCGACATCGCACCATGCGAAAAACGGTCCGCGGATCGGGAGCCGGAGCGAAGGATAAACTGCCGCTAGGCAGCGCGAGCATACTGGATGAAAGACATGCCCATGAGCGAAGCGAGTTCCAAAGGCGAAGCGAGTTCGAAAGGCCAAGCGAGTTCGAAAGGCGGTGCAGGTTCGACGGGCGCTGCGGCTTCGGACCGGCCGCCGCCGGCCGCGGCCTGGCAGCGCCTCCTGCAGCGACGCGAGGAATTCGCGCGAACGACGATCGCGGACCTGCACGCCGCCGACCCGGGGCGCGCCGAGGCCCTCACGCTGCGCGCCGCCGGCCTGGCCGTCGACCTGTCGCGGCAGTTCGTCGACCGACCGCTGCTACGGGCATTCGCCGACTGGGCGCAGGCCGCGGGGCTCGCGTCGTGGCGCGAGCGGCTGTACGCCGGCGCCCCGGTCAACGACACCGAGAACCGTCCGGCGTGGCACACGGCGCTGCGATCCGGATCCGGCGACGCCGCGACCGACGCCGCGCTCGCGGCCGAACGCGAGGGGATGCTGCGTTTCGCCGAGGACCTGCGCGCCGGACGGCTTCGCGGCGCCACCGGCGAACCGATCCGCGACGTGATCAGCATCGGCATCGGCGGCTCGGACCTCGGCCCGCGCCTTGCGGTCGACGCGCTCGGCCCGTCGAGCGGCGCCGTGCGGCTGCATTTCGTCACCAACATCGACCCCGTCGAGCTCGATGCCGCCGTGCGCGGCGCGCGACCGGAAACGACGGTCGTCGTCACGATCTCGAAGAGCTTCTCGACGCTGGAGACACGCGAGAACGCGCTGGCCGCACAGGCCTGGATGCGGCGCGAAGCGCCGGGGCTCGACATCGCGCGCCACCTGTACGCCGTGACGAGCCAGCCGGCACGTGCCGCGGAGTTCGGGATCTCCGCGACGAACACGCTGACCTTCCCCGACTGGGTGGGTGGCCGCTATTCGCTGTGGTCGGCCTGCGGACTGCCGGTGGCGATCACGCACGGGCGAGCCGCGTTCGAGGAGCTGCTCGCCGGCGCCGCGGCGATGGACGCGCACTTCCGCGACGCGCCGCCGCACGAGAACCTGCCGGTCCTGCTGGGAGCCCTTGGGGCGTGGTACGGAAACGCGTGGGATGTCCGCACCCGCGGCGTCTTCGCCTACGCCCAGCGCTTGCAGCGCCTGCCGGCGTACCTGCAGCAGCTGGAAATGGAAAGCCTCGGCAAGCGCGTCGACCGCGCCGGCGCGCCGCTCGCGCTGCAGACGTCGCCGGTCGTCTGGGGCGATGCCGGCACGACGGCGCAGCACAGCGTCTTCCAGTTCCTGCACCAGGGCACGTCGTGGACCCCGATCGACTTCGTGACGTCGGCGACCTTCGCCGCGTCCGGCGAGCGGCGCGAACGGCTCCTGTACATGAATGCGGTCGCGCAGGCCGATGCGCTGGCGTTCGGCGATCGCGTGCTGGGGGACCCCGGCGCGCGCCCGGCTTACGCGGTCGCGCCCGGCAACCGCCCGAGCACGCTGATCACGCTCGACGCCCTCGACGCCGCCCGTCTCGGCGCGCTGATCGCCCTCTACGAACATCGCGTCTTCGTCCAGGGCGTCCTCTGGAACGTGAACCCCTTCGACCAGTGGGGCGTCGAAATCGGCAAGAAGCTGCTCGCCAAGCGACTCCAGGGCGCCTGAACCATAAACGGGAAAAATTCGGGTAGCCGCCCTTCCCGCAATTGTGGTAGCCTCCCAAATGGACGCTATGGCAACCGGGTCAAGCGAATCCTGCCTGACTGGTCCGCCGAGCAGGTTCCGTAGCTGATTCCACCCGATAGCCAGCCCCTCGGCCGCGGCCGGCGGGCCCCAAAGGATCCCTGATGTCGCAAAAACCCGTTCGCAAGGCCGTCTTCCCTGTTGCCGGCATGGGCACGCGATTCCTGCCCGCCACGAAGGCGATGCCCAAGGAGATGCTTCCC
Source organism: Burkholderiaceae bacterium (assembly GCA_035524275.1). Lineage (GTDB taxonomy): Bacteria > Pseudomonadota > Gammaproteobacteria > Burkholderiales > Burkholderiaceae_F > DATKPC01. The sequence continues at coordinate 20,462 of DATKPC010000075.1, forward strand.
ATCGTCGACAAGCCGCTGATCCAGTACGCCGTGGAAGAAGCCGCGGCCGCCGGCATCGAGCAGATGGTCATCGTGACCGGCCGGACCAAGCGGGCGATCGCCGACCATTTCGATCGCGCGCCGGAACTGGAACAGCAGCTGCTGGCGGCCGGCAAGAAGGAGCTCTACGAGGCGCTGATGTCGGCGACCCCGAAGGGCATCAGCTTCGTCTACGTGCGCCAGCCGGAGCCGCTCGGCCTCGGGCACGCGGTGCTGTGCGCGCAACCCGTCGTCGGCGACGAGCCGTTCGCGGTGATCCTCGCCGACGACCTGATCGACGCCGATCCGGGCTGCACGAGGCAGCTCGTCGAGACGTACAACCGGACCGGCTGCTCCGTTCTCGCGGTCGAGAACGTGCCGCTCGCCGACACGTCGAAGTACGGGATCGTCGCGACCAAGGCGATCAACGAGTACGAGGAGCAGGTGACCGCGATGGTCGAGAAGCCCAAGCCGGAGGAGGCGCCGTCGACGCTGGCCGTCGTCGGCCGTTACGTCCTGCGGCCGGAAATCTTCACCGAACTGCAGACCACGCCGCGTGGCCGCGGCGGCGAGATCCAGCTGACCGACGCGATCGCGCGCCGCGTACCGCTGGGCGAAGTGATGGCGCGCCGCTTCACCGGTCGGCGCTACGACTGCGGGAACAAGGCGGGTTTCCTGGCGGCGAACGTCGCGCTGGGGAGCAAGCAGAACCTGCTCTGACGGGGCATCGCCGAAGCGCTCGCGGCCTCCCCGCCTCGCGGCGGCGGCGAGCGGAGCGTGGCGGCGGCCCTCTCCCCCACCCCTCTCCCGCTTCGCGGGCGAGGGGAGTCTCGTCGTCGCGATGGCACACGACGTCCGCTTAGACGACGCCGGAACTCCCCTCGCCCGCGAAGCGGGAGAGGGGTGGGGGAGAGGGCGCCCGCGCATTTGCGACAATCCCCGCCGGCACACCGGCCACCAGGGGACTCGCATGAAGCTGCACCTCGGTTGCGGCAAACGATTCATTCCGGGCTTCATTCACGTCGACGCGGTCGACTATCCGCACGTCGACCACGTCACGACGATCGACAACCTGTCGTTCATCGGCGACGGCACCGTCGACCTGATCTACAACTGCCACGTGCTGGAGCACTTCAAGCGCCGCGACGTCCACCGGGTACTCACCGAGTGGCGCCGGATCCTGCGGCCGGGCGGCGTGCTGCGCATCTCGGTCCCGGACTTCGCCGCGCTGTGCGAGGTGTACCGCCGCACCGAGCGCCTCGATCTCGTGATGGGCCCGCTCTTCGGGCGGCAGGACTACCTCTACAACATCCACTACAACGTCTTCGACTTTGCGACGCTGCGCGAGGCGCTCGAGGGCGCCGGCTTCGCCGACGTGCGCCGCTACGACTGGCGCCTTACCGGCCACGCGGACGTCGATGACTACGCGCAGGCCTATGTCCCGCACATGGACAAGGAAAACGGGACGCTGATCAGCCTCAACGCGGAATGCGTCAAGCCGGCGTGATGGCCGGGCCCTTCGCGGCATTCGTCCTGCGCGCCGGCGCGCTGCGCGCGCGCTGGCGCCGGTTCGCCGGCGCCTCGCCGCTGCGCCGGCTCGGACACGCGACGCTGGTGTCGGCCGTCGCCTCGCTGGGCGCGAAGGGTGTCGGCTTCGTGCGCGAGATCGTCGTGGCTTCGGCGTTCGGGCTCGCCGACGGCGTCGACGTCTACCTCGTCGCGTTCGTCGTCGTCGGCTTTCCGCTGAGCATCCTTCTCAACGCCGCGCAGACCGCGCTCGTCGCGACGCTGGCGAGCGGGCGCGGCGACGGCCGCGAGGCGAGGGCCTACGGGACCACGCTCGTCGCGACACTCGCGGTCGCGCTCGTCGCCACGCCGCTTTGGCTCGTCGCGACCGACCTCGCGATGCCGTGGATCGCCTCCGGGTTCGATCACGCCAAGCGCGACGCGCTGCGCCATGCGCTGTGGCTGCTGCTGCCGTACACGGCCTTCAATGCGGTCAACCTGCTCGGCTACGCCGTGCTGCAGGCGCGCCACCGCTTCGGCGTCGTCGGGCTGCTGCCGGGGATCACGCCGCTCGTGATCTGCCTCGTCGTCGCGACGCATCCGATCCCGGGCGCGTGGCAACTGCTCGCCACCGGCCTCGTCGCCGGAACGGCGCTCGAGTGCCTCGCGCTCGGCGCCGTGCTGCATCACGATGGCGTGCGCGTCGATGTCGATCCGCGCGGCACGGACTTCCGGCACGTCGCGGCCGCGACGCTGGCGCTGCTGCCGGGCACGCTGTTCGTCGCCCTCGGTCCGCTCGCGGAACAGTCGATCGCCGCGGCGCTGGGCAGCGGCACGAACTCCGCGCTCGGCTACGGCAACCGGATCCCGGCGGCGCTGAGCGGCGTCGTCGTGATGGCTGTCGGCACGACCGTGCTGCCGCATTTCGCGTCGCTTCTCGCCGCGGGGGATGCCGCGAGCTGCCTCCACAGCCTCCGCAAGCTCGGACGCCTTCTTTTCGCGACCGGGCTGCTCGGCGCTGCCGTGCTCGCGCTCGCCTCGACCCCGATCACGACGGCCGTCTACCAGCGTGGCGCCTTCGTGGCCGCCGCAACGCCGCGCGTGGCCGCCGTCCAGGCCGCCTACTTCCTGCAACTGCCCTTCTCGCTCCTCGCGATGCTCGCGATGCGCACGCTCAGCGCGGCGCGCCGCAACGACACCGTCAGCGTCCTCACCGCGCTCACCGTCGTCGTGCAGGTCGCCCTGGCCTGGACGCTGGGCACGCGCTACGGCGCGGCGGGCATCGCGACGGCGGCGACGCTCGCGACCGCATTCTCGGCCGCCGCCGCCTTCACGACGGCGTCGCGGACGCTCGCGGCCTCGGCGCACGGTGGCACCGCATGAAGCGCGTCTGCTTCTTCCACCTTCCGGGGATCGACAGCGTCCCGGGCTACGCGATCGAGACCTTCGATCCGCTGCCCTACTTCGCGGCCAGCCCGCGCTGGTCGCCGTACGATTTCCTCAGCGGCGGCCTGAACGGCTTCGACAAGCGGCGCGCGCTGCTGTCGGGGGCGGCCGGGGTCGACCGCCTCTACCGCGAGCGCGATCCGGGCTACCTGCGGATGGCGCGCGACTTCGTCGACCGGTTCCGCGATTTCGACCTGATCCTCGTCCTCAACTACAACTTCATCCACCCGGAGATCTGGGCGCGCGAACTCCAGCGGCCGATCAAGGTGCTCGGCTTCGGCGACGACCCGTACTCGACCTACATCCGCGGGCTGCCGTACCTGTGGGCCTTCGACGGCGCGTTCCATATCTCGCCGAGCTACATCGACGAAATGCGCTTCGACGCCGCGTTCGCGCGCTGGCACGCCCCCTCGACGTGGTGGCCGCTCGTCACCGCGCGCAGCGAGCGCCCGGCGGCCGTCGACGACGCGTTCTTCGGCCGCCGCGACGTCGATGTCGCGTATGTCGGCAATCCGCACCCGCTGAAGGTCGACCGCCTGGTGCGGCTGAAGCGGCACTTCGGCGACAGGATCCGGATCCACGGGCGATGGCGCTTCCGCGGCTGGATCGGCTTCCTTCGCGCGTTCGCCGGCAAGCCGATCTACCCGCACCGCGTGAGCCCCCTCTCCGCGCGCGAACGTACGGAACTCTACTGGCGCACGCGGATCGCGTTCAACATGCACGTCTCCGAGCCGCGCTGCGAGACCGGGAACATGCGGATGTACGAGGCGCCGGCGCACGGGATGATGCAGGTCTGCGACAAGGCCGGGGCCGATGCGCACGAACTGATATTCGCGCCGGGCACCGAAGCCGTCTACTACGACACGTTCGACGACGCGATCGAGCGCATCGAGTACTACCTGGCGCACGAGGACGAGCGGGCGGCGATCGCGCGCCGCGGCTTCGAGCGCTACTGGCGCGACTACGAATTCGACGCGAACCTGGTGCGCCTGCTGAAGTGGGCCGAAACCCTGCGCGACGGCCCAGCGCGCCCCGCCCGCTGAATATGCCGCGCGACGCCGGCGAGCCGCGCGTGGCGTTCGTCGCCAGCGGGCTGGGCCTCGGCGGCGCCGAGGCGATGCTGCTGAAGATCGTCCCGCGCCTCGCCGCCGAGGGCTTCGGCGTCGCGGTCGTGTCGCTGCGCGACCTCGGGCCGGTCGGCCGTCGACTCCGGGACCTGCGTATCGACGTGCAGGCCTGCGGTCTTCCCGGCCTCTCCGCGCTACCGTCGACGGCGCGCGCCGCAGGCTGGCTCCGCGCTTTCCGCCCTGACGTGCTGCAGGGCTGGATGTACCACGGCAACCTCGGCGCCCTCGCCGCGGCCCGCGCGACGCCATCGCGACCTGCCGTCGCGTTCGGGATACGCCAGTCGCTGCCGTCGATCGACGACGAGAAGCCCGGCACCCGCATCGCGATCCGCGCCGGCGCGCGCTGTTCGCGCCGCGCGGCCGCGATCGTCTACAACGCTCGCCTGTCGCTCGCGCAGCACGAGGCCGCCGGCTACGCGCATGGCGCCGGGCTCGTCATCGCCAACGGCTTCGATACCGCGACGTTCCGACCCGATGCGCAGGTCGCGCGGGCGACGCGAGCGGACCTGCAGGTCGCGGCCGACGCGCCGCTTGTCGGGCTCGTCGCGCGCTGGCATCCGGTCAAGGACCACCGGACATTCGTGGACGCGGCCGCGCGGATCGCGCGGGCCATGCCGGCGGCGCGGTTCGTGATGGCCGGCACCGGCATCGATTCGGGCAACGAGGCACTTGCCACGCTGCTCGCCCGCAGCGGCATCGCCGACCGCGTCCGCCTGGTCGGCGAACGACGCGACGTCGATCGGCTCTATCCGGCGCTCGACGTGGCCTGCCTCGCATCGCGCGCCGAGGCGTTCCCCAACGTGCTGGGCGAGGCGCTCAGTTGCGGCGTCCCGTGCGTGAGCACCGCGGTCGGCGACGCCGCCGAGATCATCGGGGAATGCGGCCGCATCGTGCCGCCCGGCGACGCCGATGCGCTTGCGGCCGCGGTGCTGCAGGTGCTGGCGATGCCGGCGCGCGAGCGCGACGCGATGGGCACCGCCGCACGGGAGCGCGTCGTCGCGCAATTCGGGATCGACGCCGTCGTGCGGCAATACGCCGACCTCTACCGCAGCCTCAGGCGATCGCGGCCGCCGGTGCCGTCGCGCAGCCCTTGACCAGGAACCCGCCGCCGTTGGGCAGGCGGATCATCTTTTCCGGACGCGACGCGAGGAACTCGTCGATGGCCGCCGTGGCGCCGGGGCACGTCGTGCAGGCGTAGTCGTCGCAGACGAGGATCGCGCCCGGCGACAGGCGCGGATAGAAGAACTCGATGCTGTCGCGGGTCGGTTCGTAGAGGTCGACGTCGATGTGCACGAAGCAGAAGCTGCGATCGGCGACCTCGCCGAAGCGCTGCGGTATCCAGCCCTTGTAGGCGCGCGTGCAGCGGAAACCGGCGAGGTTGCGCTCGACGACGTCGAGCCCGGCGGTCAGGTCGCCCTCGCGCCAGTAGGCGCCGTCGACGTCCCTCGGCGCGGACAGGCCCTCGAACGAATCGAACATGTGGTGCAGCCGCGCGAAGCGCGGGTCCGACTGCGCGAAGCTCGCGAGCAGGTACGAACCGGCGCCGGCGAACACGCCGCACTCGGCGGTATCGCCGGGCACCTCGGCGACGAGACGCAGCAGCTCGCTCACCGTGAGCCGGCGATAGGTGTTCATTCCGTCGCGCTCGCCGAAGCGGTCGAGGTAGGCGTTGAAACGCGCGTCGTGCCACCAGCCGAGCTGCGGCCACGTGAAGCGGTAGCCGGGCATCACGACCCGCGCGACGAGGCGCAGGATGCGCAGCGGCCGCTCCTCCGGATGGGCGAGCGTGCGGAAAATGGCATTCAGGCGACGGGCAAGGCGCATGGCGCGGTCGTGCGGCGATCGATGCGGCGCATCTTCTCACGGCGGACGGGGCCGGCGCCCAAGTACACTTCGGCCCGCAATGTGCGGCATCGCCGGATTCTGGAACCCACACGGCGCGCGCGACGCGGACGCGATGGCGGCCGCGCTCGAGCGCATGACCGACGCGATCCGCCATCGCGGTCCCGACGACGCCGGCGCCTACGTCGATGCCGCGTCGGGAATCGCGCTCGGGCACAGGCGGCTGTCGATCATCGACCTGTCGCCCGCGGGCCACCAGCCGATGGCGTCGGCCGACGGGCGCTGGCACCTGGCCTACAACGGCGAGATCTACAACTACGCGTCGTTGCGGCGCCAGCTGGAGGAGATCGGGCATCGCGCGTGGCGCGGCCACTCCGACACCGAAGTGCTGCTCGAAGCGTGCGCGGCCTGGGGTCCGGACGCGGCGCTGCAGCGCTGCGTCGGCATGTTCGCGATCGCGTTGTGGGACGCGCGCGAGCGGACGCTGTGGCTGGCGCGCGACCGCATCGGCGAGAAGCCGTTGTACTACGGCTGGCAGGGCGACCGCCTGCTGTTCGGTTCGGAACTGAAGGCGCTGAAGGCGGCGGACGGCTGGCGCGGCGAACTGGACCGGACCGCGCTCGCGAGCTACCTGCAGGTCGGCTACGTCCCGACGCCGCAGTCGATCTACCGCGGGATCCTGAAGCTCCCGCCGGGCCACCTCGTCGCGCTGCGCGCCGACGCCCGGCGCGGCGGCGGCCCGGGGGCCGCGGATGCGCCGCGTCCCTACTGGTCCGCGCGCGACGTGACCGAAGACCGCGAGCGGCGACACGCCGGGCGCCCGGTCGACGAACTGGTCGACGAGCTCGACGCGCTGCTGCGCGCGGCGGTGAAGGGCCAGATGGTCGCCGACGTGCCGCTCGGAGCGTTCCTGTCGGGCGGCGTCGACTCCTCGCTCGTCGTCGCGCTGATGCAGGCGCAGAGTGCGCAGCGCGTCCGCACGTTCTCGATCGGCTTCCGCGAGTCGGCGTACGACGAGGCGCCGTTCGCACGCGCGGTGGCGCAGCACCTGGGCACCGACCACACCGAGCTGTACGCGACACCGGACGATGCGATGGCGGTGATTCCGGAGCTGGCGCGGATCTACGACGAGCCCTTTGCCGACTCGTCGCAGATCCCGACGCTGCTCGTCGCGCGCCTTGCGCGGCGCCACGTGACGGTCGCCCTGTCGGGCGACGGCGGCGACGAGATATTCGCCGGATACAACCGCTACCTGCTCGCGCGGCGGACGTGGCGGCGCCTGAAAGTCCTGCCGTTGCCGCTGCGCCGCGCGGCCGCGGCGCTCGTGCGCGCGACGCCGGCGGCGTGGCTCGATGCCGGGGGCGCGACGGCGATGCGGGCGCTGCCGCGCCGGCTGCGGGTGAGCCATGTCGCCGACCGCGCCTACAAGGCCGCCGACGTCCTCGCCGCCGCCGACCTCCCCGCGGTGTACCGCCGACTCGTCGCGCAGTGGCCGGATCCGGCCGTCGTGCTCGCCGGCGCCGGCCACCTCGCCAGCGCGCCGGCGGAAGGCGGCGCCGCGGCGCGCCACTTCGCGCGCTTCGATTCGGACGTCGAGGCGATGATGGCGCTGGACCTGCGCACGTACCTGCCGGACGACATCCTCGTGAAGGTGGACCGGGCGGCGATGTCGACGAGCCTCGAGACGCGAATCCCGCTGCTCGACCATCGGATCGTCGAGTTTGCGTGGCAGCTGCCGGCCGACATGAAGATCGATTCGCGGCAGACGAAGCGCCTCCTGCGCGCGGTGCTCTACCGGCACGTGCCGCCGGCGCTGATCGAGCGGCCGAAAATGGGCTTCGGCGTGCCGATCGGCGCATGGCTGCGCGGCCCGCTGCGCGCGTGGGCCGACGCGCTGCTGGACCCGACGCAGCTGAAGGCCGACGGGCTCCTGGATGCGGACGTCGTTGCGCGGACCTGGGCGGAGCACCTCGACGGGCGCCGCAACTGGCAATACCCGCTGTGGACGATCCTGATGCTGCAGGCGTGGCTGCGCAGTTGACGACCGGATGCGGGACATCGCGTTGATCACGCCACCTGCCGCCGCCCACGCCGCGCTCGTCTTCGCCGTCTGTGTCTTTGCCGGCTGTGCCTGCGCCTGCGGCGCGATCCTCTGGGCCCTGCTGCGCACCGGCCTCGCCTGGCGACTCGCGATCGATGCACCGAACCACCGCTCGCTGCACACGCGGCCGACGCCGCGGATCGGCGGCGTCGGCCTGACGCCGGTGGCCCTCGGCAGCACCGCGCTGCTGGGGTTGCTGCCGAGGCCGATCATCGTCGCCGCGGCCGTTCTGGCGGTCGTCTCCTGGCTCGACGATCACGCGAGCCTTCCGGTCGCGACGCGATTCGGCGTCCAGGTCGCCTGCGCCGTTGCCGCGGCGTGGGCCGCGCAAGCGATGCCGCCCGGGACCGCGACGCCGCTCGACACGGCGGTCGCGGCGGTGGCGATCGTCGCGCTCGTCTGGATGACGAACCTCTACAACTTCATGGACGGCTCCGACGGCCTCGCGGGCGGCATGGCCCTGGTCGGATTCGCTGCGCTGGCCGCCGGAGCCGAGGCTGCCGGCGACGCCGCTCTGGCCGGCGCCGGTGCCGCCGTCGCCGGCGCGGCGGCCGGATTCCTCGTCTTCAACTGGCCGCCGGCGCGCATCTTCCTCGGCGACCTCGGCTCCATCCCGACGGGTTTCCTCGCGGGCGCCGTCGGCCTGCTCGGCTGGCGGCGCGGCGACTGGCCCTGGTGGTTCGCGATCCTCGTCTTCTCGCCCTTCATCGCGGACGCCACGCTGACGCTCGTGGCGCGCCTCGCGCGCGGGGAGAAGGTCTGGCAGGCGCACCGCGAGCACATCTACCAGCGGATGGTCGCCCACGGGTATGGACATCGCGGCACGGCGCTGCGCTGGTACGCCCTGATGATCGCGACGGCCGGCACCGCGCTGGCGCTGCGCGACGCCGGCGTGGTCGCCTGCTCCGTCACGCTGGGGGCCTGGGCGGCGTTGTTCCTCGTCGCCTTCGTTGCCGGGAAGCGGGCGTGGCCGATCGCGGGGCCGGCGCGTGGTAGCGGGTAGCCGGCGCCGCGACCGGGTGCGTGCTGCGGCCGGCCCTCTCCATGAACCATAGCTGATTTGTGGGTGGATTAAGCGGGGACGAGGCGATAGCCGAGGTCGATGGCGAGGCGCTGGGCGGCGCGTTGCTTGGACTCGAGGATTTTTAGTTCGTAATGGCGAACGCCGGTTTCG
>DATKPC010000076.1:0-23267 GCA_035524275.1 Burkholderiaceae bacterium
TTCTCGCCCGACGATCGACTCGTCGCGCTCGCGCTCGATGCGCAGGCGCACCGCTATCCGAGCCTGGACGATGCGCTGCGTCCCGAGGGAGCGACGCTCGCCGTCGTGTCCCCGCCGCAACTCGCCGAGCTGCTTCGCCGCGAGGCCTTCAAGGTGCTGCCGCCGGACCAGGAGGTCCTTCGCCAGGCCGCGGAACACCAACTCGTGCCGCGCCTGGACGCGCTGGCGCGCGTGCCGCCCGCACGCGCGGTCGCGACGGGGACGCCGGATGCGGAGGGCTGGGTCGGCGTCGAGTGGGTCCGCCTCGACGCGAGGCCGGTCGTGCGCGCCGCAGCGACCCCCGGAGCCTGATTCGCATGTCGGCCACGGCATCCTGGCGAGGCGGCGCGGCACGGGCCGGCGTCAACCGCGATCCGGCGTCGCCCGGCCGCGCGCGGCGCCGCCTGGTGTGGGCGGCCGCGCTGGGCGCTGCGTTGTTGCGCGCCGGCCGCGCGGCCGCCCACCGCCCGCCGGCACGCCTCGACGCTCGCCTCGACGCCGAGCAGTCGCGTCGATTCCGCGACTGGATGACGCTGCTCGTCCATGCGCAGCTGCAGCACGGCCCGACGCCGCGCTGGACGCACCGCGATTGCGCCGGCCTCGTCCGCTTCGTCGTGGCCGAAGCGCTGCGATCGCACGACATCGACTGGCGCCGCGCCAACGGGCTGCTCGGCAGCCGCGTGCCGCCGGACGTCGACCCGGACGCGGCGGCTCCGCTGCGCCGCGGATGGTGGCGCATCGACGGTACGCGCGACACGTTCGTCGAGGCGCTCGAACTGGTCCAGTCCAACGCGCGCTACGTCGCGCGCGATCTCGCGCAAGCCGAGCCCGCCGATCTCCTCTTCTACGACCAGGGCGACGACCAGCACCTGATGGTCTGGATGGGGCATTACGTCGCCTACCACACCGGGCACGTCGAGGCCGGCGACAACGGGCTTCGCGCGCTGCGCCCCGGCGACCTCCTCGCCTGGAGCGACACGCGCTGGCGCCCGGTCGCCGACAACCCGAACTTCTCCGGCATCTATCGCCTCTCCTTTCTCGCATGAAGAATTCCGCGTTGGACGACGTGCGGCGGCCGATGCGGCCGCGGCGAACCGCAGGATGGGCCCCGAGGCTGGTCGCGGTGCTCGCGCTGGTGGCCGCTGCCGGCGCCTGGGCCCAGGCGCCGGCGCCGGAGGACGAGGAGGCGGGCGACGCGCGCAGCGAGGCGCCTGCCGGCGCTTCGGCCGGTCCGCATGCCGCATTCGTCGGCGAGCCGTTCTTCGTGCTCACGGACGCGACCTTCGGCAGCGCCGAGGAGGCCAAGGTCCGTGTCGAGGTCAACGATCCGCACGCGCTGGACGCGGTCGGCGGCATCGACGTCCGCCTCTATCGCGTCGCGCAGCCGCTGCCGTTCCTGCAGCGGCAGAGGAACCTGCATCGCGTGCAGGTCGAGGCGCCGCACCGCGGCGAGGGGCTTGCCAACACGCTGACCCACCTGTGGGACAGCTGGGTCGTCAAGTCGCGCAGCGCATGGCAGAAGCTGTTCTCCGCCGACGCGCGCAGCGCCGTCGTCGACCGCGCGCCGGAGTTGAAGACGTCGCCCGACCTGCGCAAGCCCTCGGTCTACGAGGAGCCGCTGCAGTTCGACCCGATCCCCGGCCTCGCGCTCGCCGACCGCTTTCGCTACCCGCTGCAGGTGGCGCGGCCGATCGCGCTTCCGAAGGGCGTCGCGCTGGAGGGAAGCAGCAGCGGCTTCCTGCCGCAGGGTGCCGGCAACGTCTTCGTGCCCCTCGGCCGTCGCGCGCCGGGCCTCTATCTCGTCGAGGTGATCAGCGGCCAGCACCGCGCGACGACGCTGCTGTTCGTCTCCGACACGGTCGCGCTGACGAAGGTCGCGGCGGACCAGATGCTCGCCTGGGCGGCGCGGCGTGCCGACGGCCAGCCGGTGCCGCGGACGCGCGTCGTGTGGTCCGACGGCCTCGGCGTCCTCAAGAGCGGCGAAGCCGACGCGCAGGGCATCGTCCGGCTCGACCGCAAGGCGCCGGAGCAGACCTACCTTTTCGGCGAGGACCCCGCCGGCGGCGTCTTCATCTCCGAAAACTTCTACTACGACAGCGAGGTCTACACCGCGAAGGTCTACGCGGTCACGGATCGGCCCCTTTATCGCGCCGGCGACTGGGTCGAGATCAAGATGACCGGGCGCGATTTCCGCAGCGCGCGCGACTCGGCGCGCCTGCAGGACGCCGACGTCGCGCTCGCGGTCGTCGATCCCGCCGGCCAGGTCATCCACGCGCAGGCGATCCGCTTCAGCGGGGCGCACGGGGCCGACGCGCGGTTCGCGCTGCCGCCGAATGCCGCGGCGGGCGGCTACGAGATCCGGCTGGGGATGGGGGGTGACGTCTACACCACGGCGTTCCGGGTCGCCGACTTCCAGAAGCCGCACTTCGAAATCGACGTCGTCGCGGACAAGGCGGACTTCGTCAGCGGCGAAGCGGTCGGCGGCCGGCTGCAGCTCCACTATCCCGACGGCAAGCCGGTCGCCGGGGCGCGCGTCACGCTGACCGCGCGGTCGCAGAAGCTGGCGATGGTTGAAGGCGAGCTGGACTACACCGGGCAGTTCGCGCTGAAGCTGGCACAGGACGAATTGCGGACCGATGACAAGGGCGTTGCGCGATTCTCGCTTCCCGCGTCCGACGAGCCGAGCCGCTACGTTCTCACGGCCCTGGCGACCGACGGGGCGGCCTACCGCGTCAGGACGTCGAAGGAAATCCTCGTCGAGCGCGGCAGTGCGTCGTACCGGGTGGCGGCCGACCGGCAGTTCTCCGCGGCCGGCGAGGCGGTCCGATTCGCCGTGTCGGCGAGTCCGCGGACGACCACGGACGCGGCGCCACCCGCCGACGGCGGGCGGCCCGCGCGCTGGGAGTGGGTGCGCCTGGAGGACCGGCAAAGGCAGGACGGGGCGATGCCGGCGGGCGACGTGCTGCCCCTCCAATTCCCACGCCCGGGGACCTACAGCGTGACGCTGCGTGACGGGCGGGGACGCATCGTCGGGCGCGCCAGCCATTGGGTGAGCGGCGACGGGGTGAAGGCGCCCGCCGGCAGCATCGAGATCGTCGCCGACCGGGCAAGCTATCGCGCCGGTGACACGGCGGACCTGCTTCTGAGCTTTCCGGAGCCGGTCGATGTCGCGCTGGTGACGCTGGAGCGCGATCGCGTCGAGGCGACCGCCCTCCTGGGCCAGGAGGCGGACTGGGTCGCGAGCGAACGCATCGCCCCGACGCAATGGCGGCTGCGCGTCGCGATTCGCGAGGCGATGAGTCCGAACATCACGGTATCGGTCGCCTACATGAAGCACGGCGACTACGTGTTCCAGAACCAGGGGCTGCGCGTCGAGCAGCCGCGGATCGATCTCGCTTATCGAACCGACAAGGCCGTCTATGCGCCGGGCGAAACCGTCCGCGTCGACGTGACGACGACGCTCGCCGGCAAGCCGGTGTCCGCCGACGTCGTCGTCGGGATCGTCGACGAAATGATCTACGTCCTGCAGCCGGAGATCGCGCCGCCGATCGAGGACTTCTTCTACTATCCCCGCCGCAACAACGTGCGGACCAGCGCCAGCCTGAGCTTCATCGGCTACGACCTCGCGACGAACCGGCTCGGCGCGCTGCCGAGCGCGCGGCAGGTCAACCCGCGCGCGGTGAAGGTGCTGGAGCGGCCGCGCCGCGAGAACGTCGACACCGCCTCCTGGCAGCCGCGCCTGGCGACCGATGCCGCGGGCCATGCGAGCTTTGCTTTCACGATGCCGGATTCGCTGACGCGCTGGCGTATCACCGGCCGCGCGATCGATGCCAACGGGGTCGTCGGCCAGAAGCTCGCCTGGATCCGGTCGGACAAGCCGTTCTTCGCGAAATGGACCAGTCCCGCCTGGCAGCGCGAAGGCGACAAGGCGCAGGCGTCGATCGCGATCTTCAACCAGACCGGCGCGCCGGCGGCGCTCGAATGGGAAGCGGTCGGCGCGGGCGATTCGGGCCGCCACCCGGTGACCGTGCAGCCGGGCGCCAACTTCGTGTCGCTGCCGCTCGCCGCCGACAAGGCGGGCGGCGTCGAACTGGCGTTGGCGCTGCGGCAGGATGGACGCGTCGTCGACCGGCTGCAGGTTCCGGTGCGCCGCGAACCGGTGGCGTGGATGGCTCCGCGCCAGCTGGCGCTCGACCTGTCCTCGGGCAGCGCGGCGCTGAAGGTGCCGGCGGATGCGACGAACCTGCGCGTGTCGCTCGCCGCGGATCCGGCAGCCGGGGAATTCAATCGCTGGGTCGAGGACCTGATCGACTACCCCTACGGCTGCGTCGAGCAGACGGCAAGCCGGATGATTCCGCTGTCGATCGCGCTGCAGTCGCTGTCCGTGGCGCAGCAGCCGCTGGCAGCCGCGCTCGCGCAGCGCCTCGCGGCGGCGCGCCTGTCGCTGGCGCAGATGGCGGGGCCGCAGGCGCAGTTCGGCTGGTGGGGGCGCGGGATGCGCAACGATCCGTTCCTCACGATCTACGCGTACTACGCCGACTGGCGCGCGACGCAGGCGCTGCACATCGGGCTGCCGCCGGAAAACTGGCAGCGGCTGCTCGAGGTCTACGCGAAGGGTGCCGCGGAGCTTCCGGCCGTGCAGCGCGCGCTGGCGCTCGCCTGGATGCAGGAGATCGGCCTGCCCGTCGGTTCGATGGCGGCCGCGCTCGTCGACGCGCTGGTCGCCGAGGCGCCCTCGGCGGCGCAAGGCGACACGGGACGCCCGATCGGAGCGCCTGACAGCCTGGCGATGGTCGCTGCCGACGACCCGGTGACCCGCGACGTCGCCCTGCTGCTCGCGGCCTGGACGTCGAGCCAGGGGCGGCGCGACGTCGGGGCTGCGGCGCGCGCGGCCGCCGACGACGCCGCATCGCGCCTCGCGAAGGTCGACCTGCCGCTGGCGCAGGCGCTGCTGCTCGCGACGCATCGTCGCGCCCCGGAGGGCGTCGCGAGCGTGCTCGCGCAGGTCGGCCCGGCCGCGCCGACGTTCGACCGTGCGCAGGCGCTGGCCTGGCTGCAGCGCGCCGGCGCCGGACAGGCGACCGCGACCGCCGCAGGCGGGGCCGCGGAGGCGACGCTGCGAGCGCCATGGCGGCGCGGGACCGGTGCCGCCGGCGCGGTCGCATGGGAATGGCCGGCCGGCGTCGCGGCGCCGGCGACGATCGAGCCGGCGCCGGGCAAGGCGGCGTGGGCCTTCGTCCGCTTCGACAGCCGCGAACCGCAGGCGCCGGCGCTCGCGGCGCAGCTGCAGCGCCGCCTCTGGCACGTCGTTCCGGCGGCCGCGCCAGCCGCGTCCACGCCGCCGGACGCCGGGCCCGCCGCTGACGCGAACGCGACAGAAGGCGGCCGGAAGAACGACGCCGCCAAGGACAGGGAGCATGTCCGTGTCGCGCTCGAGCCCGTCCGGCCGGGGACCGCGCTGGACGCCGACGCGTTGTATCTCGACGAGCTCGACGTGCGGGCCGACAAGGACCTGCGCTGGGCGATCGTCGAGGCGGCCCTGCCGCCGGGCGCTGCCGTCGAGACCGGGACCTGGGGCATCGATGTCGTCGACGCGGGCAAGGCGCAACCGCTCGAGCGGGCGCAGGACGAGCCGACCGCGCAGGGCTACGCGGTCCCGTTCGATTCGCTCGCGCCCGGTGCGCCGGTCACCGTGCGGCATCTGGTCCGCTTTTCGCAACGCGGCGTCTTCAAGCTGCCGCCGGCGCGCCTTTATCGGATGTACCAGCCGCAGGCGAAGGCGTTCGAAGGCAGCGGCGGGTGGGCGACGGTCGAGGTGAAGTGAGCGCGATGCGACGCACCTCGGCCGCGTGGCGAGCCGTCGCCGGGCTGGCGGTCGCGCCGGCGCTCTGCCTGGCGTTCGGCGCGTCGCACGCTGCGACGCCGGCGACCCGCGCCGCGTGGCTCGACGGCGAGCGGGTCGTCGTCGTCGACCGCAACGGCGTCGTGCCGCCGGCAGCCAGCCTCGCGACGCCGCTCGGCAGCGTCTGGAAACTCTTCGTCTACAGCTACCTGCAGGCACGCGGCGCGCGCGAGCCCGCGTACCGCTGCGAAGCGCGCCAGCGTCAGGCCGACGACGACTACTGCTGCGATGCCGGAGGCAGCGTCGAGCGCGACGAGGCCCTGGCCCGTTCGTGCGGCCCCTATTTCGATCCCGCCCGGGTCGGGATCGCGGCGCCGGAGTGGTCCCGCTACTGGGGCGGACGCGGCGCGCCGGCCTGGCTGGCGCGCCGCGACCTGATGCGACCGGACACCGAGGTGCCCGTCGTCGAGCTGCTGCAGGCGTTGCGAGCGATCGCTCCGGAGGAGCGGCTCGCGGCCCGGCGCGCGTTGCTGCCGCTGTCGGTGCGCGATGACGCGGTCCTCGCCGCGTTGGGCAGCGGGCCGCGATTCAAGACGTGGTCGTGGCACCGCGGCGGCGAGCGGGTCGGCGGCGCTGCCGGCTGGCGTGCCGACGGCTCGCCGTTCTGGCTTTCGTCGGCCGGCACGAGCCGCGTCGTGTTGAACGCGCAGGCGGCGTGGCTCGCGGCGCAGTGGGCGCGGCCGGTCGGTCGCGCGGCCGCGGCAGCCCCGGTGCCGGCCGTCGACGCGGCAGTGGCCGGCGCGCAGCCCTGCGTCGTCGTGCGATTCTTCAGCCGCTACCCGATTGTCGCGGTGGGGCGCGCGGACGGTGCGCCGGCGGCGGCCGGGCCGCTGCAAGGACGATACGTGGTGGCGTTCACGTCGGGCACGCGGCTGCCGATCGATGCCGGCGCGCAGATGACGCTGCGGCACGGCGCGGACGACGGTCGTCCGCGGATCGACGGGCGGTTCGCGCTCGACGACTATGTCGCGCGCGTCGTCGATCGCGAGGGCCGCGCGGTCGAGACCGGAGCGGCGCGCGCGCTCGCGGTCGCGGCGCGCACCTACGTGCTGCAGAACGCTGCACAGGTCGACGGCTGCCTCGTCATCGACGACGACAGTCGCACGCAGCGGGTCAGTCCGAATCCGCCGGACGCGGCGGCGCGCGAGGCCGCCGCGTTCACCCAGGACCTCGTCGTCTCCGGCGTCGCGGTGCGCTACCACCGCGACCGCGAGGCGCCCGGCGTGCTGTCGTGGAGCACCGCGGTGGCGGCCGGGCGCCGCGGCGAAGGCTTCGAGGGCATCCTGCGCGCAGCCTATCCGGGCGGCACGCTGGCGGGGGCCGACACGCTCGCCGGTTCCGGCGACTGCACGCCGCTGCCGCAGGCGCAGGCCTGGCTCGCGGAACGCCGCCGCCGCTGGCGCGAGGTGCTGGACGCTCAACCCGGCTACGAGGCGCCCGGCGAAGGCCTGCGCATCTGCCGGCTGGCGATGGGCGTACCGACCTCCGACCAGCGGCGCATGCTGATCCGCGTGCGCGAGTGGACGAGCCGTGAAGGGCGCGTCACGCTGATCCACGAATACCTGCACCTCGCGTTCCGCGACCATCCGAACGGCCGCGACGAGGACTTCATCGAACAGCTCGCGCAGAGGCTCGCCGACTCATGACCGCATCGCCCCTTTCGTTTCCGGCCCGCGCGCTCGCCGCCGCGCTGGCGATCGCGGCCGTCACGTGTGCGCCGGCCCAGGTCGTCGTCGACACGCCGCAGGGCGGCTGGCGCCATGCGCCGCCGCGGCAGGACGATTTCGTCCAGGAAGTCCACTATCCGGCGTCGAGCGTCAACGTCAACGCGAACTCGGCGGCGGCGCAGATACGCGGCCGCATCGCCCAGGCGCCGAAGAACGCCGCCGACGGCGCGCGCACGCCGGGGCGCCTTGTCGTCGACGGCATCGCGATGCCGCTGTCCCTTGCTGACGACGGCAGCTTCGCCCGTCCGTGGTCGTTCGGCAGCGGCAGCCACGGCCTCGTCGTGATCGCGCCGAACGGCGACGCGAAGCGCCGCCAGTTCTTCGAGGGACAGGGCGACCGCGTTCCGGTGCGCCTGCGTGTCGTCCTCACGTGGGACAGCGACGGCACCGACCTCGACCTGCACGTCGTCTCGCCCGACGGCGAGCACGTCTGGTACGGCGACCGGGTCGGCGCCAACGGCGGCGCGCTCGACGTCGACGTGACGACCGGCTTCGGGCCGGAGATCTACGCGACGCCCAGTCCGCTGCCCGGCGTCTACCACGTGTTCGTCAACTACTACGGCGCCGGCGAGCGCCGCGACCTGGTGACGACGGCGCAGGTCGCGATCGTCCAGGACGAGGGGACGCTGCGCGAGAAGCAGCAGGTGTTCCGCATCCCGATGCGCAAGCCGGGCGAACTCACGCTCGTGCGGTCGTTCGTCGTGCCCTGACGCGCCGGCGCCCGGGCGCCGTCACCAGCAGACGAAGCCGCCGTCGACCACCAGGTCGATCCCGGTGCAGAACGACGCCGCGCGACTCGCCAGGAAGACCGCCGGGCCGACCATTTCATCGACGGTCGCCATCCGGCCGAGCGGCGTGTCGCGCTCGAACGCCTTGCGCGCGTCGGCCACTTCCGGGCGCAGGTTCATCGGCGTCAGCGTGTAGCCCGGACTGATGCTGTTGACGCGCAGGCCGCGGTCGCTCCATTCCATCGCGAGGCTCCGGCTCATCTGGATCACGGCGGCCTTCGAGGCGTTGTAGTGCGCCTGCAGCAGCCCGCGGTTGACGATCGTCCCCGACATCGATGCGATGTTGATGATGCTGCCGCGCCGCCGCGGCAACATCGCCCGCGCTTCCGCCTGGCACGACAGGAAGACCCCGTCGACGTTGATCCTCATGAGGTGCTGCCACTGCTCGAGCGGCATCGATTCGGCGGCGGTGGCGTTGGCGATCCCCGCGGCGTTGACCGCGACGCTCAGCGCGCCGACTTCCCGTTCGCAGCGCGCGACGGCGCGCGCGACGTCGTCGGGCCGCGTGACGTCGCCTTCGACCGCGATCGCCGTGCGTCCGAGCGCGCGTATCCGATCGACCGTGTCCGTGAGGCCCGCGCTTCCGGGCAGGTCGAGGCAGCCGACGTCAGCGCCGGCCTCCGCCAGCCCGACGGCGATTCGTTGCCCGATCCCGCTCCCGGCGCCGGTCACGAGCGCAGCGTCGCCGTCGAGTCGGAACAGTTCCATGGGATCGCCTTCCGCAGTCGTGCGGGCATCATGCCACGCGACGTGGGCGGCGACGCGGGGCCGCGGCCCGCCGCGCCGCGGGTCCCTTCAGTCGACCAGCGCGATCAGCGTGATCAGCGCGCCGCCGGCCGCCAGCGCGACGGCGAGGCGCCACGCGACATCCGTCCAGGCCGGCGTCGGCCTGCCGCGCCGGATCGGCGCCGCGACGGCGGGCGCCGGCGTCCGGGCGCGGCGTATCGAATGAAGCGCATCGCCGGCGGGGTGGCTGCGCCCGACCCGGGCACCCAGCGCATCGTGCATCGCGTGCATCGCGCCGCTCCTACGGTTTTCGTCGAAGGGGCGACGATGCGCTGCGCGGATGGACGCAGGATGAAGCGCGCGTGAATTGCGGGTGAATGCGGGCCGGGCCCTCTCCCGCCCCGCGCCCGCGCCTTACGCGACCGTCAGCCCGACGTCGATGTTGTTTCGCGTCGCGTTGGAGTACGGGCACACCTGGTGCGCCGCGTGGACGAGCCGCGTCGCGACGCTCTTCTCGAGGCCGGGCAGCGCGACCTCGAGCGCGACGGTCAGGCCGAAGCCGCCTTCCGACCGCGGCCCGATGCCGACGGTGGACGTGACGGTCGTCGCGTCCGGAATCTTGATCTTCTCCTGGCCGCCGACGAACTTCAGCGCGCCGATGAAGCACGCGGCATAGCCGCTCGCGAACAGCTGTTCCGGATTGTTGCCCGGCCCGCCGCCGCCCCCGAGCTCCTTCGGCGTGCTCAGCTTGGCGCTGAAGGAGCCGTCGACGGTTCCGGTCTGGCCATCGCGCCCGCCGGTCGCGCGCGCGGTCGTGCGGTAGAGAACGTTTACAGGCATCGTGATCCTCCTTCGGTAGGCGGTCGGTCGGGCGAGGCGCGGTCACGCCCCTGTACCCGGGCCGTCCGATGGGTCAATCGCATAAGATTAAATCGTGTGCGACTAGATTAAGGGATTTGCGCCCCATGTCAAGGCTGATCCCAAGATCCCGCCCCTGCGGGGCAGAAGCGGCGCGCGGGGGCTCGCGCCGCGCACCAGGTCAGGGCGTCGGCTGCATCCCGTTGAACATCCCGGCATAGGGCTTCGGTCGCGGAAGCGCGTAGTCGCCCCGCTTGCTGGTCGAAACCCCGGTACGAACCAGGGCTTCGACCGTCGCGACGGCGGCAGCGACGCCGTCGATGACCGGGACCTGAAGCTCGACGGCCAGGCGATGGCACAGGTCCGCCATCCCGGCGCAGCCGAGCACGATCGCCCCGCTGCGATCCTCGGCCAGCGCCGCGCGACATTCGGCGAGGATGCGCGCATAGGCATCGCACCGCGGATCCTCGAGCTCGAGCACTGCGACTTCGCAGGCACGGACCTTGCGGCAGTGGCGCTCGACGCCGTACCTGTGCAGCAGGTGCTCGGCGATGACGACGGTGCGCCCGAGCGTCGTGACGACGGAAAAGCCGGTGGCGACGTAAGTCGCGAAGCGGAATGCGGCTTCCGCGATGCCCACGACCGGGCCGCGCGCGATCTCGCGTGCCGCATCGAGGCCGGGGTCGCCGAAGCACGCGATCACGTAGCCGTCGGCGCCCTCGGTCTCGCCGCGCCGCACTTCCTGCAGCAGGCCGACCGCGGCAACGGCCTCGTCGTAGTGGCCTTCGATCGAGACCGGGCCATGAGCCGGGTTGACGGCGTCGATCGCGACGCCGGACGAAGCGGCGGCGCGCGCCGCCGCGCCGATCGTCGCGGTCATCGAGGCGGTCGTGTTGGGGTTGATGACGCGGATCCGCATTCGTCGCTCCGGCCAGGCGGCGGAAGATCGCGACAGCGTACCGTGCGTAGCCTGTTTTGTATACAAAATGCCGTTGACTTGTAGACGTTACGACCTACAAAATGTCTACAAGGCTTGCCGCCTGCCGCCGCCCGACGAATTGGCTGCGCGAACCGGGCAGGCTGGTGCCCGAGCGCTACGCGCTCGCCAATCGGCGCGTCGTCAGCGCCACGCGATGGGAGGAGAACCTGCGATGAACCGACGTTCCACGCTACGAGTCGCCGCGCTGTCGATCGCGGCCGCCGTGGCCTCGACCTGCCTGCCGGCTTTTGCCGACAACGTGCTGAAGATCGGCGTCGACGGCGTGATGTCGGGCGAGGCCGCGTCCTGGGGGCTCGTCAACAAGTATTGCGCCGAGACGACCGCGGAGATGTACAACGCCAAGGGCGGCGTCGAGATCGGCGGCAAGAAGTACAGGATCGAGATCGTCGGCCTCGACGACAAGAACGACCCGAAGATATCCGTCACGAACGCCGAGAAGCTGACGAGCGACGGGATCAAGTACGTCATCGGCCCCAACATCGACACGACGGCGCTGGCCGTGAAGCCGGTGATGGAGCGCGCGAAGGCGCTGAACTTCCCCTACGCGTTCTCGAAGGAGCTGTACACCGCCCCGGCAAGCTCCTCGGTGCTGGGCATGGTCGCGAGCTATCAGGTCGGCCCGATCGTCTACGACTACCTGAAGACGAAGCGCGGCGTGAAGTCGATCGCCTTCCTGGCCCGCAACGAATCGGACGCGAAGAACCAGCAGGCCGAGGGCGTCGCCGCGGCGCAGAAGCTCGGCCTCAACGTCGTGGCCGACAAGGAAAGCTACGAGCCCGGCACGAAGGACTTCATGCCGGTCATGACGAAGATCGTCAAGACCAAGCCCGACGCGATCGTGCTGTCCGGCGTCGCGCCCGCCGATGCGCCGCTGCTGCTCAAGGCCGCGCGCGACCTCGGGTTCAAGGGCACGATCTCGACCGAGACGGCGCAGGACGCCAAGATCCTCGCGCAGGTCGCCGGCGCCAAGGCCAACGGCTTCCTCAGCGTCGGCGGCGCCTCGACGCCCGAGATCCAGTCGGACTACATGAAGGAGTTCATCGCCGCCTACAGGAAGCACGTCGGCGAGTGGAACGACGAGGCGGGCACGAAGGTCTATGCGCTGGAACTGATCCTGGCGGTCCTGAAGAAGAACCCGGCGGCGATCAACGACGTCGAGGTCTTCAAGAAGGAAATGGCGACGTTCTCGATGACGAATCCGTTCGTCAAGGGCGGCACGACGAAGCTGGAGTTCACCGGCAACGCCGACTTCGGGCGGCGCAGCCAGGTCGGCGTCCCGCTCGTCGTCAACGAGTTCGAGGACAAGGACTTCAAGACGCTGTTCGTCGGACAGATCCGCAACTAGCCGCAGCCGGCAGCCATCGCGCGGGCGTCGCCGCATCGGGCGGCGCCCGCGCACGGAGTCCGCATGCTCCAGGTCCTCGTCAACGGTCTCGTGCTCGGCGCCGTCTACGCGCTGATCGCGCTCGGGCTGACGATGGTCTTTTCGATCATGCGCGTCGTGAACTTCGCGCACGGCCAGATGTACATGCTCGGCGGCTTCGTCGTGTACTACCTCTACGGCGAATTCGGGCTGCCGTTCTGGGTCGCGCTGCCGGCGGCGGCCGTCGCGCTGGCGGTGGTCGGCGTCGCCTTCAACCGCTTCTTCTTCCAGCCGGTCCTCGCCAGCGCGGCGCGCGAGGAGAACTCGATGCTGATGGCCGTCGGCACGGCCCTGCTGCTCGAGAACCTGGCTCTCGCGTTCTTCGGCGAGAAGGAGCGCGGCGTGCCGCCGATCGTCGACGGTTCGTTCATCGTCGGCGACGTGTCGGAAAACGGCGCGATCCTGACCTACCCGAACGCGCTCGTCGCGCTGCTCAGCATCCTGTTCATCACCGCGCTGCTGGCGTTCGTCCGGTTCACGCGGCCGGGGCGCGCGCTGCGCGCCGTCGCGCAGGACGCCGAGGCCGCGCGGCTGCAGGGCGTCGACGTCAAGGCCACCACGACGCTCGGGTTCGCGATCGGCGCCGCCCTCGCCGGGCTTGCCGGCGGGCTGCTCGTCACGATCTACGGCATCAACTCCGGCGTCGGTACGAACATCTCGACCAAAGCCTTCATCATGATCATGGTCGGCGGCGCCGGGGTGACCTCGGGCGCCATCGTCGGCGGCGCGCTGCTCGGCTTCGCCGAGGCGATCGGCTATGAGATGCTGCCCGGCAGCGTGACGTACCTGCTGATCTTCGTCGCGATGATCGTCTTCCTGGTGTTCCGGCCCAACGGCCTCTTCGGGAAGCCCTGGGGATGAGCGCCCGCCGCCTCGACCCGCGCCTGCGATGCGCACCCTGAAGACCCGCGACGCCGCCGTCGCGGTCGCGATGCTCGCGCTCCTTGCCGTCGCGCCCGTCGCGATCGGCGGCTCGCGCTACATGCTGTCGGTGCTGATGAACTGCGCCGGCCTGTCGCTCGTGGCCGCCGGCGTCTGGATCACGTTCACGATCGGGCGCATCAACATCTGCCAGGCCGGGTTCGCGCTGATCGGCGCCTACACGACGGCGATCCTGATGGCGCGCTACGGCGTCAGCTACTGGATCGCGCTGCCCGCCTCCGCGCTGGTCGCCGCGGCCCTCGGCGCGCTGATCGGCAGCTTCATCCTGAAGCTGCGCGGCATCTACTTCTCGATGCTGACGATCTGCCTCACCGAGGCGATCCGCCTGGCGTTCCTCAACGGCGGCGACTTCACGCAGGGCAGCCGCGGGATCACCGGCCTGCAGCAGCCGTTCGCGACGGACTCCGCGCTCCCGATGTACTACCTCGCCGTCGCGCTGCTCGCCGTCGGCCTGGTCGTCACCTGGCGCGTCCACGATTCGCGCGTCGGCCGGATCTTCCATGCGATGCGGTTGAACGAGGCGCTGGCGGAAAGCTTCGGGACCGACGTCTGGCGCTATCGCGTCGTGGCCTTCGGGATCGCCTGCGCGCTCGGCGGGCTCGGCGGCAGCTATTTCGCGGTCTTCACGCAGAGCGTCTATCCGCAGAGCTTCACGGTCGAGCACAGCATCTACTACATGCTCTACTGCTTCCTCGGCGGGCTCGACTACGTGAGCGGCGCGATGGTGGGGGCCTTCGCGCTGACGATCCTCTTCGAGCTGCTGAGCCGGTTCCAGCAGTACCAGACCCTGGTCTACGGCGTGATGATGATTGCCGTGATCCTGCTGCTGCCCAACGGCGTGATGGCGATCCGCGCCGCCGCGCGGCCGTCGCGCGCCTGAGGATCCGGCGCGGATGCCAGGGCGATGAGCGCGCCGATCCTCGAAGCCCGCAGCGTGACGCGCCGTTTCGGCGGCCTCGTCGCGAACGAGGACGTCAGCCTCGCGCTGCATGCGCCGGCCGGCCAGGTCGTCTCGGTCATCGGCCCCAACGGCGCCGGGAAGAGCACGTTCTTCAAGATGCTGTCGGGGTACCTGAAGCCGAGCAGCGGCCGCGTGCTGCTGCACGGCCAGGACATCACCGGGATGCCGCCGCACCGCATCGCCCGCCTCGGGCTCGTGAGGACGTTCCAGGAGACGACGATCTTCCCGGATCTCACGGCGCTGGAACACGTCTCGCTCGCCCACCAGCTGCATCGGGAAGCGACCGACATCGAAGTGCTGCTCGGGGCGCCGCGGGCACGCGGCGACGAGATACGCCTCGGCGAGAGCGCCCGCGAGATCCTGGAGCTGATGGAGCTGTCGTCCTCGGCCGACACCGCCGCGCGGCACCTGCCGCAGGGGCTGCTGCGGCTGCTCGGGATCGCGATGGGACTTGCCGCGCGACCGCAGGTGCTGCTGCTCGACGAGCCCTATGCCGGCCTGAACCCGGAGGAGACCCAGCGCGCGGTCGCGATCACGCGCAGGATCGCCGCCTCCGGCGTCTCGGTGCTGCTCGTCGAGCACGACATGAAGGCGGTGATGGCGATCAGCGACCGCATCCACGTGCTCCATTTCGGGCGCAAGATCGCCGAAGGCACGCCGCAGGAGATCCGCGACGATCCGAAGGTGATCGAGGCGTACCTGGGCCAGGAGGACGAGGAGCTCGGGCTATGACGGAGCGCGGCCGATGACGCTCGACGACCCCGGCACCGCCGCCGCAGGCGATCGGCCGTCCGCGCCCGCCGACGACGGTACGCCGCACCTGGAGCTCGCCGCGGTGTCGCTGCGCTACGGCGAAGTGCGCGCGCTGGACGGCGTGTCGATGCGGGCACCGCGCGGGTGGATCGTCGCGCTGATCGGCGCCAATGGGGCCGGCAAGTCCTCCTCGCTGCGCGCGATCACCGGCCTGCGGCGCGTGGCCGGCGGCGAGGTGCGACTCGGCGGCGAGGTCGTGAATTCGCCGCAGGTCCAGGTGCCGGCGCACGTCCTGGTGCGGCGCGGCGTGTCGATGGTGCCGGAGGGGCGCCACGTCTTCCCGTACATGAGCGTGCGCGACAACCTGCTGATGGGCGCCTACACGCGCGACGACAAGGCGGCGATCGCGACCGACCTGGATCGCGTCTGCGAGCGCTTCCCGCGCCTGAAGGAGCGCTACCGGCAGCAGGGATCGAGCCTGTCCGGCGGCGAGCAGCAGATGGTCGCGATCGGCCGCGCGCTGATGGCGCGGCCGCGGCTCCTGCTCCTCGACGAGCCGTCGCTCGGGATCGCCCCGCAGGTGGTGCGCCTCATCGCCCGCTCGCTGATCGAGATCAACCGCCGGGACGGCATCACGATCGTCCTGGTCGAGCAGAACAGCCGCATGGCGCTGGCCCTGTCGACCTACGCGTACGTCCTCGATACGGGGCGCGTCGCGCTCGAAGGCCCGTCGCGCGAGCTGATGCGCAACGAACACGTCAAGCGCCTGTACCTCGGCGGCTGACGCGCCGCTGCGAACCGCTCGCGCACGCCATCCGATGGGATCCGAGACGCCAACCCGGCTGGGCAACCAGGAGATCTACGAGCGGATCTACGCCGCGATCGGCGAGCGCCGGCTGCTGCCTGGCACGAAGCTCAGCGAGGAGAAGCTGGCGCGCGCCTTCCACGCGAGCCGCACCCGGATCCGGGAGGTCCTGATGCGACTGAGCCAGGAACTGATCGTCGAATTGCGGCCGAATCGCGGCGCCTACGTCGCGCGCCCGTCGCAGGAGGACCTGCGGGACGTCTTCGCCGTGCGGCGGGCGCTGGAACGGGCCATCGCGGTCGAACTCGCCGAGCGCTACAGCGGCCATCCGCTCGATGCGATGCGTGACCATCTCGACGCCGAAGCGCGCGCGAGGAGCGTGGGCGACCGGCAGGCGCTCGCGCGGCTCACCGGCGAATTCCACGTCCGCCTTGCCGGGACGACCGGCAACCGTCTCTACAGCGACAGCGTCCGGCGCCTGGTGGCGCTGACGGGACTCGTGATCGCGCAGTACGATGCGGCCGCGAGCAGCGCGTGCCCGGAACACGAACACGGCGATATCGTCGTCGCGATCGAGTCCGGCGACGCGCAGCGCGCGGAGCAACTGATGCTGACCCACCTGCGGCACGTCGAGACCGGCATCCGGCCGCCGCCGGCCGGCGCCGGGCGCGTCGACTTCGAGCGGATCTTCGGCTTGGCGCCGGGCGCCACGCCGGAGCCCACCTGATGCGCGCCGCGCGCGACCGCCGGCCCGCACGACGGTTCGCGCGACGGTTCGCGGCGACGCCGCGCTCCGCACTGCTCGCCGGCGCGCTCGCCGCGTCGCTCGCGGCTTGCGCGACGGCGCCGGGTCGCGACGGCGCGGCCCCGACGTCGACCGCCGTGCTCGGAACCACCTCCGCCGGCGAGGACGCGGGAACGCGCTTCGACACGCTCGGCGAGATCGGCCCCGCGAACGTCGCGCGCCTCGCGCTCGCCTGGCGCGTCCGGACGGGCACGACGCGTGGCGAAGAGGGCGCGCCGCTCATCGTCGGCGACCTGCTCGTGCTGCACGCGCCGCTCGCCAATCGAGTCGTCGCCCTGGGCCTCGCGGATCGCGCCATCCGCTGGACCTACGAGCGCAGGCTGGACCCCGGCGTGCCGGCGGTGATGTGCTGCGACGTCGTCAGCCGCGGGATGGCGGCAGGACGCGGCAAGATCTTCGTGCAGCAGGCCGACGCCACGCTCGTCGCGCTCGATGCGCGAACCGGCGCGCCCCTCTGGACGGCGCGCAACGGCGACCCGCGCGCCGGCGCGACCGCGACCAATGCGCCGCGGCTGTTCGACCGCTATGTCGTCACCGGGATCGCCGGCGGCGAATACGGCGTCCGCGGCTACGTCAGCGCGTTCGACGCCGAGACCGGCGCGCTGGCGTGGCGCGGCTACAGCGTCGGACCGGATGCCGAGATGCTGATCGACGCGGAGCGGACGACGACCTGGGCCGACGGACGCGTGCAGTCCGTCGGCGCCGCGTCCTCGCTGCACAGCTGGACCGGCGAGGCCTGGCGGACGGGCGGCGGCACGACCTGGGGCTGGTACGCCTACGATGCCTCGCTGCGCCTCGTCTATTACGGGACCGGCAACCCCTCGACCTGGAATGCCGCGCAGCGTCCCGGCGACAATCGCTGGGCGTCGTCGCTCTTCGCGCGCGACATCGATACCGGCCGCGTGCGGTGGGTCTACCAGATGACGCCGCACGACGAATGGGACTACGACGGCGTCAACGAATCGATCCTCTTCGACGGGCCCGACGCGGCGGGCCGCAGCCGCCGGATGCTGGCGCATTTCGATCGCAACGGGTTCGCCTACGTGCTGGACCGCGAAACCGGCGAGCTGCTGCAGGCGAAGGCCTATGATCCCAGCGTCAACTGGGCGACCGCCATCGACCTCGCGAGCGGCAAGCCGGTCCGCGACGCGCGCTATTCGACCGAGCGCCGCGACGAGGACGAGACGACCGCGAATGTCTGCCCGCCGGCCATCGGCAGCAAGAACCAGGCCCCGGCCGCGTTCGATCCGGACCTGAAGCTCTTCTACGTCCCCGCGATCCACCTGTGCATGGACTTCGAGCGCTTCCACGCCGACTACGCGGCGGGCCAGCCCTATGTCGGCGCGTCGGTGCGGATGCACCCGGTCCGCGGCGACGAGGGGACGCTCGGCCGCCTCGTCGCCTGGGACGCGATCGGCGGCCGCGCGGCCTGGGTCCATCCGGAAGCGGCGCCGCTCTGGGGCGGCGTGCTCGCGACCCGCACCGGCCTCGTGTTCTACGGGACGCTCGACGGCCACCTGAAAGCCCTCGATGCGCGGACGGGGGCGCTGCTGTGGACCTCGGAACAGCTGCCCTCCGGGGTCGTCGGCAATGTCATCAGCTGGAGCTACGGTGGTCGCCAGTTCGTCGGCGTGCTCGTCGGGATCGGCGGGCTGGCGAACGATCCCGACGGCATCGGCAAGCTCGCGCCGGCGATGCCGTCGGGGGCCGGGGAATTCGTCGCGTTCGCGCTGCCTTGACGCGGTTTGCCGCGGACCCGGATACTGCCGTCCACGCCGAAAGGATACGGCGGAGGAGACCACGATGAAAAAAATCGCCGCACGAACGCTCGTCGGCACGCTGATCTTCGGATCCGGGATCGCGACCGGCCTCGTCGCGCACGCGCTGATGACCGATTCCCCGCAGCGCGTCGAGCAGAAGCGCGCCGACCTGAGCGGAGCGCCCGGGATGGAAGTCATCGAATCGACGGCGGAATACAAGCCGGGCGAGCTGGTCGCGAAGCACCTGCATCACGGGATCGAGGCTGCGTTCGTCGTCCAGGGGGCGATGATCCAGCTTCCGGGCAAGGAGCCGACGATGCTCGCGACCGGCACGCCGATCATGAACCTGCGCGACGTCGCCCACGGCGGCTTCAAGGTCGTCGGCGACACCTCGCTCAAGCTCTTCACGGTCCACGTCGTCGACAAGGGCAAGCCGCTCTACGACCCGGTCGACTGACGGCGCGGATCATTCGTTCCGCGGACGCGGCGGGCGTGGCAGCGCCAGCAGCGTCGCCGCGGCGCTGAGGCTCAACGCCGCCGTGAGCCACAGCGATGCGACGCCGAAGCGGTCGAGGCAGACGCCGAACGCGAGCGGTGCGGCCGCCTGCGCGATGCGCGACGGCACGCCCAGCAGGCCCTGGCGGGCGCCATACCCGCCGGGTCCGAAGAACCGTAGCGGCAGCGTCCCCTTCGCGATCGTCAGTATCCCGTTGCCGATCCCGTGCAGGATCGCGAACGGCGCGGCCCACGGCGCGCCGCCGGCGATCAACGCCAGCACGCCGAGCGGATGCGCCAGCGCGGCGGCGCGCGCGCTGAACAGCGGATCGAAGCGCCGCAGCAGCGTGAATTCCAGCAGCCGCGCAACGACCTGCGCCGGACCGACGAGCGCCGCGAGCGCGACCGCGACGCCCAGCGAAGCGCCGCCGGCCACCAGGAGGCGAGGCAGATGCGCCGCCATCGCCGTGCTGATGAACCAGGTGACGGCGAAGACATAGGCGAGCGCGATACCGACGAGCCGCGGATGAGCCACTTCGGCGGCGATCGTCCGGCTGTCGCCCGATGCGTCCGGCGCGAATCCGTTGGCACGCGCCCGGCGTGACGGCGCGCGTGGAATCGAGGCGTTGAGCGGCAACGCGACGACGAGGTGCACGACGGCCCAGCCGATGCAGGCGCCGCGCCAGCCGAAGGCGGCGCCGGCCCAGGCCGACAGCGGCCAGCCGACGGTGCTGGCGAAACCGGCAATCAGCGTCACGCCGGTGATCGGGCCGCGCGCGTCGAACCCGTGCAGCCGGACCAGCGCCGCGAACGCCGCCTCGTAGAGGCCGGTTCCCATCCCGAGCCCGATGACGATCCAGCCCGCGAGGAGGCCCTGCCAACCCTGCGCCGCCGACAGCAGGGCCAGCCCGGCCGCGAAGACCAGGTTCGCCAGCACCAGGACCGGCCTTCCGCCAAGGCGGTCGATCGCGCGGCCCGCGGACGGGCCGACGAGCGCCGCAACCAGGAGCGCGAGCGAAAGCGCCGCGAAGACGTCGGCCTCGCTGACGCCAAGGTCGCGCGCCATCGCCTTCGACAGGACGGCCGGCAGGTAGTACGACGACGCCCAGGCGAGCGTCTGCCCGACGCCCAGCGCGACGACCGTGGATGCGCGGCGAGCGCCCGATTGCGGTTCGGCGGCGGCCGTGGCCATCAAGGGAAACGTGCCTCGGGGAATGGGCGGAACGTGCGCGAACGGACGCCGGCGGGACGAACGTGCGCGGAATGTACGTCCGCGGACGGTTCGCCGTCCACGCGGATTAGGCCGGCGCGACGCCCCGGTGCAGGACCCGCGCGATGTCCGTTCGGTCGATTCGATCCGCGCGCGCGACGGCCACAATGTCGCCGGACATCGACGCGCGGATCGGGGAAGACGACATGGACAGGCACGGCGGAAGCCTCATTCCCTTGCTGATCGTCGGCACCGTGATGGTGCTGGGGCTGTTCGGTTACCTCGGCGGCTGAAGCGCCCGAACGGCCTTCGAGGCGCTGCCGCGCCGCGTGAACAGGCCCTATCCTCCCGCCTGGGCCCCGGCGTTCCGGGACGCCCGGCCTGCCATCGGGAGAATGCCTCATGTCGTCCGCGCCATCGCGGCGGCCGGCGCTGCGCGCCGCGACCGTCGCCGCCGTCCTCGTTGCCGCCCTGGTTCCGCTCGCGTCGCGAGCCCAGGTCAAGATCGGCGTCATCACCTCGTCGACCGGCCCGATCGCGCTCGTCGGGATTCCGCAGAGAAACTCGATACCGCTGCTGCCGACCGAAGTCGCCGGGCAGCACATCGAGTACATCGCGCTTGACGACGCCAGCGATCCGACCGCCTCCGTCACGGCCGCGAGGAAGCTCATCGACGAGGACAAGGTCGACGCGATCATCGGGCCGGGCGGTTCCGCCAATGCCCTCGCGGTGATCCCGTTCGTCGCCGAAGCCGGCGTGCCGCTGTTCGCGCCGGTCGGCACGGCGGCCGTCGTGCTGCCGATGAACGAGCAGAAGCGATGGGTCTTCAAGACGACGCAGAACGACGACCTGATCGCGCGTGCGCTCGTCGACCACATGCGCGCGAGCGGCGTGAAATCCGCCGGCTTCATCGGTACCGCCGATCCGTACGGCGAGAACTGGCTCAAGGTCTTCGGCCCGCTCGCGGACAAGGCCGGGATCCGCGTCGTGTCCACCGAGCGCTTCGAGCGGCGGGATCCGTCGATGACGGCGCAGGGCCTCAAGACGATCGCGGCGCATCCGGACGCGGTGCTGGTCGCGGCGCCCGGCAGTTCGGCGGCGATGCCGGAAACCACGCTCGTCGACCTCGGCTACAAGGGACGGATCTACCAGACGCACGGCGCCGCGCTCGACGACTTCCTGCGCCTCGGCGGCCGCAAGGTCGAAGGAACGATCCTCGCGGCGAGCGGCATGCTGGTGCTGGACGAGATCCCCGACGACAACCCGATCAAGGCCGTCGCCGCGCGGTACGTTGCCGCCTACGAGAAACTCAACGGCAGCCGCCCGGCGACCTTCGGCGCGAACGTCTACGACGCCGGGCTGCTGCTGCAGGCGGCGATCCCGGCGGCGTTGAAGCGCGGCCGGCCCGGCACGCCGGAGTTCCGCAGCGCGCTGCGCGACGCCGTCGAGGCAACCCGCGAACTGGTCGGGACGCAGGGGATCTACAACCTGTCGCCGCAGGATCACAGCGGCTTCGACGAGCGCGGGCGCGTCATGCTGACCGTCAAGGACGGGCATTGGGCATTGCTCAAGTAGCCCCCTTTCGCCCGCGGAGGTCCGCATTGACGGATTCGGAGTAATTGGTACACTATTAGTACCAGAAACACGGACTTCCGGCGGGCGCGCGACACGCTCCCCGGACCGCGGAGCGGACCACCCCTTGGCCACAGTACCGCGCGAGAAGAGTGGTGCGGCGCTCCTCGCGGAGCGCGTCGCCCGCGTCGACCTGGCGAGTCGCGAATCGCGCGCGCGCCTGGCGTCGATGCTGATGCGCCTCTTCGAGCACTGGGAGCTGTCGCTGCCGGAACAGGCCGAGCTGCTGGGGCTGTCGAGCGCGAGCCGCAGCACGCTGGCGCGGTATCGCGCCGGCGAACCGCTGGCGGAGAGCCGCGACCTGCTGGACCGGGCCGGCCACCTGCTGGGGATCCACAAGTCGCTGCGCCTGCTCTTCCCGCACGATCGCGACCTCGCCTACCGCTGGATGACGCAGCCCAACCGGCGCCTCGGCGCGCGCCCGGTCGATGTCGTCGTGCGCGACGGATTCGAAGGACTGCTGGCGATCCGCCGGTACCTCGACTTCCAGCGCGGCCAATGACCGTTGCCGCGGACCCGGGCGAAACGGACGAAACACGCGATGGCGACACGATCCACGACGCGCGGGGCGGCCTCCGGATGGGGAGCCGACCTCTTCTCGGCGAACGTCGATTATCACGACGACCTCGTGCGCAACATTCCGGGCATCCGCCGCTCGCAGGACCTTTTCGACGACCTGGGTCCGGCGCCGGCGGACTGGGACGTCGCGATCGCGGCCGAAGCCGCCGGACGCATCCCGACGCCCGCGGCGCTGGTCACCCGCCCGTTCGACTACGGAACCGTGATCACCTACGCGCTCGACGCGGCCAACTGGCAGCGGACGCGGTTTTCCGACGCGACGCGCTACGGCGTCTGGTACGGTTCCCTCGCGATCGAAACGACCGTCTACGAGACGGCCTGGCACTGGAGCCGCTTCGTCCTTGACAGCTTCGGCGACGAGGACCGCGAGGTGACGACCGATCGCCGCGTCTTCGACGTGCGCTGCGACGCGTTGCTCGTCGACCTGCGCCAGCGGGAGGTGGACTACCCGGGGCTCGTCGACCGCCGCAGCTACGGCTTCACGCAGGCGGTCGGCCGCTACGTGCACGAGCAGTCGCTCAACGGCCTGCTCGTCGCCTCGGCGCGCTGCGACGGCGTCAACGCCGCGATCTTCAGGGCCGAGCGCCTGGACAACGTGCGCGACAAGGCGTGGCTCGTCTACCGGTTCAATCCGGCGCGCGACACGTTCGTCGCGCAACGGCGCCCCGGGCGCGCGTGGCTGGAGTTCGCGCCGAGCGCGCTGGGGTGAGCGGCCCGCCGTCGGCCCTCTCCATGAACCATAGCTGATTTGTGGGTGGATTAAGCGGGGACGAGGCGATAGCCGAGGTCGATGGCGAGGCGCTGGGCGGCGCGTTGCTTGGACTCGAGGATTTTTAGTTCGTAATGGCGAACGCCGGTTTCG
>DATKPC010000077.1:0-3999 GCA_035524275.1 Burkholderiaceae bacterium
TTTTCTACCTGGAAGCGGGCGCTCCGCATCGCCGCCGACGCCCTTTCCATGACCTGACTTCGACATGACTTTGCGCGATGACCGAAGGAAGTCCCCGCGGGACACCACTCACCTGCTCCGCCGACTCAATCCGCATTGCGCGCAGGCGCTCGAGGCGGCTGCGAGTCTTTGTCAAACCCGGCTTGCAGACGAGATCACCGTCGAGCACTGGCTGCTGAAGCTCATCGCGGCGGAAGACGGGGATATTCCGGCCATCCTGACGCACTACGGGATCGACGGCGATGCCGTCTGGGATGCGCTGATCGCCGCGATCGACCACCTGCCCCGCAACCTGCGAGGCAAGCCCGCGCTGTCGCCGCAACTGGCGGCCGTCCTGCAGGATGCGTGGCTGCATGCGTCCGCCGATACGGACGACGCAACCATCCGGTCCGGCAACCTGCTGCAGGCGATCGCGGATGCGCCGCACGTGCTGCGCGCACGGCACGCCTCGGCGCTGCTGTCCGTGAGCAGCGCGCAGATCCAGCGCCTGCTGCCCCGGCTGGGCGCGCGATCCTGCGAAAACCGGCCGGATGAACCGGAAGCGGGAACCGCCGGGCCGCTCACTGCCGCCGCGTCCACCCCTTTCGACGCACCGTCGCCCAGGCCGGCAGCCGCCGTGACGCGGGTAACCCGGCCTGACGCCGCCGGCGTCCCGGCGGCCGATAGGTCTTCCAGCGGAAAGGACGCCCCTTTGGGCGGAAACGACGCCCTCGCCCGTTTCGCGATCGACCTCACGGACAATGCCCGCGACGGCAAGATCGATCCGGTGTTCGGCCGCGATCGCGAAATCCAGCAGATGGTCGACGTGCTCGCGCGCCGCCGCAAGAACAACCCGATCCTCGTCGGCGAGCCGGGAGTCGGCAAAACCGCGCTCGTCGAAGGGCTCGCGCTGCGCGTCGCCGAGGGGGACGTGCCGAATGCGATTCGCGACGTGCGCATCCTGACGCTCGATCTGGGACTGTTGCAGGCCGGCGCCGGCGTGAAGGGCGAATTCGAGCAGCGGCTGAAGAACGTCATCGACGAAGTGCGAGCCTCGCAGGTGCCGATTCTGCTGTTCATCGACGAGGCGCACACGCTGATTGGCGCCGGCAACGCCGCCGGCGGCGCCGACGCCGCGAACCTGCTCAAGCCCGCGCTGGCGCGCGGCGAGCTGCGCACGATCGCGGCCACCACCTGGTCCGAGTACAAGGAATTCTTCGAGCGCGACGCCGCCCTCGAACGGCGCTTCCAGATCGTCAAGGTCGACGAGCCCGACGACGACGCAGCGTGCCTGATGCTGCGCGGGCTCAAGGACCGCTATGCGAAGTACCATGACGTCCACATTCGCGACGAGGCGCTGGTCGCGGCAGTCAAGCTCTCGCGCCGCTTCATTCCGGCCCGGCAGTTGCCGGACAAGGCAGTCGACCTGATCGACACGGCCGCCGCACGCGTGCGCATGGGTCTCGAGTCGCCGCCGGCCGAACTGCAGCGCGCGCGGGCCGTGGTCTCGGCACTGGAACTCGAGGGCGCGACGCTCGACGACGACGGGCGAGCCGGTATCGACGATACCAGGGCGCGCCGCGTCGCGCTCGACGCGGCGCTCGCGAACGCAAAGGCCGAACTGGCCGATCTGCAGCGGCGCTACGCGCGGGAGCGCGAACTCGTCCAGGCGCTGCATCGGCAATGCGACATCGCCCCGTCCACACGCGACGACGCATCGCTTGCGCAGGTGCGCCAGACGCTCGCCGGCACGCAGGGCAGGACTCCGTTGATCTTCGCGGACGTCGATGCGCAGGCGATCGCCCGCGTGGTCGCCGAGTGGACCGGCGTGCCGGTCGGCAATCTGCTCGAGGACGAGCTTCACGGCCTGCTCAGCCTCGAGACGCAGCTCGCGAAGCGCGTCGTCGCGCAGGACGACGTGCTCCACGCGCTCGCGGAAAGCCTGCGCACCGCAAAGGCCGGCCTGACGAACGAGCAAGCGCCGCTCGGCGTGTTCCTGCTCGCGGGCCCGTCCGGCGTCGGCAAGACCGAGACGGCGCTGGCGTTGGCTGACCTGCTGTTCGGCGGGGAGGCGGCGCTCACGACGGTCAACATGTCGGAATACCAGGAATCCCATACGGTGTCGCAGCTCAAGGGTTCTCCGCCCGGCTACGTGGGGTACGGGCGCGGCGGCATCCTGACCGAAGCCGTGCGTCAGCGTCCGTACAGCGTCGTACTGCTCGACGAGGTCGAAAAGGCACACCGGGACGTACTCGACCTGTTCTATCAGGTGTTCGACCGCGGCACGATGCGCGACGGCGAAGGGCGCGAGATAGATTTCCGCAACTGCGTGATCCTGATGACGTCGAATCTGGGAAGCACCCGGATCGACGAAGCGACCGCCGACAACGCGGCGATTTCACAAGCCGAACTGTTCGAGGCGATTCGGCCGCAGCTCGTCGCGCACTTCCAGCCTGCCCTGCTCGCCCGCTTCCGCACGCTTGCCTACCGGCCGCTCGACGCCACCGCGCTCGCGGCCATCGTGCGCCTGAAACTTGAGAGGATCGCTGGCCGCCTGCGGCGCCAGCACGACGTCGAACTCGCGTGCGACGAATCGCTGATCGACGCGATGGCCGAACGCTGTCTCGCGCGCGAATCAGGCGCGCGCAACGTCGACGCGTTCCTCGATCAGCGCGTCCTGCCGACCGTGTCGCGCGAACTGCTGGCGCGCATGGCGATAGGCGCATCACCCGCAAGGATTGTGCTGACGAGTTCGCCGGAAGGCAACCTGATGATCGACTTCATCGACCGCGACGAAGCGGCCGCAGGCAGCGCACCGCCCGCGGCGGCGGCCGCGTAAGGAGCAACGCCATGCCGGCAGGACCGTCCCTCTACGACATGCTGCTCGGGCAGATCGGCGGCGAGCCGCTCGGCGCCTACGACGACCGGACGCTCGAGTGCATGAGCGTGCAGCAGAACGTCCAGCGCATCCTGAACACGCGCGCCGGTGCGCTGAAGCACCTGCCGGACTATGGCCTGCCGGACCTGACGAACATCTACAAGGCATTGCCGGCGTCCTCGCACATGCTGAAGGATCAGATGGAGGCGACGCTCCTGAAATACGAGCCGCGCATCCGTTCGATCGACGTCGAGATCCTTGACAACGACGACCCCGGCGTGCTCGCGAGCTTCGAAATGACGTGCCATTTGAAGAAGGCCGGGCTCGTGCGGTTCGGCACCTATTTCGAGCCGCCGGGCCGGATGTACGTGAAGCGGCGGAATCAGGAACGCCGCTGATTCGCCGCGCCGCCCCGCGGGATCTGCCACAAACCCGGCTCCACGTGCCACTTTTTTCGCCCCCGTGTCATGCCGGCCATCAGCGAGCTATTCGTCTATCCGATCAAGTCCTGCGGCGGCATCGCGCTGCACCGCGCCCAGCTGCTCGACACCGGCCTCGCGTACGACCGGCACTGGATGGTGACCGACGCCCGCGGCGAGATGATCACGCAGCGCACGCATCCGCGCCTCGCGCTGGTCCGCACCGCGTTCGACGGCGACGCGCTCGTCGTGACCGCACCCGGCATGCCGGCCCTGCGCACGCCGCTGTCTGACGAAGACGACGCGTCCGCGCAATCGGCGGCGATGGCGGCCAGCGCAAGCCCGTCATCAGCGGGAGCAGGCCCTACCCCTGCTCCCGCGCGACCGGCAGCGTCGCGATCACGATCAGCCCGCCGCCGGCCGCGTCGGCAAGTTCGACCTTGCCCTGATGCACGCGCGCGATCTCGCGCACGATCGACAGGCCGAGGCCCGTCCCTTCGACCGTCTGCGTCGCGCTGCCACGGTGGAAGCGCTCGAACACCGCGTCGCGCTCGTCCGGTGGAATGCCCGGCCCGTTGTCGATCACGTCGAGCCGCGCGCGGTCGCCGTCGCGCGACACCCGCACGGTGACGACCGCCCGCTCGCCCGCATAGCGGATCGCGTTGTCGACCAGATTCCCGATCA
>DATKPC010000078.1:0-74231 GCA_035524275.1 Burkholderiaceae bacterium
TGGCGCACGTCGTCCGCTTAGATGACGCCGGAACTCCCCTCGCCCGCGCCAGCGGGAGAGGGGTGGGGGAGAGGGTGACCGCATGAGCCCCCTCAAGACTCCAGTTCCGACTTCGCCAGTTCGACGTCGAGGCACTCCATCGCGTCGGCCGGGATGCACGCCGCGGCATCCCGATACAGGGCCGTCGCTTGCTTCATCCGCGCCTTGCCGAACAGCATCGCGAGCGCGTTCGCGTACTCGACGCGAGCGATGGCGGAATCCGGATTGAGCTTCAGCGCGGCATCGAAATTCTCGACGGCCGCGTCGCGGCTTGCTCCGTAGGTGAGCGAGCCCACCATCGCGCCGACCTTCGCAATGACTTCGGCGTGGTAGGCACCGAGCGCGATGTGCGCGTCGGCGTGCTTCGGCTCGCGGGCGATCGCGTCGTTGAGCGCTCCCAGTATCCGACCGCCGAGGCCCTGGGCCAGCGCCTTGACGACCGAGATTCCCTGGCTGTAGCGACCCAGCGCCTGCGCCTGGAAGTAGTACGCGTTGGCGAGCGCCGGCGCCGCCTTCGCCAGTCGCGCTCCGCGCTCCGCGGAAGCCTGGAACAGCGCGAGCCGTGCCTTCTCGTCCGTCTCGAGATACGTCGCGTAGATGTTGGCCGCCTTGTTGGCGACGTTGAAGCCGATCGGCCCGAGGGACAGGCCCAATTCGACGGCCGGGCCGAAATCGCCGGCGTGATACGAACGCCAGGCGTCCTGCAGCGTCGAGGCCGCCTGCGCCGCGGGGACGCGCGGCGTCAGTTCCGCCGCCACGGAAGCCATTTCCTCGACCCAGGCCGCATCCGGAAAAGGCTCGCGGTCGCCCCGATGCAGGCGGCTCCAGCCTTTCTTCAGCTTCGCGCCTGCGTAGTCGAAATCGGATGCGGGATGCGGAAATGGGTTCCAACGTCGATGCGCCATGGTTTCCTCTCCTCGTTGCCGTCGCGCTGGGCGTCCGGTGGTTCGGCTCAATGCAAGTAGCGCTGCGCGAGTTGCTCGAACAGCATCCGTTCGCGCGGCGCCAGGTACGGGGCCGCGAGCGAAATGACGTGGAACGCGCCGCGGGCCAGCGTCGGGCCGACCGCGACATCTCGCCCTTCGGTTGCCGCGGAAAACGACAGCCAGTAGCAGGCGACGATCGTCATCGTCGTCGCCAGCGAACCGATCTGCGCCTCGGTGGCGTCCATTTCGCCGGCGGCGACCAGCGCGCGCAGGATCGCGCCGGCCGCGTCGGACTTCTGCCGGATCAGGCGCCTCAGCGGTCCGGCAATCGTCCGGTGGCGCGCTGCGATGTCGGTCAGGTCACGGTAAAGGAAGCGGTATTTCCAGATCGCCTCGAACAGCAGGTGCAGGAAGAGCCAGACGTCTTCCGCATGGGCCGGTCGACCCGACGGCGCCGCGAGCGTCGCCTCCATCTCCCGGCGGAAGTTGGCGAACAGCGCGGCGACGATCTTTTCCTTCGACGCGAAGTGGTAGTAGAGGTTGCCGGCGCTGATCCCCATCCGCTCGGCGATGGCGGCCGTCGAGACCGTCGCTTCCCCCTGCTCGTTGAACAGCTGCAGCGCCGTCTCGAGTATCCGCTCGCGCGTCCTTCGCTTCGGCTTCCGTTCCATCGCCGCCCGCCCCTTCGCTGGGCGCGGCCCGGAGCCCGCTAACCGCGCCCGGCCTGCGCCTTCAGTGCCTGCTCGAGGTCCTGCAGTACGCGATCCAGCTCGCGCGCTGCGCGACCCAGCGAACGCGGCCGCGTCCGACGATGCCCGGACGTTGGGCGGGCCAGCCGTCGGTGCTCATTGGCGAGCACCTCGGCATCGATCGAGATGCCGTGGCGCGCCAGCACCGGGGCCAGTTCCGGCAGTCGCCGCCGCAGTTCCGCGCGCGTGTGCCGGTACGCATGCTCCGACAGATGCCGTCGACCGGCGTAGCTGAAGACGTTCGTCAGGAAGATCTCGGCATCGCCTCGCCCCGGCTCGAAGAGCAGGACGTCGGCGCCGGGAAACTCCTTTCGGTACCGTTCCATGCCGACCTTCATCCGCGAGTGGATCAGCGATCGGAACGACTGCGAAAGAACGGTCGGCAACCCGCGATCGACGAGAAGCCCGACATGCGCGCGCTCGCCGCGCGACGCCACTTTGGCATCGAACGGGACCAACGCGTTGACGCAGAACAAGAGGCCCGCGCCCTCGCGCAGCGCGACCGACGCGTGCAGCGTCTTCATCAGCGCGCCGTCGACGAAATGCCGACCGCGAATCTCGACCGGCGGATAGAGGCCGGGCAGCGCCGCGCTCGCCTGGACGGCACGCGCGATCGGAACGTCGGCCCAGTCGCCGGCGCCGAAGGCGACGGCCTCGCTGGTGTCGAGGTCGGTGGCGACGACGTAGAGGCGACGCGTCAGCGCGCGGAAGTCGTTGGTCCGGCCGGGCGCGGACAGGATCGCCGAAAGGTAGGCGCCGATGCCCGCATTGTCGAAGACCCCGGTGGGAATCGCGCTTCCAAGGCTGAGAAAGGACTCGACGAAGCCGTGCGTCCGTGGCGCGCGCAGGTAGTCGCTCGCGGCCCGGCCCAGCAGCCTCGGCAACGAGGCAAGCCGCCGCCCATACTCCAGCAACGCCGGGCGAAGCAGCAGTTGCGGCTCGAACGGGTCGTCGGCGGCGTCCGATTCGATGAACATCCGGTACATCTCGCGCGGCGTGATCCCGTTCGCGAGTCCGGCCGCCATGAACGCCCCGGAACTGACCCCGACGTAGACGTCGCAGTCGGAGAGCGACACGCCGCGAAGCGCCTCGTCCAGCGCGACGAGGGCGCCGATCTCGTAGATCGCTCCGAGCGGCCCCCCGCCCGCCAACGCGACGCCGATCTTTCCCCGGCTCATCGTGCGCCCTCGCGCCATCTCACGCTTGCCGTCCCACGCCGTCCATCGCCCGCTCAGGCCGCCTTCTTCGCGACCGCGCGACCCGTCGAGCCGTGGCCCATCGCCGCCGATAGTTTCTTCGTGACCTCGGTCAATTCGGCGACGCGCTCGCTCAGCGCGTCGATATCCTGCCGTGTCGGGACGCTGAGACTGTGAAGCGCGCGCGCGACGCGATCCTCGAAGACCTTTTCCAGCTTGTCCCAGGTCCCGGTCGTCTTCGCCCTGACCTCGGCCACCTTCAGGTCGGCGGCCTTGCGCGTCCGATCCTGGATCGCCTGGCCTTCCTTGACCAGCGTCTCGAACATCTTGCCGCCTTCGCTTTGCGCCTTCGCAAAGGCTCCGAGCCCCGCCAGCCAGATCTGGTGGGCCGAATCACGCACCGCCGCGATCATTTGGCCGTCATTGCCGGCGGCCAGCGCATTGAGTTTCTTCCCCATCTTTCGCTCCATCGTTGTCGGATCCATCCGGCCTCCCGGACACGGTCAGGTTTCTAGCGCAGGAAACTAGGCGCCGCCGCCTAAATCGCCGGTTTTCTTGACGTGACGCACGAGTGCATGCGGGCGGCCCTGATAACTTGCCACCGTGGCGGTCCCGGATCGCGAAGAACAACGGCCGCCGGAAGGAGCGGAGTCCAGCATGCTGTACCTCGTCACTGGCGCCAGCGGCTTCATCGGCAAGCGCCTCGTCGCTGCCCTCCTCGCACGTCCCGGATCGCGCGTCGCCGTCATCCTCCGCAACCTCGGCGAGAAGCGACAGGCCGCCCTTCTCGGGTACTGGAAGATGAACGGCAAGGCCGACGCGCGCCGCGTGACGTTCATCGAAGGGGATCTCACGCAGCCCGGGCTGGGCATCGATGGTGCGACCATCGCGAAGTTCAAGGGCAAGGTCGATCATCTCTTCCATCTCGCCGCGATCTACGACCTGGCCGCCGACCCGAAGGTCGTCGCCCAGGCCAACGTCGATGGAACGCGCCACGTCGTGCAGCTGGCCGCCGCGATCGGCGCCCGCCGTTTCCACCACGTCAGCTCCGTCGCCGCCGCGGGGCTCTATGACGGCGTCTTCCGCGAGGACATGTTCGACGAGGCGGAAAAGCTCGATCACCCGTATTTCTCCAGCAAGCACGAGGCCGAGCGGATCGTCCGCCAGGACTGCACCGTGCCGTGGCGCATCTACCGTCCGGGACTGGTCGTCGGCGACTCCCGCACCGGCGAGATGGACAAGATCGACGGCCCCTACTATTTCTTCAAGCTGATCCAGCGGATGCGATCGATCCTGCCACCGTGGATGCCGACGATCGGCTTCGAGGGCGGACGCATCAACCTCGTTCCCGTGGACTTCGTCGTCGCCGCGCTGGACCATATCGCGCACGTCGAGGGCGAGGATGGGCGTTGCTTCCACCTGACGGATCCGCACCCGCAGCGCGTCGGCGAGATCATGGGCATCCTGTCGCGCGCGGCCCACGCGCCGCCGCCGATCGTCCGCATCAACGCGAGCCTGCTCAACTTCATACCGCGCGGCGTCGCGATGGCCTTGATGGCGTTGACGCCGGTACGCCGGATACGCGACGCGATCGTGCGCGACCTCGGCCTGCCCGATGGTGTCCTGACGTACGTGAATTGCCCGACGCGATTCGACTCGCGCGACGCCGAACGGGTGTTGCGCCCGGCGGGCATTGCCGTTCCGGCGTTCCCGGACTACGCGTGGCGCCTCTGGGACTACTGGGAGCGGCACCTCGATCCGGACCTCTTCGTCGATCGCTCGCTCAACGGTCGTGTCGCAGGGCGCGTCGTCCTGATCACCGGAGGGTCGGCCGGCATCGGCAAGGCGCTCGCGTTCAAGGTCGCCGCGGCCGGGGCGCGGACGATCATCGTCGGGCGCGACGCGGAAAAGCTCGACGCAGCATGCGCCGAAGCGCGCTCCCGCGGCCTGGAGTTCGTACCGTATTCCGCCGACATCGCCGATCCGGCGCAGTGCCAGGAACTCGTCGAGCGCATCCGCGCGGAACAGCCGCCGGTCGACATCCTGGTCAACAATGCCGGCCGCTCGATACGCCGCTCGATCGAGGACACCTACGAACGGTTCCATGACTACGAGCGGACGATGCAACTGAACTACTTCGGCTGCCTGCGGATGACCCTCGCGTTCCTCCCGCCGATGTCGCAACGCAGGAGCGGGCATGTGATCAACGTCTCGTCGATCGGCGTTCTGACGAACGCACCGCGCTTTTCCGCCTACGTCGCCT
Source organism: Burkholderiaceae bacterium (assembly GCA_035524275.1). Lineage (GTDB taxonomy): Bacteria > Pseudomonadota > Gammaproteobacteria > Burkholderiales > Burkholderiaceae_F > DATKPC01. The sequence continues at coordinate 5,174 of DATKPC010000078.1, forward strand.
CCAAGTCGGCGCTCGAGGCGTGGACGCGATGCGCTGCCTCGGAATTCCTCGATCGCGGCGTGCAGTTCACGACCGTCAGCCTGCCGCTCGTGCGCACCGCGATGACCGCGCCGACCCGGCTCTACGACCAGATCCCGATGCTGAGCGCCGAGGAAGCGGCCGACCTGCTGATCGACGCGATCATCCGCCGCCCCGTCCGCGTCGCGACGCGGACCGGCGTCTTCGGCCAGGTCATCCATGCGCTGCTGCCGCGCGTCGCGCAGATCATCATGAATACGAGTTTCCGCATGTTCCCCGACAGCGCGCGCCATGGCGCCGAAGGTGGCACGGCGCCACCGACCGCCGACCAGATCGCGTTCGCGCAGTTGCTGCGCGGCATCCACCTTTGACGGGCCGGCGCACGCAGGCCGCCGCGGAGCGCGGGTCGACGCCAGGACCAAGGCACGGAAGGCCATGAAGCCCGTTTGGCTCGGCAGCTATCCGCCGGGAGTCATCCACGAACCGGCGGTCGACGCCTATCGATCGATCACCGAAGTCTTCGAGCAGGCGGTGGCGTCCTATCCGCACCGTATCGCGTTCCGGAACCTCGGCTCCGCGTTGACGTACGCGCAACTGCAGCGGGCGTGCCGCGCGTTCGCCGCCTTCCTTCAACATGACCTCGGATTGCACAAGGGCGCGCGCGTCGCGCTGATGATGCCCAACCTGCTGCAGTACCCGATCGCGATGTTCGGCGCCCTGGCCGCCGGTTGCACGGTCGTGAACTGCAATCCGCAATACACGGCACGCGAGCTGGAGCACCAGCTCGTCGATTCCGGCGCCGAGGCCCTCGTCGTTTCCGAGACGTCCGCCGCGGTCGTGCAGCATGTCATCGCGCGCACGGCGGTCAGGCACGTCGTCTCGACGCGCCTCGGCGACATGCTGGGCCCCGTGCGCGGGTTGCTCGTCGACCTCGTCGCGCGGCACGTCAAGCACGTGACGGCACCTTGGCGCATCGACGGGGCGATCACGTTCAACGACGCGCTGCGCCGCGGGGCGCGGCGCGCGCCGCATCCGGTCGACGTCGGACCGCAGGACGTCGCCTTCCTGCAGTACACCGGCGGCACGACCGGCGTGGCCAAGGGCGCGATGCTCACGCACCGGAACATCGTCGCCAACATGCAGCAGGGGCACGCGTGGCTCAAGCCCGTTCTCGCCGAAGGCCGCGAGACGATCGTCACCGCGCTGCCGCTCTACCACATCTTCGCGCTGACCGTGAACTGCCTCGTATTCTGCAAGATCGGCGCCACCAATATCCTCGTCACGAATCCGCGCGACATCCCGGGCTTCGTGCGCGAGCTTGCGCGCCAGCCGTTCACGGTGATGACCGGCGTCAATACGCTGTTCAACGCACTGCTCAACGATCCGGGCTTCGGCGCACTCGACCTGCGGTCGCTGAAGCTTTGCCTCGGTGGCGGGATGGCCGTGCAACGTCCGGTCGCGGAACGCTGGAAGGCGGCGACCGGCAAGCCGATTGTCGAGGCTTACGGCCTGACCGAGGCGTCGCCCGGCGTGACGATCAATCCGCTCGACCTGGAAGAGTTCAACGGGTCTGCCGGACTCCCGATGCCGGGCACGGAAATCGCCATCCGCGACGACGCCGGCGCGGACCTGGCCGTCGGCGAGACCGGCGAATTATGCGTTCGAGGCCCGCAGGTGATGGCCGGATACTGGAACCGGCCCGACGAGACCGAGAAGGTGATGACGCCGGACGGCTTTCTTCGGACCGGCGACATGGCTGTCGTCGACGAGCGCGGCTTCGTCCACCTCGTCGACCGCAAGAAGGACATGATCATCGTCTCCGGCTTCAACGTGTATCCGGCCGAGATCGAGGAGGTCGTCGGAGCGCATCCGGGCGTGCTGGAGGCCGGCGCCGTCGGCGTGCCGGATGCGAACGGCGGCGAGGCCGTCAAGATCGTCGTCGTGCGCAAGGATCCGGAACTGGACGCCGCCACGCTTCTGGCCTACTGCCGCGAACACCTCACGCGCTACAAGGTGCCGCGGCGGGTCGAGTTCCGCGATCGCCTGCCCAAGACGAGTGTCGGAAAGATCCTGCGGCGGGAACTGCGCGAGGACCTGGCGGCCTGAGGAACCGTAAGCCCGTCCTAGCCCGCCTTCCCCGCCCTCGACCGCTTCGCGGCGGGCGCCGGCCGCGCCGGCCGCTTGGCCGCGCTACGCGAGCCACGCGGCCTCGCCTTCCGAGCGCTCGGCTTCGAGACGGGCTTTGGCGCGAGCGGCGTGCGCTCCGTCGCGGGACCGTCGACGCTCCATGGCGACATCAGGACGAAGTACAGCAACTGTTCGAATTCCGGGCCGATCCGCGCCACGATTTCTTCCGGATCGGGCACCATCGCCGCGTCGGTGATCAGTCCGAACTGAACCTTGCCGTCAAAAGACAGGATGGAAACGCCCATCCCGATGTCGCCGGACTGCGGCACCCAGAACATGATCTCCCGAATGCGCGAGCCGGCGAGGTAGATCGGCTTCTGCGGGCCCGGAACGTTCGTCATGACCGCCGAGGCGCGCGAGATCAGGAGGTCGAAGAACTTGTCCTGGACGAGTTTTGGCGCCAAGCCGAGTACCGCAAACAGCCCGTAGGTCACGAGGGCCTCGTTCGTCTGCTTCAACGCCAGCATCCGACGCCGCGTCTCGTAGAGGCGCTCGACCGGATCCGCAATGCCGACCGGCAGCAAGGCGGCGATGATGCCGAAACGATTGCCGAGCAGGTGCTCCTGGCCGGCCGGACGCAGGTTCACCGGCACGAGCGCGCGTACGCCGATGTCGTCGATCGGATCGCCGCGGTCCTGCAGGTAGGACCGCAACGCGCCCGCGACCGCCGCGAGCAGGATGTCGTTGACCGAGCAGTCGAGGGCGTGGCTGGCGGCCTTGACGTCGGGCAGCCGCAACGGCTCGTTCCACGCCACGCGCTTGTTGCCCGAGGGCACACCCTTAAATCGGGTCGGCGAGTCCGACGGCATCAACAGCAGGTAAGCGAGTTCGGACGCGATCCCGGCCCCGGCGCGCAGCGATTGCGCCGCGAAGTCCGGCTCGCCCGCGAGCGCCTGCAGGGCGCGCAACACCTCGCCGGAGGGCTGCGCGCCGGCATCGCCGAAGCGCGCCGACATCGGCGCCGCTTCCACGGCATCCGCCGTCGCGGGTGCAGGTTCGCCGATGGCGGGCGGCCGGCCATCGCCGCCGTCGGGCGCACCGTCGGGCGCACCCTCGGGCGCACCGTCGGTCATCGACAGCACGACGGCCGTCAGCGCCATGCCGTCGGCGATCGCGTGGTGCAGCCGCGAGACGATGGCCGCTCCGCCGCGATAGGCCTCGATGATGTCGAAGCGCCACGGCGGGTGCGCCATGTCGAACGGCTGCGACGCGAGCTCCGCGACGTAGCGCTGCAACTCGTCCTTGCCTCCCTCGCCCGGCAAGCGCAGCCGTCGGACATGGCGACCGATGTCGAAGCCCGGATCGTCGACCCACCAGAAGCCGGTTGGCCGCTCCTCGACGCGCTGCCGAAAGCGCCCGTAGGCCAGCAATCGATCCGCAAGCGTGGCCTCGAGGCGCCGGTAGTCGACCGGCCCGTCGAGCATCATGATGCCGATGATCACCATGCGGTTCGTGGCCCGATCCATCCGCAGCCACGCCGTGTCGACTGGCGACATTCGCTCGCTTCGCCCTGCCATGGCGTCCCACCTTCCTCGCCGAGCCCCCGCAATGGGACCACTGTAGCGGCGTCGGCCCGGCGCCATTGGAGCAGGATCAAATCCGGACCGGAAGGACGGCTCGACGCGGGTTGCTGCGTCGGAAACCGCCGCGCACCGGTCGTTTAGGCGGTCGAGCCTAGATCGGCGTGCTATCTAGGGCCTGTACAGGCCCTGGCCAGTGCAAACGGGCCCCGGGTGAAGGGGCCGGTGGGACGGGCAGGCCCTTGGCGACGGATCGCTATCGACATCGCAAAAAACCACGCCGCGGAAAATGGAAGAGTTCGACTATGTCGTGTTGGGAGGCGGATCGGGCGGTTGCACCGTCGCCGGCCGGCTGAGCGAGGACGACGCTCGGAGCGTCCTGTTGCTGGAAGCGGGAGGCGACGGGACATCGTGGGTCGTCAAGGTGCCGATGGCTGCCGCGATCAGCGTCCCGACCGCGATCAACAACTGGGCGCTGCAGACCGTGCCGCAGCGCGGACTCGACGGTCGCCGCGGCTATCAACCGCGCGGGCGCGGCCTCGGTGGGTCGTCGGCGATCAATGCGATGGTGTACACGCGCGGCCATGCCACGGACTACGACGACTGGGCTGCGGCCGGCGCCGACGGCTGGGCGTTTGCCGACGTCCTGCCGTACTTCAAGCGCGCCGAGAACAACGAGCAGTTCGAGCTGCTGGACCCGGCGTTCCATGGCCAGGGTGGCCCGCTGAACGTCGCCGCGCTGCGGACGGACAATCCGTTCCACGGCTATTTCGCGGATGCCGTGCGCGAGGCCGGCCTGCCTTGGAACGCCGACTTCAACGGCGCGGTCCAGGACGGACTCGGCGCCTACCAGGTCACGCAGAAGGGGGGCGAGCGCTGCAGCGCGGCCCGCGGTTACATTCATCCGCATCTCGGGAAGCGCCGGAACCTGGCGGTCGTCTGCCGCGCGCGCGGCCGCAGGATCCTCTTCGACGGCCGGCGCGCGGTCGGCGTCGAGTACGAACGCGACGGCAGGGTCCACGTGGCCCGCGCCCGCCACGAAGTCATCCTGAGCGCCGGCGCGCTGCATACGCCGCAGATCCTGATGCTCTCCGGCGTCGGCGACCCGGCCGAGCTGCGGCGCACCGGGATCGCGCTCGTCCACGAGCTTCCGGGCGTCGGCAGGAACCTCCAGGACCATCCGGACTTCGTCTTCAGCTTCGAGTCGGCGACGACCGATCTCGTCGGCCTGTCGCTGCGCGGCGCGGGGCGTCTCCTGCGCGAGATCTCGCGCTTTCGCACCCAGCGACGCGGGATGCTGACGACGAACTACGCCGAACTCGGCGGCTTCCTGCGCACGCGCCCCGACCTGACGCGCCCGGACATCCAACTGCATTTCACGGTTGCGATCGTCGACGATCACGCACGCGCGCTTTTCCGCACGTTCCGCCTTCCGCACGGCTTTTCGCTGCACATGTGCCTGCTTCGCCCGCGCAGCCGCGGGAGGGTCACGCTCGCCAGCGCGGATCCCCGCGCGGCGCCCCTGATCGACCCCGACTTTCTCGGCGACCCGCGCGATGTCGACGACATGGTCGCCGGGTTCCGGCTGGCGCGCCGCCTGCTCGACGCTCCGGCGCTCGCGCGCCGGACGACGCGCGACCTGCACACGGCCGGAATTTCCAGCGACGAGGAGATCCGCGCGGTCCTGCGGCAGCGCGTCGACACGATCTACCACCCGGTCGGAACGTGCCGGATGGGCACCGATCCGGACGCGGTCGTCGACCCGCAACTGCGGGTCCACGGCATCGAGGGGCTTCGAATCGTCGATGCGTCGGTGATGCCCACCCTGGTGGGCGGCAACACGAATGCGCCGACGATCATGATCGGCGAGAAGGCGGCCGACCTGATTCGCGGCGCGTGAGCCGGGCGTGGCGCGGTCGCGAAGCGCAGGCTTCGGCGGCGGCTAGCCGTCGGCGTCGTCCGGCACCGGCGGAGGCAGGATCATCGCCGCCTGGTCCGTCGGCAGCGCCTCGACCTCCTTCAACCGTCGCGCCATCTGGCGCGTCCGGGTCTCGGCGCTGTCGATCGAATTCGAGGCGGCCTGCAGGTTGCGGCGGATCGCGGCCAGCACGTCGCCGAACTTGCCGAACTCGGTCTTGACCGCGCCCAGCACCTGCCAGACCTCGGCCGAGCGACGCTCGATCGCCAGCGAGCGGAAGCCCATCTGCAGCGCGTTGAGCATCGCGTAGAGCGTCGTCGGCCCTGCGACGACGATGCGCTCCTCGCGATTGAGCGCCTCGACGAGGCCGGGGCGGCGCAGCACTTCGGCGAACAAGCCCTCGGACGGCAGGAACAGGATCGCGAAGTCCGTCGTGTACGGGCTCTCGAGATATTTCTCGCGGATCGATCGCGCCTGGATCCGAACCGCTCGCTCGATGGCGCGGGCCGACTCGTCGACCTTCGAGCGGTCGGCCTCCTCGTGCGCCGCCACGAGCCGCTCGTAGTCTTCGAGCGGGAACTTGGCGTCGATCGGAAGCATTACGCTGGCGCCATCCCCGCGCCCCGGCAGCCTGACCGCGAAGTCGACGCGCTCGGACGAACCCGGCCGCGTCGCGACGTTGGCATCGAACTGCTCCGGCAGCAGGACCTGCTCGAGAAGCGACGCCAGCTGCATTTCGCCGAAGATCCCGCGCGTCTTCACGTTGGCCAGCACGCGCTTCAGGTCGCCGACGCCGCTTGCCAGCGACTGCATCTCGCCCAGGCCCTTGTGGACCTGCTCGAGCCGCTCGGAAACCAGGCGGAACGACTCTCCGAGGCGGCTTTCGAGCGTCGACTGCAGCTTCTCCGCCACCGTCGCGCGCATCTCTTCCAGGCGCGCCTCGTTGCCGGTCTGCAGCGCCTGCAGTCGCTGCTCCAGCGTCTGCCGCACGTCGGCGAGGCCGCGCTGCAGCCCGCTGCCCAGATCGCCCATCTGCTGCTGCATCAGCCGGCCATACGCGTTCAACTGCTCGTTCTGCAGTCCGCTCGTCTGCGTCACCTGCGCGGCGACCGCGCCCTGCAATTCGGCGAGCCGCGCCCCGACCTCGACGCGAATCGCGCTCGAGGCCGATTCGACGGCCTGTCGCATTTCGCGCTCCAGCCGCTCGTTGTCCGCGCGGCTGTTCGATTCGGCCGACGCTATCTCCTGTCGGACGGCGCCGAGCACCGCCGTGGCTTCGCGCGCCTCGCGCGCCGCGCGCAGGACGGCCCACAGCACCAGGACGACGAGGACGCCCAGAAGCACGACGCCGGCCGCGATGGCGGCGGCCAAGCCGTTGGCCGCAGTGTCCGGGTTCATCCTGGGCCTCGCGCGCCGGGCGGGCCGGATTCCACCCTCATCGATCGCGCTCCACGATTCAATCGGCGCGATTGCGCATGTGGTCGGCCAGCTGGGCCATCGCCCGCAGGAGACCGGCGCGCAACGGTTCGTTCGGCACGGTGTCGTCGAGCGCGCGCGTCATGCACGCGACCCACTGGTCGCGCTCGAGCGTGCCGATCGAAAACGGCAGGTGGCGCGCGCGAAGCCGCGGATGGCCGAAGCGGCGCTCGTAGAGATCCGGCCCGCCGAGCCAGCCCGTCAGGTACCACGACAGCTTGTCGCGGATCGCGCCGAGGTCGGGCGCGTGGATCGCCCTCAGCTCCGCATAGGCGGCGTCCCGCTCCATCAGGTCGTAGAAGCGGGCGACAAGCGCGGCAATGCCGGGCTCGCCGCCGATCAGGTCGAACGCGGTGGGCTCGGCCGCCTCGCCGCTCGCGTCGGTCGTCGTTTCGTGATGGTTCATGTCGCTTCGCGCAAGGTCCTCATGGGTGGCGTCCGCAGGACGCGGCGCAGGTCGAGCCAGCCGCCGGCAAGCGCGCAGCCGGCGCCGGCGACGACCCCGATCGCAAGCACCGCGAAAGGCGGGGAGTAGTCGAACTCGAAGGCGTAGTGCGCCAGCACCCAGCCCACGGCAATGGCGCCCAACGCCGCCAGCAACCCGCCGACGGCTCCGACGGCAGCGAGCTCGGCGGCCTGTGCCCGCGCCAGTTGCCCCTGGCGCGCGCCGAGCGCGCGCAGCAACGCCGTCTCCTGGACGCGCTCGTCGTGCGAACCCGCGAGCGCCGCGTACAGGACAAGCAGCCCCGCGGCGAGCGCGAAGACGAAAAGGAATTCCACCGCGAGGATCACCTGGTCGAGGACCGATTGCACCTGCCTCAGGATCGCCGAGGTGTCGATCACCGTCAGGTTCGGGAACTTCTGCACCAGCTCGCCACCCAGCGTCGAGCGATCGCGCGGCAGGTGGAAGGCCGTGATGAAGGACTGCGGCTTGTCGACCAGCAGGCGCGTCGGCATCACGATGAAGAAGTTGACTTTCATCGAATCCCACTGCACCTTGCGTACGCTCGTGACGCGAGCCTCGACGCGTTCGCCCGCGACGTCGAAAGCGAGCCGATCGCCCAGCGCGATGCCCAGGGTCTTCGCAATCCCGGACTCGATCGACAATTCGTCGCCGTCAACCGCGAACCAGCGTCCTTCGACGACCGGGCTCTGGGCCGCCGGCGCATCCGCGTAGGACAGGTTGAATTCGCGATCGACGAGGCGCCGGGCGCGCTCGTCGGCATAGTCGTCGGGCCCGACCGGCCGCCCATTGCGCTCGACGAGCCGGCCGCGAACCATCGGATAGAGCGTCGCATCGACGCCGCCCGACGCCAGCAGGGAGGCGACGGCATCGCGCTGCGCCGGCTGGATGTTGATGACGAACCGGTTCGGCGCATCGACCGGCACCTGGCGCCGCCAAGCGTCGACAAGATCGGTGCGCACGACCGCAAGCAGCAGCAGCGCCATCAGGCCGATCGCCAGCGCCACGACCTGCGTCAGCGTCGCGCCACGGCGGCGGGCCATCGCGGCCAGCGCATAACGCCAGCCCAGGAGACCGCCCGCCGACGGGCCCGCGTGGCGCGCGACGGCCGCCGCCCGAAGCAGCAGCCAACCGACGGCCGCGAAGGCCGCGATGCCCGCGGCAAAACCGCCACCGACCATCGCGCCGATCCGCAGGTCCCCGGCCGACCACAGCAGCAGCAGGAAGAAGGCTGCCGCACCGACCAGGTAGCCGAGCATGCCGCTCGCGCCTGCGGGCCCGAGGTCGCGGCGCAGCACTCGGATCGGTGGGACGCCGCCCAGGCGTACGAGCGGCGGAACCCCGAAACCGAACAGCAGGACGAGTCCACAGGCGGCTCCCTGGGTTGCCGGAACCAGCGTCGGCGCCGCCAGCGAGGTCTGCAGCACGGCGCCCAGGATTTGCGCCAGCACGAGATGCAGGCCCAGCCCCGCGACCGTCCCGACGGCGCTGGCGGCGATGCCCACCCACGCGAACTCGAGGACGAAGAGCTGCATCAGCCGCGCCTGCTCGACGCCGAGGCAGCGCATCAGCGCACAGGCATCGTAGTGGCGGCGACTGAATCGGCTCGCCGCCGTCGCCACGGCCACCGCGGCGATCAGCGCCGCGAGCAGGGCCACGACCGCGAGAAAGCGTTGCGCCCTTTCGAGCGTGCGCTGCATGTCCGGACGGCCGCTCTCGATCGATTCCAGTTGCTGGCCGCGCGCCAGCGTCCGTTGCGATGCCGCGACGAAGTGGCGCACGGCCGCGGGTGGTCCAGCGGCCAGCAGCCGGTACGTCGCGCGGCTGCCCGGCTGCAGCAGGCCGGTGGCCGCGAGGTCCGGCAGCCCGATCATCACGCGGGGGGCAAAGTTCGCGAATTGCGCGCCGCGATCCGGCTCGATGGCGATCAGCCGGTCGATCCGCAGTCGGGCGTCGCCGAGTTGGATCGAATCGCCGACCCGCAGCTTCAGCGCCGCGAGCAGCTGCGGATCGACCCACGCGGCGCCGGCCGCGGGAATCGTCGTCGCGGGCTCTTCGCGGGCGCCCTCGGCCCGCTGGACGACGACGCTGCCGCGCAGCGGATAGCCCACCGACACCGCCTTCACCGAAGCGAGCACGCTCATGTCCGGCCGCGCGGCATCGAGCGCCATGCTCGGGAACGAGATCGTTTCCGCGACCGCGAGGCCGGCAGAGCGCGCGCGCTGCCGCAGCGCCTCGTCGATCGGCGCATCGGCACCGATCGCGACATCGCCGCCGAGGAGTTGCGCCGCATCGCGCTCCAGGCCCAAGCGTATCCGGTCGACGAAGAATCCGACGCTGGTCACCGCGGCGACCGCGATCGCCAGCGCCGCGGCGAGCAGCCGCAGTTCGCCGCCGCGCCAGTCGCGCCACGCCATCCGCGCGGCATGGCGCAGCAGCGCCGCGAGCGTCACGCCGCGCCCGGCGCGGCTTCGACGCGCGCCGCCCCCAGGCCCAGGTAGCTCGCGATGACCCGCTCGTTGCCGGCCAATTCGTCCGCGGGCCCATGCAGCACGACGTCTCCGCTCTCGAGGACGTAGCCGTAGTCCGCCAGTTGCAGCGCCGCGTGCGCGTTCTGCTCGACCAGCAGGACCGCCACGCCGCGCTGCCGCAGGTCGGCGACGATGTTGAAGATCTCGCGCACGATCAGCGGGGCCAGCCCGAGACTGGGCTCGTCCAGCATCAGCAGGCGCGGCTGCGCCATCAGCGCGCGGCCGATCGCGAGCATCTGCCGCTCGCCGCCGGACAGCGTCCCGGCAAGCTGGCGCCGACGCTCGTGCAGCCGCGGAAAAAGGGCATAGACGTCGTCGAGGCTCCTGCGGACCTGCCGGTCCCCCCGGCGGCGCCTGACGAACGCACCGAGCTCGAGGTTGTCCGCGACGTTCATCTCGGCGAAGAGCTCGCGGCGCTCCGGCACGAGGCAGAGACCGGCCGCCACGCGCTCCTCGACGCTCGACAACGCCAGGTCGGCCCCGTCGTAGCGAACGCTCCCGCGCGACGGCAGCAGGCCCATGACCGCAGCCATCGTCGTCGTCTTTCCGGCTCCGTTCGGCCCGACAACGGTGACGATCTGGCCGGCGCCGACGCGCAGCGAGATCCGGTGCACGGCCTCGACCTTGCCGTAGCCGACCGAAAGGTCGTCGATCTGCAGCAGAGGAATCGCGGTGCCGCTCATCCGATGCCTCCGAGATAGGCCTGGCGCACGGCCGGATCGCGCTGGACCTCCTCCGGGCGCCCCTCGGCGAGCTTCGAGCCGAATTCCATCACGACGAGGCGATCGGTCAATCCCATCACGAAATCCATGTCGTGCTCGACGAGGAGGATGCTGATCCCGTCGCGCCGCAATTCCCGCAGCAGCGCGGCCAGCGCCTGCTTTTCCTGCAGGCGCAGCCCGGCGGCCGGCTCGTCCAGAAGCAGGATGCGCGGATGCGCGCACAGCGCGCGGGCGATCTCGACGATCCGCTGCTTGCCCAGCGCGAGGCCCCCGGCCGGGTCGTCGACATGCTCGGCCAGCCCGACACGTCGCACCTGCTGCGCCGCTTCGCGCAACAGGTGGGCCTCCTCGCGCCGGTCCAGCCGCAGGCAGGCCGGCACGAGCCCGCGTCGACCGCGCCGCGTCGAGCCGATCGCGACGTTGTCGAGCACGCTCATCTGCGGCACGAGCTTGACGTGCTGGAAGCTGCGCGCGACGCCGAGGCGCGAGATCCCGAAGGCGCTGAGACCTCGAATATTGCGGCCGCCGATCTCGATGTCGCCTGCCGTCAGGTCGAGGAAGCCGGTGATGAGGTTGAACATCGTGCTCTTGCCGGCGCCGTTGGGCCCGATGAGGCCGAGGATTTCCCCGGCACCCAGCGAGAAGCTGACATCCTTCACGGCGACCAGGCCGCCAAACTGCTTGCGCGCCGAGCGGACGCTGAGGACCGGCCCGGACACTGCGGCGACCGCGGTTGGCGCCGCGGCAGCCTCGGCGCCGCCGCCGTCGCGCGCCACGCGGGGACGCGGTCGCAGGAGTCGTTGCAGCACCGGCCAGACGCCATCGCCGGTCCGTTGGAGCAGCACGATCATCAGGACGCCGAAGACGATCGACTCGAACTGCCCGCTGCGTCCGAGGAGCCCCGGAAGGACGTCCTGCAGCACCTCCTTCAGGACCGTGATGAGCGTCGCGCCGATCACCGCCCCCCAGACGTTGCCGGCGCCTCCGACGACCGCCATGAAAAGGTATTCGATCCCGGCGCCGATTCCGAACGGGGTCGGATTGACGAAACGCTGCATGTGCGCGTACAGCCACCCGGAGACCGCCGCCAGAAGAGCCGCGTAGACGAAGACGACGATCCGCAGTTGAGCCGGATCGACCCCGAACGCCTCGACCATCGAGGCCCGCCCCTTCAGCGCGCGAATGACGCGGCCGAGCCGCGAATCCAGCAGGTTGGCCGTCGCCCACAAGGCGAGCAGCGCCACGATCCAGGTCAGTACGTAGATCGCCCGCGCATCGGTCAGCGCGAATCCGAACACCTCGATGGGCGGCAGGCCCGTGAGGCCCGTGAATCCGCCCAGCGTCGGCAGCGTACCGAACAGGTAGAACAGGCTGATGCCCCAGGCGAGCGTTCCCAGCGGAAGGAAATGCCCGCGCATCCGCAGCGTCACGAACCCCAGCACGTAAGCGACGGCCGCGGTCGCGATCAGCGCGGCCGGAAGCGTCAACCACGGCGACCATCCGAACTGCAGGCACAGGACGGCGCTCGCGTAGGCGCCGAGCCCGACGAACGCGGCCTGCCCGAACGAGGTCTGGCCGGCCACGCCGGTCAGCAGCACCAGGCCGAGGGCCGCGAGGCTGAAGAGGCCGATGTAGTTGAAGAGCGTGACATAGAACGGCGGCGCGACGAGCGGCACGAGCGCCAGCACGGCCACCACGATGCCCAAGGCGATCCGGCGGTCGATCATCGTGTCGAGCCTCCCGCCGTCACGAATCCTCCTCCACGTGGTGCGTCGTGAGCGACAGCCAGAGCAGCACCGGGATGATCAGCGTGAAGACGATGACCTCCTTGTACTGGCTCGCCCAGAACGACGCGAACGACTCCAGCAGCCCGACGAGCATCGCGCCCGCGAGCGCCAGCGGATAGCTCGCCAGTCCGGCGACGATCGCGGCGACGAATCCCTTGAGGCCGATCAGGAAGCCGGAGTCGTAGTAGATCGTCGTGATCGGGCCGATCAGGATGCCCGACAGCGTGCCGAGCACGGCGGCGAGCGCAAAGCTGAGCCGTCCGGCGGCATCCGGGCTGAACCCGATGAGGCGCGCCCCGGTATGGTTGAACGCGGTGGCCCGCAGGGCCTTGCCGTAGAGCGTGCGTCCGAAGAAGAGCGCCAGCGCCGCGATCAATGCGACCGCCACGCCCAGGATCCAGAGGCTCTGCGACGTCACGGTCAGGGCGCCGAGGTCGAACCGGGCCTCGGAAAACGGCGGCGTCCTCGCGCCTTCGGCGCCGAAAAAGAAGAGCGAAAGGCCCGTCAGCGCCAGGTGGACGGCCACCGAGACGATCAGCAGGACCAGCACCGGAGCGCCGGCAAGCGGCTGGAAGGCGACTCGGTACAGCAGCGGGCCGAGCGGCGCGACGACCAGCAGCGTCAGCGCCACCTGGAACCCGAGCGACAGCTGCCGCGGCGCCGCCCACCACGCGAGCGCCGCCACCGCAAGCGGGAAACCGAGCGTCGACGCCAGCCGCCGCGCCACCCGTTGCGTGCGGTGCGCGCGGACGAGGTGCACGCTTTCCGCCGCGCCGGCGACGATCGCGAGGCCGACCACCAGCCAGACGACTCCGGGAAAGCGTCCGGCCTGCAGGCTGGCCAGCGTCAGCGCGCCGAACGATACGAATTCACCCTGCGGGATCAGGATGACGCGCGTCACGGCGAAGACCATGACGAGCGCGATCGCCAGCAACGCGTAGATCGCGCCGTTGGTCAGGCCGTCCTGCGCCAGGAGCGCGGCAATCTGCCAATCCATGGATGATCGAGCCTCCCCCGTCATGCACGACACCGGCATGGCGCCGCGCCAATACCCCGATGGCCTCTTGCCGGATGCGGATTATCGCCGGAACCGGCGCGCGCCCGCGGTTCCCCTGCCTTCGACCCGCCGCCTTCAACCTCCGGACTGGGCCGCGACGAACGCCGGATCGTGCGCCAGCCACCCGCGCAGCGCGGGCGTCGTGATCAGCGTGCTGCCGATCGCCATCAGCACCAGCATCGTGAAAACCGCGGGAGGTATCACGCCGAGGTCGTAGCCGACATTGACGACGACGAGTTCCATCAATGCGCGGGTATTCATCATGATGCCGATCGCGCCCGATTGGCGGACGTCGAGCCCGGCCCAGCGCGCCGCGATGTAGCAGGCCCCGAGCTTGCCCGCCGCCGCCATCGCGAAGAGTAGTCCGCACCAGGCCCAGAGCGTTGCGGAATCGAGCGACCGGATGTCGGTCCGAAGGCCGGTATAGGTGAAGAAGATCGGCAGGAAGAAGACCTCGACGAACCCGCCGACGCGCTCGCGCCACGCGCTCACGAGGGACTCGCGATCGTGCAGCAGGACGCCGAGCAGGAAGCCGCCGAAGATGGCGAAGATCCCCAGCAGGTGGGTCGACATGCCGGCCAGGAAGACGGCCGCCAGTACGACGCTCAGGAGGCCCGGCGACAGCGGGTCGCCGCGCGCCTGCGCCCGCGCGACGAAGCGATGCAGCAGCGGGCGCACGACGCCGAACGACAGCGCGACGAATCCTGCCAGCAGCACGACCCGCAACGCGAACTGCGTGCCCGAGAACCGCGCTGCGGCCAGCGCGGACACGATCGCGAGCAGCAGCCAGCCGACGACGTCGTTGATCGCCGCGGCACTGATCGCGATGAAGCCCAGCACCGTGCGATGCATCCGCAACTCGATCATGATCCGGCCCAGGATCGGCAGCGCCGTAATGGAAAACGCCGTCCCGACGAAGAGGCAATAGGCCGGCCACGTCCCGCTGCGTGCCAGCGCCTCGGCCGACAGGACGCCGAACCCGATGCCGACCAGGAACGGCGCGGCGATTCCGGCCGCCGCGATCAGGTAGACGGCGCGGCGGTTCTGCGCGGCGGCAACGTGCGAGAAGTCGAATTCGAGCCCGATCTGGAACATCAGCAGGATCAGTCCGACCTGGCTCAGGATCGTCAGCGGTTCGCCGGAAACCGAGTGGAACACGTAGCCGAAGATGCCCGGCGCCAGCAGCCCGAACAGCGACGGCCCGAGGAGTATCCCGACGACGATCTCGCCCACGGCCCGCGACTGCCGGATCCGCCGCGCGACGTTTCCCGCAAGGCGCGAGGACAGCACGATCAGCGTCAGCTGAAGCAGGATGAAAAAGACCAGCGATTCGGTATCGTGGGCACTGCGCTGCACGGAGGCCGCCTCCTGTCGGACAAGGCCCGCGCCGCGGTGACGTCCGGGCGACGGGCAGCCGCGAAGTTACACGAGCCGCCGCCCGCTGCTGCCCAGGTCGACGAACCTGCCAAGCGGCCAACCTTCGATCGCCGAGGTCCCGAATGTACCTGCCGGAGCATTTTGCGGAACACGACGTGCCGACGCTGCACGCGCTGATTCGCGCCCATCCGCTTGCGACGCTGGTGACGGCCGGCGCCGACGAACTGGTCGTCAACCACGTGCCCCTGCTGCTGGACGCCGGAAACGGCCCGTTCGGGACGTTGCGTGGGCATGTCGCGCGAGCCAATCCGGTCTGGAAGCAGTTCTCGCCGACGCTCCCGACCGTGGCCGTTTTCCAGGGCGCCGACGCCTACATCACCCCGTCCTGGTATCCGAGCAAGGCCGAGCACGGGAAGGTCGTGCCGACGTGGAATTACGCCGTCGTCCACGCGCACGGCGTTCCGCGGGTCATCGAGGACCCGGCTTGGCTGCTGGCGCTGGTCTCGGACCTGACGCGGACGCACGAAACCGCGATCGGCTCCGCATGGACGGTCGGCGACGCACCCGGCGACTACATCGAGCAGATGCTGCGTGCGATCGTCGGCATCGAGATGCCGGTCGCGACGCTGCGCGGCAAATGGAAAGCGAGCCAGAATCGCCTGCCGACCGATCGCGCGGGCGTCGCGCGCGGCCTTGCGGCGCGCAGCGACGCGGCGGCGCAGGAGATGGCCACGCTCGTCCGGCGCCCGGAGTCGCCCTGACGTCGACAGCCCTGACGTCGGCACGCCCCGGGATGCCGCCAGCGACGTCGCAATACCGCCGTGGCGTTGGCCGTAACAACCTGTGAACGCTTCGTTCATATTCGCGCCGGAGCCCCGTGATCCAATCCTACCCATCGACAATTCGACACGGAGACCGTCATGGTTGCGAGTTTTTCCTTCCCCGCCCTGGCCCGGCGCGGGTCGCGCGTCGTCGCCGGGCTCGGTGCGACGGCGACTTCGGCCATGCTGGCCGCGGCGCTTCTTGCCGGCAGCCTGCCGGTGGCGTCCGCCCAGTCCGCGGAACCCGGGACATCGGCAGAGTCGGGAATGATGCACCGCGGCGACGGCGAAGGCTTCAAGGCGATGCAGGCACGGCACCAGGAATTCCTGAGGCACCGGCTCGACGCCGCCGCCGAGCGCCTCGAATTGAAGGCGAGCCAGATGCCAGCGTGGCAGGCGTTCGCCGCCGCATTCACCTCGTTGCATGAGCATCCGCCGATGATGGAACCGGGAGCCGCCGAGAAGCTCGACGGCGCGGCCATGATCCGCGCATCGTCCGACCACGCCGCGGACCATGCCCGCAAGCTCGCCGCCGTGGCGGACGCGGCAGTGAAGCTGCAGGCGACGATGTCGGGGAACCAGAAGTCGCTGTTTGCCGAAATGGTGAGGCACTACATGGCACACCACCACGGGCCGCATGCCGGCCCGCGGCCGCCGATGCACCGCGATGGGGGAGGGTCTGACGGCCCGCACTCGTCCGCCGGCATCGAAGGGCCCGACGACGACGGCCCACATCCTTCGATGATGACACCCGAATGACTCGCGGGCGTCCGCCGCAGCGCGAACGGCCTGCGGCGGGCGCCTTGGGCCGGCAGGCGCCTTGGGGCGGAAGGGTCCTACCCTCGAGCGTTCGCCTACCGGAGCACGGTAGTCCGTACGGCACCGGGTCGGTTTAGAGGGGAAACCCTGTCCTTCCGCGTCCGGCGCGCGGATAATCGGCTCGCAGTATCCGGGTCCGGCGTGCGCTGTTCGTCCTACGACGCGGGCGGCAGCGGATGCGGGCGACGAGAAAAAACCGCGAACGAAAGTAGCGCCCGATGGCCAAGATCACGCTGCAGCAGTTGACGCAGGCGGGGGCCTGCGCCGACCAGGTGTCCGCCTTTCGGCACGTCTTCGGCGACGCCGCCGAAGTCACGATGGACAACGCATGGCGCGCGCACGGGCATTTCGACTGGAGCGCAGCGGCCGCGAAATTCCTCGACCTGGAACACCTCCTCGACTTCGAGGATCGCGTCGAGGAAGCACGGCATGCATTCGTCGTCGGTCGGCGCGCGCTGCGCGCCGCCTACCAGGCCGGCGGTTCGGCGGCTACCTTCGATGCGGCCATGCAACCGCTCTACGACGCGCGCGACAAGGTCTACGCCGTCGCCTTCACCGAGTGCTACCTCGCGCAGCACGGCCACTGATTTCGTCGTCGCACCGGCCGCCGACGACGCATTCATCCGGGCCGTCGCCTGGCGCCTCGACACCGCGACGGGTCTACCACGCTTCAATGGACAGGAGACGTCATGGCAGCACGTGTTCCCCTCGCTGGAAGCTACGTTCGGACGCGCCATGCGCGTCAGGGTCCTGCTCCCGCGCAAGGCCAGATGACATTGACGCTGCTGCTGCGACGCAAAGGCCAGTTGCGCAGTTTCCTTCAGACGGCGCGGCGGGCACACCTGGATCACGCGACCTTCGCCAGCCTCTACGGGTTCAAGGACGAGGACCTCGCGGCGGTCAAGGCGTTCGCCGCGGCACATGGGCTCGCCGTCGACGACGTGAGCCGGTCGGCTCGCTCGGTACGCGTGTCCGGCACGGTCCAGAAGATCCAGGATGCCTTTGGCGTCTCGATCAGCGAGTACCGCGGCGACGACGGCCGCACGTACCGAGCGCATGACGGCGAGGCCTCGTTGCCGGGGGACATCGCGCCCATCGTCGAACACGTGCTGGGATTGTCGGAGCGCCCGGTCGCGAAGCCGCACTTCAGGCGCCTTGCCGCAGCGCCGCGTGCAGCGGGCGGCACGTTCACGCCGCTCGATCTGGCGACGCTCTATCAATTCCCGTCCAGCGATGGCGCGGGACAGTGCATCGGGATCATCGAGCTGGGCGGCGGGTACCAGGCAAGCGACCTGAACACGTTTTTTTCCGGCATCGGCCTGGCGACGCCGACCGTGGTCGCGGTCGGCGTCGACGGCGCGAAAAACGTCCCGGGCGGAGACCCTAACGGAGCCGACGGTGAAGTCGAGCTGGATATCGAGGTCGCCGGCGGCATCGCGCCGGCTGCTCGCATCGCCGTCTACTTCGGACCGAACACGGACGCCGGCTTCCTCGACGCGATCAACGCCGCCGTCCACGACACGACCAACAATCCGGGGGTGATCTCGATCTCGTGGGGTGGCCCCGAAAGCTCGTGGGCTAGCAGCTCGCTGACGGCCTTCGACGACGCCTTCCAGAGCGCGGCCGCGCTGGGCGTCACGGTCTGCGCCGCCGCCGGGGACAACGGCTCGGCCGACGGGACCTCGTCGGACACGGCGGACTTCCCGGCCTCCTCGCCGAATGTCCTGGCCTGCGGCGGCACCAGCCTCGTGGCCTCCGGTTCCACGATCAAGAGCGAAACCGTCTGGAACGACGGCGCGAGCGGCGGCGCAACCGGCGGCGGAATCAGCACGACCTTCCCGGTGCCCTCGTATCAGACGGGCCTCAGCGCACCGTTGACCGCCGGCGGCACGCGCACGCTGACGGGGCGCGGCGTTCCCGATATCGCCGGCAACGCGGATCCGCAGACGGGCTACGCGATCGTCGTCGATGGCCAGTCGGTCATCATCGGTGGAACGAGCGCCGTCGCGCCGCTGTGGGCCGGGTTGACGGCGCGACTGAACGCGCTCACCGGCAAGAGGCAGGGACTGCTCAATCCGGTGCTGTCCTCGAGCGTGGCGAGGGACATCACGGCGGGAAACAACGGAACGTATGCGGCGGGCAAGGGCTGGGACGCCTGTACCGGTTGGGGCTCGCCGAATGGGGCGGCGCTCCTGGCCGCGCTGAATTCGAGCCCGGCGCCTGCGCCGGCTCCTTCGCCGTCGCCTTCGCCGACGCCGCCACCTCCACCTCCGCCGCCTTCGCCGACGCCGGCACCTCCACCACCGCCGCCGCCGCCGCCTCCGCCGCCGCCTCCGCCACCGCCTCCGCCGAAACACAAGAAGCATCGGCACTGAGCGCGCCGGGACGCGCGGCGCCCCGGAATCGGCTGCGGACGTTCGTTGCGGGGTAAGCGCTGCGATCTATCAGCGGGGTCGTGCAAGGTACGGCCCCCTCCCCCACCCCTCCCGCACGCGCGAGCGTGACCGTCATGCCCGGCGCCTTCGCGAGGCTAGGCAACGGGCGCATCGGCATGAGCGGACGGTCCGACCCGGGCGGCTTCATGGTCCGCCGTGCCCCGACCGGCATGCGGCAAATTGCCGCACCCGGCGAGCCGCGTCCGACCCGTGATGCATAATCATCGGGACTCTCGAACCTCCGGCGAACCTTCCTCGGCATTGGAGATGGAAACCCAAGCGGGCCGCAGCCCGATGCCCTCGACGACGCGGCGTCGGGCCCTCGGCGCCTCGCTCGCGGCGATTGCGCTGGGCTCCACGACGTGGAGCATTCCCGCCTCCGCGGCGCACCTCGCGATCGGCCAGCCGGCGCCACCGTTGACGCTGGTGACGCTCGACGGCGAACGCATCGGCACGCAGCAACTGCTCGGATCCGTCGTGATCCTCACGTTCTGGGCGACATGGTGCGAGCCCTGCCGCATCGAGCTTCCCGCGCTGTCGGCTTATGCCGCGC
The DNA here is from genome assembly GCA_035524275.1 of Burkholderiaceae bacterium. Classification (GTDB taxonomy): domain Bacteria; phylum Pseudomonadota; class Gammaproteobacteria; order Burkholderiales; family Burkholderiaceae_F; genus DATKPC01. Next base: position 24,858 of record DATKPC010000078.1, read on the forward strand.
GCCACGCGGAAAACGGGCTGCGCGTCCTCGGCTTCAGCCTCAACGAGCCGGACGACATCCCGGCCGTGCGCCGGATTGCGGCACAACTGAGCTTTCCGGTCGGACTGCTGGGCAGCGCCTGGGCCGGAGGTTATGGGCGCATCTGGCGCCTTCCGGCCAGTTTCACGATCGACCGCCAGGGTCGCCTCGCCGACAACAGCTGGAACGATCCGGACCCGGGTTGGACCGAGGCCCGGCTGCAGCGGGTCATCGGGCCGTTGCTCGGCTGAGCAGCGGGTGACCGTCGCGAAGCGGTCGGCCCCGCAAAGCGCGGCGGCGAGTTCGAACGACGCCTCGCCCCTTCCGGCGCCGCGTACGGAAGCGGGCGGGCCGCTGACGCTGCCACGGCTTCACGCGCTGCGCTGGATCGCGATCGCCGTCCAGGTCGTCCTCGTGGTGATGGCGGGCCGATGGTTCGGCGGCGACGTCGCGATCGCTCCGGCCCTGGCGATCTGCGCGCTTCAAGCTGCCTTGAACGCGGCGTCGCACTGGCGACTGCGCCGCTTCGGCAACCTGCCGGACCGCGAACTGTTCTTCCAGTTGGTGGTCGATGCCGCGGCATTGACGGGCGTCGCGTATTTTGCCGGCGGCTCGACCAACCCGATCGTGACGCTGTACCTGCCGTCGATCGCCATCGGCGCGACGATCCTGCCACCACGACGGGCCGCGGCGCTGGCGATCGTCGCGATCGCGTGCTATTCGTTCGTCGCGCGTGTCCATCGGACGATCCACATTCACGATGCGCAGCAGGCCTTCGAGGCCCACCTCTTCGGCATGTGGCTGATCTTCGTCATCTCGGCCACGCTGATCGCGTGGTTCGTGGTCCGGATGAGCCAGGCCATCCGCTTGCGCGATGCCGAGCTTGCCGATGCGCGCGAGGCGGCGCTGCGCAACGATCGCGTCGTCGCGCTCGGCAACCTCGCCGCCGGGGCTGCCCACGAACTCGGGACGCCACTGGCCACGATGGCCGTCCTGGCGGGCGAACTGGCGCAACGGACCGACACGCCCGAAGAGGCCCGTGCCGACGCCGAACTGATCGCGATGCAGGTCCGCGAATGCAAGCGCATCATCTCGCAGTTGACGACGCGCGCCGGAAGTCCGCGTGCCGCTGATCTCGCCGCGGTGCCGTTCGACGACTGGCTCCGGTCGCTCCTGCAAAGGTGGCACCTGCAACGACCGTCGGCCATCGTGAAACTGGACGTCACCGGCTCGTCCCCGGCACCGCGGGTCATGAACGATTCGGCGCTCGAGCAGGCGCTCCTGAGCCTGCTCAACAACGCGGCCGACGCGAGCTCGCAGCCCGTCGACGTCACGGTGAACTGGATGCCGTCGAACGCGACGCGACAGGCCGGCTCGGCTCATGCCAGCGCCCCGAATGCCGTCATGCTGTCCATCGAGATCGCCGATCGCGGTCCGGGAATTCCGCCGTCGCTCGTGCCGCTGCTCGGCCGCGAACCCGTGACGACCCGAGGCGATGGCCGCGGATTCGGGTTGATGCTCGCACGCACGGCCGTCGAACGCCTCGGTGGCTCGCTCCATCACGACAGCCGCGCGGGCGGGGGAACGATCGCTCGCCTCGGCCTGACCGCGGTCACCGGGAATGCGACCGGCGCCGCCTCCGCGAGCGCCCTGCCGTGACCGCACGCCAGGGACGCCTGCTCCTCGTCGACGACGATGAAACCTTCGCGCGCGTCCTGTCGCGCACGTTGGGATCCCGCGGTTTCGACGTCGCGAGCGCGACGTCGATCGACGGCGCTCGCGCGCTGATCGCCGATGGCACGCGGCCACCGCGCTACGCGCTGCTCGATCTCAACCTGGCGGGGGAATCGGGCCTGCAGCTCGTCGCACCGCTGCGCCAGTCGTCGCCCGCGTGTCGCATCGTCGTCCTCACCGGTTACGCCAGCATCCCGACCGCCGTCGACGCGATCAAGCTCGGCGCGGATCACTATCTTGCGAAGCCGATCGAGATCGATGCGATCGTCAGGGCGCTGCTCGGAACCCAGGCGCCCGATCCATCGACGCCGCCGCAGGACATGCTGTCCGTTCAGCGTCTCGAATGGGAGCACATCCAGCGCGCCCTCGCGGAGCACGGTGGCAACGTCTCCGCCGCCGCTCGCGCGCTGAAGATGCACCGCCGGACGCTGCAGAGAAAGCTGGGCAAACGTCCGTCGCACGACGGATAGCCGCTAATTCCAGTCCAGCGCGTAATCAGCCAGCATCGTGCTGCCGTCGAACCGGAACCCGGGCTCGCGGTCTCGCGCCAGCAGCAGCGGACCGTCCAGATCGACGTAACGCGCCCACGGCGCAAGCAGGAACGCCGGCGCCATGCCCAGCGAGGTTCCCAGCATGCAGCCCACCATGATGCCCAGCCCGCGGGCGCGCGCCGCTTCCGCGACCGCGATCGCCTCCGTCAATCCACCGGTCTTGTCGAGCTTCAGGTTGATCATCCGGTAGCGGCGGGCCACGGCATCGAGCTCCGACGCGCCGTGAAAGCTCTCATCGGCGCAAAGCGGGATCGGGCTGTCGAAGTCCTCCAGGATCCCGTCGGCGCCGGCCGGCAGCGGCTGCTCGATCAACGACACGCCGGCGTCGACGCAGGCCCGCAGGTTGGCCCCGAAATTGGACCCGTTCCATGCTTCGTTGGCATCGACGATCAGCTCCGAATCCGGCGCGCCGCGGCGCACGGCCCGGATCCGCTCGTCGTCCCCGTCGCCGCCCAGCTTGATCTTCAGCAGCGGCCGGCCGGCTGCGCGCACCGCAGCCTCATGCATCGACGATGGGTCCGACAGGCTCAACGTGTAGGCCGTGACGACGGGTCGCGGCGGCGGAAGTCCGGCCAGCCGCCAGACGGGCTCGCGCGCGCGGCGGGCCTCCACGCACCACAGCGCGCAATCGAGCGCATTTCGGGCCGCGCCGGGCGCCATCGCCCGCTGGATCGCGCGACGATCCGCGCCGTCCCGGATGAAGTCGGCCTGCTGTCTCAGTGCCGCGACGGCGCCCTCGACCGTCTCCCCGTAGCGGGCATAAGGAACGCATTCCCCGCTGCCGCTCAAGCCGTCGCGCGCCACGCGCGCAACGACGACCACCGCCTCGGTCTTGCTGCCGCGCGAGATCGTGAACGCGCCGGCGATCGGAAATCGTTCGACCACGACGTCGATCGGGCCCGACGCCGCGGTCATGCGGATTGCGGACGCGCCGGGCCCGCGGGGAACTCCGCAATCAGGCGATCGACGATGTTTTCGACGCCGAAGCGTATCGGGTCCGTCGCCGGCAGGCCGTGCCCGCGCTCTGCCGCGCCGATGGCTTCACGCGCGGCGGCCTCGCCGAGCGCCATCGTATTGATGGCGATCCCGATCGGGCGAATCGCCGGATTCGTCAGGCGACCGCATCGCACCGTCAGTTCGATCACGTCGGCGATCGACGGCAGCGGATGCTTCACGCCGCGCATCGTCGTGCGCGTCGGTTCGTGGCAGACGACGAAAGCATCGGGCTGCGCGCCGTGCAGCAGGCCCAGCGTGACGCCGGCGAAAGACGGGTGGAAGAGCGATCCCTGCCCCTCGACGAGATCCCAGTGATCCGCGCCGGCCGAAGGCGACAGCCATTCGACGGCGCCGGAGATGAAATCGGCGACGACCGCATCGATCGCGACGCCGCGGCCGGATATGAAGACGCCCGTCTGCCCAGTGGCCCGGAAATCCGCATCGATGCCGCGTGCCCGCATCGCCCGCTCCAGCGCCAGCGCCAGCGTCGTGTATTTCTTGCCGACCGAGCAGTCGGTTCCGACCGTCAGCAGGCGACGCCCGCTGCGCCGTTCGCCCTTCCCGGTGGCAAAGGACTGCTCGGTGTGACGCACGTCGTGCAGGCGGCCGCCGGCGCGCTCCGCCGCCGAGCGGATCTCGGGGATGTCGCCGAGGCGGACGTGAAGTCCGCTGGCGACGTCCAGTCCGGCGTCCAAAGCCGCCACGACGGGCGCGAACCAGTGCGGCGGCAGGACGCCGCCCGCATTGGCGACGCCGATGACCAGCGTCCTTGCACCGGCGGCGACTGCGGCCTCGACGCTCATTTCCGGCAGGCCGAGATCGGCCTTGCAGCCGGGCAGGCGCATCTGGCCAAGGCACCAGTCGCGACGCCAGTCGACGATGCCGTGGGCGGTCTTCGCCGCCAACTGGTCCGGCACGTCGCCGAGAAACATCAGGTAGGGACTGCGTATCTGCACGGTATGGGACTCCGATCGATGCCGCCGTCGCACCGCGATCCCGCCGCGAAGCAGGCGACGACCCCACTATCATCCGCCGCCCGCGGATGGCCGCCAATGCCGGTGTTGCTTCGCGGTGACGGCGAACGCGCGACGTCGATCCCGTGGGGCCGCCGAGCGGGCGTGGAGTACCATCTTCGGCGAAATCGGCGCGTGGCCCGCGGGAGGCCAAGCGACGGCGCAGGCCGGCCGACGCCACGCGGTTCAACCCTTGACCAGGAGAATTCGTCGATGTTTTCCAGACTTTCCGCATCGCGCAGTGGCTGCCTGCTGCTCGCGCTCGGCCTGCTCTTCGCCGCCGCGCTGCAGCGTCCGGCGACCGCCGAGGAGCTCACCGGCACGCTGAAGAAGGTCAAGGAGACCGGAACCCTGGCGATCGGCTATCGCGAGTCCTCGGTGCCGTTCTCGTACCTGGACGACCGGCAGCAGCCGATCGGCTACGCGATGGACATCTGCGCCCGCGTCGCCGATGCCGTCAAGCGCGAGCTGAAGCTCGACAAGATGGAGGTGAAGCTCGTCGCGGTCACGTCGGCGACGCGGATCCCGCTGATCGCCAACGGCACGGTCGACCTCGAGTGCGGCTCGACGACGAACAATGCGGAACGCGAGAAGCAGGTCGCGTTCACGAACTCGCATTTCCTGACGGCGAGCCGCTTCGTGTCGAAGAAATCGAACCATCTCCACAAGATCGCCGACCTCGCCGGAAAGACAGTCGTCTCGACCTCCGGAACCACGAACATCAAGCAACTGACCGAAGCCAACGCCGAACGCAAGCTGGGCATCAACATCGTTCCGGCCAAGGATCACGCGGAGGCGTTCCTGATGGTCGAGACCGACCGCGCCGTGGCGTTCGCGATGGACGACATCCTGCTCGCCGGGCTGATTGCCAGTTCGCGCGATCCGAACGCCTACGAGATTTCCCCCGATGCGTTCTCGCTGCCGGAGCCCTACGGCATCATGCTGCGCAAGGATGACCCCGCGTTCAAGAAGCTCGTCGACGCGACGACGGCGGCACTCTACAAGAGCGCGGAAGGTCCGAAGCTCTACGACAAGTGGTTCAACTCGCCGATCCCGCCGAAGAACCTCGACCTGAAGGTGCCGATGTCGCCGCAGTTGAAGAAGGCGTTCGCGACCCCGTCGGACTCGCCGGACCCCGCCTCGTACTGAACGCCCGCCGGTTCCGCGCCGGGGCCGAGACGCCGTGAACTACCACTGGAACTGGCGGATCTTCTGGGAGCTGTCGCCCGACGCGACGGGCACCTATCTCGACCTGCTTTTGTCGGGCCTGGCCTGGACGCTGGCGACGTCGGCCTGCGCCTGGATCATCGCGCTGCTGTTGGGCGCAATCGTGGGGGTCCTGCGTACGCTGCCGTCCCGCGCGCTGGCGCGCGCGAGCGGCGCGTACGTCGAGGTGTTCCGGAACGTGCCGCTTCTCGTCCAGCTGTTCCTCTGGTTCTTCGTGCTGCCGGAGCTCGTGCCGCCGCGGATGGGCTTGTGGCTGAAGCAGCTGCCGGACGCGCCGTTCTACACCGCGGTCGTCGGCCTGGGTCTCTTCATGTCGGCACGCGTCGCCGAGCAGGTGCGTGCCGGGGTCACGGCGCTGCCGCGGGGGCAGCGGATGGCGGCGACCGCGCTGGGCCTGACGACGACGCAGGCCTACCGCCACGTCCTGCTGCCGATGGCCTTTCGCATCATCCTGCCGCCACTGACGTCGGAATTCCTCAACACGATCAAGAACAGTTCCGTCGCGCTGACGATCGGGCTGATGGAACTGACCGCGCAGGCGCGCTCGATGCAGGAGTTTTCGTTCCAGGTCTTCGAGGCTTTCACCGCCGCGACGCTGCTGTACTTGGCCGTCAACATCCTCGTCGTGTTGGCCGGCCGCCTGCTGGAACGTGCCGTCGCCGTTCCGGGCTACGTCGGCGGACGCTGACGCGATGCTGGCGCAATTCGATTTCGACGTCATTGCGCGCTCGTGGGTCTATCTCCTTCGGGACGGCCTGACGTTCACGCTAACGCTGACGGCGCTCGCGACGCTCGGCGGCATGGTGCTGGGAACGCTGCTCGCCGTCGCGCGCCTGTCGCGCCTTCCGGTGCTGCCGCTGCTCGCCGGCGGCTACGTGAACCTGATGCGCTCCCTGCCCCTGGTCCTCGTGATCTTCTGGTTCTACTTCCTGGTTCCATTTCTCGGCCAATGGCTGACCGGGTCGGAGCGCCCGATCCAGGTCGGCGGCTTCACCTCGGCGCTGGTCACGTTCACGCTCTTCGAGGCCGCCTATTTCGCCGAGATCATGCGCGCGGGCATCCAGTCGATACCGCGCGGGCAGGTTTTCGCCGCACAGGCGCTCGGGCTTCGGAGCTCGCGGGTGCTTCGCTACGTCGTCCTGCCGCAGGCCTTCCGCAACATGCTGCCCGTGACATTGACGCAGACGATCGTGCTCTTCCAGGACACCTCGCTCGTCTACGTGCTGTCGCTCACCGACCTGCTGGGCGCGGCAAGCAAGGTCGCGCATCGCGACGGCCGGCTCGTCGAGATGTACCTGTTCGCGGCCCTCGTCTACTTCATCATTTCCTTCGCGGCATCGCGCGGCGTCCGCGTGCTGCAGCGAAGGATGGCCATCGCCGACTGAGACCTGCCGGATGATCGAGATCAACGCCGTGGACAAGTGGTACGGATCCGTCCAGGTCCTGAAGAACTGCACCACGACGGTCGCCAAGGGCGAAGTGGTCGTCGTCTGCGGGCCGTCGGGCTCCGGAAAATCGACGCTGATCAAGTGCGTCAACGCACTCGAACCGTTCCAGAAGGGGGAAATCGTCATCGACGGCGTGCGCCTCGGCACGCGCGGCATCGACCTGTCGCGGCTGCGCGCGCGAGTGGGCATGGTTTTCCAGCACTTCGAGCTCTTTCCGCACCTGCGGATCGACGAGAACCTGTGCCTGGCGCAGGAAAAGGTCCTGGGACGCCGCCGCGCCGACGCGCTCGCGCGGAGCGCCGCGCTGCTGGAGCGCGTCGGGCTCGCCGCCCACGCGCGCAAGTATCCGGGCCAGTTGTCCGGCGGCCAGCAGCAGCGCGTCGCCATCGCCCGTGCGCTGGCGATGGACCCGATCGCGATGCTCTTCGACGAGCCGACCTCGGCGCTCGATCCGGAAATGATCAACGAAGTGCTCGAAGTGATGATCGAGCTGGCGCGGGAGGGCATGACGATGATGGTCGTCACCCACGAGATGGGCTTCGCGAGGAAGGTCGCACGTCGCGTGCTCTTCATGGATGCCGGGCAGATCGTCGAGGATGCGCCGAAGGAGCGCTTCTTCGCGCGCCCGGAGACCGAGCGCGCGCGGCAGTTCCTCTCCAGGATCCTGGACCACTGACGGCGGCCCGCCCGGCCTGCCCGCATCGACGACGGAGCATTGATGACGCTGAAACGCGCCCGCTATCCGCAAGGGACGCTGGTCGTCCTGGAACACGAGTCGCGCATCCTCAAGGGCAACCCGCTCGGGGATCCGCATGTCCGCAAGGTCGGCGTCTGGCTTCCGCCGCAGTACGACGAAGGTGGCGGCAAACGCCGCTTCCCGGTCCTCTACGATCTCGTCGGCTTCACCGGATCCGGCCTCGCTCACGCCAACTGGAAGCCCTTCGGCGACAACGTGCCGCAACGCGCGGCGCGCCTGATCCACGAGAAGCGGATGGGCCCGGCGATCATCGTCTTGCCGGACTGTTTCACGGCGCTGGGCGGCAACCAGTACGTGAATTCGTCGGCGCTCGGACGCTATGCCGACTACCTGACCCGCGAGATCGTTCCCTTCGTCGACAGGCAGTTCCGCACGCTGGCGAGTCGCGACCATCGCGGCTGCTTCGGCAAGTCGTCCGGCGGCTACGGCGCGATCATCCACGGCATGAAATATCCGGCGACGTGGGGCGCCATCGCGGATCACTCCGGCGATTCGTACTTCGACTTCGTCTACCACCACGACTGGCCCAACACCCTCAATGAGCTGGGCAAGTTCAAGAGGCCGAAACGCCGCGGCGGCGCCTATGACACGCGCCAGGAAACCGGCCGGGCCGGCCTCGCCGAGGGCCTGGACGACGGACGCGTCAAGCGCTTCCTGGCGCATGTCTGGAAGAAGGAAAAACTGTCCGGACCCGAAGGCCACTGCATCATGAACCTGTGCATGGCCGCCACGTACGATCCGGATCCGCGCGCGCCACTGGGCTTCCGGCTGCCCTTCAACCTGGAGTCCGGCGAGCGGATCGAGAAGCGCTGGGCGCGCTGGCTCGAGAACGATCCGATCCACCTGGTCGCGACGTACCGCGCCAACCTGAAATCGCTGCGCGGGATCTACATCGACTGCGGCTGGCGCGACCAGTACCACATCCATTACGGGACGAGGATCCTCTCCAAGCGCCTCCTCGAGGCCGGCATACCGCACGCGTACGAGGAATTCGACGACGACCATAGCGACGTCGACTACCGGATGGATACGAGCCTGCCGTTCCTTTATCGCGCGTTGAAGCCCTGAGACCTCGTTGCAGGCCGGGTCACGAACCGCCTGCTGATCGCTGCCGCCGGAGGCCCTTCCCGCGAAGGTCGGCTCCTCCGGCGACATGCGCGCCGCAGCGCGCCGCGCAGCCGCGTCGCGGGCGGCTATTTCGGCCGAATCGAGTCCGGCACGCCCTGGATGAACGCCTTCAGCTTCTCGACCTGCTCCGGCGTGAACTTGCCGGTGAAGTCCGGCATCCCGCGATCGACCATCGGTCCGTTGAAGATCGACTGGTCGAGGTGCTCGATCGCTTCGCGCTTCACGTACCCCAGGTTCACGATCGCGCCGCCCTTGTCGACGCCGGGGACGCCGTGGCAGAACACGCAATTGCTGACGTACAGCGCCGTGCCGTCGGGGACGTCCTTCGGGTCGTATTTCACGCCGGATAGCAAGGGCTCAAGCGCGTAGGGCTTGAATTCCGGCATCGTGGCATGGCCGCCGACGACGAACGTGAAGACGCGGCCCGGATCCCGATACTCGGTGTGGCGCGTCGACAGCCCGTAGACGCCGCCCCAGCCGACCGCGACGGAGACGTACTGCTTGCCGTCGAGTTCGTAGGTGACCGGCGGCGCAATCACGCCGCCGCCGACGGCGACGTCCCACAACTTGCGCCCACTCGTCGCGTCATACGCCTTGAGATAGCCGTCCGCGGTCCCCTGGAAGACGAGGCCGCCGGCGGTGACGAGCGTGCCGCCATTCCATGGCGCGCCCAGGTCGACCTTCCAGGATTCCTTCTGCCGCACCGGATCCCAGGCCACGAGTTCGCCGTGAGCCTTGCTTTTCGGCGGAACCGGATTGACCTGCATCGCCGTATTCCATCCGTTGCCGCCATTGGGCTGCATCGGCCCCCCGTTGCGGTACGTGTCCTGCCCACCCCAGTTCTCGTCGGCCACCAGTTCCAGCGGCACGTGCTGCGTCGGGATGTAGGCCAGGCCCGTCGACGGGCTATACGACATCGCCTGCCAGTTGTGACCGCCGAACGGCCCCGGGATCGCGTCGAAAGGCTTGTCGGGCGACACGCCATCGCGCGAGAGAATGGGGCGGCCGTTGGGGTCGATCGCGGCGGCCCACGTCTGCTCGGTGTAGTTGCGCGCGGAGATGAACTGCCCGGTGCGCCGGTCCAGGACGTAGAAGAAGCCGTTCTTCGGCGCGTGCAGGATCACCTTTCGTTTCTGGCCATCGAGCTTCACGTCGGCCAGGATCAGGTCCATCGTCGAATCGAGGTCCGAGGCGTCGCTGGGACTTTCCTGGTAATGCCACGCGTACTTGCCGGTGTCGACGTGGAGCGCGACGATCGACGAGGTGTACAGCGCGTCGCCGAACGTGCCGCGCTTCGAACGCGACCAGGGTCCTGGTTGGCCGGTGCCGAAGTAGACGAGATTCAACTCCGGGTCGATCGCCATCGTGTTCCATACGTTGCCGCCGCCGCCGTTGGCCCAGTACTTCGAGGCGGGATCCCACGTCTGCGCGGCCACGGCCTGCGATTCGTCTTCGAACGGCTTCGACGGATCGCCCGGCGTGACGAACCAGCGCCACGCCTGCGCGCCCGACTGCGCGTCGTACGCCGTGACATAGCCGCGCGTGCCGTATTCGCCGCCGCCATTGCCGATGATGACCTTGTCGTGGACGACGTAGGGTGCGGAGGTGATCGTGACGTCGCGCGCCGCATCCGACCGCGTGTCCACCTCCCAGAGCCGGGCGCCGGTCGCGGCATCGAGCGCGATCAGGTGCGCATCGAGCGTGCCAACATAGACCTTGCCCTTGTAGACGGCGACGCCCCGGTTGACGACGTCGCAACAGGCCTTCCAGCCGACCGTGCGCGGCGTCTTCGGGTCGAACGTCCAGAGCGCCTTGCCGCTTCGGGCGTCGATCGCATGCACGACGGCCCACGGGCCCGTGACGTACATGACGCCGCCGACGACGATCGGCGTCGCCTCGACGCCCCGCGACGAACCGAGGTCATAGGACCAGGCCAGCCCCAGCTTGCCGACATTGCCGCCGTTGATCCTTGCGAGCCGGCTGAATCGCGTGCCCGCGTAGTCCAGCCCGTTGCTGGGCCACTGCGTGCCCGTTCTCGCGTTGTCCGCGATCCGGGCGTCGTCGACATCGGCCGGTCCGCGCGCCGCGGCCGCGAAACCGGTCGCGAGCGCCATGCCGATGAATGCCGCCGCACGCGCCCACGATCGCGGGGCACGCGTCTTTGCTGTCTTCGTCATCCTTGCCTCCTTGCGGCCCCTGCGGCATGCACGGATCGGCTGCCGGGGCATTTTTGTCTTTGGTCTTAACGCCCTGCACTTGGCTTGATGGTGCCGAACCTCCTTTCAGGATCGTCGAACCCGCGGACTTCGGAAAAAGAAGAAAAATAATACACGTAGCGCCATAAGAAAGAGCAATCCCGCGCTGCAAAATCTTCCGCCGAGCACTTTATTGCGTCTCGGCGCGCCCTCTACGAATCATCCGAATGGATTACCGCTCGTCTTGCGCGGCTTCGCGTTCGTCTGCAAACCGGGATGCCACCATTCAATAGGTACGCATATTAGGTACAGTTAAATTGAATGTAATTAGTTTGTAGCGCATCAACGTCGACAAGGGTCTCGCAGCCAACTTGCCGTCAATGGATTTCAAAGCCCAACAAAACTGATCTTTCGCGCGCAAAAAATCGTTTTTCCGCGCAATTCCGGCAACACGCCCGGTAGGAGGCCGCAGTGAAGCAAGGCAGATCGCGCAAGGTCCCGAGCATCGGATCATCGAAGCTCCCCGTTTGGCCCGCCCGACAACGCTTGACCCGAGCCGCGCTGCAGGTGGGTCTCGCGTTCGTACCCCTCGTCGCGCTCGCCGGGCCGAGCCTTCCTCCGGGGGCCTCGTCCTACATGGAGCACTCGTGGATGTCGGCGCTGAACGCGCCGTATCCGGAACTGTCGGGCTTGCAGCTGCTGAGCCTCCTCAACGGCGGCATTGGGCCGGTGATCCCGACATACGAGCTCACGCCGGACCTCGCGGGCTTCCTCGGTACCTACAACCCGGGCGGCGGAACGTCCCCGAGCCCGACCAAGACCGCGACGAACGCCTTCTTCGCGTCGCTCGGCACCAACGGCCGAACCTGCGGCACCTGCCACCAGCCCGCCTCCGGGATGAGTATCAACCGCAATACGATCCTCGCGCGCTTCATCGCGACGGCCGGCCAGGATCCGCTGTTCGCGCCGGTCGACGGCGCGGATTGCCCGAAGTCCGTTCCCGCCGGTCATACGCGCCCGTCCTATTACGGCGGACGGCTCGGCGAAGGCAAGGACATGGTCAGCGCGCATTCGCTGCTGCTCAATCGCGGCGTCTTCCGGATTTTCCTGCCGGTGCCGGCGACCATCCCGCTCACGTTCGGCCCCAACGGCCCGGATCCGAGGAGCAACAAGCCGACGGAGTTCAGCGTCGAGGTCGTCAACGACCCGAACGGCTGCAACACGGACCCGGTCTACGCGTTTTCGCCGACCGACCCGACGACGCGCGTCCTCTCGAACTACCGCCGGCCGCTCGTCTCGACGAACCTCAAGTACGTCACGACCATCACCGCGATTCCCGGCTTCGCCGGACCGGGCGGCAACATCATGTGGGATGGTCGCGAACCCACGCTGTCGAGCCAGGCGATCGACGCGACGCTCGGCCATGCGCAGGCGATCAACCCGCCGTCGGACGCGGCGACCGCGCAGATGGTGGATTTCGAGACCTACCTCTTCAGTGCGCAGTCCTACGACCAGATGGCCGGCAGCCTGATGGGCGGCGGGGCGACTGGCGGGCCGCAGGCCCTGGCAGCGATCGCGCCCGCGCAGGCCGGTCCGCTCACGAACACGCCGGTGTTCTCGCAATTCAACGCCTGGTCGAACGTGGTCGGCCAATCGCCTGACGCCGCGCGCAAGCGCTCGATCTACCGCGGCCAGCAGATCTACAACACGAGGCAGTTCACGATCGCCAACATCGCCGGCTTCAACGACGCCGCGGGCCTCAACCCGAATCCGTTCGGCACCTGCGGAACCTGCCATAGCACGCTCGCCGACGGGTCCGATTCGTTCCCGAACGCGCAGCACGCCCTCGGTGTCGGCGGCCAGGGCGCCGACCTCGGCGGGCCGGCGCCGGCTCGCGACCTGCCGATCTTCAAGGTGACCTGCGATCACCCGGTGTTCACGGACGGTTCGGAATTCCTCGGGTACGGCCCGGACGGCAAGAGCCGACCGATCGGCTTCACCGTCTTTGTCAACGACCTCGGGCGGGCCGGAGTGTCCGGGCTGTGCGAGGACATCGGCAAGTTCACGGTGGCGCCGCTGCGCGGGCTCGCATCGCATCCGCCGTACTTCCATGACGGTTCCGCGCAGTCGATGATGGATGTCGTGAATTTCTACGACCAGCGCTTCCACATCGGCTACACGCCGCAGGACAAGCAGGACCTCGTCAACTTCCTCAACGCGCTCTGACGCGACGGCCTTTCCGCCGAGGGCCGCACGCGGGTGCGGCCCTTTTTCCTTCGACCGTTCGCTCGCGCGATCCCGTCCCCGACCGTCGACAGCAGCCCGAATTCGCTGAACAATCCGCGGTGGCATCCCCGCCGAGGAGAGTCCCGGTGTTCGACACGCCCGTCATCAACGTCGCGATCGGCCTGGTCTTCTGCTTTGCCGCGATGAGCCTCGCGGCAAGTACCGTGACCGAGGCGCTCGCGTCGCTCGTCAAGCTTCGCGCCAACACGCTCGTGACCGGCGTCCAGCAGATGCTCAACGATCCGCAGTTCAGCGATCTCGCGTTGAAGGTCTACCGCCACGCGCTCGTCCATCCGCAGGGCGACGGCCACATGCAGAGCCGGTCGCGGTTCTGGACCTACGACGGGCCGTCGTACATCAAGGCGGAGAACTTCGCGACGGCCCTGGTCGACGTCCTCCAGGGGGCATCGAGCGACATGGCGGGGCTGCGCGATGCCGTCGACCGGATCCAGGACGCGCAGATCAAGCAATTGTTGGGCGGCATGCTGGCGCGGGCCGGCAACGATGCCGACAAGGTTCGCGCTCAGGTCGCCGCCTGGTTCGACACGGCGATGGAGCGCGTGTCCGGAGCCTACAAGCGCCAGGCCCAGCTGATCTGCTTCCTCGCTGCGCTGGCGATGTCGGCCGCGATGAACGTCGACGCCACGCATGTCGTCACGACGCTGTGGGCCAATCCGGATCGGGCGCGCGAGGTCGCGGTCCAGCTCGGCCAGCACGGCGCCGGCGACCCGCAGGTCGCCGCGACGATGGACCAGCTGGCGCAGCTTCCGATAGGCTATGACGTCCTGCCGGCCTGCGACACGCCGGCGCGTGTCGCCTGCGTTCGCGACCATGGCGTGCCGGGCGTCACCCTGCTCGGCTGGCTCGTCACGGCGGTCGCCTCGGTCTTCGGCGCGCCGTTCTGGTTCGACCTGCTCGGCAAGCTGGTGCAGTTGCGCGGCTCCGGCCCGAAACCCGGCTAGTCGTCCGGATTCGCGACGTGGCCGCAACGGCTGACGCCGGATCTCCCCTCGCCCGCGCGAGCGGGAGAGGGGTGGGGGAGAGGGCCGACGCAAACCCGAAGGCGCACCATGGCAAGGGTCATGCATCCGCCCCCGGAATAGCTGCTATTCCGATTCGCGCATCGCTGCCACCGGCGTTGTCCGCTAGGCTTGTTGCCCATCCCCGGCAGAAAGGGGAGGCGCGCCGGATTTCACGCCGGCGCAACGATTTCGAACGAACTGGAGGGACACCATGGCGACCGAGGCCGCACGGACGGATGTCCAGGCTTTCATCGATCGGCATCCGTTTTCGTGGATGCAATGGATCGTGTTCGTGCTGTGCTTCGCGACGATCCTGCTCGACGGTTTCGATACCGCCGCCATCGGATACGTCGCGCCTTCGCTGTTGAAGGAATGGAATATCGCCAAGCCGGCGCTGTCGCCCGTGCTGACCTCGGCGCTGTTCGGCCTGGTCGTCGGCTCGCTGTCGTCGGGGATGCTGGCCGATTTCCTCGGCCGCCGGACCGTGCTGGCCGCCGCGGCGACGACGATGGGCGTCTTCTGCCTGCTGTCGTCGCGCGCCGGCAGCCTCGACGAACTGATCGTCCTGCGTTTCCTGACCGGACTCGGCCTGGGCGCCGCGATGCCGAACGCGATCACGATGATGAGCGAGTTCTGCCCGTCGAAGCGCCGCGCGCTGCTCACCAACGGCGCCTTCTGCGGCTTCCCGGTGGGCGCGTCGCTGGGCGGCTTTCTCGCCGCGTGGATGATCCCGCAATGGGGATGGCGCAGCGTTCTCGCCCTCGGCGGCACGGTGCCCGTGATCCTGGCCATCCTCGTCGTGCTGCTGATGCCGGAGTCGGTGTATTTCCTGCTCAATCGCGGACGCGACGTGCGCCGCGTCGTCGACATCCTGCGGCGCATATCGCCGGATGCGGGCCGCGCAGGGTCCTTCTTCCTCGCCGAGCGCTCGCGCGCATTCCGCGGCCAGCGGGCCGTCGGCGTCATCCTTTCGCGCCACTACCTGCTGGGCACCGTAGCCCTGTGGGTCACGTACTTCATGGGTCTCGTGATTTTCTACGGTGTCATCAACTGGCTCCCCGTGCTGCTGAAGGACATCGGGATCGCCCCGAAGCAGGCCATCGTGATCACGGCGCTGTTCTCGCTCGGGGGCCTTGGCGCGCTGTTGAGCGGATGGCTGATGGATCGCTTCCACGCCGACCTGATCGTTGCAGCGCTCTACGGAATGACGGCGATCGGCATCTTCGCCGTCAGCACGGCGATCGGCAGCGCGGTGATGTTGCCGGCGCTGATCCTGCTGGCCGGCGGGTTGATGAATACCGGCCAGTCGTCGCTCGGCGCGCTCGCGGCGAGGTTCTATCCGACCGAAGGTCGCGCAACCGGCGTCTCCTGGATGACCGGCGTGGGGCGTTTCGGCGGCATCGCCGGCACTTTCCTTGTCGGATCGCTGCAGGGCTACGGCGCGTCGCTCGGCACGATCATGAACGTGCTGGCCGTCGCCGGCCTGATCGCCGCGGCAGCACTCCTGCTCAAGCATCGGGTCTATGCGGCCGCGGACGCCGACATCGCCGCCGTCGGGGCGCCGGGCGACAGCCTTTCCTCGTAACGCGTTTCGCTGACGATTCGTGGCCGCGCGTCCGGTTGCGGCGGCGGTGCAATAATCCGGCCCGCAACGAACGAATTGCCCGCTGCGCGTTGGCCGCCGACGCGAGATGACGGAGTCCCGTGGAAGCCAGCCCCCTGGAAGCCGGCCCGCCATCCGCGGCAGGGGCTTCGCCGATCGTCACCGCGATGCAGGTCGTCCCGGTGGCCGGGCGCGACAGCATGCTGCTCAATCTCAGCGGTGCGCACTCGCCCTGGTTCACGCGCAACGTCGTGGTCCTGCGCGACAGCGCGGGCGGCATCGGCGTCGGCGAAGTCCCCGGCGGCGAGCCGATACGACGCACGCTCGACGACGCGAGGCCTCTCGTCGTCGGCCAGCCGCTCGGACGACACCGCGACGTGCTCAATGCGGTACGCCGCCGATTCGCCGATCGCGATGCCGGCGGTCGCGGCCCGCAGACCTTCGACCTGCGCGCGACGATCCACGCCGTGACGGCGATCGAGTCCGCGCTGCTCGACCTGGCCGGCCAGTTCCTCGGCGTGCCCGTTGCGGCGCTGCTGGGCGACGGCGTCCAGCGCGATCGCGTGGCGGTGCTCGGCTACCTCTTCTTCATCGGGGACCGCCGCCGGACGCCCCTCGACTATCGCGCCGAGCCGGATGCTGCCGATCCCTGGCTGCGACTGCGCAATGAGGAGGCGCTGGCGCCGGCGGCTGTCGTCGCGCTGGCGGAAGCCGCGCAGCAGCGCTATGGCTTCGAGGACTTCAAGCTCAAAGGCGGTGTCCTGCCCGGAAGCGTCGAGATGGAGGCGGTCGCTGCGCTCGCCGTGCGCTTCCCGGGGGCGCGCGTCACGCTCGATCCGAACGGCGCGTGGTCCCTACGGGAGGCGATCCGCCTGTGCAGCGGCCGGCAGGACGTGCTCGCCTACGCGGAGGATCCTTGCGGCGCCGAGGACGGCTATTCCGGCCGCGAGGTGATGGCCGAGTTCCGGCGCGCGACGGGCATTCCGACGGCGACGAACATGATCGCCACCGACTGGCGGCAGCTGGCGCACGCGATCCGGCTGCACGCCGTCGACATCCCGCTCGCCGATCCGCATTTCTGGACGCTGCAGGGATCCGTCCGCGTCGCGCAGTTGTGCGAGATGTTCGGCCTCACCTGGGGGTCGCATTCCAACAACCACTTCGACATCTCGCTGGCGATGTTCACGCATGTGGCCGCCGCCGCTCCCGGCCGCGTGACCGCGATCGACACGCACTGGATCTGGCAGGACGGACAACGTCTGACTCGCGAGCCGCTGCGGATCGAGCGCGGCACGATCGCGCTTCCGCAGCGGGCCGGCCTCGGCGTCGAGGTCGACTGGGAGGAGCTGGAAAAGGCCCACCAGCGCTATCGGGCGCTGCCATCGGGCGCGCGCGACGACGCCGCAGCGATGCAGTTCCTCGTTCCGCAGTGGCGCTTCGATCCGAAGCGCCCCTGCCTCGTTCGTTGAGGCCACGCCATGGATCGATCGCCGCCCGCCGCACCTTACTGCGCCTTCCCGAACCGCTTCCGGCAGGACCTGCGGGCCGGCCGTCGGCAGATCGGCTGCTGGTGCTCGCTCGCCAACCCCTACTCGACGGAGATCCTGGGCATCGCCGGTTTCGACTGGCTCCTGCTCGACGCCGAACACGCGCCGAACGACATCGGTTCGCTCGTGTTGCAGTTGATGGCCTTGAAGGACAGCGCGAGCGCTCCCGTCGTGCGCCCGCAATGGAACGATGGCGTTGTGATCAAGCGGCTGCTCGACGCCGGGTTCCACAATTTCCTGATCCCGTTCGTCGAGACCGCCGACGAGGCGCGGGCCGCGGTCGCGGCTACGCGCTATCCGCCGCGCGGCATTCGTGGCGTCTCGGTCGCCATGCGAGGCAACCGGTTCGGCACGGTCAAGGACTACCATGCCGGCGTCGCGGACGACAACGTCGCCGTCATCGTGCAGATCGAAAGCGCCAAGGCCGTAGCGCAGATCGACGAGATCTGTCGCGTCGACGGCGTCGACGCTGTCTTCGTCGGGCCATCGGATCTTTCGGCGAGCCTGGGCCATCTCGGAGACAGCGGGCATCCGGAGGTCGCCGATGCGATCGGTCACGTGATTTCGCGCGCCAAGGCGGCGGGCACGTCGGTGGGCATCCTGACCCCGGTCGAGGCCGAGGCGCGCCGCTACCTGGAACTCGGCGTCACGCTGCTCGCGGTCGGAAGCGACCAGGGCGCATTCCGCTCCGCCACGCAGGCGCTGCGGGACAGGTTCAACGACTGAACGACGTCGCGGGGCGCACGCCGGGCCGCGGCATCAGGCGCCCAGCAACTGGCCGCCGTCGACAACGATGTTCTGGCCAGTCACCCAGCGGGCCGCCTCGGAACTGAGGAAAAGCGCCACCGACGCCACCTCCTGCGGCGTGCCCAGGCGCCCGAACGGGATGTCCCGGCGCACGCGGTCGTAGAGCGGATCGGCCGCCAGCCGGCGCTCCTCCCAGACACCGCCGGGAAACTCGATCGAGCCCGGCGAAATGCAGTTCACCCGAATGCCGCGGCGCGCGAGCATCGCGGCTTGCGTCGCGGCGTAGTGGATCATCGCGGCCTTCACCGCCCCGTAGGCGGGGTTGCGCGCCGCCGGCCGCAGCCCGGAAATCGACGCGATGTGCAGGATCGAGGCGCCGGAGGATCGCTCCAGGTGCGGGATCGCCGCGTGCGATGCGCGAACCATCGACATGACGTCGACCGCGATGCCGGCGCTCCAGGCGGCCTCGTCGTCGCCGATCCCGAAACCCGACGCATTGTTGACGAGGATGTCGATGCCGCCGAGGGCATTCGCGGCCTCCGCGACGTAGCGCCCGACGGCGCCGGCGTCGGCAAGGTCGCAGGCGGCGGCGTGGACCGCCCGGCCGGCCCGCGACAGTTCGGCGCGCGCCGCCTCCAGCGCCGCGGCGCCTCGGGCGCAGATCGACACCTGCGCGCCCGCGCCGACGAAGGCGAGCGCGATGGCGCGCCCGATGCCGCGGCTGCCTCCGGCCACGACGGCCTTCCGGCCGGCGAGGTCAAGTTCCATCGCTTGCCCCGGCCGCGGTCGGCGCCACGGTGAGCACCCGGAGGTCCAACGCGAAGCGGCGAATCAGAGCCGCCCGAGGACGTCGGTCGCGTTGACGAGGTCGGCGTCGGAATCGAGGCCGAAATACGCCACGAACTGGCTGCCCAGCGACGAGGACGTCAGGCCGCGCAGGTTGATGCCGGCGTCAGCCAGTGCGGCGGTCATCTCCGCCATGACGCCCGGCTTGTCCAGCCCCATGACGCGGATCGACTGCAGCGAACGCGTGACGCCGAAGCCCATCTGCCGCGCCTCCTGGACGAGGGCCTCGCCTTCCAGCGGCGCGACGAAAACGACGCCGCTGCCCGGCTTGTCCGGAGAGCGCCGCGCGATGATGAACTGCAGGTCGGCCCCGGCCTTTTGCAGCGCCTTGAGCTTCGCCGCGAGCGAGCCCGGCTTGTCCTCGATCGGGGCGGCCCAGACATGGACCGGTTGTATGTCGAGATACATGTCGCTCGCTCCTGTGGCAACGTCGTCGAAATCGGGCGGCAGGTCGAACCCGGGCGCAGTGCCGATGATGAGCCGCGGCCGGTCGCCTTGCAAGATCCTGGCGGGTCGGCGCTACAGCGGATCTCTCGCGACTTATTTGTTAATATATTAACGTTCTTCCGGATGAATGCTTCCGGATCGGGACGTCCGGACTGCCCGTCCGGATCGTCCCGCTCGACGAGAGGATGTCCATGCGAATCCGCCACCTCATCGATGGCAAGCCGACCGATAGCCGCGAGCATTTCGAGACGGTCAACCCGGCGACGCAGGAGGTGCTGGCCGAGGTGGCGTCCGGCGGCGCCGAGGAGATCCGCGCGGCGGTCGCTGCCGCGAAGTCTGCCTTTCCGAAGTGGGCCGCGATGCCGGCGACCGATCGCGCGAAGATGATGGTCCGACTCGGCGACCTCGTCGCGAAGCATGTCGACGACCTCTCGGCGATCGAGACGCGCGACACCGGCCAGGTGATCGCGCAGACCCGAAAACAGTTGGTTCCGCGCGCGGCCGACAACTTCTACTATTTCGCGGAGATGTGCACGCGCGTGGACGGCCACACCTACCCCACGCCGACGCACCTCAACTACACGCTGTTCCACCCGGTCGGCGTCTGCGCGCTGATCAGTCCATGGAACGTCCCGTTCATGACCGGGACCTGGAAGATCGCGCCGTGCCTCGCTTTCGGCAATACGGCCGTGCTGAAGATGAGCGAGCTCTCGCCGATGAGCATCGCGCGCTTCGGCGAGTTGGCGACCGAAGCCGGCCTGCCGCCGGGCGTCCTCAATATCGTGCACGGCTACGGCCCGGCCGCGGGCGAACCGCTGTGCCAGCATCCCGATGTCCGCGCGATCTCCTTTACCGGCAGCACGGCAACCGGCGACCGGATCGTCCGCCAGGCCGGCCTCAAGAAATTCAGCATGGAGCTCGGCGGCAAGAGCCCGTTCGTGATCTTCGAGGACGCGGACCCGGATCGCGCGCTCGACGCGGCCGTGTTCATGATCTTCAGCAACAACGGCGAACGTTGCACCGCAGGAAGCCGGATCCTTGTCCAGCGCGGCATCTATGCGGACTTCGCGCGGCGCTTCGCCGAGCGAGCCGCGCGCCTCCGCGTCGGCGACCCGATGGACGAGCGCACGACGATCGGCCCGATGATCAGCCAGGGGCACCTCGCCAAGGTCCGCCGCTATATCGAACTCGGGCCGCAGGAGGGGGCCGAGCTGCTCGTGGGCGGCGTCGAAGCCCCGGATCTGCCCGATGCGCTGCGCGGGGGGAATTTCGTGCGACCGACCGTGTTCGCCGGCGTCAGGAACTCGATGCGCATCGCGCAGGACGAAATCTTCGGTCCCGTCGCCTGCCTCATCCCGTTTGACGACGAGGCCGACGCCATCGCGCAGGCAAACGCCACGCCCTACGGCCTTTCGAGCTACGTGTTCACCGAAAACCTCGGGCGTGCCATGCGGGTGGCCGCGGCGATCGAAGCCGGCATGTGCTTCGTCAACAGCCAGAACGTCCGCGACCTGCGCCAGCCCTTCGGCGGCACGAAGGCCAGCGGAACCGGGCGCGAGGGCGGCACCTGGAGCTACGAGGTCTTCCTCGAACCGAAGAACGTCTGCGCAAGCCTCGGCTCGCACCCCATTCCGCGCTGGGGCGCCTGAAGCATGGACTTCGCGCTACCGGTGCCGCCCTATCGCCTGTCGGGCGTCGTCTATGCCACGCTCCTGAATGACCCGGCACAAGTCCGCGACCTGGGAGACCGCGCGTACGAGGCGCCCTACAAGGAGCCTCCCGTCGCGCCGGTGCTGGGGCTGAAGCCGAGGAATACGATCGTCAGCAACGACGCGGCAATCGTCGTTCCGCCGGGCGTCGAGCATCTCGCGATGGGCCCGAGCCTCGGGATCGTGATCGGGAGGCCCGCCTGCCGCGTCGCGGCTGCGGAGGCCCGCGACGTCATCGCCGGCTTCGTCGTCGTGAACGACATCAGCATTCCGGTGCCATCGCACTACCGCCCCGCGGTACGCTTTCGGGCGCGCGACGGGTTCTGCCCGATCAGCAGCGACTTCGCCACCTGGGACGCGCTCCCGGGTCCGCCGGACTCGCTTCGCGTCGCCGTGCAGATCGACGGTCACCTCGTGCATGCGGGGTCGACGTCCGGTCGCACCCGGGGCGTCTGCAAACTGCTTGCCGACGTGACCGAGTTCATGACGCTGCAGCCGGGCGACGTGCTCCTGCTCGGCGGCCCTGCAGCGGCGCCAGTGGCCGGTCCGGGGTCCCACGTCCGCATCGAGATCGAGGGCGTGGGGGCGCTGCAGAATCGGTACGTCGCCGCGGAGGCGACGGCATGAAGACCGCTCGCGTGGCCTACAGCGGCGCGATCCACGCGGCACAACCGACCGACGACGGTCGGCTGCGACTGCCGGACGGTCGCGTCGTCGAGGAACATGCGGTGGTCTGGCTGCCGCCCGTGGACGCCGGCACGATCGTGGCTTTGGGCTTGAACTACGCCGACCACGTCAAGGAGCTTTCCAGGGAACTCGTCGTCGCCCCCAATGACGAGCCGCTGGTGTTCCTCAAGGGTCCCGGTACGCTGCTGGGCCATCGTGGCGCCACGCGTCGTCCGGCCGGGCTGGCGTTCATGCATTACGAATGCGAGCTCGCCGTCGTCATCGGCCGCACGGCGCGACACGTGAAACGGTCGAACGCCATGGAGCACGTCGCCGGCTACGCGGTGTGCAACGACTATGCGTTTCGGGACTACCTGGAAAACTGGTACCGGCCGAACCTTCGCGTCAAGAACCGCGACGGCGCGACGGTGCTGGGTCCATGGCTCGTCGATGCTGCCGACGTGCCGCGCCCGCACGCCCTCGGGCTGCGGACCTACGTCAATGGCCAGCTGACGCAGCAGGGCAACACCGCGGACATGATCCACGACATCCCGGCATTGATCGCATACCTCAGCGCATTCATGACGCTGTCGGCGGGCGACGTGATCCTGACCGGGACGCCGGAGGGCGTCGTCAACGTCAACGTCGGCGACGAGGTCGCGACCGAGATCGACGGCATCGGCCGCCTGGTCAATACGATCGTCGGCGACGAGGCGTTCGGAAGGGCCCGCCAACCCGATGCCTGACCGTCAAGGACGAACCGGATGCTGACGACCGATGTCATCGAGGGCCTCGCACGCGAGCTCTACGAGGCCCGCAAGACGCGGACGCCGCTGCGGCACTTTTCCCGCCGGCATCCGCAGATGACGATCGCCGACGGCTACGCGATCCAGCGCGAATGGGTGCGCCGCGAGCTGGCCGACGGTCGCCGCATCCTCGGGCGAAAGATCGGCCTGACCTCGCGCGCGATGCAGCAGGCGAGCCAGATCGACGAGCCGGACTACGCCCCGTTGATGGACGACATGTTCTTCGAAAGCGGCGGCGATGTGCCCTACGAGCGCTTCATCGCGCCCCGCGTCGAGGTCGAGCTGGCCTTCATCCTGAACACGCCGCTGCGCGGGCCCGGCGTCACGCTTTTCGACGTGCTCGCGGCAACCGAGTTCGTGACGCCGGCGGTCGAGATCATCGACGCGAGAATCGAGCAGTTCGATCGCGAGACGCGGGCGATGCGGAAAGTCGTCGACACGATCAGCGACTTCGCGGCCAACGCCGGCATCGTGCCGGGCGGCAGCCCCGCCCGGCCCGACCGGGTCGACCTCCGCTGGGTCGGCGCGATGCTCCACCGCAACGGCGTCATCGAGGAGACCGGGCTGGCCGCCGGCGTGTTGAATCATCCCGCGAAGGGCGTCGCCTGGCTGGCGAACCGGATCGCACCCTACGACGAACAGCTCAACGCAGGCGACATCGTTCTTGCCGGCTCGTTCACGCGTCCGGTCGGCGCCGAAAAGGGCGACACGTTCCATGTCGATTACGGGCCGCTGGGCAGCATCTCGTTTCGTTTCACATAGAATCTCCACATGGACCTGCCGATCAACCGGTTCCGCCGGGAACTGCGCTCGGGACGCTGCCTGTACGGCATCTGGGCCGGCCTCGCCGATGCCTACGCCGCGGAACTGCTCGCCAGCATCGGCTATGACTGGCTCGTGATCGACGCCGAGCACGCCCCGAACGACCTGCGGAGCGTTCTCGCGCAATTGCAGTCGGTCGCCGCCTATTCGACCGAAGCCGTCGTTCGGCTGCCGGTTGGCGACCCGGTCCTGATCAAGCAACTCCTCGACGCCGGGGCGCTTACGCTGCTGGTCCCGATGATCGAGAGCGCCGCGCAGGCCAAACAGGTCGTCGCCGCGACCCGCTATCCCCCGGCAGGTTTTCGCGGCGTCGGCAGCGCATTGGCGCGCTCGTCGCGCTGGAACCAGGTCGGCGCGTACCTGCAACGTGCGTCCGAGGAGATCTGCGTCCTTGTCCAGGTCGAGTCGGCCCCCGGGCTCGGCGAGGTCGCATCGATTGCCGCTGTCGACGGGGTCGACGGCGTGTTCTTCGGCCCGGCAGACCTCTCCGCGTCGATGGGCCTCCTGGGGCATCCCGGACACGAAGCGGTCCAGGCCGCGATCCGGTCCGGTATCGCGATCACTCGCGCTGCCGGAAAAGCGGCCGGCGTGCTCGCCACCGACCTGCAACTCGCGAAGACCTATCGCGACGCCGGCGCCAATTTCGTGGCGATCGCTGTCGACGCGACGCTCCTGGTGAGCGCGGCGAAGGTACAGCTCCTCGCCGCAAGGCAAAGCTAGACATCACGGTCGCCCGCGAAGGCGGGGATGGCCGCACTCCAGCATCGTAGGTTGCACCCGAGCGAAAACCCAACCGCGGGGTAAGACAACATGGCCCCGGCCGGAGGTGACAGCGATCATCCGCCCCTCACCCCGCTCCCGCGGGCGAGGGGAGTCAGATGCCGCGCAGGCTCCCAGTCGCGCCGGCCGCGATCCGTTCAGCCGCGGGCCTTGGAGAAGAGGGGGTGGAGCGTGCTGGTCTTCGAATCGAAGACTTCCTGGCCTTCGTCGACCTGCACCGTAAGACCCATGAGCATGCGCTCCATGGCGGGCGACATGCAGGCCTTGGCCGCCGACGTGATCGCTTCGCCGGCCCGGCGCTTCACCTCGTCCGAACGACCGCGCCCCATCCGCAGGTTCACGTACATGAAGCCGTAGTCGCCATTTCCGCCGGCCGCGCGACCCGCCTCGCCGCCATCGGCGATCGCAGCGTGCGCGGCAGGATAGGCAAGAACGCGAATTCCGCCCGGCGGGAATACGGCTGCCCCCTGCTCGTCCGTCACCGTCAACATCGCATCGGCAATCCGGCGGCACAGCAGCGCGACGTCGGCTTCCTGCTCGAGGTTGCCGGAATAGAGGATGACCACGTGCGGCATCGGCGTGCGTACGTCGCAGGGCTTCAGAGGCGCCCGGTCGCGCCCGCTGCACGGCCGCCCGATGCGACCGGCCTCGGAACCGCCGCGCCGCTCTGCGGGGTGACGGGAAAAATTGCATTGACCTGGCCGGTGCCGGACGCGCCGAAATACGGCGTGATGATTTCCGCACATCCGTCGTAGTCGGACCAACCCAGGGCGCCGAGCAGCATCGCCGTATCGTGCATGAATCCCTCGCCGTGGCCCTTCGCGGCGTATTCCGGCAACATGCCGCAGAACGTCTTCCAGTCGCCGCGCTTCCAGATCTCGATGACGTCGCGGTCCAGCGTTTCCAGGAACGGGCTCCAGATCTTGAACGCATACTCCGGCGCCAGCCCGTTCTGCGCAAAGCGATGGCTGAGCGACCCGCTCGCGAAGAACGCGACGGTACCCTCGTAGTGTTGTTCAACCGCCCGCCGCATCGCCCATCCGAGGCGCGCGCTGTCGTCCAGGTAGTGAACCGTACACAGCGCGGAGACGGAAATCACCTTGAAATGCCGATCCGCGTTCATGTAGCGCATCGGAACGAGCGTCCCGTACTCCGGATCGAGCGTCGTGGCGTCGTGGGCCATCACGTCGACGCCCTCGCTACGGCACTCGGCGGCAAGCATGCGCCCGAGGTCCGGGTTTCCGTCGAACTCGAACGCCATGTTCGAAATGAAGTGCGGAAGCTCGTTGCTGGTGTACAGCCCCTTGAAGCGCGGCGCGCAGTTGACGTGGTAGGCGGCGTTCACGAGCCAGTGCGTGTCGAAGACGATGATCGTATCAACGCCGAGCGACCGACAGCGGCGCCCGATTTCGACGTGACCATCGATCGCGTCCTGCCGCGTTCCTTTGCGCGCCCCCTCGAGTTCGCTCAGGTACATCGAAGGCACATGCGTGATCTTTGCCGCGAGAGCCAGCCTGCCCATCCGATGTTCTCCCGGCCGAATGCCGCGGCACGATCGCCACGCGCCCACCCGCCGTACGTCACGCCCCGACCTCCGCCGCGCAGGCCGCGCGTGGATCCGGCGCACGGATATTGTTAATATATTAACAAACTAAGCGACGACTCCCGTCCATGTCAAGTCATTCCGCCCACCGCGGCACCGAGCGAGGCCCCTTATCGACGAAGCCCTCGCGTGGGGTCGCGTTGCCCGACAACCTCCCGCTGCTTCTGCTGCAGGTTCGCGACCGCGTGCTGGCGCGTTTCCGACCCGTCCTGAATGCCCACGAGGTGACCGAGCAGCAATGGCGCATCATCCGCGCGCTGGCGGAGCGCGGACCGATGGAACCGCGCGAAATCGTCGCCGCCTGCTGCATCTCCGGTCCCAGCCTGGCTGGTGTCCTCGTCCGGATGCAGGAACTCGGCCTGGTGACGCGGGAACGCCTCGAGAACGACCAGAGGAGGCTGCGGATATCGCCCAGCGCGAAGGGGCGCGCGCTCGTGAACCGGATGATTCCGCACATCGCCGCCATCTACATGGCGCTCGAAGGCGAGTTGGGGGAGGACATCCTGCTGCGCCTGCGCGAGGCGCTGCGCGACACCTTGACCGGGATGGACGCCGACACTCTTGCGGCTCGCGCGGCAGCGGACGACTAGCCGGCTGCCGGGACCCGTCGCGCAGGCGACCGAAGGCCGGTCAGCCCAGCAGCCCGCAGAAGCGCGCCAGGTCCACGTTGCCGCCGCTCAGGAGCACGCCGACGCGCCGGCCCGCGAGTTCCCCTTTCATCCCGCACGCCCCCGCGAAGCCGAGGCATCCGGTGGGTTCGACAACCAGCTTCATCCTCGTGGCGAGGAAGCGCATCGCCTCGACCAGTTGTGCGTCCGTCGCCGTCAGGACGTCGGTCACGTCGCGGCGGATGATCGGAAAGGTCAGGTTGCCGAGATGTTGCGTCTGCGCCCCGTCCGCGATCGTCTTCGGCGTCTCGATGTGCACGATCGATCCGCCACGAAACGAGCGCTGCCCATCGTCGCCGGCCGCGGGCTCAACGCCGTAGACCCTGCAGGCAGGCGACAAGGCGCGCGCGGCAAGCGCGCTTCCCGCCAGCAGGCCGCCGCCGCCGAGCGGCACGAACAACGCATCGAGCGGGCCGACGTCGCCGAACAACTCGCGCGCCGCCGTCCCCTGCCCGGCAATCACGTCCGGATGGTCGAACGGCGGCACCAGGGTCAAGCCGTCGCGCTCCGCCAGGTCGCGGCCGATCTTCTCGCGGTCCTCGGCGTAGCGGTCATAGACGACGACGCGGCCCCCATAGCCCTTCGTCGCCTCGACCTTGATCGCGGGTGCATCGTGCGGCATCACGATCGTGGCCGGGATGCCGAGGAGGCGGGCCGACAGCGCGATTGCCTGCGCGTGGTTCCCGGAGGAGAACGCGACGACCCCGGCCCGGCGCTGCTCCGGCCCGAGGCGCGCGAGCGCATTGAAGGCGCCGCGAAACTTGAAGGCGCCCATCCGCTGCAGGTTTTCGCACTTGAAGAAGACCTCGGCGCCCAGCGCGTCATTGACGGTGCGCGACGTCATCACGGGCGTCGCGTTGGCATGGCCCTGGATCCGGGCTGCCGCCGCGACGACGTCGGCAAAGGTGGGCAAGCTATCCATTGAATTTCCGCGGCAGGTGAATGGCGATTGACCACGCCTGGGATGGCCGGCCAACCCTGGCGTGGCCAGGCCACAGGATCATCGCATGTCGCGACCCGGATATCTGCTCAAGTGTCGAACGACGTGTACGACACCGCCTTCGGACCCTGGTGCCGCCTGTGGACACGACGGCCATTTCATTCTAATATAACTAATTATTTATATTGCTTCCGCGACGCACATCCCGGACACCGTTCGGACCAGCGAGGCGGAATCGGCCTGGGGAGAACCGAGCATGCAACCCTACCCGCATCGGTATGCCGTCAACGCGACCGGAGCCGCCGCCGGCCACGTGGTCGTCGCGTGCGAAGGCGTTTGCGATATGGAAACGGCGCCGCCGGCCGAATTCGACGGCCCCGGGGATCGATGGTCCCCGGAAACGCTGCTTTGCGCCGCGGTCGCCGACTGTACGATCCTGTCGTTCCGCGCCATCGCACGCGCCTCGCGCTTCGAATGGCTTCAGATCCAATGCCGTACGGAAGGCACGCTTGATCGCGTCGATGGCAAGGCACGCTTCGTCGGGTTCGCGAGCCACGTCCAGTTGACGGTTCCTGCGGGCGCCGATGCGGCACGCGCCCGCCAACTCGTCGAGAAGGCCGAGCACGGCTGCCTGATTTCGAACTCGCTGATCGCCGAACGAACCTTGTCGGTCGACGTGCAGTTTCGGTCGTGAAATTCAAAAGGACCCAACCATGCCGCAGAAGATTCTCATCGTCATCCACGCGCCACCCTACGGCAGCGAGCGCTGCCTTTCGGCGCTGCGCGTCGCCAATTCGCTCGCCGGGCTCGATGGCGACGAAACGCCCGACGTTCGCGTCTTCCTGATGTCCGACGCGACCGTGCTCGCGCTGCCCAACCAGCAGGACGGCGGAGGTAGCGGGTTGCAGAAGATGGTCGAGGAGCTGGTGTCGCGACGGGTCCCGATCGTCGTCTGTCGCACCTGCGCGTTGGCGCGCGGCCTCGGCGATTTGCCGCTGATCGCCGGCACGCGCATCGGCACGCTGGCCGAGCTCGCGCAATCGACACTCTGGGCCGACAAGGTCGTCACGTTCTGACGCGATCGGGCGCGTCCTCGTCCACGGCCCGGTTGAATTACGTCGCGAGCAGGCCCGATTTTCGTCCGAGGAGCCATCCGCATGATCCGATCTGCCGCGCGCGCGGCCGTTGCCGCGAAAAGCCTTGCAACGTGGCTTGCCATCTGCGTTGCCCTTCTTGCGTCCGCGGTCGGATCGGCGAAGGCACAGCCCGTCGCGGAATCGAAGTCGCGACTCGATGTGATTGTCCTCGGTTCAGGGGGCCCCGGCGCGACGGGTCGCGCGGGGTCTGCCTATCTCGTCCTGCTCGACGGCATGCCCCGCATCCTCGTCGACGCCGGACCGGGCTCGTTCGTGAGAATCGGCGAAGCCGGGGTCCCGTTGACAGCGATCGACACGATCCTGCTGACCCATCTGCACGCGGACCATGCCGGCGAACTGCCCGGAATCGTCAAGGCGTTGGCGGTGTCACGGCGGTCCAGGATCCAGTTGCGGGTCTTCGGTCCCGACGGCCGCGCCGCCGACGAATCCCACGCTGCATTTCCGTCCACGCGTCGATTGATCGACCTGCTCTTCGGGCCGGCAGGCGCGTTTGGATACTTGGCGAATTTTTCGGCACCGGTTTCCTTTGCGACAATGGACATTGCGACGCAGCGCGCCGGCGCGCCCCCCGTCGTGCAGTCGATCGTGAACGAAGGCGGGTTGACCGTACGCGCGATTGCGGGTCACCATCGCGACGCCCCATCGGTGATCTACCGGATCGACTACGCGGGTCGCAGCGTGACCTTTACGGGCGACATCGACGCGAAGGGTCACGCCGCACTGCGTCGGATCGCGAGCGGCACCGACCTTCTGGTCTTCAACAGCGTCGTCCTGGATCCGCCGCTGTCCCCTGAAATCCTGTACACGCTCCATACGCCGCCCGGTGAGATAGGCGCCATCGCCGCCGATGCGCACGTCGAGCGACTTCTGTTGTCCCATTTGTCTCCGGCGACCGACGAACACCGCGATGCCGTACGCGAATCGATTGCACGGCGATTCGCCGTTCCGGTTGAATTTGCAAGCGACGGTGCACGAATCACGCCCTAGGACCACGCATGGGGTCAGCGGGATCCTCGGCGTATGGTTCTTTGGCGATATAGAAAAGCTCCAACGAGGTCGCCGACGCGATCGTCGCTGTGCCGCTGAAGTCGGGCGATGCGGTGCGCCAAGGCCAGCTGCTCGCGCGTATGCTCGGGACATCGTGGGCGCCACGCCCCGATGGACGTGCTCGACGGCAATCGCAGGATGGTCGCGTAAAGACCGCCCTCTGCGCGAGGTGTTTTCGCCCGGTTGTGGCGTGTGTCGCGCAATATCGACGATGGCGTTGGGGTTGCACTTGGCATCCAGTCGGTATCCGGCGCTGCAATGCGCGTCGAGCTCACAATGACGACGGACGTATGCCCATAACCGTGCTCCTTGCCGACGACCATCGGGTGCTCCGCGAAGGCCTGCAGTGCCTCCTGGAGACCGGCGATGAGATCAGCGTCGTCGGAACGGCCAGCGACGGCCTCGAAGCCGTCGAGTTGGCGGAGCGCCTGCAACCGAACGTCGTCGTCATGGACATCCTGATGCCGCGACTCAACGGCATCGATGCGACGCGTTCCATCCTGGTGCACCACCCGGCAATGGGCGTCCTCATCCTCTCGGTGCAGTCCTCGAGCGACGTCATCGGGGCAGCCATCGCGGCCGGCGCGCGCGGGTATCTGCCGAAGGAATCCTCGGCCGCCGAACTGACGGCGGCAATCCGTGCGGTCGCTTCGGGCGAGCGGTTTTTCAGTGACGGAATTTCCCCACTCACGCAGGACTCCCATCGCGATGCCGCATCGATTCCGTCGCCGATGTGGGGGTTGACGCCGGCCGAGCGGGAGATCCTGAAACTCGTTGCCGACGGCCACACCAACATCCAGGCGGCACGTCTGATGGGCCTGTCGCCTCGAACGGTCGAGACCTATCGCTGCCGACTGATGGCGAAGCTGCAGCTGCGCACGCTGCCGGCACTCGTTCGATTTGCGATCCGCAACGGCATCAGCTCGCTGCACGACAAGCCGATGTAGTGTCCGCACCAACGCAGCGCAGGGCCCGCATCGTCCCATCGTCGATGTCGTAGTTCTTCGATAGGCAGCCCCGGCATCGCGCGGTAAGCTCAATTTTCGCGGTCGAGCAAAGCAGGTCCATCAAAGCCTGGAAACGCGCGGACTCAACAAACGTGCCGCACGACAAAGCGTCGGATACCGACTTCGTCAAGCTGCTGCTCGAGCATTCGCCCGATGCCACGATCGTGACGGCGATCGACGGGCAAACCCTGTACTGGGGTCGCGGGGCGGAGTCGCTGTTCGGCTACCACGAGAGCGAAGCGCTGGGCCGGCGCCTCGTGGAACTCATCGTTCCGGAATTCCTGCTTGGCGACGAAGAGCGGGCCCTCGCCGAGACATTGACACGCGGTCAGTCGACACGCGAGTCGATTCGCAGGGCGAAGAGCGGCTCCCTGATCCACGTCGACGTTTCGCGGCGGGCCGTGCGAGGCGACCATGGCGCGCCCGAGGTCGTGGTTTCGGTGGAGAAGGACGTCACCGACCTGAAGGCATCGCGCGACGCGCGTCTCGTCGAAGCACGCTTCGGGAATCTTCTCGAATCCGTCCCGGACGCGATCGTGATGGTCAATTCGACCGGCCGCATCGTCTCGGCCAATGCGCACGCCGGCAGGATGTTCGGCTACGAGCCGCAGCGGCTGCTTGCGCTCCGGATCGAGGAACTCCTGCCGCAACGACACCGGGCGTCGCACATCGGCCACCGGGTCGATTTCTTCGCGCAGCCACGCACGCGCGCGATGGGCGCCGGCCTGGAGCTCTTCGGCCTGCGTCGCGACGGCACCGAGTTTCCGGTCGAGATCAGCTTGAGCCCGATGCCCACGGAGGAAGGGGGCCTGCTCGTGATGAGCGCGATCCGCGATACCAGTGAGCGCAAGCGCTTCGAGGATCAACTTCGGGAAAAGAACGCCGAGCTGGAACGGGCGAACCAGGCGAAGAACCGGTTTCTCGCCGCGATGAGTCACGAACTGCGCACGCCGTTGAACGCGGTGATCGGATTCACCGGGACGCTGCTGATGGAACTGCCGGGTCCGCTGCTCCCGGAGCAGAAGCAACAGTTGCGCACGGTCCAGTCGAGCGCGCGTCACCTGCTGTCGTTGATCAACGACCTTCTGGACGTCGCCCGCATCGAAGCCGGCCGTATCGACCTGAAGCCGGAGGCAACGCGATGCGCCGACGTCATCGAGGAAGTCGTCGGATCGCTCGCGCCCCTGGCCCAGGCCCGCGGACTCCGCGTCAGCATCGAGGCGGCCGATCCGGAGTTGTCGCTGGTCGTCGACCGGCGCGCCCTGCGGCAGATCGTCCTGAATCTCATCAACAACGCGCTCAAGTTCACGGAGCGCGGTGGTGTCAGCGTTGCGGTGCGACGCGTCGCGCACGGCGATCGGTCGATGGTGGAGATCGCCGTCGCCGATACGGGGATCGGCATTTCCAGCGAGGACCGCCTGAAGCTGTTTGCGGCCTTCTCGCAGTTCGACCACGTCCGGCGTCGACCCTCCGAGGGCACCGGTCTCGGTCTTCACCTGAGCCAGAAGCTCGCCGAGGCGCTGCGAGGTCGTATCGAGGTCGACAGCGAGGTCGGAGCGGGAAGTACCTTCACGCTGGTGCTGCCGCTCGCCTAGACGATGCCCTGCCGCTCGTTCGCCAGCCGCCGTTCGACGATATCGAAGGCGCCCTGTCCATCGCATCAAGCGTTTGCGGGACCGGCGCGCGACGTGAACTGCTGGATATCGCCCGACGTCAGGACCCGCTTGCCGCGGAGCACGGGTACCGTCGAGAGCAAGGCCCACGCCACGCGACGGGCCTCGACCGGTCGGTAGTTCAGCGGCGCGAGCGAACCCAGCAGCCGGCCGATCCGTATGCCCCACTTCTCGCCGCCCCGTGACGGCTGATTCAATGCCTCGCGATCTCCGACCAGCAACGACGGGCGCGCGACGACGCAGGTTTCCGGCTTCAGCGCGTCGAGCGCCGCCTCCAGTTCGCCCTTGACGCGGTTGTAGAAGACCGCCGATCGGACATTCGCTCCCATGGCGCTGACGAGGCCGATCCGGCGAGCGCCTGCGGCCATGGCAGCACGCGCCACCGCAAGATTGGCATCGAAATCCACGGCGCGGAACGCCTCCGCGCTTCCGGCCTGCTTCATCGTCGTGCCGAGCGCAAGATAGACCTCGTCGACCGCCGGTAGCGCGGGCAGCGCGCTAAAGTCCACGCAATGCGCGGCCAGCTTCGGATGCCGCACCGTCGGCTCGCGCCGCCCGAGCGCGTGCACCTCCGCCACGGACGCATCGTCCAGCAGGCCTTGCAAGAGGCTCGATCCCACCAGCCCGGATGCTCCGGCGATGACGACCTTGCGGTGGTTCATTTCCAGCTCCCTGCCGACACGCCGGCCCGGCGCCGACGCCGGCGGCAGGCGTCGGCGCGACGCGCTCGACGCCTAGCGCTAGCGGTCGTTGCGTCCGCGCAGGAAATGCAGCGCCGCGCGCCACGTCTCCGGCGAGTTCAGGATGCCGAGATGCGCCGCCTGCAGCACGGCGTCGTACTGCCCCTGGCCCGCGAGGTCGACGGTCGGCGCTCCGGAGAGCAGCGCGCTATCGGAAAAATCGTGCGGATTGCCATCGCGGTCCACGGCCGGCACGCCAGGCACCAGGCCATCCTGCGACGGCAGGTAGACGAAGTCGCCACTTTCCGGCGTGGCTCGCGCGACGTTGCGAATCACGAGGTAACGTGTCGGCCCGCGCGTCTCGCCGGCCGCGTTGAGCACCGTGAGCAGTTGCGTATGGTCCGAGCCATATTCCTCGCAGATCGCGCTGTCGGGAACGAAGCCGCCGCTCGCGGGCAACTGGAAATAGTTCGCGGCCGAAGGAGAACAATCGATGATGCCGTGATTCGGCCCGTCGATCGCCACCAGCGAACGCACGACGTCATACGCGTCGTCCTGCAGCATCCATTCCCGCGTGGCCGTGACGCCGAGGCTGTGGGCGACGATGTCGACGCGTTCCGCGCCGGTGTACTGCAGGACCGCACGAACGAATGCGCGGATCAGCGGCACCGCGGCGGCCGTGCTGTGGCTGACGCCCGACTTGCGCGGGACCTCCTGCGCGAGGTCGCACTGGTCGCCCTGGTAGCCGAGCCCCCAGAGCTCGGCGGCGCGGTAGCCGTGCGACGCAAAGAATTGCGCCATGTTGTGCGCATACCCGAGCGGGTTGCAGGCGGTCGGGAACGGCGTGTCGTTGTTGCCGTGCAGGAAGATCACCGGTACGCGTTCGACATGGCCGCGAGCGCCGAAACCGATCACCGGGACGCCGAGATAGAAGTTATCGATCTGCGGAAAATCGGAGGGCAACGACGTGCCGACCGTCGCAGCGCCCTGGCCCGCCGCGGCCGCGACGGCGAAGCCTGCAAAGCCCGCGACAGCGGCAATCCACGCGAGCACCCTACGCCTCATCGAGCGTCTCATCGATCGTCTCCCCCTTCGATGGTTGTCATCGGTTCGCCGCAACGCGGCGCCCGCGATATTGCGCCAGATCCGGCGCGAGCGGGTCGACCCGTGGTCGGAAACATCCCGGCCACCGGCGCAGAAGGTGCCCGCGATCACGCGGTCTCGTCGGTTCGACCCCGCTCGCCCTCGTAAAGCGACGGCGTGACGCCGGCACGGCCGAGAAACGCCCGAAGATGCGTGATGGCATCGGCGCTGAGCACGTTGCTGTGGTGCGGCCGGTGCAGGATGCTTTCCATTCCGTTGAGGTGAACGCGGATCCGCGCGCCCGACAGCGTCTCGACGGCGGCTCCGACATGACGAAGCAGCGATTCGATTTCGCGCCAGTGCATGTTGCCGCTGGGTGGATCGTGAAAGATCTGGCGGATGACTTTGGCCTGATGGTGGCTCATGGTGCCCTCGTCGATTGGGGGGGTCCCGGAATCGGTCGTTCGAACGCGCTGTTATTCCGCGGCTCGTGGCATGTTCGTCCCCTCCGACCGGCGATGCTTGAGCTACGTCAACGGCGCGTGGAAGCCGTCGGATTCGACGAGCGCGGTCACGTTCAGGGTGCGACGCCACGCTTGATCGCGCGGGCCAGCGGCTGCGGCATGCGCCCTATCGATTGCAGCAGGCGCAGCAGGACCTTCAGTTTGACGCCCGAAAAGGCGCGCGGCACGACCGCCTCGATCAGGTGCGGGCCCGGCGCACCCAGCGCACGTTCCAGCGCCGCGGTGAATTCCTCGGCGGTCGCCGCGCGCGACGCCGCGACACCCAGGCCGCGGGCAATCTGGACGAAGTCGAGCGCCGGTTCCCGCAGGTCGAACTGCGCCCTGGCCCGCGGCCCGGCGGCACCGGTCCCGACGCGCTGCAGTTCGAGTTCCAGGATCCCGTAGGCGCCGTTGTTGAAGACGACCGACACGATGTCGAGGCGCTCCCGCGCCATCGTCCAAAGCGCCTGGATCGTGTACATCGCGGAGCCGTCGCCGACGAGCGCCAGCACGCGCCGGCGCGGGCAGGCAATCGCGGCACCCACGGACAGCGGCAGCGCCTGGCCGATCGCGCCGCCCGTCAAGGTCAGCACGTCGTGTCGCGGGGCACCCGCGGTGAACATCGGCAAGGTCGTCCCTGACGTCTGCGCCTCGTCGACGAGGATCGCGTCCTCGGGCAGAAGGTGGCCGATCGCCTTGCAGACCTTCTCCGCCGTCAGCCTGCCGCGCGGCCTTCCAGGCCGTGCCGGCTGTTGCAAGGGCGGCGCGAGCCTGGCGGCGCCGAGGCGCTCGCAGAGGCTGTCGAGACTGGCCGCGACGTCCCGCTCGGCACTCACGAGTTCATGAACGGCACAGCCTTCCGGCACCAGGTCGCTCCGTTTACCGGGGTAGGCGAAGAACGACGCTGGCGCCTTCGCGTCGACCAGCACGAGATGCTTGAACGCCGACAACTGCACCGATGCCAGTTCCGCGAGATACGCGATGCGTTCGACGCGCGGCAAGCCGGCGCCGCGCGCCAGCCGCGATGGGAACACTTCCGCCATCAGCCTGGCGCCGGTTCGAGCGGCGATGCGCGCGGCCACCAGCAAGTTCGGTTCCGCGAGCGCGCGCCCGCCGAGCAGCAACGCGCTCGGTTGGCCCGACGACAACACCTGCGCGATGGCGTCGATCACCGCGTCGTCGGCGCGCGGCGCCGGCACGCGGGAACCCGGCGCTACCGGCGTGCCGCCCTCGCCCCAGGACACATCGGCCGGCAGGATCAGCGTCGCCACCTGGCCCGGCGGCCCCATCGCGGCGGCGACGGCGCCGGCCACGTCCGCGCCAAGCTCCTCGGTGCGGTTCGACGTCCGGACCCAGGTCGAGACGTTGCGCGCCACCGTCTCGATGTCCGATTGAAGCTGCGCATCGTATTTCACGTGATAGGTCGCATGGTCGCCGACGATATTGACGACCGGCGTGCGGCCCTTGCGCGCGTTGTGCAGGTTGGCCAGGCCGTTGCCGAGGCCGCAGCCCAGATGCAGCAGCGTCGCGGCCGGCTTGCCCGCCATCCGTGCGTACCCGTCGGCAGCGCCGGTGGCGACGCCTTCGAACAGCGTGAGCACCGCGCGCATCTGCGGCGCCGCGTCGAGCGCGGCGACGAAGTGCATTTCGGACGTCCCCGGATTCGTGAAGCAGACCTCCACGCCCGCGTCGAGCAGCGTGCGCAACATCGACTGCGCGCCATTCATCGTGCGCATCTCCGAAAAACCCGACGCGGGGCACCCGCCGAGCAACCGTCCCGCAGCGATCCTACCGAACCCGCGGCAGCGCCGCGACGACGGCCTGCGGCACGTTGCCGGGCGCGCCGATCACTGCAGCGCGTTGCGCAGCGCGAGGCCGCCGAGCACCAGGAAGATCACGCACGCGATGCCGTGGACCGACCTCGTGGGCAGCCGCTTCGCGAAACGCTGACCCAGGTAGATCGCAGGCACGTTCGCGACCAGCATTCCCAAGGTCGTGCCGCCGACGACCGCGTAGAAAGCGTGGAACCTGGCGGCCAGCGCGACGGTCGCGACCTGTGTCTTGTCGCCCATCTCCGCCAGGAAGAATGCCACGGCGGTCGCGCCGAAGACGCCGAATCCGTCCTTCGGCGCGGCGACTTCGTTCGCGTCCAGCCGATCCGGAACAAGGATCCATCCGGCCATCCCGATGAACGACGCGACGACGAGCCAATCCATGATTTTCGGGTTCAACGCGCCTGCGAGCCAGATTCCGACGGCACCGGCGCCCGCATGGTTGGCGAGCGTCGCGGCGAGGACACCCAGGACGATCGGAACCGGTCGGCGGTACCTTGCCGCGAGGATCAGCGAGAGGAGTTGCGTCTTGTCGCCGATTTCGGCAAGCGCGACGACGCTGCTGGATACGAGGAAGGCTTCGAGCACGGGAATCTCCTGGACCGGCAAGCCGATGACCGCACGGTGCACCCGGTCCTCGCGAGGCGACGCGGCCAAATCATCGACTCGGCATCATCATCCAGGCGCCGCATCGGCCATGCCGGCGCATCGGCCGGCGCCCAATTCGTGATCCTTCCGTTCGAGATCGGCACGCGCGAGAACACGTGGCCTCGTCGCCGTTCATCGGATGATGAACATCGCGACCGTCAACGCGAGTCCGATGACGACGACGGCGAGACGCAGCGCCCGCTCGTTCACGCGGTGCAGCAGGCGCACACCGAGCGCGCCACCGGCCATCGAGGCCGCCGCGCCCACCGCGGCCTGCCACCAGCCGATGGCGCTCGAGAACACGAAGACGAGCACGGCGGCCGCATTCATCGCGGCCGCGAGAATGTTCTTCGTCGCCCCCGCCTTGCGGATCGCCATCCCGGCCAGCGTCAGGGCCGCCAGCATCAGGAAACCGATCCCGCCGCCGAAGTAGCCGCCGTAGATGCTGATGCCCGCCTGCATCAGGAGCGACGCGCGGCGATCGATGCGATGCGCCGCATCGGCGGCGACGGGCCGCCGCCAGAAACTGCCGTAGGCAAACAGCAGCGTCGCGAACAGGATGAGCCAGGGGACCATCCGGGCAAACACGTTCGACGGCGTCAGCAGCAGCAGGATCGCGCCCACCGAGCCGCCGAACAGGCTGACGATGAACATCTCCCGGAACGACAGGTTCGGCGCGTCGCCCGCCATCCCGCGGCCGGCGAACCCCGTGCTCACCTGCATCGGAAACAGCGCGAGCGTCGAGGTGATGTTCGCCGCGCGCGCGTCCAGACCCGTCAGCAGCAGCGCCGGAAAGGTCAGGAACGAACCGCCGCCGGCGAGGGCGTTCAAGACCCCCGCAGCGACGAACGCCATGGCAAGAACGACCCAGGACCCCATATCCGCATCGACCGCCACGCCGTCGACCCCGACCCGATTCACGGCGCTCCGTTCGAACGCGCTTCTCCTTTCGGCGCGGCGTTGATGTCGCGAAGGATGCTATCGCAGAACGCGTTGGCGCGTGCCGCACGCTTCCCCGGGGCAGGACCAGGCCGCATCGTGAGTACCGACATGCGATGCGGACTTCGCCGCTGGACGCGCCGGTTGTCCTCGATTAGGGTTACGTCCCTCAGCGATGGTGGCGCCGCATGAATCGCATCCACGGCGGGGAGACGACGTGTTTCGGACCCGATATCTCGATTTCCAAGAACTCGACGCGCAACTCGAGGCCTGGGCGGCCCGCCGACCGGACATCGTCCGGAA
This sequence comes from Burkholderiaceae bacterium, assembly GCA_035524275.1. GTDB lineage: Bacteria > Pseudomonadota > Gammaproteobacteria > Burkholderiales > Burkholderiaceae_F > DATKPC01. Next base: position 63,289 of record DATKPC010000078.1, read on the forward strand.
GACCTCTCTCGGGACGACGCCCGAAGGCCGAGCGATCCCGCTGCTGCTGATCGGCCGCGAGCCGGATGGGCCGCGGCCGGCCGTCTGGGTCGATGGCAACATGCACGCGGGCGAGCTGTGCGGCTCGAGCGTCGCGCTCGCGATTGCCGAAGACGTGATCGCGATCCACGAGGGCCGCGACGAGGCCGGCGGCAAGCCGTTGTCCGCAGCAGCTTGCGAAGCGCTACGCGATGCCCACGTCTACGTGCTTCCGCGGATGGCGCCCGACGGAGCAGAGCGCGTCCTGAAAGTGGGACGGTACGTGCGTTCCAGCCCGCTCGATGATCGCGCGGTGCGCGGCCATCCGCACTGGGAGGCGACCGACGTCGACGGCGACGGCCACGCCGGCGTGATGCGGCGCGTCGAGCCCGATGGCGAACTCGTCGAGCTGCGCGACGAGCATGGGGTGACGCTGGATCCCCCCGTTCTCGTGCCGCGCGCGCCCGACGACGACGGGCCGTACTACAAGCTTTATCCGGAAGGATTCATCGCGAACCACGACGGCCGCAGCGTGCCGGACCCGTATTTCCTGTCGGACAATCCGTACGACTTCAACCGGAATTTTCCGCACGGCTGGGTTCCGGAGCCGGACCAGGCCGGCGCCGGACGCTATCCGGGCAGCGCGCCGGAGACCCGCGCGGTGCTCGACTTCGCGACGCGGCATCCGAATATCTTCGCGTGGCTGAACCTTCATACCTTCGGCGGTGTCCTCATCCGGCCGCTGGGCGACGCCCCCGACAGCAAGATGAATCCGGGCGACCTCGCGATCTTCGAGCAGGTCGAAGCCTGGATGGCGGAGCATGCCGGGTATCCGACCGTGAGCGGCTTTCACGAGTTCCTGTACGAGCCGGAGAAGCCGCTGCACGGCGACGTCGTGGACTTCGCGTATCGGGAGCGCGGCGCGCTCGCCTATGCCGTCGAGTTGTGGGACCTCTTCCACCAGCTCGGAATCGAGCGTCGAAAACCCTTCGTCGACCACTACAGCAAGCTCACCCGCAAGGACTTCCTCGCGCTCGCACGCTTCGACCGCGAACAGAACCAGGGGCGGATCTTCCGCACCTGGACGCGCTTCGCGCATCCGCAGCTGGGTGACGTCGAACTCCACGGGTTCGATCCGCGTATCGGCATCTGGAACCCGCCGTATGAACGGCTCGACGAGGTCTGCCGGGCTCAGAGCGCGGCATTTCTTCGCGTCGCGTCGCTCGTTCCGCGAATCCGTGTCGAAGTCGTCGCGACCGAGACCTCCGGCGACATCACGCGGACGGAGTTGCGGATCGTCAACCGCGGGTACCTCGGCACGTACGGGCTGCCATCGGCCAAGACACTACCTGTCGCCGAACCGCTGCGCCTGATGACAACTTGCGACGGCGCGAAGCTGGTGGCCCCGGCCACGTCGATCGTCGAACTCGGTCACCTGGAGGGCTGGGGTGCCGGCTTGCATGGCGGCCCGAGCATCTTCATGCCGTGGACGCGCGGCAGCGGTCACGAAGCGCACGTGACGCTCGTCACGCAAGGCCGCGGCACGCTGCACGCGCGCATCGGCAGCGCGCGCGTCGGCTTCCAGGAGTTGCGGCTTGCCGTCTGATCTCGCTCCACGCGCGGGCGTCGCCGTCGGCGCCCTGCGCCGGCGAACGGCACGCCCGATCGTCCTTGCCATCGCATGCGCGTGGATCCTCCTCGGCGTTGCGGCCGTGTCGCGCGCGGAGACGATCGTGCTGCGCGCGGACCGCGTGTTCACCGCGGAAGACCGTGAATCCCACCCGGGTTGGATCGTCGTCGTCGATGGCGACAGGATCGTCGCAGCGGGGTCCGCGGCATCGACGCCGACCCCACCGGGCGCGCGCGTGATCGATTTGCCCGGCTGCACGGTGATGCCCGGGCTGATCGACGCGCATTCGCACCTTTTTCTTCATCCCTATGTCGAAACGCGCTGGGATGACCAGGTGCTGAAGGAATCCACGGCCTACCGCGTGCTTCGCGCGGGGCACTTCGCGCGTGACACCCTGCTCGCGGGTTTCACGTCGATGCGCGATCTGGGAACGGAAGGCGCCGGCGCCGCCGACGTCGCGCTGAAAAAGGCGATCGACGATGGCGTGGTCCAAGGTCCGCGCCTATGGGTCGCCACGCGCGCCATCGTGGCGCGCGGCGCGTACGGCCCGGCGCGCCGCAACTACAACTACGACCGAGAGTTGCCGCAAGGTGCCCAGGAGGTCTCCGGAGAGGACGAAATCCGGAAAGCAGTGCGCGAACAGGCCGCGGACGGAGCGGACTGGATCAAGGTCTACGCCGACGGCAGCGCAGGTCCGGCGGGCGACGTCGTGCCGACCTTTTCCGTCGAGGAACTGCGGGCTTTGGTCGCCCAGGCGCACGACCTCGGGCGCCCCGTCGCGGTCCACGCGACGTCGGACGAAGGGATGCGGCGATCCGTCCTGGCCGGCGTGGACACGATCGAACACGGTTTCGCGGGCCAGGACGCGACGTTCCGGCTGATGGCCGAAAAGGGCGTCGCGTATCTCCCGACGCTCACCGCGGTGGAGGCCATCTCCGAGACCTTCGAAGGCTACGTGCGCGCGAAATCCGCGCCGACCTCGCGAATGCAGCAGGCACAACGATCGCTTCAAATGGCCATGAGGGCCGGCGTCGTCATCGGCGATGGCTCCGATGTCGGAGTCTTTCGGCATGGCGACAACGCGCGGGAGATCGAATGGTTGGTTCGCGACGGCATGGCACCGGCCGACGCGCTTCGGGCCGCCACGGCGATCAACGCCCGGATCCTGCGGCAAACCGATCGGATTGGACGCGTCCGGCCGGGTCTACTCGCCGACCTGATCGCGGTCCAGGGCGATCCGTTGCTGGACATGGCGTCCCTGCGCAATGTCAGGATGGTCATGAAGGGCGGCGTGATCGTGCGGCGAGACGCGGTCGAAGCCCATTGATGCACCGTTCGTTCCGGGCTCGAGGTGCCGTCGCGACGCGCCGACGTACGCGCTTGGACGCGGAACCGATGTCCGACGACGCAACGGCGCCTGACCGACTACTGTGCCTGTGACTTTTCGCTCATCCGCTTGCCGAACGAGATCGCATAGGCCGGCGATCGGAACTTCAGCACCGGATCGTCCGAGGGCTCGATGCCCTTCGCGACCGCAATCGGATCGAAATTGATCGCGTTGCAGTCACCGCTGTCGTCGGCGTCGGCCTTCGTCAGCGAAAGCATCCCCAGCACGACGGTCTTGTGAGGGCCGGTCCACAGCGCGCTGGGATCGACGAGGCTGTCGCCCGCGTTGGCCAGGACCGCCTGCATCTGCCACGTCAACGGCCCTTTTGCCAGCTGCGATTGCAGTGCCGGCGACAGAAAGTCCGGCGACTTCGCCTTGGCGGCCTCCGCGGTCAGGAAGTGATTGCCTTGCTGCGAGACGAAATTCCAGCGGACGAAGGTCGCCTTGCCTTTCGCATTCGTGAACTTGAACGCGTTCAGGCTGTGATAGTCCTCCGATCCGTAGCTTTCCGGCACGCCGTACTTGCCGAGGAATGCGAAGAACGGCCGCGATCGTGGATATTTGTTCTGGAAATCGCCCAGCTGGTCGCCTTTCAGCGTCAGCAGCTCGTAGAACGCCTCCGGAGTCGGAACGGGAAACACCGGCACGTTGAGCATCGCCATGTTGGTCGTATCGCCGTCACGAGGCCGGAATTGCAGCGCGAGGCCACGCGGGGAGGCGCCGTTATCCGCGGACTTGGGATTCGGGCCGGGGTTCGAGAATCGCCCGACCACGTTGACGGACGGACCCGCGAAGATGTTCGACGAACTCAGCGACGCGGCCGCCTTCGACGGCCGAAACTCGCCCGCGACGCAGATCCCCTTGGCATGATTGCGCCTGACGCCAGGATGGACACCGCCCGATTCCAGCACGCCGATGACGTCGGCCGGCTGGACCAGATGGTTGGACGCATCCGCCTCGGCCGCCGGCGAAACGGACGGCCATCCGGCAAGGAAGGTCAGCAATCCGAAGTACGAAAAACTCGCGACGGTGAACTTGATCATCGTGGGCTCCGTGGCCGTGATGGGCGGACAACGATTCCGGCACTAGGCCGTCGCCGAAAAGGATACGGCCAACCGCGAGGCGCCTGCGATAACGTCCAATGGGCGCCCGCGGCCGGCGTTCCGGGCCGCGCTCCACGGCCCCTTCTTAACGCGGGTTTAATCCGGCCATTGCAGACTTGCCGACCGGCCTGCGGCGCAGGAACGGAGTCCTGCATCGTCGAGCCGCCGCGGGCAGCGGTGACCACAACTTGCCCTGGAGGGCCCATATGCAGGTACGAGAAGTCCGGCTTGCGAACCCGCACGGCCTCCACGCTCGGCCGAGCGCGAAGCTCGTGGAGGTGGCGTCGCGATTCCGTTCCGACGTGACGCTCGTCATCCAGGGACGACGCGCCAACGCCCGTCACATCGTCGCGGTCTTGTTGCTTGCCGCATCGGTCGGTAGCACCGTGCGAGTCGAAGTTGCCGGGCCGGACGAGGACAGCGCGATCAGCGAGATCGTCGCCGTCCTTCAAAACGCCCGCTGAGCGCAACCTCGCAGCGCCCCCGTCGCCATTCGGCCGGACCGCTTCGCGGGGTCGCGCCGCGATGGCGGGCGACCGCCACGACCGTCAAGTTTTTCCGTCCGATGCCGATCACATCGAAAGCGGGCGTCCGGTCACCCTGCCCGCTCGCCCACCGATCCCGGCCTATGACCCAAGCGATCTCCTGGCCCGCCGTCGCCTCCGTACCTGTCTCGGCAGGCCGGGGTAGCCATTCGATCGACCTGGATACGCAGGCATCGAACTACAAGAAGCAACTCGCCGACTGGGTCACTTGCCCTTCCGCGAGCACGCCGGCCGGCAAGGCCAAGATCAAGCAGATCGCCGACAAGCTCGATGCCGTCGCCGAACAGATCAAACGCGCCGACCAGGGCTCGACCGCGGGTAGGAACCTGGCGGGCCGTGCCGGGGAGGGCACGCCGGCCACCGCGCCGGCTCCAAGGGCCGCCAGTTCCACGGTCGGTACCCGCATCGACGTCTACGCCTGACCTCGAAAAGTCGCCCGCCCTTTGCGGGCCAGCCGCGTCTCCCGCGATGACCAGGACCGATAGCGCGGCGTGATCCGGCGCTCGCGCGCCTCGCCCGGACGGCCGAATTCGTCGCCGATGTGCCGCGGGGGGCCCGGCCGTCCAGCCTGCTGCCTGGCGGGCTCGAAAAATCCGTAAGTTATTGATTGGGTTGATTAAAGACACCCCGTCCGGACAAGGGGGAGATAACCTATTTACGGCAATCGTTTTTATTAATAAGCTCGTCCGTGACGTTATCGCTCAACCCACAAGAAAGAGAATCTCCCGATGAAATTTGGTAGCGCGGCTCTTGCCGCCGCAGGCCTCGCATTGGCCGGTAGCAGCGCATTCGCGGCGATGGACATCCTCGGCAACCGCTATGACGCAAACCGCACGGCGGCGAACCTGACGGAAACGGCGCTGAATCCGTCGACGGTGAGTTCGTCGACGTTCGGCAAGCTATGGACCTACCCGGTGGACGGCGCGATTTTCGCGCAGCCGCTTTACGTGCGGAACGTCGCGATCAGCGCCACCGCGACCCACAACGTGGTCTACGTGGCCACGATGAACGACGTCGTCTACGCGCTGGACGCCGACGCGCCCGATGCGCCGCTGTGGATCCGCGACTATCGCGGCGCAACAGTCAGCCCCGGCACCCCCTTCGATATCACGACGGCGAGCACCGCGATGGGCATCGTCGGCACGCCGGCCATCGACCTGCCGAACAACCGCATGTACTTCGTCGCCGAGACGATGGAGAGCGGCGCCTATGTGCAGCGACTCCACGAGGTCGACATCCGCTCCGGGGCGGAACTCGGGACAACGACGATTGCGGCAACCAGCAAGGGCATCACGTTCGATCCCAAAATGCACACGCAGCGTCCAGGTCTCGCCCTCGCCGGTGGCCAGGTCTGGATTGCGTTCGCTTCGACGATTCCGGGCGACTTCACGCCCTGGCACGGCTGGGTCATGACCTACGACATGAACACGCTGGCGCAGACCGGCGCGTTCGTGACGACCACGACCGGCAGCGGCGGCGGCATTTGGCAAAGCGGCGCGGCTCCCAGCGTCGATGCCTCTGGAAATGTCTATTACCTCACCGGCAACGGAACCGGCCAAGCCTACGACGGCGTCAACAATTTCCAGGAATCGTTGCTGAAGTTCAACTACAGCGGCGGCTTGAATCTCCTCGACTGGTACACCGCGTCCGACTGGTCGACGCTGGACAGCTACGACCTTGACCTGACCGTGGGCGGCAGCACGTTGATTCCCGGCACGAACCTGATCGCGTTCGGCGGAAAAATCGGCATGGAGCGCCTGCTGAACACCGGCAACCTGGGCAAGTTCACGAGCGCGGACACGCAAGTCGTCCAGAAGCTGCAGGTCGGGCCGGTCCCGAACTACGCCGGCAACGACGGCGACCGCATCCTCGGCATCGCGTACTGGAACCGCGGCGCGACCAATTCACGGATGTTCGCGTGGCCGGGCCTGGCCTCGCTCACGTCCTACACGTTCAACGGCACGCAATTCGTTCTGAATCAGCAGAATGGACTGAACCTCTATGGCGAACCGTCGGCAGCGTTGTCGCTGTCCGCGAACGGCACGACGCCGGGCACCGGGATCCTGTGGGTCGCCCGCAACCAGGGCGGCGGACGCAACATCGGACAAACCGCGGTCCTCGAGGCCTACAACGCCGACAACATCGCGCAGCCGATCTGGAGCAGCACGACCAATGTCGGTCGCGACGACGTCATCAGCTCCGGCCGTTTCGTCATTCCGGTGGTCAACAACGGCAAGATGTACATGGCCACGGGCAGCAACGCGCTTCAGGTGTACGGCTTGTTGCCGGCGACCTCCGGCGTCGCGCCACAGCTGCCGCTCGTGGAGAGCACGTCCGAGCCGACGGCACAGGCGCGCGCGGTGTCGTTGCAGCCGGTTGGCTACCTCAACTATCGCGTTCGGCACCAGAACTTCATCGGCTACATCTCGGCGATCAACGGCCTCGGGTCCGCCCTGGACGTTGCGGACTCGTCGTTCGTCGCACGACCCGGCCTGGCAAACTCCGGCTGCTATTCGTTCGAGGCGAAGGGATATCCAGGCTATTTCCTGACCAACGTCGCCCTCGAAGTCCTGCTCAAGCAGAACGATGGCAGCGCCGCGTTCGCGACCAATGCAACCTTCTGTTCCGTCCCGGGCCTCGCCGGAAACGGCGTTTCATTCCAGCCGCTGGCGCTGCCGGGCTACTACGTGCGCCACAGGAACTATCAACTCTGGATCGACAAGCTGGGTTCGATCAATCCGGGCAGCTACAACGCCGATGCGAGCTTCAATGTCGTCGATCCGGGCGAGGTGTCGCTGCAGGCCGTGAACGACGCCGGCTACCTGGTCCGGCAGTCGAATTTCGTCGGCGCGATTTCGCCGATCTCCGCGACGAACCCCGTGACCGACAAGCTCGATGCCGATTTCAACGTGCGCCCGGGCCTTGCGGGCTCGTGCGTGACGTTCGAGTCAAGGCGCTATCCAGGGTACTACCTACGGCACCAGAACTTCGAGGTTTTCCTGATGCAGAATGACGGCAGCACGCTGTTCACGCAGGACGCGACGTTCTGCCCGGTGGCCGGCTTGGCAGGAACCGGCACGTCCTTCCAGTCGGTGAACTACCCCGGCTACTACATGCGCCACTGGAACAATCTGCTCTGGCTCGATCCGTCGACCAATGCAGCGCACAGTCCGGGGACATTCAAGCAGGATGCCTCGTTCACGCCGCAGGGGAATTTCTGATCGGCCAGTTCAGTCTCAGCAAAGAAAGGGCCACGCGAAGTGCTGGCCACGCGCGAAGCGCGTGGCCAGCACGGTACTTCCGTCTCGTACTTAGCGAGCAGCAATACCTTGCGCGGGAAGATCGCCTGCAGGAATTGCCGCGGTACCGACCAGTGTCAAGCTCCCGTCGGCTTCGCGCTTGAACCCGCTAACGGTCGAGTTCCCGACATCGCGAATGTAGAGGAACTTGCCGTCCTGCGTGAAAGCCAGGTCCAGGACCGGCGCGGCCAGGGAGGTTCCTGACGCCGTTGGATTGACCAGGGTCATCGCGCCGTTCCAATCCACGCTTAGCAGGCTGATCGCGCCGGTCCCGGCGTTGCCGGTGTAGGCGTAGCGCCCATCGGGGGTCGCGACCAGCCAGCACGGCGCGACCTGCCCGGCGAGCGACACCGAACCGCTGATCAGCCCAAGATCGCCCCGCCCATCGATCTCGTACGAGGACGCGGCACCGGCGCCCGCTTCGGATACCAGCACGTAGCCTTGGTGGGTGACGGCAAAACCGAAGGGACCCGCCCCGTTCGACCGGTGGGACGTAGGCTGCGACGCGTAGCCGTTCCGATCCAAGCGGTAAGTGTCGATCATCTGATCACCCTTCTCGGTGACGACCAGCGCCCTCCCGCCCGCGGCGAAGCTGACCTGGGCCCCGCTCGCCGAGCTCCCACCCGCCAGCGGCCGCATTGAGTTCGGTAGCGGCACCAGCTTCTTGCGCCCGGCATCGATCGTGAAGCCGCTGATGTCCGGAAGCGTGCCCGAATTGCCCGCGTTCAGCACATACACGAGGCCGTTGTCGACGGCGACGCTGACCGGAAACGTGCCTCCCGACGGTTCGCGATCCACCAGCGTCAGTCCGTCCTCGCCGACCAGGAACATCGAAACGTCGTTCGAGCCGGCATTGACGGCGAGCAGAAAGCGCGAGGACAGCGTGAGCGAATTCTGAGAGCCGAGCGGATCCGGCGGCGGGTTGCCCGGCGTGACGCCACCGAGGCCGCCGGTGGGAAAGGTCCCGGTGTAGCGCAGCGTACCGTCGGCCGCGCGCGCGTAGGCCACTACGGCATTGCCCGCGGTGCTGTCCGTAAGAAGGTACACGGCACCACCGTCTTCCGCGTGCGCCGGCATCGCGCCCGCGGAAAGTGCCGTCGCCGCACCGGCCGCGAGGAGGAGTCGACGAGCTTTCAATCCTGGAGTGATCTTCGAATTCGACATTTTGTGAGGTTCCTTTGACGCTTGTTCGTTTGGGATCGACGAGTGCGAGATACTCGGGGCGTATTGGTTGCGGCCACCTGCGCCGAGCACCGTTCAACCGCGAACGAGAACGAAACGGGTAAGCGCTGCCGATGGTGACTGCCGTCATGAGCCGGAACCAATGCCCTTGGTCGGACGGACTGGGGTCTGCTTACAGAAGACGGGCGAGGTGCGGGAGAAGGCGATGCACCGTTGAGGATTTCTCAAAATCGACGGCGTGCGCCCGCCCCTGTCTCATATCCGACGCAATGGCCATCCAAGGAACGTATGTATTGCACCGACGCACAAGGCGTGGCCTTTGTTCCCATCTGTGAGGGCCGGGCAATCGAAAAGACCGCGATGACGCGGCGTGTCGATCGCGTGCCAGGTCGGAAGCACCAGCCGCGCTAAGGTCCCGGTGTGGAGGCCTCGGGCTTCTTGTCCTCGGGAGGCGCGAAGCGCGGCCGGATCGCGTCCAGCTGCTCGTCGGTCGTCGCGACCAGCCAGCGGCGCGCGCCTTCGACCTGGAACCGATTGTGGTCACGGAACGGACCCATCACCGGTGCTTCCTTCCAGAGTACCGGCGCGCTCCGGCTGGTCCGCGCCGACGGCGTCCCGACCAGAAGGCAAAACGGCCCGAGCGGCATCGAAACGAACGGTAGCGCGGGCTTGGCCCGCACGCGCCAGTCGATGAACGGCGAGTCGCTGATCAGCAGCGGCTGCGGCAGGCCGTGGAAGATCGCGAAGTCGTAGCGCGCCAGCTGCTCGCGGACGCCAGCCCAGATGCGCCGCACGTCCGCGACGACCGCCGCGCGGATCTCGTCGTCGAACATCGGTTCCTGTTCGTAGCGCGCCTGGGCCTCTCTGGCGTCGCGCTGGTAGGCGGAGACGAGCGCCAATTCCAAGCAGTCCTGGACCGCGCGCTGGACGTCCGCCGGGGCGCCTGCATCGGCCGGACGGGCGTGCTGCGCGGCGCGCAGCAGCCGGGCGAGGCCGCCCTCCTGCACCGCGGGTACGCCCGCAGCGGCCGGATCGGCGTCCCGGTGCAGGTCGACGTAGATCTGCGCCTCGCTCGCGAAGTGCGCCTTCTTGCCCTCATTGAACCGGAGCTCGCCGCTCGCGCAGTCGAGGAAGCGGGTGCCGACGCGGCCGTGCTCCCAGATCCAGTTCCGCAGGAAGGGATGGAGCGGGTGGGGGGCTTCGGGTTCGCTCATGCGGCGTAAGTCTAGGCTAGGAGACGAGCGATCGAGCGCGCCGAGCCCGAGCTCTCGGCGCCGGCCATCGGGCGCAGCACCGCTCAAGTACCGCCGCGCACTATTCCGAGGGAATTATCTGGCGGATGGGGTGGGCGTCAAGACCCGCCCCAGTCATGAGTCTTCAGGCAGCGCAACCCGGGTCCCCCGGCAATCCCCCAAGGCATTTTGACCCAAGACGCAAGCCACCGAAAGTTGTACGGCCTCCCGCGTCGACAGCACGTTTGTGCTCGCCCCACGCCCGTCCGCGCCAAAGGTAAAAATGATCGCGAATCGCAACCGCGACTTCCGGAGCCTGCGATGCCGTGTACCTGGTCCGTCACTTCTAGACTGCCGATTCATCGGGAGAGTCGCTCGGTCGATCAGAAGCCAGCCAGCGCTCCGGATTCCTCGGTGGGTCCCTTTGCCATTGAAGCGCTCCGGTTTTGCGGACCAATCTTTCTGCCAGTTTTCGGCGCCATGCCAATGGCGTTCCATTTGGCGGCAACAAACACGGGGCCGAAAAACGCGATGCTATTTCCCTCAG
>DATKPC010000079.1:0-39323 GCA_035524275.1 Burkholderiaceae bacterium
ACATCGAGGCCTGCGGCATCGCCCCGTCGGCGGTGGCAGGCGCGCTCGGGGCGCGGGCCGGGCTCTTTGAGGCGGCGACGATCCGCATCAACCCGACGGGATCGGTCACGGTGCTGACCGGCTCGCACAGCCACGGCCAGGGCCACGAGACGACGTTTGCCCAGGTCGTCGCGGACCGCCTCGGCATCGGCATCGACGACGTCGACATCCAGCACGGCGACACTGGCAAGATCCTTTTCGGGATGGGCACCTACGGCAGCCGTTCGCTGGCGGTGGGCGGCACCGCGATCCTGAAGGCTGTCGACAAGGTGATCGCGAAGGGCCGCAAGATCGCGGCGCACCTGCTGGAGGCCGCGGAAGGGGACATCGAGTTCAAGAACGGCGAGTTCCGTGTCGCCGGGACGGACCGGAAGAAGGCGTTCGCCGAAATCGCGCTGACGGCGTACGTGCCGCATAACTTCCCGCTCGACAAGCTCGAACCGGGCCTGAACGAGAACGCGTTCTACGATCCGACGAACTTCACGTATCCGGCCGGCACCTACGTCTGCGAAGTCGAAGTGGATCCGGCCACCGGGCGTGTCCGCGTCGACCGCTTTGCGGCGGTCGACGACTTCGGCAACGTCGTGAATCCGATGATCGTCGAAGGCCAGGTCCACGGCGGCCTCGCGCAGGGCATCGGCCAGGCGCTGCTCGAAGGGGCGCACTACGACGCCGACGGCCAACTGCTCAACGGTTCGTTCATGGACTACGCGATGCCGCGCGCCGACGACCTGCCGCATTTCGTCGTCGAGACGGCGAAGGGCACGCCGTGCACGCACAACCCGCTGGGCGTCAAGGGGTGCGGCGAAGCCGGGGCCATCGGTTCGCCACCCGCGGTGATGAACGCGATCACGGACGCGCTGTGGCACCTCGGCGTTCGCGACGTGCCGATGCCCGCCAGCCCGTACAGCGTGTGGAAGGCGATCAAGTCCGCGGCGGCCGCGAAGTGAATCGCGCAACGACGGCACGAACGAACAGAACCTGGAGACCAACATGACGATGAACTACCAACGACCCGGCTCGGTCGCCGATGCCGCGCGGCTGGGCGGGCCGGACGCGCGCCTGCTGGCCGGAGGGCAGTCGCTGCTGCCCTCGATGCGGCTGGGCCTGGTGACACCCGAGGCCCTGGTCGACCTGTCCGGGATCGCGGAACTGGTCGGAATCGCGAACGACGGCAAGTCGGTGACGATCGGCGCGATGACGAATCACGCGACGGTCGCGGCGTCGGCCGATGTGCGGCGGCTGATCCCGGCGCTCGCGCAGCTCGCGGGCCATATCGGGGACCGGCAGGTCCGCAATCGCGGGACGATCGGCGGCTCGCTCGCGAACAACGATCCGGCCGCATGCTATCCGGCCGCGGTGCTCGGGCTGGGTGCGACCGTGCGCACGAACACGCGCCAGATCGCCGCCGATGCGTTCTTCAAGGGGCTCTACGAAACCGCGCTGAACCCGGGCGAGATCATCGTGTCGGTGACCTTTCCCGTTCCGCAGGCGGCCGCTTACGTGAAGTTCAACCAGCCCGCGTCGCGTTTCTCGATCGTTGGCGTCTTTGTCGCGCGAACCGCGAGCGGCGTACGCGTCGCGGTCACCGGCGCGGGACCGGTCGTCTTCCGCGTGAAGGCCCTGGAAGACGCGCTGTCACGAAGCTTCAGCCCCGGCTCCTGCGACGGGATCACGATTCCGGCCGCCGGACTGAACAACGACCTGCACGGCAGCGCGGAATATCGCGCGCACCTCATTCCGGTGCTTGCCAAGCAGGCCGTCGCGTCTGCCGGTTGACGGCCGCCGCGGTCCGATCGTAGCGGCACACGTCGGTCCGATGCGTGCGGATCGACGGCCGGCGGCGGCCTCGCGAGGCGGCCGTCGCCGGCGACTTTCGTCGATCGACGAGGGGAGAGCAACTTGGAACTGAAGGGTGAACGCACCCTGCCGGCGAGCCGGCAGGTGGCGTGGGACGCATTGAACGACGTCGAGGTGCTTCGCCTCTGCGTCCCCGGCTGCGAAAGCATCACGGCCACGGCGGAGAACAAGTATGCCGTCGTCGTGAATACGGCGATCGGCCCGGTCAAGGCACGGTTTACCGGAAAACTGGAACTCGCCGACATCGACGCCCCGAACGGCTACACGATCAAGTTCGACGGAACGGGAGGCCAGGCCGGCTTCGCGCGCGGCGATGCGCGCGTCACGCTTGAATCGCTCGCGCCGCAGCAGACGAAGCTGACGTACGTGGCGACTAGCCAGGTCGGCGGGCGACTGGCGCAAGTCGGATCGCGCCTGATCGACGCCGCGGCCGGCGCGATGGCGGATCGGTTCTTTGCCGCCTTCAGCGACCAGCTGAGCGCGCGCGCCTCGCCCGCCGGGGCCGCCGCGCCCGCCGCCGGCGCCGCGGCCAAGCCGGCGACGATCGGCTTCTGGTCGCTCTTCGTCGCATTCCTGCGGCGACTCTTCTCGCGCGCACCCTTGGACTAGAATCGTCGAACACCGGCGCCGAGAAGATCGTGGTCGCAACCGCATCCGCGGCGCCGGGACGGTCACCCGCCGGATGGAGGAGCCTTTGAAGACGATCACAAGAGTGCTGGCGTCACTGGCGGCAGCGACGCTCGCTGCTGCGGCGCACGCGGACATCAAGATCGGACTGATCCTGCCGCTTTCGGGTCCCTTTGCGGCCTACGGCAAGCAGATCGAGCATGGAGTTCGGCTCTACCTGGCGCAGACCGGCGGGCAGGTCGGCGGGCAGAAGGTCGAATTGATCCTGCGCGACGACACCGGCATTGCGCCCGAGGTCGACAAGCGACTCGCGCAGGAGCTGGTCGTCAAGGACAAGGTCGACATCCTGGCAGGTTTCGGCCTGACGCCCTCGGCGTTCGCGGTCGCGCCGATCGCGACCGAGGCGAAGAAGCCGATGGTCGTGATGAACGCGGCAACCTCGGCCGTGTCGTCCAAGTCGCCCTACATCGTGCGCACGTCGATGACACTGCCGCAGACGACCGCGCCGATCGCGTCGTGGGCCGCGAAACAGGGCATCAAGAAGGTCTTTACGCTCGTCTCCGACTACGGGCCGGGCCACGACGCCGAGACGCAGTTCAAGACGACGTTCACGGCGGCCGGCGGAACGATCGTCGGCGAGGTTCGTGCCCCGGCGAAGAACCCGGATTTCGCGCCGTTCCTGCAGCGGATCAAGGACGAGAAGCCGGACGCCGTCTTCCTGTTCGTGCCACCGGGCGAGCAGAGCATCGGCTTCATGAAGGGCTTCGTCGAGCGCGGCCTGGACAAGGCGGGGATCCGATTGATCGCGACCGGCGACCTGACCGACGAGGACATCATCGACGCGATGGGCGACCCGGCGCTCGGGATCATCACGTCGTTCCACTATGCCGAATCGCACGCGTCGCCCGAGAACAAGGCCTACGTCGAAGCCTACGAAAAGGCCTATCCGAAGGACCGGCCGAACTTCATGTCCGTCGGCGGATACGACGGAATGCACCTGATCGACATGGTGCTGAAGAAGACGGGCGGCAGCCCCGACGCCGACAAGTTCGTCGAAGCCGCCAAGGGCATGAAATGGACGAGCCCGCGGGGGCCGCTGACGATCGATCCGCAGACTCGCGACCCGGTGCAGAACCTCTATATCCGCAAGGTCGAACGGGTCGGCGGCAAGCTGCAGAACATCGAGTTCGACGTCCTGCCGGACTTCAAGGATCCGTCGCGCTGACCCGGTTCGCGATCCCGACGCTGCGCGCCGCGCGCCGGCGATGACCATCTTTTTCGACGGCGTCGCGTACGGAACGTTGCTGTTCCTGATCAGCGTCGGCCTGTCGGTGACGCTGGGATTGATGAACTTCGTCAATCTGGCGCACGGCGCCTTCGCGATGCTCGGCGGCTACGTCTGCGTCCTGCTGCTGAATCGCGCCGGAGCGCCCTTTCCCGTCGCTGCGCTGGGCGCCGCGGTCGCCGCCGCCGTCGCCGGCGCGGTGCTGGAAAGGTTCCTCTATCGGCGCCTGTATGCGGCGCCACACCTGGACCACGCGCTGTTCTCGATCGGCATCGTGCTGATGTCGATCGCCACGGCCCACTATCTTTTCGGCGCGCAGCAGCAGCCGCTGCAATTGCCGTCCTACCTTCAGGGGCAGTTCAGCCTGCCGGGCATCGATATCGGCGTCTATCGACTGTGCCTGGTCGTCGTCGGGCTGCTGATCGCGGGCGGCCTGCAACTCGCGATCGCCCGAACGCGCTTCGGCGCGCAATTGCGCGCGTCGGTCGACAACCCGCGCGCCGCGCGCGGCGTGGGCATCGACGTCGACCGTGTCTTCAGCCTGGCGTTCGCTGCCGGCTCCGCGCTGGCCGGACTCGGCGGCGCGCTGGGGGTCGAGATGCTGGGCCTCGATCCGAGTTTTCCGATCAAGTACCTGGTCTACTACCTGATCGTCGTGACCGCCGGCGGCAGCGGCAATGTCATCGGTTCGCTCGTTGCCGCGGTGATCCTCGGGGTCGCCGACGCAGCCGGCAAGTACTATGTCCCGCAGATCGGCGCGTTCGTGATCTACGTCGTGATGATCCTGATGCTGATCCTGCGCCCGCAGGGGCTCTTCGGTCGGCGGGCGATGCGATGACCGGCGAGCCACCCGCGTCCCCGGGCACCGACGCCGTCGAAGCCCTGCGGCGGGCGTCCCGCTGGCAACCGCTGGAATTCGCCTTCTGGGCGCTGCCCGTCGCCGGGTACTTGGCCTTCGGCGACGACCTCGTCTTCCTGACGCAGATCGCGATCACGGCGTTGTTCGCGCTTTCGCTGGACCTGATCCTCGGTTACGCCGGGATCATCTCGCTCGGTCACGCCGCATTCTTCGGCATCGGCGCCTATGCGGCCGGCATGCTGGCGCAGCACGGCTGGGGCGACCCGCTCGCGGGCCTCGCTGTCTCCGCCGCCTGCGCGGCAGTCGCGGGGTTCCTGACGAGCTTCGTCGTGCTGCGCGGCGCCGACCTGACCCGTCTGATGGTCACGCTGGCGATCGCGATGATGCTTTTCGATGCCGCCAACAAGTTCACCGACATCACCGGCGGCGTCGACGGGCTGCAGGGCATGCAGTCGGCGCCGCTCGCCGGAAGATTCCCGTTCGATCTCTATGGACGTACCGGCTACGTGTACGCCGTCGTCGTGCTGTTCCTGCTGTTCCATGTCGCGCGGCGCCTGACGCACTCTCCGCTGGGCGCGAGCCTGCAGGGCATAAGGCAGAACGCCGGCCGAATGCCGGCGCTCGGCACGCCGGTCGCGGCGCGCCTGGTCGCGATCTACACGATCGCGGCCGCGTTCGCGGGCGCGGCCGGCGCGCTGCTGGCACAGACGACTCAATTCGTTTCCATCGACGTCTTCGCATTCAGTCGCTCGGCCGAGTTGATGCTCATCGTCGTGCTCGGCGGCACGGGCACGCTGTACGGCCCGATGCTGGGGGCGATCGTGTTCATGGTCGCGCGGCAGGTGCTCTCGGGGATCGAGCCGCAGTACTGGGAGTTCTGGCTCGGCGCGCTGCTGCTGGCGATCGTGCTTTTCGCCCGCGGCGGACTGCTCGGCTTGGGCCGGCAGATCGTGCATCGGCTCCGTGCGAAGGCCGCGGCGCCGGATGGACCGGCATGATTGCGCTGCAGACGGTCGGCCTGACGCGACGCTTCGGCGGCTTCGTCGCCACGAACGACGTCTCGCTCGTGATCGAAGGCGGCGCGCGCCATGCGTTGATCGGACCGAACGGGGCAGGGAAGACCACGCTCGTCAACCTGCTGACCGGGTTCCTCGAGCCGAGCGCCGGTCGCGTGCTGCTCGCCGGGGAGGACGTGACGCGGCTTGCGCAGCACGAACGGGTCCGGCGCGGGCTGGCGCGAACATTCCAGATCAATCGGCTCTTTCCGGACATGACCGTACTGCAGGCCGTCGTGCTCGCGGTCTGCGAGCGGCGCGGCATCGCTGCTCGCTTCTGGCGCGCCGTCGGAGCACACGCCGCGGCAATCGACGAGGCCAACGCGCTGGTCGGCACGTTGCGGTTGGGCGACGACGCCGGCCGACGCACGCGCGACCTGCCTTACGGGCGGCAACGCCTCGTCGAGATCGGCCTCGCGCTGGCGCTGCGACCGCGCGTGCTGCTGCTGGACGAGCCCGCGGCCGGAATTCCCGCGGCCGAGAGCCGGGAACTTTTCGAGACGATCGCCGCGCTGCCGCGGGACGTGACGATCCTGCTGATCGAGCACGACATGGACCTGGTGTTCCGGTTCGCCGAGCGCATTTCGGTCCTCGTCGGCGGTGCGATCCTGGTCGAGGACACGCCCGCGCGCATCGCACGGGATCCGCGGGTGCGCGAGGTCTACCTGGGGGAGGCGGAGGTTGGCTGAGCTGCTGCAGGTCGATCGCCTGCGCGCCGGCTACGGCGACGCCATCGTCCTGGACGACATCTCGTTCACGCTGGATGCCGGCGACAGCCTCGCGCTGCTCGGGCGCAACGGCATGGGGAAGACCACGCTGCTCGAGACGCTGATGGGCGTCACGAGCTGGCGCGGCGGCTCCATGCGGTTTGCCGGCACGGACCTCTCCGGGCTGGCGCCGCAGCGGCGCGCCCATCTCGGGATCGGCTGGGTTCCGCAGGAGCGCGACGTGTTTCCGTCGCTCACCGTGGAGGAGAACCTGACGGTCGCTGCCCGGCCGGGCCCGTGGAACCTGGATCGCGTCTACGGTCTTTTCGGGCGACTGCGTGAACGGCGGAGCAACCTCGGCAACCAGCTCTCGGGCGGCGAGCAGCAGATGCTCGCGATGGCGCGGGCGCTGATGCTCAATCCGCGCCTGCTGCTGCTCGACGAGCCGCTCGAGGGGCTGGCGCCATTGATCGTCGTCGAGCTCCTGCGGATCATCGGCGCCCTGGTCGGGGAGTCCGAGATGGCGGTGATCCTCGTCGAACAGCATGCGCGCCAGATCCTCCCGTTGACGCGCCGTGCGCTCGTCCTGGAGCGCGGGCGCATGGTGCACCTGGGCGACTGCCGCGCGCTGGTCGAGAATCCGGGCCAACTCGACCGCTGGCTCGGTGTCGGATCACACTGAGCGCGTTTCGCCACGGCCCGCGCGCGCGGCGTCGAGGCGGCGTTCCAGGCGATCGAAGGCGGCGTCGATGGCGAGCGCCATCGCGGCAACCGGCACCGCGCCGGCCAGCAGCGTCGCCGTGTCGTTGAGCGCGAGACCCGTCACGATCCGTTCCCCGAGGCCTCCGGCGCCGACGAAAGCGGCAATCGTCGCGGTGCCGACGTTGACGACCGCGGACGTCTTGATGCCGGCCAGGATCAACGGGCGGGCCAGCGGCAGTTCGATCCGGTAGAGCGCGATCCGCGGAGGCAGCGCGAGCGCACGCGCCGCCTCGCGCAGGTTGCGCGGTACCTGGACGATGCCGGCGTGGGTGTTTCGCACGATCGGCAGCAGCGCGTAGAGCGTCAACGCGACGAATGCCGGCAGCGCGCCGATCCGGCCCGTCAACGCGACCAGGAACGCGAGCAGCGCGAGCGACGGCACCGTCTGGATCGCACCGACGACGGCAAACACGATCGAGGCGACGCGACGCCGGCGGGCCGCCGCCACGCCGAGCGGCACGCCGATCGCGCAGCTTGCACCGAGGGCGACGACGACGAGGCCGGCCTGCTCGGCGGCGAGCCGCAGCGATTCGCGCGTCAGCAGTTTCGCGCCGAACGCCCGCGCGAGGTCCGTGGACGCCGAGTGCGGCCGCGTCGCGATGCCGTGCGCCCAGTCGGCGGCGATGTCGGCAAAGGCGCGCTGCTCGATCTCCGCCTCCGCGTTCAGTCGTCGCATCGTCGCCTCGTCGATGCGGCCCTGCAGCGCGGAGATCGCGTGCCAAGTGCGCGGCAGTCGCTGCGGCAGGTCGCGGCGCGCCAGGAGCACGGCATCGTACGGCGGGAAATAATGCGCGTCGTCGACCAGGACGCGCAATCCGTAGCGATCGAGCTTCGCATCGGTCGTATAGGCATCGATCACGTCGATGTCGCCGCGCTCCATCGCCTCGTAGCCGAGGCCGTGCTCGATGGCCCGCGGTCGAATGGCCTCGAAGCCGTAGGTGCGCGCCAATCCGGGCCATCCGTCCTGTCGCCCAAGGAATTCCGAGGACAGGCCGAAGCGGAGTCCGTCGGTGCCACGCAGCTCGGAAATCCGCTGCACGCCGTGGGACCGCGCCGTGTCGGCGCGAACCGCAAGCGCATAGCCGTCCTGGAAGCCGAGCGGAACGGCCACCGTCAGGCCGAGTGGCGCGAGGCGCCGGTCGAGTTCGTCCAGTGGCGGCACGCGATCGAGATGCAGAATCTCCAGCGCGATCGTGCCGGTGTATTCCGGGTAGACATCGATCTGCCCGCTGAGCAGCGCGTTCAGCAGGATCGCGGTGTTGCCGAGCCCCTGGCGGTGCACGACGTCGGCCTCGCCGGCACGGCGTGCTGCGGCGCTGACGATTTCGCCGAGGATGTAGGATTCGGCGAATCGCTTCGAGCCGACCTGTAGCGTCGGATTCGCCGCAGCCAGGGTTGCCGCGAGGGCCAGGGCAAGCGGCAGCACGGTTCTCAGCACGTGGCGGAATCGGGGTTTCACGATACGTGCAGCGTAGCGCGCCCCGACGTGCCGGATGGGGCGCGCGCTGCCTGTGGCAGTGACCTCGGGTCGACCGCATCTTTCATCGTTCGCGGCGATCCACTACAGTCAGCACCGGCGCGCATGCTTCCGGGGAGCGGCTCGATTTGATCACGTCCGAGGCACCGGCGGTTTCGACGACGAATCCGGCCACGATACTCATCGTCGACGACATTCCGGAGAATCTCGTCATCCTGGGCGACCTGCTGCGACCCGTCTATCGGGTCCGGGCCGCAACGTCCGGGCGGCGCGCGCTGCAGATCGCGGCGACCGACCCGCGCCCGGACCTGATCCTGCTCGACGTGATGATGCCGGACATGGACGGCTATGCCGTGCTCGATGCGCTGCGGCGCGATCCGCAGCTTCACGACATACCGGTGATCTTCGTCACGGCGATGAACTCCGAACACGACGAGGAGTCCGGGCTCGCCCTGGGCGCGGTGGACTACATCACGAAGCCCGTGCGTCCGCCGATCGTGCAGGCCCGTGTCAGGACGCAACTCGAACTGAAGCGGGCGCGCGACCTGCTCGCCAACCACAACGCCATCCTGGAAGTGGAGGTGGAGCGCCGGACGCGCGAGAGCCAACTGGTCCAGGACGTCACGATCCACGCGCTGGCACGCCTCGCGGAGACGCGGGACAACGAGACCGGCAACCACCTGCTGAGGACCCAGGCCTACGTGCGCGTGCTCGCGCGGGCGCTGCGCGAGCATCCGCGGTTCAGCGCGCAACTCGACGACCACACGATCGAGGCGATCGCCAAGTCGGCTCCGCTGCACGATATCGGCAAGGTCGGCATCCCGGACCGGATCCTGCTCAAGCCCGGCAAGCTCGACCCGGAGGAATGGATCGTGATGAAGACGCATACGCTTCTCGGCGCCGAGGCCATCGAGCAGGCGGAACGCGACGCCGCGCGCCCGGTGGAATTCCTGCGCCACGCGAAGGAGATCGCGCGTTCGCACCACGAACGCTGGGACGGCAACGGCTATCCGGACGGGCTCGCCGGCGATGCCATTCCGGTGTCGGCGCGGTTGATGGCGGTCGCCGACGTGTTCGACGCGCTGATCAGCAAGCGGGTCTACAAGGAACCGATGGCCCTGGCGAGCGCTCGCGACCTCATTGCGCGCGGCGGACCGCGGCAATTCGACCCGGACGTCCTCGCGGCCTTTTTCTCGTCGTTCGACGAATTCGCCCGGATCGCGATCCGTTATTCGGATCATCGCGACGCCGTCGAATCGGGGACAGGCTGAAACCGCGCGACGTTCGGGAGCCCCCCTTGTCCCTGCCCAGCCCGTCGGGCCGCCGCTTCCATGGCGCGCGGATACTCCTGGTCGACGACAATCCGATCAATCGCGACGTGGCGACCGGCCTGCTCGAGCTTCTCGACGTCGTCGTCGAACCGGCTGGCAACGGCCAGGAAGCGGTCGCGATGGCGGCACAGCGGCGCTATGACCTGATCCTCATGGACGTGCAGATGCCGGTCCTGGATGGCCTGGAGGCCACGCGTCGGATTCGCCGCCTGCCCCACGGCGACACAGTGCCGATCGTCGCGATGACGGCCGACGCGTTCGAGGAGGACCGCAGGCGCTGTCTCGATGCCGGGATGTGCGACCACCTGAGCAAGCCCGTCGAATTCAACGCCCTGGAGGCGACGCTTGCGCGCTGGATCGGGCGCGTCGCCGGCGATCCGAGTCGACACGATGGCGCGGCGTCGAGCGGCGGCCGATCGGACGCGGCGCCCACTGCCGCCGGCACGCTGCCGGGCGTCGACGGGCGGCTCGGAATGAAGATCGCCGGCGGCGAGATCGGTGCCTTCCGCGAACTGATGAGGCGGTTCGTGCGCCACGGCCTGCAGGAAGCGTCCCAGCTCGCGCAGCACGTGTCGCAAGCCGAACTCGAGGAAGCCGGGCGGCGCGCGCATTCGATCGCCGGATCCGCGGGGATGGTCGGCGCCTACGACATTTCGCGCCACGCCGTGGCGATCGTCGCGCTGATCCGGCAAGGCAGCGGGGCGCCGGCACTGGCCGAACCCCTCGGAGCGCTGCGCGCGGCGCTCGCGGCGCTCGACGAGGCTCTCGCGCCCGACGTTGGCGATGGGCGAGCCCCGCCGACGGCGGGCCCGACGTGAATGTTTGCCTGGACGAAACGGTAGATATTTGTATGATTTAGCCGTTTTCCTCCCACTGCACACGTTGCGGGCGCATTCGCCGTGGCCGACGCCCCCGAAATCGACGCCGAACTGCGCGAAGCAGTCAACCACCTCAGCGCCTCGATCCGGGAGACGCGCGAACTGTATCGCGGCGTCGCGTCGATGATGTTCTTCCGCTTTCGCCTGGTGCCAACGGCGAATCGCATGCATCAGTTGGTCGGACGGGGCAGCATGACGACCGCCTCGACGGCGCTGGCCCGTTTCTGGCAGGACGTGCGGCGAGCGGCCCGGCCGACGATCGATCATCCGGACCTGCCGCCCGAACTTCAGCGCCGCGCAGGCGAACTCGTCGCGACCCTCTGGTCGCTGGCGCATACCGCGGCTGCCGGGCAGGGGACCTTTCCGGACCGATCGGCGCCGGCGTCGTCCACGGCCACCGGAACCCTAGGCGTCGGCCCGGCGCCGGAGGAACTCGCCCGCGAGTTGCTCTCGATTCGGGCGACGCTGGCGCCGCGGCGGGGGCGCGGGTCCGGCTGATCGAAGGGCTACGCGGCCAGCCTTTGCCCGATTTCGCGAAGCCAACCCGACCATCCCGGACCCGGGCGTGCGCGCGCCGTCGACAGCCGCTCGTCGAGCGGCTCGGCGTCGGAAACGGCGAAATGCGGTCGGGCCTCGCCGCGAGCCTCGCAGGCGTCCGGCTCGAAGCCCAGCGTCGCGAGCAGGTCGATCTCCCGCGGATTGCCGCTGCCCGCCATCATCGCCACCGTTCGAACACCGTGTTCGCGGTGAAGCACGCGCAGCAAGGCGACGAGCCCCGTGCACACGACCTCGCGCGTGAGGTGCCGGCGCCCCACGAGGTAGGCGACCCAGGCCTGGTGTCCCGGCACGATCGTCGCCTGCAGGTAGCCGACCTCGACCCCGTGCACGACGATCCCGCAGTCGAGCCAGCGCTTCGAGCCATCCGCGGCCGCGCGGCGGGTACGCACGACGATCCGCGAGGACCCGTCCGAAGGCGCGTCGTCGAGGAGCCAGGGATCGCCTGCCCGGAACGTCAGCTTGAGCGCGGTCATCTGTCAGGTCACCTCACAATACGAGCGAGGCGAATGCTAGGGGCCTGCAATGGACTGGACAACCGATTTATTTTGCGCTAAATGTTAGAAAAATTCACAGGTCGAATCGAACGCAATGACGAGCCGTTTGCCACCGCTGTCGGCGGTGCGCGTCTTCGAGGCGGCGGCGCGCCACGCCAGTTTCAGTGCGGCCGCCGATGAGCTCTTCGTCACCCACGGGGCGATAAGCCATCAGGTCAAGGCGCTGGAGGCCCACCTCGGCGTGACGTTATTCCGGCGCGAAGGCCGTCGTGTCGCGCTGACCGACGAGGGACGTTTCTTCGCCGAACGCGTCCGCTCCGCGCTGTCGCAGATCGCGGAGGCGGCGGCGGCGCTGGTCCGCCGCAAGCCGACGAACCGGCTGACGATCAGCGCGCTGCCGTCGTTTGCCGCGCGCTGGCTGATGCCGCGCATCGGCGGTTTCATGGCACGGCACCCGGAAATCGAGGTGAGCATCCAGGCCACGATGGCGTTGGCCGATTTCGATCGCGACCAGGTCGACGTCGCGGTTCGGTTCGGGCGCGGGCAGTGGCCCCGGATGCACAGCGAACTCCTGCTGCCGGAAACCTATTTTCCCGTCTGCAGTCCGCGACTCAACGACGGAAAGCTGCCTCGGGTACCGCGGGACCTGGCTCGCCTGCCGCTCCTTCGCTCGTCGCAGGAGCCGTGGCAGCCGTGGTTTCGCGTCGCTGGCCTCGACTGGCCGGAGCCGACCGGCCTCGACTTCAACGACGCCGGCATCATGCTGCAGGCCGCCGTGGAGCAGCGCGGCGTGGCCCTGGCTCGACGCAGCATTGCGGAACTCGACCTCGCCGCCGGCCGCCTCGTTCGCCTGTTCGACGTCGACTTGCCGTCGGACTCGGCAAACTACGTGACATGGCCGGGCGAAGCCGAGGCCCCGCGCAAGGTGCTGGCATTCCGCGAGTGGCTGTTCGACGAGGTGGCCGCCGCGGGGCAGAATCCGTGACCGGAGGGCAACGATGAAGCGCGTACGCTGGGGCATCCTTTCGACGGCGTCGATCGGCACTCGCAAGGTGATTCCGGGAATGCAGGCGAGCCCGGAACTCGACGTGGCGGCCATCGCATCGCGCGACCCGGCCCGCGCCCGGGAGGCCGCCGCCGAGCTTCGGATTCCGCGGGCCTACGGGTCGTACGAGGAACTGCTTGCCGACCCGGACATCGAGGTCATCTACAACCCGCTTCCGAACCACCTCCACGTCCCGTGGACACGAGCCGCCGCCGAGGCCGGCAAGCACGTGCTCTGCGAGAAGCCGATGTCGCTTCACGCCGCGGACCTGGACGTGCTGCGCCCTCTGGCGACGAAGGTCCATATCCGCGAAGCGTTCATGGTCCGGCATCATCCGCAATGGATCGAAACGCGTGACCGGATCCGGGGTGGCGACATCGGCGACCTTCGCTTCATCCACGTCGCGTTCGCCTACTTCAACAGCGATCCGGCGAACATCCGGAACATCGCCGACATCGGCGGCGGCGCGCTGTACGACATCGGCTGCTATGCGATCGTGGCCGGACGATGGTTCTTCGACGCCGAGCCGCTGCGAGTCGCTGCGAGCGTGGATCGCGACCCGGGTTTCGGCACCGATCGCACGACGACCGGCATCCTCGACTTCGGATCGAGCCGCCAACTGGCGTTCAGCGTCTCGACGCAGAGCGCGCCCTTCCAGCGCGTGCAGCTGGTCGGCACGCGCGGCCGGATCGAGATCGAGATTCCCTTCAATGCGCCACCGGATCGCGCCTGCCGCTATGCGATCGACGACGGTTCCGCGCTCGACGGCAGCGGCATCCGGCAGGAGAGCGTCGGCGTCGCGGACCAGTACCGGCTGCAGGCGGAAGCGTTCTCGCGCGCGGTGCGCTCGCAGTCGCCAGACGCGTCGTCGATCGACGATGCCGCGGCCAACCTGCGGATCATCGAGGCGCTGTTGGCCTCGGAAAAGAGCGGGCGATTCGAGCGTCCGTGACGCCGCGGCGGCGGCCTTGGACGCTGCTCAGTGCTCGGCGTCGACGAAGGGGACGGTGAGCCACTCGTCCTGCGACGGCGATGGCGCCTCGGCGCGCGGGCGCCGCGACGATCCGCCGAAAGGAGCCAGGCTGCTCACCGACGGCGGGTTGTGCTCGATGTGGTCGCGCGCGAAGCGGACGAACTCGTCGGCGGGCAGAGGACGGCTGAACAGGTAGCCCTGGACCTTCTCGCAGCCCAGCTTCACGAGAAAGTCGAGCTGCGCACGGTTCTCCACGCCTTCGGCAACGACCTCCTTCTTCAGCGTGTGCGCCATGTTGATCATCGCCGCGACGATCGTGCCGGCATCCGCATTGATGGCGGCGTCCGCGATGAACATCTGGTCGAGCTTGACGACCTGCGCGTGAAGCGTCTTCAGGTAGCTGAACGACGCGTAGCCGCTGCCGAAATCATCGATCGCGAAGACGACGCCGGCCTGCGACAGCTCGTTCATCGCATTCATCGCCGCCTTGCCGCGCTGCAGGAACATCGACTCGGTGACCTCGATCTCGAGCGTCTCGCGCGGCATCTCGGCCATCTGCAGCGCATGCTCGACCGTGCGCACGAAATTCGACCGCCGCAGCTGCTCGATCGAGACGTTGACCGCGATCCGCGGAATGCCGAGTCCGTCGGCGCGCCAGCGGCGGAACTGCATGCAGGCTTCGCGAATGACCCACGAGCCGATCGCGTCGATCAGTCCGTTCTCCTCCGCGAAGGGGATGAACGCGGAGGGCGCCAGCAGTCCCTGTTCCGGGTGCTGCCAGCGGACCAGCGCCTCGACCGTGCAGATGCGGCCCGTGCGCACTTCCAGCTGCGGCTGGAAATGCAGCACGAACTCGCCGCGCTCGAGAGCCTGGCGCAATTCGCGGTCCAGCGCGACGCGCCGGCGCGTCTCGATGTTCATGCTTTCTTCGTAGTAGGCGAAGCGGCTGCGCCCTTCGTCCTTGGCGCGGTACATCGCGGTGTCCGCCTTCTTGATCAGGTCCTCCGCGTCCGTTCCATCGTCCGGGTAGATCGAGATCCCGACGCTGGCTCCGATGTAGACCGTCTCGCCGCCGATGTCGAAGGGGCGCGACAGCACCTTGATGAGGTTGCGCGCGGACGCACCGCTGTCGCGGCCGGAGATCAGGCCGCTCACGAGGATCGCGAACTCGTCGCCGCCGTGCCGCGCGACGGTGTCCTCCTCGCGAATCGTGCGCCGGATGCGATCGGCCGCGCTGCGCAGGAGTTCGTCGCCGGCGACGTGCCCGAGCGTGTCGTTGGTCTGCTTGAAGCGATCGAGGTCCAGCACGAGGACGGCGACGCGACTGCGGTTGCGCTGCGCGTGGGCCAGTTCGGACTGCAGCGCCGAGACCAGGGCCGGGCGGTTGGGGAGGCCGGTGAGCGTGTCCAGGTGCGCCGCCGATGTCGGATCAGGCAGGCGCTCCGCCGCGATGCAGGCCGCGTCGACGCGCGCCAGCAGGTCCTGCAGAAGCTCCGACTGGTCCGGCGCCAGCGTGCGCGAGTTGCCGTACGCGAAGACGGCGAAGCCACGCGGCGTCTCCCGCGCACCGATGCGCAGGACGAGCGCCGTGCCGCCTTCGCCGCATTCCGCGCGCAACTGCGCCATGATCGCCGCCGGCAGCGGCAGCACGCCGTCCCACGACGTACCCTGGTGCGACGCGACGCGCGTCGCCCAGTCGCCCGTCGCCGGCAGGCGGTTGCGCTCGATCCGCGTCAGGTTGCGCGCACGCAGGACATGGAAGCGCATCAGTGCCGGGGCCTCGTCGTCGACCAGCGCCAGCACCAGCGCGTCCGATTCGGCGACGTAGGCGAGGCAGGGCATCGCGAGCTTCACGACCTCGGCCGGGTCCGGCTGCGCGAGGATCGAACGATCGATCTGCGACAGCGTACGCAGGCTGACGAAATGCATGCCGAGGCCCCGCGTCATCGCGGCCAGCCCACGGCCAAGTTCGCCCAGCAGGTCGCGGCCGCCGACCGGCGGGCCGGCGCTGAAATCGCGCGACGCGACGCGGCGCACGGCGCCGACGAGCGCCTTCAAGCGGGCGTGGTCGTGGCGGGCCCGGCGCGTGCCCAGCGCCACGGTCGCCAACGCGCTCGCGATGACGACGGCCATGGCGACCCGTCCGAGCCAGGGCGACCCGGATCCGGCGGCGGCCCAGCCGATGGCGCCGGCAAGCGTGCACACCGGCAGCAACGCCACGCCGGCGGCCGACAGGGTTCCCGCCGGACTCGCGGGTTCCGCGATGGCGGCTGGCGTCACCGGCGCGCTCGTCGGTTCCACGATCCTCACTCGGGCGTCACGACAAGTCTGGCGCCGCGAACGCGGACGCGGACGCGAAAGCGGAGGCGGACGTCGACAGGGACTTGGCGGATTCGGTGGCTGCGGACATGGAAACGGTCGACTCCGTTCGGGCGCTTCCGGCCCCGGACTGCCGGAAACGAAAGGATTATCGAATCGGCCCCGAGCGGGCGAGGCGCGAAACAGCGAGCGAAAGGCCCGCCTATTCGCGCTGAAAGCCCGCGACCCCGCGCCCTCGCGGCGGGCAGCGGGGGGCCTGGAAGGCATCGGTCGCGGTGCTCGAATGTAAGCAAAAGCAAGGGGGCGGCGAGATCGTCAACCCGGCGGCCGGATGCGCCGTTTTTGACGTCGGGCACGCGCCCGGAATCCTCCAACCCCAGGGAGTCACCAGATGAACGTCAACAAGATCCTGCTTGCCGCCACCTCCTCGCTCGCGCTCGTCGCCGGCCTCGCCGTCGGTGCCGAAGTGCGCGACTGGCGCGATCTCGACAAGGTCCACAAGCACATCGTCGAATCGATCCACGAGATGGAACGGGCCCGCGCCGCCAATCACTACGACATGGCCGGGCACGGCGCCAAGGCGGAACAGCTGCTGCGCGACGCCGAGCACGAGCTGCACGAGGCGGTGGAAGCGTCCAAGGCTGCGCACTAAGGCGGAGCCACGCGCTCCGTCGCCGTGCTAATTTCCTCCCGGCGGCGGAGCGCAAGGCATGGATAAAGGTCGGCTCGAGGCGTTCAGCGACGGCGTGATCGCCGTGATCATCACGATCATGGTGCTCGAACTCAAGGTTCCCCATGCCGACGGCATCGCGGCACTGCAGGGCCTGGTGCCGACGTTCCTCAGCTACGTGCTGAGCTTCGTCTTCGTCGCGATCTACTGGCACAACCACCACCACATGCTCCACGCGGTGCAGCATGTCGACGGCCGCGTGCTGTGGGCGAACTCGCACCTGCTCTTCTGGCTCTCGCTCGTGCCCTTTACGACCGCGTGGATGGCGGAATATCCGCTTGCGCCGTGGCCCACCGTGACCTACGGCGTCGTCCTCTTCCTGTCCGCGGTCGCCTACACGCTGCTGCAGGTCGCGCTGCTGAAGCGCCACGGACGCGAGTCGGCGCTCGCGCGCGCGGTCGGTTCGGACGCCAAGGGCCGCGCCTCGCTGGCGCTGTACGCCACCGCGATCGCCTGTGCGTGCGTCGTTCCGTGGGTGGCGATGGGAATCTACGTGCTGGTCGCGCTGATCTGGCTCGTCCCGGATCGCCGGATCGAGCGCGTGATCGGCGCGTAGGCCGCTGCGGGGCCGCCGTTCAGGCGTCGCCGGTCGCGGCGGGCTTCCTGCGTCGCGCAGGGCGCGGGTCGGCGGCGGCGCGAAACGCGGTCGCATCGAAGGGTCGCAGCAGCGCCGCGGCTTGCGGCGGCGTCGCCTGAAGCCAGCTGCGGTACTGCGCCGGATCGATGACGACAAGCGAGCGCTTCTCGTCGCCGGGCGCATGGAACTGCGACATCAGCGCGTGCCGGTCCGCATTGATCGTCAGCATGCTGAACGACACGGCCACGGGCCCGGTCGGAGAACGCCACGATTCCCAGATTCCGGCGACGCAGAAATCGCTGCCGTCGGCACGCTCGATGCGCCAGCGGGTCGAGCGCTCGCCGTCGTAGCGAGGTTCGAAGAACGACTGCATCGGCACCAGGCAGTAGCGGCGTTCGCGCCAGGGCGCGCGAAAGCTCGGCTTCGTCGCGACGGTCTCGCTGCGCGCGTTGTAGGTGCTGCGCGCGAGCTTCGCATCGCGCGACCAGCGGGGAATCAATCCGAAGCACGCCGCGATGCACGCGGTGGTGCCGTCGTCGCTGGCGCGCAGTATCGGCGCCACGTAGGCCGGATAGGTCTCGTCCGGGAATTCGAAGTCCACCGCGGCGCCGAACTGTTCGCGAATGAGGTCGCGGCTGCTGGGTCGATAGTTCGTGCACATGGCCGCGATCGGTCATCACGCTCCGTGGGGGCGTCGAATACGCATTCTCATGCCGGCCGCGCCGAGCGACAAGGCCCGTCGCGCCGCCCGCCGACGGTAAACTGAAGGCGTCACCCACGTCGCGGCCATCGTGGCGGCCACGCGGAACCACCGGGGAGGAAATCCACCATGTCGTCCGGCAAGATCCTGGTTGCCCAGGGGGGCGGGCCTACCGCCGTCATCAACCAGTCGCTCGCGGGTGTCGTGCTCGAGGCGCGGCGGTTCCGCAACGTCGAGTACGTCTACGGCGCGCGCCACGGCGTCCGGGGCATCGTCAACGAAGATTTCGTCGACCTGACGCAGGAAACCAGCCACAACCTGGAGCTCGTGGCGAGCACGCCCGCGTCGGCGCTGGGTTCGACGCGCGACAAGCCCGACCTGAAATACTGCCACGAGATCTTCAAGGTCCTGCAGGCCCATGGGATCGGGCATTTCTTCTACATCGGAGGCAACGATTCCTCGGATACGGTGCGAATCGTCGCCGAGGAGGCGCGCCGGGCCGGATACCCGCTGCGCTGCATCCACATCCCGAAGACGATCGACAATGACCTCGTGGCCAACGATCACACGCCCGGGTTCCCGTCGGCGGCCCGCTTCGTCGCACAGGCGTTCGCCGGCGCCAACCTCGACAATTCGGCCTTGCCCGGCGTCTACCTCGCCGTGGTCATGGGCCGGCATGCCGGCTTCCTGACCGCCGCCGCGGCGCTCGGCAAGAAGTTCCCGGACGACGGGCCGCACCTGATCTACCTGCCGGAGCGGACCTTCGAGATCGAACGCTTCCTCGCGGACGTCAAGGCGGCCTACGATCGGCACGGCCGCTGCGTGATTGCGGTCTCCGAGGGGATCCACGATGCCGACGGCACGCCGATCCTGAGCCGGCTCGCGAAGGAACTCGAGGTCGACCAGCATGGCAACGTGCAACTGTCCGGCAGCGGCGCGCTCGCCGACCTGCTGTGCGAGGAAATCAAGGCCAAGCTGAAGCTGAAGCGCGTTCGTGGCGACACGCTCGGCTACGTGCAGCGCTCATTCATCGGCTGCGTTTCCGACGTCGACCAGCGCGAGGCGCGCGAGGTCGGCGAGAAGGCCGTGCAATACGCCATGTGGGGCGACCGCGACGGCTCGGTGACGATCCGCCGGGTCGGCTTCTACTCGGTCGACTATGAACTGGCGCCGCTGGAGACCGTCGCCGGCAAGACGCGCGTGATGGAGGACCACTTCATCGCGGCGAGCGGCACCGACGTGACCGACGCTTTCCGCCTTTACCTGCGACCTCTGCTGGGATCCGGGATGCCCGACGCGTTTCGGCTGCGCCCCAATCCGGTGGCCAAGGTGCTGGCGAAATAGCATCGCGCGCTCGCCATGCTCCCCTTTCCCGCTCGCGCGCGAGAGGGACGTGCGGGCGTCAGCCGGCGGACGATTCCCGGGTGGGAGCGCGGGCTTCGACCCGCAAGCGCAGACCCATTCGATGCGTCGCGCCGGGCGCGATGGCGACCACGTCATCCAGGGCATTGGCCGTCTCGACGCACAGCATCTCACGCCAGCCTCCCAGCGCTCGGCGGCCCTCACCGAGGTCCCCGAGGCGCCGCGCCTTCTCGAGCCACGGCGACCAGACGACCGTCGAGCGGCTGCCGGATTTCTCCACGACGATCCGGCGCCCGAACCCGGGATCTTCGACGACGCACGTCGCGGTCGTCCCGACGAAGACCCGATCGACTTCACCCGCGAAGCGCACGTCGCCTTCGCACCGTTTCCTGCGCCCGGCGTCCACCTGGTCGACGTACGTCGCACCATCCAGTCCGGCGACGGCAATGTCGCCGATGTCGTCGACCGCCAGATAGGTGTGCAGCGCCTCGGTGATCGAGAATGCGCTGGCGCCGCGGTTGGTGGTTTCCAGCTCGACCGCCAGCTCGGCGCCGATCGTCGCGCGAAGCGACAACGCAAACGAGTGCGGTCCATATCGACGCGAGGAGGCGTCGTCGACGCGCTCGAACGACACGCGCGTGTCGCCACCCGGCAACAATTCGACCGCCGCCAGCGTCCACGCGGCGGCACGGACATATCCGTGGCTCGGCGCGGCGGGGTCGGTCGGGTGGGGCCCGAACCACGGCCAGCACACCGGGATGCCGCCGCGGACCGCCTTGCCTTTCGCGTAGCGCGCGGCGTCCGACACCCAGACCACCGGTTCACGCTGCGTCCGCGGCGTCCACGAGAGAAGGTGCGCACCCTGCATGCAGAAGGACGCGCTCGCCGACGCGTTGGACACGTCCGCGACGACGATGCCGTCGCCGAGGTCGCGAAACGCGATGCCATCGAGCGCGCCGAAGCGCGCGTTCAAATCCTCGAGGTCCGAGCGGCGCGCGCCGCCGGGGTTGTCTTCGCTCATCGCCAGTTTCCATGCAGCGGGACATCGGGCTTGAGGCGCCACGCCAGGAGAAGCAGCGCCGCGGCGACGAGCACCCAGGACAGGTCCGTGAGCACCGGTGCGCGACGCGCGTGGCGCGGATCGAGTATCGCCTGGCGCAAAGCCGCCTCGCCGTCCAGGTGCACATAATCGAAGCCGACGTGCTGCGCGAGGGACTTCAAGTGGTCTTCGCGGACGTACGACAGCTCTTCGTGGCTTGCGGGGTCGCCGGGCACCTGCATGACTTCGTCGGCATGCCACGTGCCGACGCGCCTGCCGTCGGGCGTCGTGCGCGGAATGGGCTGCGCGTCGCGGCCGCCCACCCCGACGAGCCAGCCGTGCACGAGTCCGTGACGAAAATCGTCGAACAGCGCCGGTGCGTCGTCGGGTGCGATCGGCGGCGCCTCCTGCCCATCGGTGAGGAACACGAGGTCCGGGTGCGGCTCGAGCGACTGCGCGACACGGATGGCCCAGTAGACGCCCTTGGTGATCTCGCTCGCCTCGCCCCAGCGCATCCGGCCGTCGAGGCGCGACAGCGCGGCGACCAGGTCGTTGTAGTTCGCGCAGACCTCGATCGGCGCCAGGAGAAGGATCGTCCGATACTCCGCGAACGCGGCCCACCCGATGCGCGACCCGCAGGGCAGGTCGCGCAGGATGCGGCGCGCCGCCTGCCGCGCGTACTCGATGCGACTTGTCGCGGCGCTGCCGGCCGCTCCACCGCCGTAGTCTTCGACGTCCATGCTCTGCGTGATGTCGAACACGACGACCGTGTCGTACGTCGCCTGCGGAATCGCGATCAGCGGCATCACGACGGCGATGCCGAGCAGCAGGAGCAGGGCGGCAAGGTGCCGGACGCCGATCATGGGAGGTCGATGCGCGCGCCCTGCAGCGTGCTGATGGATCGTTCCCGCGTCGGCGGCTCCGACATTTCTTCGGTCTCCGGTTCTTCCTCCTCCGGAGCGATCCTCAACGCCTGCTCCAGGTTGAAACGCGCATCCCAATCCGAAGGGTCGGCCCTCAGTACGTCGCGATACGCCTGCTTCGACAGTTCGACCAGCGGCGCGGAACGGAGCGCGGCGTCGGGCCCCGCCTTCATCGCCTCGCGCAGATGCAGATTGCCGAGGTCGAAGAGCGCCATCCGGCGCAGTTCGCCGGACCCGGTTCGCGCAAGGTCCTTGTAGATGTCGAGCGCCGGATCCGCGTCGCCTTGCCGCGCCAGCGCGATGCCGCGGACGAGCCGCGCCTCGGGCGGCGTCGAAGCGTCGAGCGGCAGCGACAGGTCCGCCGCCCGCTCGATCGCGCTGGCGAGTCGACGCGCGCGGTGCAACTGCCAGCCCTCCAGCGCCGTCATCGCGACGCAGGCGCCGACGAGAACGGCGAAAGCGGCGTGGACGCTGCGGCGCTTCATCGCGTGCCCTCGGCCGGGTCCGCCGGCTTCGTGGCCGTTCCGGCGCGTGACAACGCGCGTGCGACGGCCGCGAACCCCCCGCCTCCCCCGAACCCGCCGACGCTCCCGAACGCCAGCCGCAGCGCCAGCAGAAGGGCGCAGCATGCGGCTGCGACGCCGGTGCAGGCGCGCGCGAGGTCGCGGCGCGGAACCTGTTCCAGGTAGTCGAGCGGAAGGTTCTGCTGCCGACCGACATCGGCGATGGCTTTCGCCAGGTCTTCCGGTATCTCGGCCTGATAGGCGCGATACGGCGTGCTCAGCGTCTGGAAGAAGCGGTGCAGCGCGATCTCCGGGACCGATTCCGCATCGGCGCCCTCGGCGTCGAGCGTCTTGCCGTTGTACGACCGAAGGTAAAGGAAGTACAACGCGATCCGGTTGCGCTGCAGGCCGGCCGCGATGCGCCGGCGCGTCGGCGGGTCGAGCTGCGCGCCGCCGTCGGACACGAGGAGAATGATGCGGCTGCCGGTGTACGCGCGGTCCTGGAATTCGTCGATCGACGCGAGGAGGGCCCGCCCGACGTCGGTGTCGGCGAGGCCGCGACCGACGCCGCCGGCCGTGATTCCCGCCTGGATGACCTCGCCGTGCTGCGTGAACGGCACGACCTCGAGCGGGTTGCTGCTGAAGAAGACGACCGAGAAGCGGTCGTTGACGCGTTCGCGGGCGAATCGCGAAAGCAGGTCGCGCGCCACCTGCGACTTCACGGGGCCGTTGCTCCAGACCTGGTGCCGAAGGATCAGCGGATCGATGCTCCGCCAATTGTCCGGCAGCATCCGATCGTCCATGCTTCGACTGCGATCGATCAGCAGCACGACCTCCGCGCCGCGTCCGCTGCGGATCACCTGGGTCTCCGGGATGCCGGGCGAGGCCAGCGCGGTGACCAGGCCGAGGATCGCCACCGCGGCCAGGGCGCGTTCGACCCGGCTCGCGACGCGGCCCCATGGATCGGCCGGCAGCACGTCGAGGCTCGAAAAGCTCTCCGCATCGCCGCGCCGGCGCGCAAAAGGCAGTAGAGCCAGCGGAGCGAGGAGCAGCGCGAGGGGATGGGCGAATTCGATCGATGCCATGGATATCATCGGCCGGTACGCCTTTCGACCCGGTAGAGCGCCTGGCACAGTTCGCGCACCGAGGCGGCGTCGCCTGTCGCCGCCGAGCCGAAGAAGATCCGCGACGACTGCGCGTAGAAGGCTTCGATCGGCCCGCGCAGCGGGAGGAACTGGGGCGCCCGATCGAACAGTCGCGGCAGCGTCCCGCTGGCCATCGCGCACCCGGCCGTGCGGTCGAACGCACGATGCAGGATCCGCCACGCGTCGGGCACGGAATCGCCGGCTCGGTGCAACTCGCGCATCGCGTGTGCGAACGGAAGCCGAACGGCTTCGCGTCGATTCCGCCATGCCCACCAGCCCAGCCACGCGAGGCACGCCGCGAGCGCCGCGGCGCCCCAACCGACGAGGCGACGCTCGATCGCCTCCAGATCGAGGTCACCGGCATGTCGGTCCGGCCGCAGGCCTCCCAGTTTCGACGCACCCTCCGCATCGCGTGGCGACACAGGGCCGATCGAGATAGGCCAGGGGTCGACGCGCAGGCCGCGATCCCCCGCGGCGGGCGCCATTTTCCACGACGGCAATTGCACGACGGTCAGCACGGGCGGCGAATTGATGACCTGGTACTCGACGTCGAGCCAGCGCTCCCCGCGCGAATCGACGTCGATCGCGGCGCGGCGACGCTCGAACCAGGCGCCGAACCGGCCCGGTTGCGGCAGCGCGGCCGGCGTGAACGCATCGCCCTCGACCCGCAGCAGCACGCGCTGCGCCAGCAGGTCGCCGATCTGGTAGCCATAGGAACGCGGCTGCTCGACCGCCGCCTCGAACGAGGTTCCGGCCCACGTTTCCTCGGCCAAGGCCACCGTCCCGCCACCGCTTGCGCCGACACCCAGGCCGACGCCGATCGCGACGAGCCGCAGGACGGAGCGCCCGAGCCGCCTCACGGCGCCGCCTCGAGAAAAAAACGCGACACGGCGGTGGCCTCGAAGCGATCGCCGGCGTAGAACGGACGCAAGCCGCGGCGGGAAAGAATGCGATCCAGCTGCGCCCGCCGCGCGGCCACGCGCTCGCGCCACGCCGCGCGGATCGACGGCCTCAACCACAACGTCCGCTGGCGGCCTGTTTCGGCGTCGCGCAACGCGACGAGGCCGTGGGTTTCCGGCGGCTCGGTCTCCGCGCGATGCCAGGTGATCACCGGGATGACGCACGACGACGCCACGCGGTCCAGCGCGCCGCCGAGCCGATCGAGCGGCCAATGAAAGTCCGACAGAATGAAGACCAGCCCGCGTCGAGCGGCGAGCCGCGCGAGCGATTCGTCCAATCCGTCGATGCCACCGCGACCTGCGTCCCCGACCCGCGCCAGCGCTTCCGCCATCGCCTGGCCGGACCCACGACTGCGCGTCGCCGGCACGGCAAGGTCCTCGCGCTCGCGGGCGTCGAACGCGACCAGGCCCGCGGCGTCGCCGATGCGAAAGGCACTTCGCCCCAGCGCGGCGACGAAGTCGCGCGCGTAGTCGAGCTTCGAGCCGCCGCGGCCATAGAGCATCGAGGCCGAGACGTCGACGACCGCGTGCACCGGTACGCCGGCGCGCATCCGGTTGACCCGGACGAGCCAGTCGCCATCGACCGAGCGGAGGCTCGCGCGAAGGTCGAGCCGGCGCGGATCCGGGCGATCGAACAGTCGGGCGTGCGCAACGAACTGCTGGCCGTCACCGGCGCTTCGCGATGGATGCGAGCCCGGCCGCCAACCGCCGATCCGCCCGGCAAGTCGGTAGTCGAATTCCTGTTCGACGAACACGCGACCCTCGACGATCAGCGCGGCGTGGCGACGCGCTCGAGGATCTGCCGCATCAATTCGTCGGCGAGGCGCGCGCGGTGCAATTCGTAGACCGGCGTGAAGAACACGCGATGGCCGAGCACCGGGGGCACGACGGCACGGATATCGTCCGGGACCATGTAGTCCCGGCCGTCGAGCCACGCCAGCACGCGGGCGGCGCGCGTCAACGCCATCATGCCGCGCGGGCTCGCGCCGGCGAGCACGAGGCGATCCATCTCGACGCCGTCGATTCGTATCCCGAACCGTGCCGGATCACGCGTGGCGTCCCACAGGTCGAGAACGTAGCGCTCCAGCGCCTCGGATCCGCGCACGCCGTCCTGGATCGCGGCGCCGATCCGGTTCAGGTCCTGCCACGGAAGGACGTCGGGACTCACGCGCTGCAACAGAACGTCGGTGTCGTGGTACATCGGATCGAAGACGATCGCGCGCCGGGTCGCGTCGTCCGTGATCGACGGCATCCGCAATTCGAACATGAAGCGATCCCGCGCCGCGGAGGCGAGTTCGAACGTTTCCTCCTTTTCGACGCGATTGCGGTCCGCATACACCGTCATGTGCGGAAAGCGGTGCTCGCGGTTGAACGCGGACACGCTCCGTTCGGCCATGGCGCGAAGCAGCAGCGACTGCACCTGCGGGCGGGCGCGATTGATCTCGTTGAAGAAGAACGTGACGAGTCCTTCGCCGTGCCGCAGCAGCGGGCCGGGCTCGATCCGTGGCTTGCCGTCCGCGTCGACGAACGTGTGGTAGATCAGGTCACCCGGCATCAGGTCGATCGTTCCCTCGACCCGCTCGAAGTCGCCGCCGATCGCGCGCGAGAACGCGCGCAGGATCGTCGTCTTGCCAATGCCGACGTCGCCTTCCAGGAGCACGTGGCCGCGCGCGAAGAGCGCCACGTTGATGAGCCGTGTCGTTTCGCGCTGGCCGACGACCGCCTTGCCCACCTCCTCCTCGACCTGCAGCGCCTGCCGGCGCCACGCGTCCATCTGCTGATCCGATGTCTCCATCCTCGAGCGTTTCCTCTGGCCTGGGTTGGGCGTCAATGGCTTTTCTTCTGGGATTTCCGGCCCTAGCGCGCCGGCCGACGCGCCGCCGGCGGCGCGCCGTGCCGCTCGAGCAACGCGCGGCGCGTCCGCGGCTCGCGAAGCTGCTCAAGCCACCAGCGCAGCGCAAGGCCGCTTGGCGCGCGGCGCGACGTCGCGCGCCAAGCGTAGGCGAATTTCGCCGATTGGGCGGGACGCTGCAAACGGCACTGCACCAGTCGCCCGGTCTCCAGGTACGGCCGGACGATCGGCTCCGGCAGGAATCCGCAACCGAGCCCGCGCAATTGCGCGTCCAGCTTCACCGCGAGGCTCGCCACCGTCAGCACGTCCTGGCCCGGCAGCAGGTTCACCGTGACGGGCGAGAGGCGCTGCGCGGAGTCCGCGACCGCGATGGCGCGGTGGCGAACGAGTTCGGCGTCGTCGATCGGCACGGTCTGGCGCGCGAGCGGATGATGCGGCGCGACGACGAACAGGAATTCGATCTCGCCGAGCGACTCCACCTGGATTCCGGGCGGTAGCGAGGAGCGCGAACTCGTCCCGATCGCGAGGTCGGCCTGGCCGGATACCACCGCTTCCAACGTACCGGCGAGGACTTCGGTTCGCAGCCGCAGCCGCGTCACCGGACCGGCACCGTCTGCTCCCGGCAGCCCCTGCAGCGCCGCGTAGAAGGCTTCGACGAGTTCGAACAGCGTCACGTGCGAGATGACCCCGTCGGCGGCGATCGTCAATTCGCTTTCCCAGCCGGTGGCCACGCGGCGCACGCGATTGGCGACCGCGTCGATCTCGCTCAGCAGGCGCCGGCCCTCGGCGACGAGATCTTCCCCGGCGGCCGTCAGTTTCGCCTGGCCCGAACGCCGGTCGAAGAGCAGGACGTCGAGCGCTTCTTCCAGTTGCCGCACGCTGTAGGTCAGGGCGGACGGAACGCGGCCAAGTTCGCGTGCCGCGGCGGCAAAGCTGCCGCTGCGCGCGATGGCGTCCATCATCGCGAGGGCTTCGGGCGTCAGCGCATTGCGTCGGGTCGTCACGTTTCGGAGCGGCAAAGCGTCCACGAGTGCCTTCTGTCCATCGTCCGCTGGCGCGGCCCGGCGGCCCAGCCTCGCCCTGGCCGGCTGATCGGACGCGGCGAGACTATACCGGGCGCTTGCGGGCGCCGCGGTGTGCCGGCCGCGCCGGGTCGCCGGCCGCGATCGGAGCGCCCGGGCGCGGCGGCAGTCCGGTGTGCTGCGTCAGCACGCGGCCACGGACGACCGGCGATGTCCGCATCCCGGAACCCGTCGCGTTCTTGCGGCGTGCGCTGCGGTAGCTGCCGTCGGTCGCGGGCTGGTATGTCGGCACCAGGTGGCGCTTGCCGTTGCCGATCAGGTCCGCGCGGCCCATCGCCTTGAGCGCATCGCGAAGCAGCGGCCAGTTGTTGGCATCGTGATAGCGCAGGAACGCCTTGTGGAGACGCCGCCGTCGCTCGCCGCGAACGACATCGACGTGCTCGCCGTCGCGCGAGATCCGGCGCAGCGGATTGCGGCCGCTGTGGTACATCGCCGTGGCCGTCGCCATCGGCGACGGATAGAAGGTCTGCACCTGGTCCGCGCGGAAGCCATTGCGCTTGAGCCACAGCGCGAGGTTCAGCATGTCCTCGTCGCGGGTGCCCGGATGCGCCGCGATGAAGTACGGGATCAGGTACTGCTCCTTGCCCGCCGCGGCGCTGTAGCGGTCGAACAACTCCTTGAACCGGTCATAGGCGCCGATCCCCGGTTTCATCATCTTCGACAGCGGGCCGCTCTCGGTGTGCTCGGGCGCGATCTTCAGGTAGCCGCCCACGTGATGCGTCGCAAGCTCGCGGACGTATTCGGGCGAGCGGACCGCGAGGTCGTAGCGCAACCCGGACCCGATGAGGATCTTCTTGATTCCGCGGAGTTCGCGAGCCTTTCGGTACAGGTGGATCAGCGGACCGTGGTCCGTCACCAGATTGCCGCAGATGTCCGGGTAGACACAGGAGGGCTTGCGGCATGCCGCTTCGATCTGCGGCGTGCGACACCCGAGGCGGTACATGTTGGCCGTGGGTCCGCCGAGGTCCGAAATCACGCCGGTGAAACCGGGCACCGTGTCGCGGATCGTCTCGATCTCCCTCAGGACCGAGGCTTCCGAGCGGCTCTGGATGATCCGCCCCTCGTGCTCGGTGATCGAGCAGAAGGTGCAGCCACCGAAGCAGCCGCGCATGATGTTCACGCTGAAGCGGATCATTTCCCACGCCGGAATCCGGGCGTCGCCGTAGGACGGATGCGGCGCGCGGGCATACGGCAGGTCGAAGACGCCGTCCAGTTCGTCCGTCGTCAGTGGAACCGGCGGCGCGTTGATCCAGACGTCGCGCGCGAGCGTACCTTCGCCGTGCGACTGGACCAGCGCGCGCGCATTGCCCGGGTTGGTCTCCTGGTGCAGGACGCGGTTCGCATGCGCGTAGAGCACCGGATCATCGCGCACCTGCTCGAACGAAGGCAGCCTGATGACGGTCCTCTCGCGCGGCGGCTGTCGCGGCCGGCCGTCCGACGCGCTGCGGAAATCCGTGCCCGTGCCGGCGCGCGCGAAGCGGATCGTCGCGAACTCGCCGGGCGGCGGCGCCGGGACGGCATCGGACGCGCAGGGTGCACCGGCACCTTGCGCCGAGTCCGCGACGTCGCGATACGGGTTGACATGGTCCTCGACACGGCCGGGGCGATCAACCTGCGTCGAGTCCAACACGAACCAATCGGCGGCATCCCGGCGGTCGCGGACGAACGCCGTTCCACGAAGATCCGTGACGCGTTCGATGGGCTCCCGGGCCGCGAGGCGATGCGCGACCTCCACGAGCGCGCGTTCCGCGTTCCCGTAGAGCAGGAGGTCGGCCTTCGCGTCGAGGAGGATCGATCGGCGGACCTTTTCCTGCCAGTAATCGTAGTGGGCGATCCGTCGCAACGAGGCCTCGATGCCACCGATCACGATCGGCACGTCGTCGAAGGCCTCGCGGCAGCGCTGCGCGTACACGATGACGCTGCGATCCGGGCGGCGGCCGCCGGTGCCGCCGGGCGTGTAGGCGTCGTCGCTGCGAATCTTGCGATCGGCGGTGTACCGATTGATCATCGAATCCATGTTCCCGGCGGTCACGCCGAAGAACAGGGCCGGCCGCCCGAGCGCCGCGAACGCTTCGGCGCTGCGCCAGTCGGGCTGCGCGATGATGCCGACGCGAAACCCCTGCGCCTCGAGCACGCGCCCGACGACAGCCATTCCGAAGCTCGGATGATCGACGTAGGCGTCGCCCGTCACGAGAATGACGTCGCAGCAATCCCAGCCCAAGGCCTCCATCTCGGCCCGGCTCATCGGCAGGAAACGCGCCGGCCCGAAGCGCTTTGCCCAGAACGGCCGATGGCCGAAAAGCGCGGGTGCCGAAAGTGTCGGAAACGGGTGGGTAGCCATTGGGGATCATTGTCCCATGCAAAAAAACCCTGATACGGCCGCGGTCGACGGTTGGGGTGAGAAGGCGCCGTGCAATAGCGCTATCGACAACCGCGTCATGCCGGCCAGGACCGGCGCCGGACCCGTGAGCCTCAGCGGCGATTGACGGGCAGCCAGAGCGTGCTGCAGCGGCCGGCAGCGGCGTTTAGCCCGCCGGCGTTGTCGCGCGTCGAGATGGCGACGACGTCCACGACGTCGGAGGCCATGCGCGGGCCGTCCGGCGGCGACTCGATCCGCGGCAGCGCGTGGTCGGCCGCAGCGCGATTCCGTCGTTCGGCCACGACGTCGACGCATCCGCCAACAGGCGTCCCCTCGATCGCGCGCAGGATCAGGTTTTCCAGGGCCTTGGCGACACGGCAGCGGTCGAGCCATGCGATGCCCAGGCTTGTCGGCACAGAAAGCTGCAGCGCGATGTCCTTCCCGAGGGCCGCGCTTCGCGCCGCTTCGACGATCTCGTGGACCAGCGCTTCGATGTCGACGGGCTCGAGGTCGAAACGGGCCTGCCCCGCGAAGACGCGCGCGTTTTCCGGCGACCCGTCGACGGATTTCGGCGTGCCGCCGTGCGCAGCGAGCCGGCGCCGCAACGCCCGGTTTTCCGCCTCGAGCCGCTGCGCATGCGCGTGGCCGCGGACCCGCGCGCGCAACTCATCGGCTCCGAATGGCTTCACAAGCCAATCGACGGCGCCTTCGCGCAGCATCCGAACGTGGACGACCTCGTCGGGCCGCGAGGCCATCGCGATCACCGGGATTCGGGCGAGCGCGCTGTCGGCGGCCAGTTCACGGAGAAATTCGAGGCCGCCCAGGTCCGGAATCGTGACGTCGACGAGAATGATCGTCGGACGCCACTGAAGGGCCGTCGCGATGCCCGAGCGCCCGTCGTAGGCTCCGGCCACCTCGAACTCCGGCGCGAGGTGATCGCGGATGAACAGGTTCAATTCGACGTGGTCTTCGACCACCAGCACGCGGACGGGTTCATGGCGATCCGGCAAACCGGTCACCGCCGCGCGCCGAGGGCGCGCGCGGCTCGCCTGCCGTGGGGTGACTGCGACGGGCGACACGAAGGCTCGAACTCCTGCAACGGGCAAGCCGAACGGGAAGGCAGGGCGAATTATGTGTTCGACAAAACCGGATTTTGGTAGCTGAAATGGCCTCAGAAGGACAATAAATGATGTTTTGTCGTAGACATCTCATCCAGTCCGCAGGCGGAATCCGGCGTGATCTCCGATGACGGACAAGCCCGTAGCGTCGATCCGCAGCGCCTGTGCCCCGAGGCGCGAAAGGATCCGCGGCGCGCGATCCGGGTCGAGTGCCACGACCTTCGTCAGCGCATCCGCCACGACGCAATCGCGAGCGATCACGCTGACGCTCCCGCGCCACGAGGTACACGCCGCGCGCCGCGGATCCACGAGCGCGTCGACGTCCCGGGTTTCCGAGAAATAACCGGCCGACGTCGCGACGGCCGCCTCGTCGATGTCGCCGAGGTCCACCAGGCGACGCGGCGACATCGGGTCTCGCAGATGCACCGGCGCCGGTCGACCGAAGCAAGCGAGATCGCCGCCTGCGTTGACGACGGCGCTCGCGATGCCGGCTTCCCGCAGGCTCTGCAGCGCCCGATCGACGGCGTAGCCCTTGGCAATTCCGCCGAGGTCGACCAGGCACTTGCGGCGCCACGCGACGCGGTTCGGCGCGCGCAGTTCGAGTTCCCGAAACGACGGTCGTTGCGCCGCGTCGCTCGATTCCGCAGGCATCGCGCCGGGCAGCGCCGGCAACAGGCCTCGGAGGACGAGCACGTCGGCCACCGTGACGTCGAAGAGGCCGTCGGACAGTTCGGCAATCCGGCGCGCGTGGACCAGGACCTCGAACGTCCATGGATCGACGTCGACGGCGACGCCGGCGGCCGCGCGATTGATCCGACCCAGGTCGCTCGTCGGTTCGTGAAAACTCATCAGCGCATGAACCCGGCCAATCGCCGAGAACGCGGATTCCAACGCGGCGTTTGCCGCTTCCGAGGCTTCCGGTATGCGGATCTCGACGAGCGTGCCGAGAAGCGGGCGCGCACGGCGCAGTTCGCCGTCGGCCCGGGGTCGAGAATTCCCTAACATTCGCAACTCGCAAGCTTCCGCAGGAAGAAGTTGATGCACAAGTCCGTCACGACGTCGCGGCTGCAGGTCGCCTACCTCGAACGGGGTCCCGATTCCGGACCGCCGGTCATTCTGCTGCACGGATGGCCGTCCGACGTTCAGGACTGGGACGAGGTCGCGCACGGACTCGCCGACGAGGGCTTTCGGGTGCTGATCCCCTGGCTGCGGGGTTTCGGCCCGACGCGGTTCCTCGACGCGGCGACGCCGCGGTCGGGCCAGCAAGGCGCGCTCGGCGACGACCTGCGCGAATTCATGCAGGCGCTCGCCATCGACCGGGCGCTGCTTGCCGGGTACGACTGGGGGGGACGCGCGGCGTGCGTCGTTTCCGCGCTTTGGCCTCAGCGCGTAGCGGGCCTGCTGACGATCACCGGCTACAACATCCAGGACATCGCGCAGTCCGCGGTCACGCCTGCCGACCCCGCACAGGAGCAGCGCTACTGGTATCAATGGTACTTCCATGCCGCGCGCGGTCGCGAAGCGCTGCTGCGCGATCGCCGCAGCGTCGCGCGCTACCTGTGGCATTCGTGGTCGCCGAACTGGGACTTCGACGAGGCGTGCTTTGCCAGGACCGCGTCGAGCTTCGACAACCCGGACTTCGTCGATGTCACGATCCACTCGTATCGGCACCGCTACGCGGTCGCACCGGGGGACCCGCATTACGACGACGTGGAGCGGAAACTGTCACCCTTGCCACGGATCGACGTGCCGACGATCGTGCTGCACGGCGCCTGCGACGGCGTCATCCCGCCGAGCGCGTCATGGGACGCCCGCGAGCGCTTCGGGAGGCTTGTCGAGCGCCGTGAGGTCGCGGTCGCCGGGCATTTCCTTTCACGCGAAGCGCCGCGCGCGGCGATCGAAGCCATCCGGGCGCTTCACGCCCAGGAGAACGCCGCGTGAGGCCGGACTCCGCACCGGATTCGGCAACCCCGAAGGCGATCGGGAGCGCCGCTGCGGCCATCGCGGTCGTACCGGCGGTTTTCGTCCTGCTCTGGAGCACCGGGTTCATCGTCGCCCGCTACGCCACGCCGCACGCTCCACCGCTGACGTTTCTCGCGGCGCGCTTCGCCATCACGTTCGCCCTCCTGCTGGCGCTCATCGCCTGGCAACGGCCTCCGTGGCCGACAAGCCGCCGGGAGTGGCTGGGCACGATCGCCGTCGGAATCCTCCTGCAGGCGGCCTATCTCGGCGGCGTGTGGTTCGCGATCAGCGCGGGCATGCCGGCGGGCGTCTCGGCGCTGATCGTCGGAACGCAGCCGCTGTGGACGCTGGCGCTCGGCCGTGTGATCGGCGAACACGCCGATCGTCGGCAATGGCTCGGCATCCTGATCGGGTTTGGCGGCATGTGCCT
Source organism: Burkholderiaceae bacterium (assembly GCA_035524275.1). GTDB lineage: Bacteria > Pseudomonadota > Gammaproteobacteria > Burkholderiales > Burkholderiaceae_F > DATKPC01. The sequence continues at coordinate 33,011 of DATKPC010000079.1, forward strand.
GGTCCTCGCCGATCGCGTCACGCTGTCGGGCGTCGGAATTGCCGCGCTGGCGGCGAACCTCGTCGGGCTCGCCGGCATCACGGCGGGCACGCTGCTGCAAAAGCAGATCGGCGGCGGCGTCGATCTTCGGACCGGCAGTGCGATCCAGTTCGGGGCCTCCGTGGCGGTCGTGCTGCCGGCCGCCGCGATGCTGGAGACCCTGCGAATCGACCCGGCGCCGGAGTTCTGGCTCGCGATGGGATGGTCGGTGATCGGACTCTCGCTGGTCGCCATCTCGCTGCTGCTCGGGATGATCCGACGCGGGCGCGCAACCGCCGTCGCCAGCCTGATGTACCTGACCCCGGCGGTCACCGCGGCGCTGGCCTGGTGGCTGTTCGACCAGCGACTGGGGGCCACCGCATGCGCCGGTATGGCCGTCACGATGGTCGGCGTCGCCCTGGCGCGGTCCCGTCCGCGGCCGCCGCGGCAGCTCGTCCAGCCGTAAACGGCGGTTTCGACGACGTCGCTCGTCCGGTCGAACGAACCGGACGGGAAATGCCGCCCGATTCGCGATTGACATGCGGCAGCCGTGGCGGGATCATCGTCCCATCTCAACGACGTGGGGATCGGCCGATGGGCTCATGCCCAAGTAGTTCCTGTAGTTGATCGGCGGAACCACGGCGCGAATCCCATTCCCACCGTCGTCCCGCCTGACCCAGGCGGGACGGCGCATCCAGTCGAGCAGGTCCCAGCGGAGCCTCATGGCAACCCAAGATGCCGGGTTGCGCGCGACTCCGTTGTGGATCGGCCGGCTCGGACACCTCCCGAATTCCATCGCCGGAAACGGCACTGTGCGCACGGGTCCGCTGGCCTCTGCGCCGGGAGGTACACGACATGTTGCTGCGGATCATCCTGTGGTGCGATCGCCTCTACACGGCGAAGCGTGACGTCGACGGGCGCGGGCAACTGACGCCCGAATTCTCGCCGCATCGATTCCCGGGTCCTTACGTGCTCTGGGCGCCGCTCTCGCGGCGTTGATCCGGACGCCGGCGCCGATTTCCCGGCGCCGGCCTTGAGGTGCATCAAGAGTTACGGCGGAGCCCCTTGAATCAGGGGCCGCGCGCATTATGTTGTAAATGTAAACGATGCCGACGATGACCCTGCTCGGGCGAGTCGGGCACGACGGCGGACGTGGGGGGTTGTATGAAGACCACATGGATGACCCCGCTGACACGCAACGAGGTGTTCGGACCGACAGTGGGAGACTTCTTCGAGGATTTCCTGACATTCCCGACGTGGATGCCGATGACGCGGGCGTTCGAGGGGATGCCGATGGCGCGTGCGCTGATGGATGTGCGCGACAAAGGCGAGAAGTTCGAGATCAAGGTCGACCTGCCTGGCGTGAAGAAGGAAGACATCGCGGTGACGATCGATCGCACCCGCGTGATGATCACGGCCGAGACCAAGGCCGAAAAGGAGGTCAAGGAAGGGGAAGGCCCGGGCGAGCTGATCCACAGTGAACGTGCGTTCAGGCGCTATGCGCGGACCTTCGAATTGCCGGTCGAAGTGGAAGAGACCGGTGCGGATGCCGTCTATGAAAACGGCGTCCTCACGCTGACGCTGCCGAAGCATCAGGCGGTCGTCAGCAAGCGGCTGGCGATCCACTGAGACCCGGTCGAGCGCGGATCGCCGGGGAAGGCGGGTCCGCGGACGCGATAAGCGGAATGCGACAGCCCAGATCGGCTGTCCAGGGGCCGCCGGGATCCGGCGGCCTTTTCATGAGTCGCAATCCTGCGTCGCCTTGATCGCCCGCCTCAACTCGACGGCATCGGCCTCGGCAACCGTCTCGTCGGTCGGCTGAAGGCGGAATAGACGCAGGGTCTGCGAGACGGCCTTGACCTGATCCCGCACCGAATTGGTCGCCGCCGAGAGTTCTTCGACCATCGCCGCGTTCTGTTGCGTGATCGCGTCCAGGTGCATGACGGCCGCATTGATCTGATCGATGCCGCTGCGTTGCTCGCTGGCCGCCAGGCTGATCTCGCCGACCGGGTCGCATGCGCCTCGCCAGGCGGCCCAACGGGTCGACGCGGACGACCCGCCCGCGGCGCAGGCCGATTTTCCGCCGCGACGCCGCAGCCTCCGAGCGCATCCTGGCGTAGAGGCGTTCTGCCGCCGCGATCTCCTCGCGAGACGGCAGCGTTCTCACGGACATGTACCCGACCGTCCGGTCGCCGTTCTTCATGGGGGTCGCGTTCGCGCGAACCCAATAGAAGTCGCCGTTCTTCCGACGATTCTTGACCAGGGCGCTCCACGGCGCGCCGGCCTCGATCGTCGACCAGAGGTCGCGGAAGGCCTCTTCCGGCATGTCGGGGTGCCGGACGACGTTATGCGGTTGGCCCAGCAGTTCGTCGCGGGAAAAACCGCTGACGCTGACGAACGCGGTGTTGCAGTAGACGATCCGGCCCTTCAAGTCGGTGACGGAGACAAGCGTCTGCTCCGAAGGAACCAGGTACTCCGTGTCGGTAACCGGAAGGTTCTTGCGCATGAATATCCAGGATTAAGCCCGGGTTTATCTTCGATGCGATCGTGGCGGAAACCGACGCCGGCGATCGCGGAAGAAGGAGGAATATGGCGTGCCATCTCGCGCCGACGTCGGCGTCGGCCTTTGGCGAGAATTCATGAGCCACCGGCACGCCCCGCGGCCGCCGGGAATGCCTCTTGAAAACGGAACCGACACGCCGACACGAACATGAGCGCCATCCACGCCGACGAAACCCACGCCGTCGCCGCGTCGATCGCATCGACGTCCCGGGGCCTTGCACCGGGCCGCGCCGCAAGCCCGGAGGACATTGCGGCCGTCTTCGACGCGATCAACCGCTGCAGCGCGATCGCGGAACTCGACATGGACGGCCACATCCTGTCGGCCAACGCGAATTTCCTGCAACTCTTCGAATGCCCGCTCGAGGAGGTCGTTGGCCAGCACATCCGCCGCTTCTATCCACCGGGCGCGCCGGAATCGCCGGAAGACCAGGCCACCTGGAAGTCGCTGCGCGCCGGCCTTCCGGTCTGCAGCGAATGCCGTCGCGTCGCGGCGTCAGGACGATCGCTCCATCTGCAAGCCACGTACAACATCGTGTTCGATGACGCCGGAAGGCCGGCAAAAGTCATCAAGATCGCGACCGATATCACGAGCGCGAAGCGGCGCGCCCTGGAGGATGCGAGCAAGCTGGCGGCGATCGACCGCTCGCAGGCGGTCATCGAATTCGATCCGCACGGCAAGGTCCTCGAGGCCAACGCGAACTTCCTGGCGCTGACCGGCTATTCGATCGACGAGGTCCGCGGCCGGGACCACCGGATCTTCGTTCCTCCGCAGGAGGCTGCTTCGGCCGACTATCGCGCATTCCGCGAGCGGCTGGGACGGGGTGATTTCGATGCCGGGGAATACAAGCGGGTCGGCAAGGGCGGCCGGGAGATCTGGCTGCATGCGATCTACAACCCGGTCTTCGATGCCGACGGTCGAATCTGCAAGATCGTCAAGTACGCCAGCGACGTCACGCGCGAGCGACTTCGCGCCGCCGAATTCGAATCCCGCCTCGCCGCGATCGACAAGGCGCAGGCCGTCATCGAGTTCGATCTCGAGGGCCGCGTGCTGCAGGCGAACCGCAATTTCCTTGCCGCGATGGGCTATACGCTGGCCGAGATCCAGGGCAAGCACCACAGCATGTTCTGCGCGCCCGAGTACGTCGTCGGCGCGGAATATCGCACGTTCTGGCTTCGGCTCGCGGACGGCGAATTCGTCGGCGGTCGATTCCACCGCATCGGAAAGTTCGGCCGGGACGTCTGGATCCAGGCAACGTACAGCCCCATTCGCGACCTCAACGGCGCCGTCGTCAAGGTCGTGAAGTACGCGTACGACGTCACGAAGGAAGTCATGCTGGAGAAGCGCATCGCGGCGATGTCCGCCGACATGCAGGCCAGTGTCGCGCGCCTGGTCCAGAGCATTGCCGCGATCGCGGCGAATTCCGCCGTCTCGGCGGAGGTCGCCGACGAGACGTCGACCGCGGCGAATGCCGGCTTCGAGGCGCTGCGCAAGTCGATCGTCGCGATCGATGCCATCCAGGCGAGTTCGACCAAGGTGTCGGAGATCGTTCGCGTCATCAGCGAAATCGCCAACCAGACGAACCTGCTCGCGTTCAATGCGGCGATCGAGGCGGCGCGCGCCGGTGAACATGGCGTCGGCTTCTCGGTCGTTGCCGCCGAAGTTCGAAAGCTCGCCGAGCGAAGTTCCGTGGCCGCGCGCGAGATCGCGATGCTGATCGACGAATCCAAGGTGCAGGTCAGCCACGGGGCGGAAGTGACGAAGGACGCCGCGCGTAACTTCGAAGGCATCCTGTCGAGCGTCAAGCGCAATGGGGCGGCGGTCACGCAGATCGCCGACGCCACCGAAGCGCAGCGCGAGCAGGCCAACGAAGTCTCGAGCCTCATTCGCAGGCTGACCGACGCCGCCGCCTCGTGAGCAGGCGGTTGGCCTGTCGCGCGTTCCGATGAACGACCTGCACGGCTACGGCGGCTTCACGATCGGCGGCTACCGACTCGCGCTGCCGATGGGCGCGCTGCGCGAAGTCGCTCCGCTGGCTTCGTTGTCGCCGATTCCCTCGCCGGCACCTTCGCTCGTCGGGGGGCTGCCGCTGCGGGACTTCGTCGTGCCGGTGCTCGACTTGCGCCGCGCGCTCGGCGCGCCGGTCGTCGATCTCGATCGAAGCACGGCAGCGGTCGTCGTGCTCACCCATCGCGGAGCGCTGCTGGGCCTGCTTGCGGCGTCGATCACCGAGGTATTCGATTGCGAAACGTCGAGCGAACTGCAGCAGGATGATTCCGCCGATGCCGTGGCGGCGCTGGCCCGTGCCTGCCTGCGGCACCCCGGCAGCCGCGAGCTGACCTACGTGCTGGATCCGGACGCCCTTGCGCGCCTGCCGGGCGTGCCCTGGCTACGGGACCCGGAGCCGAAACGCCAAACAGCCGCGCCGCGCGACGTCGGCATGGCGCCCGATGCAAATGCCGTGGAGGCGGCGGCCTCGCGGCAAATCCTGCTGATGCGCTGCGGCAGCATCGGTCTGGCCATCGACGCGCTGGCCGTGCACGCGACGATCGCCGTCCCCGCGATCGAGCCGTCGGCGCTGGCATGGGGGGATTGTCGCGGCGTCATTCCGTACGCCGGACGACGGATCGCGGCCATCGACCTGTCGAGCCTTTGCGGAGAAGGGCGCAACGCAGCGGGCGATCCGCTCGCACATGCCGTCGTCCTGCGCTTGCCGGAAGGTTACGTCGCGCTGCTCGTCTCCGAAGTGATCGACGTCGTCCATGCGCCGACTGACGACCGCTGCGCCAAGCCCGCGCTTTCCCTGGCTCGCCCCGAACTCTTCTGCGGAGCGGTCCCGTCCCAGGCCTTGCCGGCGCACGCGGCACGCCGCGGCGACGTCGTGCTGGACGTCTTCCTCGCGCTGGAGGCGCGCGCCTTGGCGTGCGAGCCGACCGTGAGCACGTTGGCGAGGACGAACACGAACTCGACCCGCGACGCGGCGCCGGCCGCGAGCCCCGTGCTCCGCGATACGCGCGGCGAGGACGATCGGCGCGGCGTGCGCGGCGGCCGGCGCATGATTTCGTTCGAGGTCCGGCACGAACTGGCGGTGCCCATCGACGACGTCGACGAGATCTTCTCGTTCGACCCGCAGAAGCTTTCGGGCAAGGCGCGAGGTGCCTTGCTGGGCACGGTCACGCATCGTGGCGCCGCCCTGTCGCTGGTGTCCACGGCGCACGTTCTCGGCTGCGAGCCCCGGGCGACCGGCTTCGAAGCCAGCGTGCTCGTCGTGGGCAAGCGGGAACGCCGCGTCGGGTTCGTCGTGGAGCGGCTGAAGTCGATCGAGGTCGCTGCCTGGGAGCCGACGCTGCCGGCACCTTCACGCATCACGGCGCCGCTGGACCCGCGGCGGCTGACGCGGCACCTGGCGCAGATTTCCAGCGGCGGCACCGATCGCCTGGTGCCGGTCCTCGATTTGCCGTCGATCGCGCAGGCGCTCGAGGCGACGTGCGCCGAACCCGGGTAGCGCGCGTCACCGCGACTCGTCAGAAATTCAGGCCCAGCCCCAGGTCGACGCGATCGAAGTTCGTGTTCTGCTGGAATCGCTGCACGTCGAACTTCACGACCACGTGCGAGTTCAGGTAGTAGTTCGCGCCGATCGTCACGACCCGATCGTAGTTGACTGGCCACGTTCCATAGTCGCCGGGCGTCGCCGACAGCGGAACGCTTCCGCCTGGAAGCACCGGTCCGGTCGAC
>DATKPC010000080.1:0-61492 GCA_035524275.1 Burkholderiaceae bacterium
CCCTCTCCCCCACCCCTCTCCCGCTTCGCGGGCGAGGGGCGACCCGGCGTCGAGACTTGAGGCACCGTTCCTATGGCTGACGATGGATCGCCCCTCGCCCGCGAAGCGGGAGAGGGGTGGGGGAGAGGGTGTCCGCAGAGGGCGGCCAGCCGAAACCCGCGCGCCCCTAGATCTGCCCCGAGAACGTATCGCAGGCCTGCAGCGTGCCGTTGTCGAAGCCGCTGCGGAACCAGCGCACGCGCTGCGCGGAGGTACCGTGCGTGAAGGTCTCGGGCACCGCGTAGCCCTGCGCCTGCTTCTGCAGCGTGTCGTCGCCGATCGCGGTGGCCGCGCGCAGCGCGCTGTCCAGGTCGCCGGCCTCGAGGAACTTGTGCATCTGGTCGGAATCGTGCGCCCAGACGCCGGCGTAGCAGTCCGCCTGCAGCTCGAGGCGGACCGAGACCTGGTTGTACTGCGCGTCGGTCATCCGCTCGCGCAGCGCGTCGGTCTTCGCCATCGTCCCGAGCAGCTTCTGCACGTGGTGGCCGACCTCGTGCGCGATCACGTAGGCCTGCGCGAAGTCGCCGGGCGCCTTGAAGCGGTCGCGCAGCATCCGGTAGAACTCGAGGTCGATGTAGACCTTCTCGTCGTTCGGGCAATAGAACGGGCCGGCGGCCGTGCGCCCGGTGCCGCAGGCGGTCGGCGTCGAGCCGCTGAACAGCACGAGCTTGGGCATCCGGTACTGCAGCCCCTGCTGCCGGAAGATCGCGGTCCAGGTGTCCTCGGTCTTTGCCAGCACGACGCCGACGAAATGGCCGAGCTCGTCCTGTGGCGGCGCGGCCGCCGGCCGCGACTGCTCGACCACCGGCGCCTGCCCGGCCGGCGATCCGCCGCTCATCAGGCCGAGGACGACCCGCGGATCGATGCCGAAGAAGTACGAGGCCGCCACCGCCACGACGATGGCGCCGATCCCGACATGGCGCCCGCCGATCGGAAACCCGCCGCCCCCGACACCGGCCTCGCCGCGCCGATCCTCGATGTTGTCGCTTTCCCGTCCGTCTTCCAGCATCTCGACCCTCCGCGCGGCCATGACGGCCGTCGCGGAGGATATCGCATCGGGCAGCGGCGCCGCCGCGGTCGGGCGCGCGGCCGGATCCTCGCTACATGTAGTTGAACAGCGAGAGCTTCGACACCATCGAATAGCTCTGCAGCGCGGCCTGGTACGACAGCTGCTGCTGCGACAGCGACGAGGCGGCCTTCGCGTAGTCCAGGTCCTGGACGTCCGACAGCCGGGTCTGGACGTCGGTCGACTGCTCCGAATTCACGCTCTTGTACGCGTTGAGCGAGTCGATCTGCGAGCCCATCGACGCCTGGACGACGGAAATGTGGTTCATCGCCTGGTCGAGCGAGGCCATCGCCGACAGCCGGGTCGTCGTGAACTGCGCCGCCGCCGCGCCCGTGCCGCCCGACGCCGGCGTCTGCAGCGCCGTGATCGCCTGCTGGATCGTCGCGAAGATCGACTGGTTGCCCGCCGGCGCGACCGTGAACGTGTCGCCGGCCTGCGGCGCCCCGCTCAGGTCGATCGACATGCCGTCGAACGCGAGCGTCGTCGGATCGCTGTAGGTTCCGGTCGAGACCTGCGTGTTCGTCGTCGTGTTCTTGACCGTATACGAGAGCCCGCTGCCGGCGGCCGCGATCGAGATCGTGTAGTTGTCCCCGGTCAGCGAGCCGGCGTTGGTGACCGAACCGACGCCGACGACGCCGCTTCCGGTATTCGTCGCGGCGGCCGCGGTGACGAAGCTGCCGTTGCCCTGCGGAATCTTCATGAAGACCGAGTCGCCGGTGTATTTCGTCTGCAGCGACCGGTTCGTCGCGACCTCCAGCGACGGCGCCAGGCTGTCGCCCTGGTAGCTGAACGTCGTGCCGGTCTGCGTGAACGGCGTCGCCGACTGCTTCGAGCCGGCGAAGAGGTACCCGCCGCTGCCGTCGCTGGTGTTGGCGAGCGTCATCAGCTGGCCGAGGACGCCCTGCAGCGACGAGGCGAGGTCGGCCCGCTCCGAATCGGTGTAGCTGCCGTTGCCGGCGGCGACCAGCGACTCGCGAGCCGTCTGCAGCGCGTTGTTGAACTGCTGCAGCGTGCCCTGTCCCTGGTTGAGCACGGAGGTCGCCTGCGACTGGTTCGATGCGAACTGCGCGAGCTGCCCGACCTGGTCCTCGAGCGAGGCGACTTCGGCCGCGCCGCCCGGATTGTCCGACGGCGCGTTGATCTGCTTGCCGGTGGACAGCTGCAGCTGCGTCGCCAGCATCGCCGACTGGTTCGTGTCGATGTTGAGGGCGCCATCGCTGAAGAGGGTGCTTGTCGCGATGCGCAGCATGATGGGTACTCCCGTCGAGGCCCGGGCGCGCAACCGCCGCGCCGCGCCGCCGGCTAGTTGCCGAGGTTGAGGATCGTATTGAACAGCGTGCTCGCGGTCGAGATGACCTTCGCCGCGGCCTGGTACTGCTGCTGGTACTGGATCAGCTTCGTCGCTTCCTCGTCGAGGTTGACGCCGGAGACCGAGGCCTCGGCGCTCGTCGCCGAGGACAGCACCTGCTGCTGCGACGTCTGCACCGTGTTGGCGGTCTGCGCCATCCCGCCGACGTCGGCGACGAGCGCCGCGTAGCCGGTCGCCAGCGGGCTGCCGCTCACCAGCGACTGGTTCTGCAGGTTCGCGAGCGCCACCGCGTTGTTGCCGTCGCTGGCCTGCGCGCCGGTCGCCGACACCGCGATCGAGTCGCCGGCCGACGGCGTGCCGCTGGTCACCATGCTCCAGCCGTTGACCGCGATCGGCGTGCCGGCGACATAGTTCTGCGACGCCGAGGTCACGCCGCCGCTCGTCGTCGTGTAGGTCGTCGCGCTCGTGAAGTTGATCGTCACCGGCTGCGCGATGTTGGCATTGCGCGTCGGCCCGACCGCGGCCAGGCTCGTGATCGCGACCGACCCCTTGTTCGACGCGCCGAGCGTCGCCGATACCGGGCTCGCCGCGGCGATCAGGCTCGGGTCGGACATCGTGACGCCGATCGCTCCGGCGCCGTTGCGCACCGGCTCGATCGTGAAGAGGTCGCCGCTGGCCGGCGTCCCGGCGACGTTCAGCGTGACGCCGTCGACGGTCATCGGCATCGTCGCCGAGGTCGTCACCGTGTTGTCCGACAGGCGGGTCAGCTGGTACTTGTTGTTGACGTACTCCAGCTGGTAGGCGCTCGCCTGCAGCTGGCTCGTGTTCGCGAACGTCGCGCTGACCGTCGCGCCGCCGGTGTTCGCGTTCGACGGGATCACGGTGGCGCTCGGCGACGAGAACAGGTTCGTCCCGGCATTGCCGTTCAGGTCCTGCCCGAGCGCCTGCTGCGCGTTGACCTGGTCGCTGAGCGTGGTCGCGAGCCGCCCGAGCTGGTCCTCGACGGCCGGAATGTCGTGCAGGTTGAACTGCAGCATCGCGCCGATCTTGCCGCCGGTGATGCCGCTCGACTGCAGCGGCACCTTCGCGCCGCTCTGCGTCTGCAGGTCCAGCGCCACGTTCTGCGGATTCGACGGATCCTGGCCGACCGACAGCGTCGAGGCGGTCGCGCCGACGACGAGCGGCTGGCCGTTGCCGAGGAACAGGTTGACGGAGCCGTCGCTCTGCGTCACCGACGAGACCTGGATCGACTGGTTCAGGTTGCGGACCAGCGCGTCGCGCTGGTCGAGCAGCTGGTTCGGCGTGCCGCCGTTGCCGCGCGCCAGCGCGATCTGGTTGTTCAGCGTCGCGATCTGCGAGGCGAGCTGGTTGACGTTGCCGACCTCGTTCGTGATCGCCTGCGTGCTGCTCGCCTGCATCTGCTGCAGCGCGTCGTTCGCCGAATTGAAGCTCTGCGCCAGCGTCTGCGCCGCCGACAGCATCGCCGTGCGGCTCGCGCTGTCGGACGGATTCTGCGACAGCGTCTGCACGGCCGAGAAGAACGACGTCATCGAGGCGCCGACGCCGCTCGTCGTGTCCTTGAACAGGTTGTCGACCTGGGCCAGGTCCTGCGCGTGCTGGTCCGCCGCCGCCGACGTCGCCGTCGCCTGGTTCGCCTGCTGCGTCAGGAAGTCGTTGTATTCGCGCTTGACCGTGTCGACCTGGACACCCTGGCCGATGTACATGCCGCCGAGCTGCGTGCCGAACGCCGCCGACTGCACGACCGTCTCGCGCGAATAGCCGGGCGTGTTGACGTTGGCGATGTTGTTGCCGGCCGTCTGCAGCTGGATGGAGGCCGCGTTCAGCGCGGTGGTCCCCACGGATAGGAGGTCGGAGCTCATGGGATGGTTCGCCTGTTACGGTGTTTATCGGCGCCGGCGCCGTGAACTTGACCCGGCGCGCGGTGGACCGGGCGCGCGATCATGTCCGGGTCCCCGGCGCCAGGCTGCTGATCGTGTGCATCAGCTTGGCGCCATAGGCCGGGTCCGTCGCGTAGCCGGCCTGCTGCAGCCCCTGCGCGAAGCCGGCGGCCGTGCGCCCGTGCCGAACCACGCCGGCATAGCGCGGATTGCCGGCGATGAGTCGTGCCCAGTCGCGGAAGCCTTCGGCATCGCTGCCGTAGGCGCGGAAACGCTGGATGACACGGCGGCCGACCCCGTTCTCGAATTCGGTCGTCGCGACGTCGACGGTCCTGCCGCTCCAGTCCGACCCCGCCTTGATGCCGAAGAAGTTGTGGCTCGCCGACCCGTCGGAAGCGCGCATCTCGTGCTGGCCCCAGCCGGTCTCCAGCGCCGCCTGCCCGAGGATGAAATGTGCCGGAATGCCGGTGAGTTGCTGCGCCACCCGCGCGTGATTGCCGAGCCGGGCGACGAACGCGGCGCGGCGCGGATCGGCGCTGGCGGCAGACAGCGCCGTGGCAGGCGATCCGGCGCCGGCCTGAACGCCCGCCGCGCCGGTCGTCGCGGCGCCCGGCACCACGGCACCGCCCGCCGCGGCTGCAGCCGGTGTCCACGCGGAGATCGACGGCAGGCCGCCGGACGGTGCCGCGCCGAGCGCCGAGGCCAGATCCGCGGCGCGCGTTGCCTCCGGCATCGCGCCGCTCGAGTCCGCGTCCGTGTCCGCATCGTCGTCGCCGAACCAGTCGCAGCGGGCGGCGGACGCCGCGGCCGCCGCCGCGGCGGCCAGCGCGGCACGCGATAGAGGCGGGGGTGGGGTCGGGGGCGAGGTCGGCGTGGCGGCGGTTTCGGGCGCCGACGCCGCCGCCGGCGTCGTGGCGGTCGCGGCCGCGTCGGACGCCGCGGATGCCGGCGTGCCGCGCGCCGGCGACGGCGTCGTCGCGTCCGGCGCGTGCGGCAGGTTTCGCGACAGCTGGCGGACGACGGCATCGGTCAGCGCCGACGATCCGGATGCGACCTTCAGCGCCATCTGCTGGTCGAACATCCCGGTAAACGTCTCGTTCGCCGACGAATCGAAGAGTCCCGACTTCACCGACGCATTGCGCATCCCCTTCAGGACCATCTGGACGAACAGCGCCTGGAACTGCGTCGCGGCCGCGCGGACCGCCGCCTGCGGGTTGTCGCGCGCGGTGCGCTTCAGGCCGTCGAGCGAGCGCTTGTCCTGCACCAGCGCGCTCGCGCCCTGGTCGGACAGCCGGCGCGCGAGGTCGGAGGTCAGCGCCGCCGGAAGGGAACCGTGGACGTTGGCCATGTGCCGCCGCGCGTGCCGGAGCTCAGATGACCTCGAGGTCGGCGCGCAGCGCGCCGGCGGCCTTCAGCGCCTGCAGGATCGCGACGAGATCGCCGGGGTTCGCGCCCAGCGCATTGAGCGCCTTGACGACGTCGGCGAGGTTCGCCGCGCGCGGCAGCTTCATCAGCGCGCCACCCTCCTGCTTCACCTGGATGTCCGTCTTCGTCGTCACCGCCGTCGTGCCGTTGGACGCCGGGCCCGGCTGCGAGACCTGCGGCGTCGAGGAGATCGTCACCGACAGGTTGCCGTGCGCCACCGCCGCCGGATCGAGCGTCACCGTCTGGTTCATCACGATCGATCCGGTGCGCGCATTGATGACGACGCGGGCCGGCTGCGTGACCTGCGCGACGTCGATGTTCTCCAGGCGGGCGATGAAATGCACCCGCTCGTTGGGTGCCGTCGGCGCGCGGACCTCGATGACGCGGGCGTCCATGGCCTCCGCGGTGTCGTTGCCGATTTCCGAATTGATCGCGCGCGTCACCGCGTCGGCGGTCGAGAAGTCGGTCACGTTCAGTTCGAGCCGGATCCGGTCGGAGTTCGCGAACGGACTGGCGACGGCGCGCTCGACGGTCGCGCCGTCCGGAATCCTGCCGGCGTCCAGGTGGTTGATCTGCACCTTGCTGCCGCCCGACGAGGCGCCGGCGCCGCCGACGAGCACGTTGCCCTGGGCGACCGCATAGACCTGGCGGTCGGCGCCCTTCAGCGGCGTCATCAGCAGCGTGCCGCCGCGCAGGCTCTTCGCGTTGCCGAGCGACGAGACGGTGACATCCAGCCCCTGGCCCGGCTGCGCGAACGCCGGCAGCGTCGCCGTCACCATGACGGCGGCGACGTTCTTCAGCTGCAGGCTCGTGCCGGCCGGCAGCGTCACGCCGAGCTGCGTCAGCATCGACTGCAGGCTCTGCGTCGTGAACGGCGTCTGCGTCGTCTGGTCGCCGCTGCCATCGAGACCGACGACGAGGCCGTAGCCGATCAGCTGGTTCGGACGCACGCCCTGGACCGTCGCGACGTCGCGGATCCGTTCGGCGGAAGCCGGCGCGGATCCGAACGCGACCGCGGCGAGGGCGACGGCCGCCAGCCCGAGGCGCGCGATCCGGGCCGCCCGGCGACGCGGGGGACGCGCCGTGGCCAAGGCGGCCATCAGAAGGGCATCCAGGAGTTGAAGAAGCGCGACATCCAGCCCTGCATCTGCGCCTCCTCGATGCCGCCGCCGCCGCGGTAGTCGAGCCGCACGTCGGCGACCTGCGTCGAGCTGATCGTGTTGCCGGGCTGGATCAGCCCGGGATCGACGACGCCGGTCAACTTCAGGACGCCGGAGTTCTGGCTGATCCCGATCTGCTTCTCGCCGGCGACGACGAGATTGCCGTTGCCCAGGACCTCGACGACGGTCACGGCGATCGTGCCGGTGAAGGCGTTGCTCGAGGTGGTCTGTCCCTTGCCCTCGAACGTGTTGCTGCTGTTGATCGAGGTGCTCAGGCCGGGCAGCGCCATCCCGAGGACGCCCGACAGCTTCGGCACCGTGGCCGACGTCGCGCCGGTGCGTCCGGTCTGGTTGTCGGCGCTCTGGCTCGCGGACAGCGTCTCGTTGAGCGTGATCTGCATGATGTCGCCGCGCGCGCGCGGCTTCGGATCCTCGAACAGCGGGTGATAGCCGGCGGACAGGAAGATCGAACCGGTCGGCTTCGCGTCGGCGGCCGTCTCCGGCTGCGGGCGAGCCGTCGTCGGCGAGTTGATCTTGACGACGTCGTGGCGCGGCGCGGCGCAGCCGGCGACGACGGACGCCGCGAGGACCGCGACGGCGCGGCGCCAGCGGGCTCGTGGGGCGCAGGTCGATTCGTGCATCGTTGCCTTCCGTTCGGCGCCGCCGCGACTACATCTGCGACAGGCGCTGAAGCATCTGGTCCGAGGTCGTGACCGCCTTGGAATTGAGCTCGTAGGAGCGCTGCGCCTGGATCATGTTGACCAGTTCGGAGACGACATTCACGTTGCTCGTCTCGGTGTAGCCCTGCTGCAGCGTCCCGAGACCGTTGGTCCCGGGCGTGTTGGCGCTCGCCGTACCCGACGCCGCCGTCTCCGCGTACAGGTTCTGGCCGATCGACTCGAGACCGGCCGGATTGATGAAGCTGGCGAGCTGGATCGAGCCGACGTTCTTCGGCGTCGCCGTGCCCGGCAGCGTGACGCTGACCGTGCCGTCCTGTCCGATCGTGACGGTCTGCGCCTGCGCCGGGATCGTGATCGCGGGCTGCAGCGCGAAACCGCTGGAATTGACCAGGGCGCCGGTCGCGTCCAGGTGCAGCGAGCCGTCGCGCGTGTAGGCCGTCGTCCCGTCGGGCATCTGGATCTGCAGGAAACCCTGGCCGTTGACCGCCAGGTCGAACTGGTTGCCGGTCTGCGTCAGGCTGCCCTGCGTGAAGACGCGCGGCGTCGCCACGGTGCGCACGCCCGTGCCCACTTGCAGGCCGGTCGGCAGCGAGGTCTGCTGCGTCGAATTCGCGCCCGGCTGGCGCACCGTCTGGTACAGCAGGTCCTCGAACTGCGCGCGCTGGGCCTTGAAGCCGTTCGTGCTGGCGTTCGCGAGGTTGTTCGAGATGACGTCGAGCTGCGTCTGCTGGGCGTCCATCCCGGTCTTGGCGATCCACAGGGAGCGCATCATGGCGGTGTTCCTTCGTCGTTGAATGGGGCGCGGAAACCGGCGGCTAGGCCGACAGCAGCGCCGAGGCCTTCTGGTCGTTCTGCTCCGCGGTCGTCAGCAGCCGCGTCTGCAGCTCGAACTGCCGCGCGGCGTCGATCATTCCGACCATCGCGTCGACCGGATTGACGTTCGAGCCCTCGAGCTCCCCGTCGGCGACGCGAACGTTCGGATCGGCGTCGGCCGGATCGCCGCTGCGCGTGCGGAACAGCCCGTCGGTGCCCTTGACCATGTCGGCGGCATCCGGATTGACGAGCTTCAGCTTGCCGATCGTCGTGCCGGTCTTCTGTCCCGGCGTCTTCCCGTAGATCGTGCCGTCGGTCCCGATCTCGAGCTGCGCGCCGTCGGGCACCTGGATCGGCCCGCCGTCGCCCTGCACCTGCAGCCCGTTGGGCAGCTGCAGCGTGCCGTCGCTGCCGACCTGCAGCGATCCGGCGCGCGTGTAGGCCTCGTTGCCGTCGCTCGCCTGCACGGCGAGCCAGCCGCTGCCCTGGATCGCGACGTCCAGGTTGCGTCCGGTCGCCTGCATCGGGCCGGGCGTGAAGTCCGAGCCGGTCGTCGTCTCCAGCGTGAAGACGCGCGTGCCCGGCGTCTGGCCGCGCAGCGGGACCGCGCGCTGCGCGACCGTGTCCGCGCGGTAGCCCGTGGTGCTGGAGTTCGCGAGGTTCTGCGCCAGCGTCGCCTGGCGGTCCATCGCGTAGCTGGCGCCGCTCATCGCGGTGTAGATCAGGTGGTCCATCGGTCAGGCGTCCTGGAGGCGCGCGCGGCGCCGGGCATCGGTTTCCGCCGCCCTGCTATTGCAGGTTGACGAGGGTCTGCATGATCGTGTCCTCGGTCTTGATCGTCTGCGAGTTGGCCTGGTAGTAGCGCTGCGCCGTGATCATGTCGACGAGCTGCGTCGTCAGGTCGACGTTCGACTGTTCCAGCGCGCCGGACTGCAGCGTCCCGAGGTTGCCGCTGTCCGGGGCCCCGACCTGCGGCTGGCCGGACTGCGAGGTTTCGCCCCACTGGTTGTTGCCCAGCGCCGTCAGGCCCTGCGGATCCGCGAAGTTCGCCATGACGACCTGGCCCATGTCGCGCGTCATGCCGTTCGAGTAGCGGCCCTGGATCGTTCCGTCGCTGCCGATCGTGTAGCCGCTGAGCTGGCCGGTCGTGTTGCCGTTCTGCGAGTTCGTGTTGACGGCGAAGGCGACGCCGTACTGCGTCGTCCCGGTCGCCGGGTACGTCAGCGCGATCGTCTGCGGCGTCGTCGCGCCGTTGGTGAGCGGCAGCGTCAGGTTGAACGTCTGCGAGGCGGCCATCGTGCCGCCGGTGCTGAAGTTCAGCGTGCCGAGCGCGTTGCCGCTGTTGAGCAGCGTGCCGTCGGAGGCGCCGTAGACGTTCCAGGTGTTGTTGGCCGTCTTGACGTAGTACGTCGACAGCGTGTGCGAATTGCCCTGCGCGTCGTACACGGTGATCGCGGTCGACGCGTTGTACGACGTCGAATCCGCGGTCGAGAACGCGTTCGTCGGCGCCGTCGACGTGGAATCCAGGTTCACGCCGAGCGACGCGGTCGACGTCGCGACGGGCGCCAGGTCGGACGTCGAGATCTGCAGCGGAACCGGGGTCGTCGGCGTCACGGTGCCGGAGGCGTTGACCGGATAGCCCATCAGGTTGTAGCCGCTGCTGTTGACGATGTAGCCGTTCTGGTCGAGCTGGAACTCGCCGTCGCGCGAGTAGCTCATCGCGCCGGCGTCGTTCATCTGGAAGAATCCCTGGCCGTTGATCGCGATGTCGAGCGGATTGGACGTCGTCTCGATGTTGCCCTGCGTGAACTCCGGCGCGACCGCGGCGATCCGCGTGCCGATGCCGATCTGCGAACCGACGTCGGTCGCGAGCGAATTGGCGTAGATGTCGGCGAACTCGGCGCGGCCTTCCTTGAATCCGATGGTCGAGGCATTGGCGACGTTGTTGCCGATCGTATCCAGGTCCTGCGACGCCGCGCTCAGTCCGGACAGGCCTTGCTGGTAGCTCATTCAATTCTCCGCTGCTGCAGTGGAAGGTGTTGCGTTCGGGCGCGTCGCCTCGGCGACGCGCGGTCGAGGCGAGGGATCAGAGGAATCGGGCGACGTCGCCGAAGCCGACCTGGCTGCCGTTGGCGAGCGCCAGCTGGACGTTGCCGCTCGAGTCGGTCGAGACGCCGCTCACCTGCTGCGCCGCATAGCTGGTCGTCGACACGGCGTTGCCGCCCGCCGTCGCCGTGACCGCGAACGTGTAGGCGCCGGCAGGCGCCGCCGACCCGGAATCGGTCTTGCCGTCCCACGTGAAGTTCTGCATCCCGGCGGCCTCGGAGCCCAGCGACAGCGTCCGCACGACGTTGCCGCCGGCGTCCGCGATCTTCACCGTCACCGCATCGGCCGCCGAGCCGAGCGACACCGCGCCCGCCGCCGTCGACCCGGCCGCGAGCTGCAACCCGTTGCCGGCGACGAGCACCGACCTGCCGGCGAGCTGCGCCGCCTGCATCGCCTCGAACTGCTGGAACTGCGAGACGAGCGACTGCACCGAGGTGTTGACGTTGCTGATCCCGCTCACCGTGTCGATCTGCGCCAGCTGCGCCGTCATCTGCGAGCTGTCCATCGGATTGGTCGGGTCCTGGTTGTTCAGCTGCGCGACGAGCAGCTTCAGGAACGTCTCGTTGAGCGCCTGGCCCGGATTCGTCGCGGTCGAACCGGTCGAGCTCGTCGCGCCGGTGGAGTTGCCGAGCGCGGCGAGGATCGACGAGGAACTCGTGGTGCCGCCGATGCTGGACGTCGTGGACATGGATGCTTCCCGAAGGGTTGTCAGTTGCCGAGCTGCAGCGTCTGCTGCAGCATCGATTTGGCCGTGCTCATCACGTCGATGTTGGTCTGGTAGCTGCGCGAGGCGGAGATCATGTTGACCATCTCGTCGACGACGTTGACGTTGCTCATCGTCACGTAGCCGTCCTCGTCGGCCTGCGGGTGGCCGGGGCTGTAGACGCGGCGGGGCGCCGTCGTGTCCTCGACGACGCTGGCGACCTTGACGCCGGCGCTCGTCGGATCGGACGCGACCGGCAGCGTCTGGAAGACGACCTGGCGGGCCTTGTACGGCTGGCCGTCGGGGCCGGCGACGGCGTCCGCATTGGCGAGATTGCTCGCGACGACGTTGAGGCGCTGGCTCTGCGCCGCGACCGCGGTGCCGGAGACCTGGAATACGTTGAACAGCGACATCGGGTTCTTCCTGGCGGCAATCGCGCTCGTCGATTGCGCTCGTTATTGACCGTTGACCGCGGTCAGCATCGTCTTGATCTGGTTGGTCATGAACTTCAGGCCTTCCTGGTAGCGCAGCGAGTTGTCGACGAACGCGGCGCGCTCGACGTCGGGCTCGACCGTGTTGCCGTCGAGCGCGGTCTCGACCGGCAACCGGTACAGCAGCGTCGGGGTTCCATCCGTTGAAACGCCGGTCGCCGCGTGGGCGGCGTTGGTGCGGACCATCGTCGTCTTCGCCGCCGCGGTCCCGGCGGCGAGTTGCGCCCCGGTGGCCGCCTGCAGCGCCTGCGCGAAGTCGAAGTCGCGCGCCTTGTAGCTGGGGGTGTCCGCATTGGCCAGGTTCGACGCCAGCAGCTGCGTGCGCTCGGCGCGCAGTTTCAGCGCGGCGGCGTCGAAATCGAGCGAGGACGTCAGGTGGTCGATGGTCACGGCGGGCCCTAAAGTTCTTCCGGTCGATGCCGATTATTCGTCGAGGGCGCCATTCCGATCGGTGGATAAGCCCGGACCGTGCGCGCCTTATCGCGGCTTGGCGCGCGCACGCGCGCCCTACGCTGTCGTCCATGAATCGACACCTCCTCGCGCTGCTCTTGCTGGCGATGCCGGTGGTCGCGCCCGCCGCGCCGACCGATTCGCTCGACGGCGTTCGCCGCTACGTCGAACGCGAAGCGGCGAACGCGGCGGCCGCCGCGAGCGGCATCGACGGCGTCCGCGCCGAGGCGACCCTCGGGACGCTGGAGGCGCAGTTCGCCCGTGCGCCGTGCGCGCGCGTCGAGCCGTTCATCTCGCCCGGCGTCCGGCTCTGGGGGCGCTCGCACGTCGGCGTCCGCTGCGTCGAAGGCGCGGACTGGAGCCTGCAGTGGCCGGTCACCGTGCGGATCTTCGGGCCCGCGCTGGTCGCGACGCGCCCGTTGGCCGCGATGCAACCCATCTCGGCGGCCGACGTGCGGCGCGCCGAAGTCGAATGGACGCGCAACCCGCAGGGGGTCGCGACGGTGATGACGCAACTGGAATCGCGCGTTGCGCTGCATCCGATCGCGGCCGGACAGCCGGTCGGGCTGGATGCGATCCGGGAACAGATGGCGGTCGGCCAGGGCGATTCGGTCAAGCTCGTCGCCGCGGGCGAGGGCTTCTCGATCGTCACCGAAGGCACGGCGATGAACGCGGCGGCCGAGGGCCAGCCGGTCCGCGTCCGGACCGAATCAGGACGGGTCCTGAGCGGCACGGCGCACGGCAGCCGGGTCGTCGAGGTCATGTTTTGATTTGCGCCCGGATTCCGGGCTAAAGTCGGGCATCGGGACGCCGATACTTGCGATGTGATGATGACTTCCTCCACCGGGAGGGCACATGAAGATCAATAGCACCCATACGACACCCGTCAATACCGACCGCGCCGCGACGGCCACGACCGGCAAGTCGGTCGCGCGCGGCGCCGGCCGCAGCGCCGACGCGACCAAGGTCGCCGTCTCCGATGCCGCCTCGCAGCTGGCGGCGTCGGCGACGAGCAGCGACTTCAATGCGTCGAAGGTCCAGAGCGTCAGTTCGGCGATCGCCAACGGCACCTACAAGGTGAACGCCGGGTCGATCGCCGACAAGATGCTGTCGGACGTCGGCGGCCTGTCGCGCCGCGCCTGATCGGCGCGCCCGGTCACCGCGTCCCGCCATGAGCGCCGCAGGGCGAGCCACGCCTCCCGCCCGGCCTTCGGGTGGCGCCGCGGCGGCCGACCCCGTCGCCGCGCTGATCGACGTGCTGCGCGAGGAACGCGCGGCGCTGGCCGGCGACGATCCGGCGCGCCTGCCGCAGATCGCGGCGCGCAAGGGCGAACTGCTGCAGGCCTGCGAGGTCTTCGTGGCTCGCGCCGATGCCGCGCGGCGACGCGCGTTGAAGCCGCGAATCGCCGAAGCGCGTCGCCTCAACGACGAAAACGCCCTCATGCTGACCCCGCGACTGCACGCGATTCGTGCCCGCCTTGCCTTCCTCAGTCGCGGGAACTCCGTCTCGTTCTACGGCCCGGACGGGCTCGCGCAGTCCAGTTTCGGCCGCGTGCGGCGCGGCGTCGCCGCCTAGCGCGCGTGGCAGGGGCTTGGTCGCGGCGGCTTTAGCAGGGACCTGCGACCGCCCTCTCCCCCACCCCTCTCCCGCTTGCGCGGGCGAGGGGCGATCGGGTGTCAGCCATGCGGGCGACCTCTCGATTTGCGACGCCGATACTCCCCTCGCCCGCGCGAGCGGGAGAGGGGTGGGGGAGAGGGCAGTCGCAGGCTAGACCCCCTTCGCAGCCGCGGCGGATGACGCCGCGACGCTCCGATCCTCCGACGGCGGCCCGCGTTGCGCGTCGAACTGCGCCGCGATCTCGTCGACGAAAAGACGCACCTTCGCCGACAGGTGGCGGCGACTGGGATAGACCGCCCAGACCGGCAGCTGCGGGCCGCGCCAGCCGATCAGCACGCGCTCCAGCCGGCCGCTCGCCAGCGCGGCCCGGACGAAAGGCTCCGGTTCGTAGGCAATGCCCAGCCCCGCCGCGGCGGCCGCGACGAGCAGCGCGCCGCTGTTCGCGAGCGCGCAGCCCTCGACGCGAACTTCGGTGGACGCGCCGCGCGCATCGACGAAGGTCCAGTTTCGCGGCTGCGCGGCATGCGCGTAGATCAACGCGTTGTGGCCTCCGAGGTCGGCCGGCTCGCGCGGGCGCCCGACCCGCTCCAGGTACGCCGGTGCCGCGCAGGCGACGAGCTCCAGCGATCCGATGCGGCGCGCGACAAGCTGTTCGCTGCCGACGGAACCGATCCGCAGCGCAAGGTCGAACCCATCCTCGACGAGGTCGACGATCCGCTCGGTCACCGTCACGTCGAAGCCGAGCGCCGGGTAGCGGGCGGCGCAGCGCGCCATCGCCGGACCGAGCCAGTCGTCGGCCAGCACCGCGGAACAGGTGAGCTTCAGGACGCCGCGCGGCATCCGCGTCGCGTGCGCCGCCGCGGCCTCGGCATCCGCCAGTTCGGCCAGCAGGTGCACGCAGCGCTCGTAGAACGTCTGGCCCGTCTCGGTCAGCGACAGCCGGCGCGTCGTGCGCTGGATGAGTCGCGCGCCAAGGTGCTTTTCCAGGTCCGCGACCTGTCGCGACAGCGACGAGGTCGAGATCGCGGCATGTTCGGCGGCACCGGCAAAGCTGCCGGCCTCGACGACGCTGACAAAGGCTTCGATCGCTGCAAGTCGGTTTTTCATGCCCGGGTTTCCGCGCCGGCTCCGCGCGCTTCGATTGTTCTGTATTTTGCAACAATCAATCCCGACTGCGGCCCTTTATCCCGAATTCCCGCACCCCTAGACTCCGTCGCGTGTCGTCCACGGCATCGCCGACAAGATCCGGACGACCGCGCGGCCGCGCCGCGTCGAATCCCAACCCAGAACAAGGAACGAGACGATGAAGCTCTACCTCTCCCCCGGTGCCTGCTCGCTGTCGCCGCATATCGCACTGCAGGAAGCCGGCTTGCCGCATACGCTCGTGCGCGCCGACCTGCAGAAGAAAACGGTGGACGGCGGCGCCAGCCTGGTCGCCGTCAACGCGAAGGGCCAGGTGCCGGTGCTCGAGCTCGACGACGGCCAGCGCCTGACCGAAGGCCCGGCGATCGTCCAGTACATCGCCGACAAGGTCCCGGCGAAGAATCTCGCACCCGCCAACGGAACGATGGAGCGCTATCGACTGCAGGAGTGGCTGAACTTCATCACGTCGGAACTGCACAAGTCGTTCACTCCGCTGTTCGACGCCGCGATGCCGGAGGAAGCGAAGAACCGCTACAAGGAGCGCGTTCGCGCGCGCCTGGATTACCTCGCACAGCAGCTCGAGGGCCGCAGTTTCCTCCTCGGGTCGAACTTCAGCGTCGCCGACGGCTACCTGTTCACCGTGCTCGGCTGGACGAAGTACGTCGGCATCGACCTCGCGAAGTGGCCGACGCTCGTCGCGTACACCGAGCGCGTCGGCTCGCGCCCCGCGGTCCAGGCGGCGCTGAAGGCCGAGGGCCTCGTCAAGTAGGCGCGACGGCAGTCGTCGGCAAACCCCGATGAGCACGCCCGTGCCCACGGTCTTCGTCTCGCACGGCTCGCCGATGCACGCGCTGCGCGCCGGCGCGACCGGCCGCGCCTGGAGCGAGCTCGCGATGCGCATCGGGCGGCCGCGCGCGATCCTGGTCGTCTCGGCGCACTGGGAGACCGCCCTGCCGATGGTCTCGAGTGCCGCCATGCCGGAGACGATCCACGACTTCAGCGGTTTCCCGCAGGAGCTGTCTCGGTTGCGCTACGCGGCACCGGGGGCGCCGGACCTCGCGCAGCGCGCCCTCGCGCTGCTCGCCGGCGGCGGCCTTGCGGCGTCCGCGAATGGCTGTCGCGGGCTCGACCACGGCGCCTGGGTACCGCTGCGCTACATGTATCCGGACGCCGACGTGCCGGTGACGCAGCTGTCGATCCAGACGGCGCTCGGCGGTCCGCACCACCTGCGCGTCGGACGCCTGCTCGCGCCGCTCGCCGGCGAGGACGTGCTCGTGCTCGGCTCCGGCCACATGACGCACAACCTCGGCGAGTGGATCCAGGCGCTGCGCTCCGGGCGCGCCGCGCCGACGCTGGAGCCGATGCTCGGCCCCGCGGCGACGTACGTCGACGCGTTCCGCGGCTTCGTCGGCGACGCGCTGCGGCAGCACGACGACGTCGCCCTGGCCGAATGGCGCGAGCGCGCGCCGGCGGCTGCGCGCGCGCATCCGACCGAGGAGCATTTCCTTCCGCTGCTGGTCGCCTATGGCGCCGCGGGCGCGAACCCCGCGGTCGAGCGCGTCTTCGACGCCGTCGACAGCGCGGTCCTCGCGATGGACGCCTATCTGTTCACGCCGTCGGCCTGACGCGGCGCCGGCCGGCTGGCGCGGAGGCGGGCGAGACGGGTCGGCGGGCGCCCTCTCCCCCACCCCGCTCCCGCTTCGCGGGCGAGGGGAGTTTCGTCGTCGAAGAGTTAGACGTCGTCACAAGAGCTGACGCCGCGACTCCGCTCTCCCGCTTCGCGGGCGAGGGGAGTTTCGTCGTCGCGATGGAAGACATCGCCCCAACGGCTGACGCCTGACTCCCCTCGCCCGCGCGAGCGGGAGAGGGGTGGGGGAGAGGGTGATCGCGAGGGCCGGGCGCCGCAGTCGGGCCGCTCGCGGCCTACCAGTTCTTCATCCGCGCGCGCAGGCGCGCGACGGCCTGGCTGTGCAGCTGGCAGACGCGCGATTCGGTGACACCCATCACGGCACCGATCTCGCGCAGGTTCATGTCCTGCTCGTAGTACATGCTCATCAGCAGGCGCTCGCGCTCCGGAAGTTCCTCGATCGCCACGACGAGCGCGGAACGGAATCGCTTGTCGCGCAGGATCTCCGCCGGCTCGGCGCCGCGATCGGCGACGTGCCGCTCGAGGTAGTTCTCGTCGCCTTCGCCACCGCCACCCAGGTCGTCGATGTAGACGAGCTGCGCGCCGCGGGCATCGTTGAGCATCTCCTGGTAGTCGGCAATCGGCAGGTCGAGCTCGTGCGCGATTTCCGCTTCCGTCGGCGCCCGCTTCAGTCGCTGCTCGACGCGGTGGATCGCGTTTTCGATCTCGCGCTGGCTCTTGCGCGCGGAGCGCGGCAGCCAGTCGCCGGCGCGCAGCTCGTCGAGCATCGCGCCACGGATGCGGCTCGCCGCGTAGACCTCGAACTGCGTGCCCTGCGCCTCCTCGAAGCGGCCGACCGCGTCCATCAGGCCCATCATCCCGGCCTGGATCATGTCATCCAGTTCGACGTTCGCCGGCAGCTTCGCGACCATCTGGTGCGCGATGCGGCGCACCAGCGGAGCGTACTGTCGCGCGTAGTCGTTCTGCTCCCGCTGCACCGTGCCGCGCGCGTTGTAGACGAAAGCGTCGTTCTTCAACTCACCATCTCCAGGTCCGCGCCCGCGCCCGTGGCGGCGATGCGCGTCAGGTCCCAGCCGCATGCTGCCGCGGCGACTCGTTCCGCCCCTGCCGGGCCGTTGAGCACGCCGCCGAATCGAAGCTCGACATGCCGTCCACCCGGCCGCAACGCGGCCATTCGCTCGAAGAGCGTACCGGCAGCGCTGCGATCCATACCCAGGAAAAGCAGCCGAAATACCCGCATGTCCGCGGCGGCCTGGCCCGCGCGCACGACCGCCAGCGCGGCGTCGAGGCTGCGCGCGGTCGGCCGCACGGCGACCAGCACTTCGCCGTCGTCCGCGTGCGACGACGGCAGGCCGCGCAGGCACGCGAGGGCGCGGATCCCGATGAAAGCGAGAATCCAGTCGTAGCGCGCGGCATCGATGCCCGCGCCAGCCAGCACGCGATCAAGGCGCGGCGCCGGGCCGGCGGCGCCGCCGGCGAGCGCCCGCGCCGCCGAGGCGACCGCGAGGCGCGGTGCCGCCGGTGCCAGCGCCGCATCGAGCGACGCGTGGCGCGCGAGCACGTCGGCGAGGTCGCGCCGCAACGAGACGCCGAGCGACGACGCGAGATGCAGCCGCGCCGCATCCAGCGCCAGCGTCGTGCCCTGCTGCCGCGCGACGGCCGCGGCGAATCCCGCCAGCAGCCCGACCCGATCGTCGTCGACGCTGCCCGGTATGACGATCGGAAGCATCCGGGGCCCGGTGCCGCCGAAGAGGCGCCGCAGCGTCGCGGCCTGGTCGGCGGCGACCGCGGGCCGCGCGCCGTACCCGCCGGGTGACGTCTCGGGCATCGGCTCAGGCATCACGACGCTGACGAACCGCCGCGGCGGCGATCGCGTTGGCCTCCGCCGCTTCGAGGCCGAACCGTTCGTGGATCGGCTTCAGCGCAACGTGCGCCAGCATCGGGGCGTTTGCGGCATGCCAGTCCTCCGGTACCCGCTGGCCGTTGGTCAGGCCGAGGACCCGCAGCTGGTGCCGCATCACGCAGTCGAGCGCGGCGCCGCACCGCGCGGCCTCGTCGATCTTGGTCAGGATGGCGCCGGCCGCGTCGGCGGCGCGCCAGGCGCGCGCCACGTCTTCCAGCGTCTCGACGTGGAGCGCGGCATTGAGCAGCAGCAGGCGACGCGGCGCACGATCGCCGAACCGCGCCGCATCCAGCATCGCCAGCGTCTCGCCGACGCGATCGTCGCGCTGCGATACCCCGCAGGTATCGATCAGCACCAGCTTCTTGCCCTTCATCGCGACCAGGATCTCCGCCAGCGTCGCGGCGTCGTGCGCGATCTGCACGGGCGCGCCGAGGATGCGGCCGTAGGTCCGCAACTGCTCGTGCGCGCCGACCCGATACGAATCGAGCGTCACGAGGCCGAGGTTCGCCGCGCCGTGGCGCACCGCGAAGCGCGCCGCGAGCTTGGCAAGCGTCGTCGTCTTGCCGACGCCGGTCGGCCCGATCAGCGCGATGGCGCCGCCGGCATCCAGCAGTTCGGGCGTCGGATCGGCGCACTTGACGTTCGCCGCGATGGCCTGCTGCAACCAGGCATCGACGTCGGCGAGCCCCACGCCCTGCGGCGCGCGCTGCGCGATATAGCGCGCCAAGGCCGCCGAAAAGCCGCAGGTCAGCAGGCGAATCAGCACATGCACCGTCGCGACGTTCGTCGGCGCGGCGGCGGCCGCGGTATTCGACGGCGGCGCGACCGTCGCGGCGGTCGCGGCGGGTCGGTCGGCCGGCACGGCGGCCGGCCCCCGCGCGGCGGCGGCCAGCGTCGTGGCAAGGCTTGAGCCCAGCGCCGCCAACTGCTGGTTGAACGCGTTGCGCAACGCCTGCAGTTCGGCGATCACCCGCGGGTCGTCGGCCAGCGTGCTCGTCGGATGGGTCGTCGCCGCGGGCGTCGCTGCGGCGGCCGCCGCGGCAAGCTCTCCGGCCGCGGCGGGTTCCGCCGGCAAGGCGTCCACGGCACGCGGGCCTTCGTCGACGTCGTACATCAGGCGCGACGGACGCCGCCTGAAGACCGCCGGAGGAGCGTCCGTCGACGGCGCCCGCGGCGCCGGGTCCGCCCTGCCGGCCACGGCGGGAGCCGGGCGCCCGGCTTCTGCACCCCTTGCGGTCTGCGGCTTCGCGACCCCGCGCGGCGCCGCGGTTCGTGCCGACGTCGTCGCGATCGGTGCGGACGAAGCGGCCGGCGCGGCGCCGTCGCGCGGCGTCGCGGCCGCAAGTGCGTCGGACGGCTCCCCGGCCGCCCCTTGAAGCGCACGTCGCGCGGCCGGGCGCGCGTTGCTGTTTCCGAAGCGCACGCTGGCCCCTTTCCACTGCGGCGGCGTCCACGGGCGGACGTCCTCGTCGGCCTCCTCCGGGGTCGTCGCGACCGACGCGTACATCGCCGCTCCTTCCCGGACGGAGTCGAACCGCGACGGCGCGACCGCGACCTCGCCCTCGACGATGGCCTCGACCGCATGCGGCGCCGCGGCGAGGATCTCGACCTGGTTGCCGAGACGCCGGTTCGCCAGGATGACGGCGTCGCCGCCGAGTTCGCGGCGAACGGCGTCCATCGCCATCCGTGCCGTCGGTGCCAGGAATCGCTTGAAGCCCACGTCAGTGCTCCCCTGCTAAATCAATCGGTCGCGACGCCGTCCTCGCGTCGGGCGGCGTGCCCGGGCGACGCCGCCGTATCATCCCTGCGCTCCCGCTCCGCCCACGACGGAGCTGACGCGGATCGAGCTCGTGTCCGGCACTTCGGAGTGGCCGAGCACGCGCATCCGCGGCGCCGCGCGCCGCAGCAGCTTCGTCAGCGCGAGCCGCAGCCGGTCGGGAACCAGCAGCGTCGGCGCCAGCCCCATCTGTTCCTGCCGCTGCATGGCCTGCGCCGCGCCCCGCTGCAGCAGGTCCACGAGGCCCGGTTCGATCGCCGGCGCGTCGCCGCCATTCGCGATCGACTGCGCCAGGACGCGCTCGAGTTCCGGGTCCAGCGCGATGACCTGCAGCTCGCGCGCCGTGCCGAACAGCGTCTGCGCGATCGAGGCCCGCAGCGCCGCGCGGACGTGCGTCGTCAGTTCCGCGGCATCCGTCGTTCGTGCCGCATGGTCCGCGAGCGTCTCGACGATCGTGCGCATGTCGCGGATGTGGATGCCGTCCTCCAGCAGGCTCGACAGCACGCGCTGCAGCGTGCCGAGCGGTATCAGCTTCGGCACCAGGTCGTCGACGAGCTTCGGCTGCGTGCGGCCGACATGGTCGAGCAGGGCCTGGGTCTCCGCGCGGCCGAGCAGCTGGCCGGCGTTGGACAGCAGCAGGTGGTTGATGTGGGTCGCGATCACGGTCGCGCAGTCGACGACCGTGTAGCCCAGGACCTGCGCCTGCTCGCGCGACCGGGCGTCGATCCAGACGGCCGGCAGCCCGAAGGCCGGATCCTGCGTCGGCGTGCCGGGCAGCGTCTGCGTCACGCCCCCGGGATTGATCGCGAGCCACATCCCGTTGAAGCCTTCGCCTTCGCCGACGACGACCCCCTTCAGCATCACGCGGTACTGGCTCGGCTTCAGTTCGAGGTTGTCGCGGATGTGAACGGCCGGCGGAAGGAAGCCGATGTCCTGCGCGAACTTGCGCCGGATCGCCTTGATCCGCTTCAGCAGTTCGCCGTCCTGCGCCTTGTCGACCAGCGTAATCAGCCGGTAGCCCACCTCCAGCCCGAGCACGTCGACCGGCACGACGTCGTCCCAGCTCGCTTCCTGCGGCGGCGCCACCGTCTCGACCGCCGGCGCCGCGGCCTGCGCCTTCGCCGCCTGCTCCCGCTGGCGCAGGAACCAGGCGCCGTAGCCGCAGCCTGCCGCCAGCAGCAGGAAGACGAACGACGGCATGCCCGGCACGACGCCGAGGATCGCCAGGATGCCCGCGGTGACGCCGAGGGCCCGCGGGATCGCGAACATCTGCTGCAGCAGTTCGTGGCTGAGGTCGCTCTCGTCCTCGCCCACGCGCGCGACCATCAGGCCGGCGGCGATCGAGATGACGAGCGACGGGATCTGCGCGACCAGGCCGTCGCCGATCGTCAGCAGCACGTAGTTGTCGACGGCGTTGATGATCGGCATCCCGTGCTGCAGGACGCCGACCGCGAAGCCGCCGATGACGTTGATGAAGAGGATCAGCACGCCGGCGAAGGCGTCGCCGCGGACGAACTTGCTCGCGCCGTCCATCGCGCCGAAGAAGTCGGCCTCCTGCGCCAGCTCGCCGCGGCGCCGCTTCGCCTCCTTGTCGTCGATCAGGCCGGCGTTCATGTCGGCGTCGATCGCCATCTGCTTGCCCGGCATCGCGTCGAGGGTGAAGCGCGCGGCGACCTCGGCAATCCGGCCCGCGCCCTTCGTGACGACCGAGAAGTTGATGACGATCAGGATCGCGAACACGACGAGGCCGACGGCGAAGTTGCCGCCGATCACGAAGTGGCCGAACGCCTCGATGACGCGGCCGGCCGCGGCGCCGCCGGTGTGGCCGTTGACGAGCACCGCGCGCGTCGAGGCGACGTTGAGCGACAGGCGCATCAGCGTCGTGAGCAGCAGGACCGTCGGGAAGACCGAGAACTCCAGGACCCGGCGCGTGTAGGACGCGATCATCAGCGTGATGAGCGCGATCGCGATGTTGAACGTGAACAGCAGGTCCAGGATGAACGGCGGCAACGGCAGGATCATCATCGCCAGCATCAGGAACACCAGCAGCGGCACGGCCAGCGCGCGCCATGGCACGGCCTGCACCAGCGGGTGGTCGAGGAGGGTGGCGGCGGCCATCGTGGCGGTCCTTCAGGGCTCAGGCGGTGGCGCGCGGCTGCAGCGGGTCCATGCCGTCCGGCACCTCGATGTCGCGCGGCTCGACCGGCCGCGGCCCGGCGCCCGCCGCGTAGCGGCGCAGCTGGTGCACGTAGGCGAGAACCTGGGCGACCGCGGTGTAGAGCGCGGCGGGAATGGGTTCGTTGATTTCCGCGTGCCGGTACAGCGCGCGGGCGAGCGGCGGCGCCTCGAGGCGCGGCACGCCGTGCTCGCGCGCCAGCGCCTTGATCGTCTCGGCCACCGCATCGTGCCCCTTGGCGACGACGACCGGCGCGACGTGGCGCTGTTCCAGGTATTTCAACGCGACGGCGAAGTGCTGCGGGTTCGTCACGACGACGTCGGCCTTCGGCACCGCGGCCATCATCCGCTTGCGGGCCATCGCGCGCATCGCGTTGCGGATGCGGCCCTTGATCCGCGGATCGCCCTCCGCGTCCTTGGCCTCCCGCTTCGCCTCCTCCGGCGTCATCATCAGCTGCTTGCGGTAGCGCCACCACTGCAGGGGGGCCTCGATCGCGGCGAGCAGCGCGACGACGCCGACCATCGCGGCGATCGCGGTGAGCAGCAGGTCACCGGCTTCACCCAGGGCCGCCGGCAGCGACGAGGACGACGCCAGGGCCGCGAAGCGTTCGATGCGGCTGCGGACGAGCGACACCGCGACGCTGCCGAGGACCGCGACGACGACGATCGCCTTGCCGAGCTCGATCATCCCGTTGGCGGAGAACAGCCGCCCGAACCCGGTCATCGGATTGAGGCGCTCGGCATCCGGCGCCACGACGTCGAGGTTGAACATCAATCCGCCCATCGCCACCGGCCCGATCGCGGCGGCGACGCACAACACGGCGAACACCGGGACCAGCGAGGTCATGGCCGCCATCACGGCGCGCATCAGGCGGTCGCCCATCGCCGCCGGATTCGCCGCCGCGGCCGCGTCAAACGTCAGTCCGTGGACCAGCCATTGCGTGGCGGCGTCGCGCAGCGACGCGCCGAGCGCGAAGAGCAGCGCCGCCGCGGCGCCGAGCATCAGCCCGTGCGACAGGTAGCGCGAGCGGGCGACATTGCCCTTGCTGCGCGCATCGGCGAGCCGCTTGGCTGACGGCTCGATGGTTCTTTCTTGTCCGGATTCCTCGGCCATGCGGTCCTGCCGGCATTTCCGCCGGCAAGCGCCGGCAGCCTCGTTCCCGGCCGGAATGCCGGGATTCGGCACCGATTATTGGCAAGGGACCGCGGGCTCGAACCGGGGAATATCGGCATCGGCACACGGTTCTTTAGGGCCACGCGGCGGCGCGTCGATGGGGTTGCGAAAGGCGGAATTGCCCCGTCAACGCCGCCCGCCGCTCAAGAACAGGGCATCGGTTCCGAATGAAGCCTCGTAGGGCTTGCGCGGTGCATGGCCCAGCGGGGGAAAGAGATGACGCGTATTGAACTGGTGCGGCGGCTGGCGGAATTCGCCACCCGGCCGGTCGAGGAAGTGGCCAGCCGCGGATCGCAGGATGCCGGCACGCACGAGGTCCAGAACGGCGGCGAGCTCTTCGTGTGGTTCGAGGACACGTCGACCCGTCGGCGCCAGGGGCGGCGCGGCATTGCCGGATTGCCGGAATCGCTGCTGCCCTACCTGAACCGGATGCGCGTCGTCGACCGCCGCTTCGTCGAAGGCCACCTGCACCTGCTGTCGGCGGTACGGATCCGCTGCGGCGAGAGTGTCGGCGAGTGCGTCGCCGCGATCTACACGGCGGCGCTGTCGGTCGGCACCGTGGCCTGGATCGGCAGCGGCGCGCAGTACGAGGCGGCGTGGAAGGAGATGTTTCCCAGCGCGGCGCCGGAGCTGCGGACGCCACGGAGTTTCGGTCCGAACTGGTCGCAAGGGGCGCGTCGGCGATAGCTTGCGGGGCTCCCCCGCCGGTCTGCACGCCCCTTGACCGCTTCGCCGCGAACGCGGCGAACGAACTCGAGGCCTACGCCGTCACGTTGCGCGGCGCGTTCGCGACCCGGCGCTGGTCGGCGTCGACCTTGTTGACGTAGCGCTGCAGCATCAGCCGGCCCTGCGGGCTCAAGTCGGTGAACTGGCAGCCGAAGCACTGCGGCGACTCGTCGCCGTGCTGCCGTCCCCGCGAGTTGCGAACGAGCATCGCGATCGGCACCGAGCCGACGCCCGGCAGATCGAGGAAGCAGTTCTCGACTTCCGAATCGACCTCGAGCCGGAAGCGCTGCGGCGAGCTGAGAACGGCCATGCCGCCGACGCTCAAGTCGATCACCCGCAG
The DNA here is from genome assembly GCA_035524275.1 of Burkholderiaceae bacterium. GTDB lineage: Bacteria > Pseudomonadota > Gammaproteobacteria > Burkholderiales > Burkholderiaceae_F > DATKPC01. The sequence continues at coordinate 24,645 of DATKPC010000080.1, forward strand.
CGACTCGTATTCGTTCGACCCCGGGGCGCTCGGCACGAGGACCGTCGCCGGCTTCGTGAGCGGCGTGCGGACGCGGAAACTGTCGCGCCGCTGCAGGCGCAGCACCTGGTCCGGCAGGCGGACGCGGAAGGCCGGGCGCCCGTCGCAGGCGACGGCCTCGGCGCGCTCGGCGCTGAACTGCAGCTTGATGTTGGCGACAAAGGCGACGAACGTGAGGTGCTCCGCCGCCAGCAGGCGGCGCTGCGCCGCCGGGTCGCTGACGCCGTCGAGCACGAGTTCCTCGAAGCGCGGCTTGACCTGCAGCACGATCGTCACCGCGAAGTCGCTTTCGCGACCGTAGTAGGCGGTCACCGGCGTGCCCTCGTCGCGCAGCTGCTCCAGCAGCGCGACGATCTCCAGCCGCGAATAGAGCATGTAGCGCTCCAGTTCCGGCGACTCGGCCTCGGGAAATGGCGTCGTCTGCATGGGTCGGTTCCCCCAGGGGTGGTCGCGCCGCGTCAGCCCGCTGCGCGCCGCGCGCGCGTCGAATCCGGCTTGGCGATGGCCGGCATGGCGACGCCGCGCGATTCGATGTAGGCGCGCCGCACCGCATGGTTGTCGTCACGCGGATCCAGCGCCGCATAGACGGTCAGGCGGCCCGTCGCGCCGTGCGCCGGTTCGCGCCGCAGGCGCTCGAACACGAGCCGGTCCTCGCCGTCGCCGCCGGAAAACGGCGCCATGCTCCAGAGCGGCAGGGCGTCGGGCAGCGCGACCTTGTCGATCATCAGCGCCGACGGCCGGACGAAGCCGCCGAACCGCTCGGCATAGATCCCGAGTCCCGGACCGACGCTCTCGATGCCGTCCTCGCACAGCGCCGTCGCGCGGTCCGGATCCGCGTACCAGCACAGCGAATAGGCCCACTTGCGCCCGTCGATCGCGCGGACGATCGCGTCCAGGTGGTCGGGCGCCCACCAGTCGTCGTCATCGAGGTAGGCGACGCGGGCCGATGCCGCGCAGAAGCTCAAGATGGTCCGCAGCGAGCCGCCGTAGTGCGACGCATGCACGCCGCCGTGGCGCTGCGACGTCGAATAGCCGAGGTTGAGCCAGGTGAGCGTCCTGTTCGCCGGGCAGCGCGCCACGAGCTGATCGTAGAGCGCCTGCGAGCGGCCGCCCGGATCGACGTCGACGCCGACCAGCACCTGGACGCGACCGGCGAACGACTGAGCGAAAACCGAATCGACGGCGCGCAACAGGCTGTCGCGGCAGACGGTGACGATGGCGACGGCGGCGTCGAATTGCATCGGGAGCGTGGCGGTCCTTGATGTGCAGCCCGCGGATCGTCGGGCCAACCAGCCGGCGGAAGCCGGGATGCCGGCGGGTCGAGCCGGCCGCTTGCGGACGATTAGACACGCCGGGCGTCGCCGGCAAGCCTCGAATTGCCGGGCCCGGGCGGCCCAATTCTCCTCGCCCCGGCCGCCGGCGGGCGCGGCATCGAAATGGCCGGGCTTCCGCGGTCTTATCGGCGGCCCGGCGTCGCCGCGCTTGGCTAGATTGCCCGCAAACCAACAGAATCATGATGCGGGGTAGCAGCGACGATGCAGAAGCTCGCGCGCGCCACCGGCTCGCCGAAGGCGGGTCGGCACGGCGCCGGATCCACGGCGGACGCGGCCTACAAGCGCGGGCTGGCGGCCGCGGCGGACAGCCGCTGGCATGACGCGGAGGCGGCGTTCGAGCAGGCGATCGGCGCCCGCCCGGACGATGCGGTCTACTGGCTGAACCTGGCGCACGCCCGCGTCAAGCTCGGCGCCGCCGACGCGGCCGCCGACGCCGCGCTCCGCGGGGTGAAGCTGGCTCCCACGCATGCCGTCGGCGTCTCGATCGCGATCCGCTGCCTGAACGGCGCGCACCGCTACGCCGAGGCCGCCGCGCTGGCCGCCGAACTGGATCCGGACAAGATCCAGGACCAGAACCTCTTCTTCGCGCAGGGCGAAGCGCTGCGCCTGCTCGGTCGCATGCAGGAAGCCGTCGGCGCCTACATGAACGCGCTCCGGCTGCAGCCGAACTTCATGCCGGCCCACGTCCAGCTCGGCAACGTGTTCGAGCGCCTGAAGATGCACGAAGAGGCGCGCGAGTGCTACCTCACGGCGATCCTGACCGGCGGCAGCGTCGCCGAGCTGCGCTCCGCGATGACCTTCCAGGCGCAGCAGGCGTGCCGCTGGGACCTGATGCAGGCGGACTTCGACGAGCTGCAGGCCCAGCTCGCGCGCAAGCCGGAGCGCCAGCCGGTTCCGTTCCACTACCTGACGATGCCCTCGACGCGGCTGCAGCAGCTCGCGGCGTCGCGGTCGCACGCGCGCCTGATGTTCGGCAACGTCACGCCGCTCGCGCCGCCGCCGCGGCGCGAGCCCGGGCGCCGGATCCGCCTCGGCTACTACTCCAGCGAGTTCCAGGAGCACGCGACCGGCTACCTGCTCGTCGAGCTCCTCGAGCGGCACGACCGCCAGCGCTTCGAGGTCTTCGCCTATTCGTACGGACCGCCGGACGAATCCGCGATGCGGCAGCGCTGCCGCGCCGCGGTCGACCATTTCATCGATGTCCAGGGCCTGTCGGAGCGCGGAACCGCCGAGCGCATGCGCGCCGACGGGATCGACATCCTGTTCGATCTCAAGGGCTATACGCTCGAGGCCCGCAACGCGGTCTTCGCGCTCCGCCCGGCGCCGGTGCAGGTCAACTACCTCGGCTTTCCGGGCACGCTCGGCGCGTCCTGCTACGACTACATCATCGGCGATCCGATCGTCACGCCGGTGGCGCACGCCGACGGCTACGACGAGAAGATCGCGCAGATGCCGGTCTGCTACCAGCCGAACGACCGCCAGCGGCCGATCGGCCGCGCGAGGACGCGCGCGGAATGCGGGCTGCCGGAGACCGGATTCATCTTCTGCAGCTTCAACGCCTCGTTCAAGATCCGGCCGGAGTTCTTCGCGCTCTGGTGCCGGCTCGTCGCGGCGGTCGACGGATCGGTGCTGTGGCTCTTCCAGACCAATCCGCAGGCACGCAGGAACCTCAGCCTGGAGGCGGAACGCCACGGCGTCTCCCGCGACCGGCTGGTCTGGGCGACGCAGATGCCGCTTGAGGATCACCTCGCGCGGCTGCAGCTGGCGGATCTCGTGCTCGACAACCTCCCCTGCAACGCGCATACGACGGCGAGCGACGCGTTGTGGGCCGGCGTGCCGGTGTTGACGACGCCGGGCGAGACGTTCGCCTCGCGCGTCGCGGCAAGCCTGGTGCACGCCGCGGGGCTGCCGGAACTGGTCGCGCGCGACCTCGAGGCCTACGAGTCGACCGCGCTCGCGCTCGCGCGCGATCCGCGGCGCCTGGGCGCGCTGCGCCAACGCCTGCTGGCGGCGCGTGACGGCTGCCCGCTCTTCGACAGTGCGCGCTACACGCGCGACATCGAGGATCTCTACCTGCGGATGATCGCGCAGCTCGATGCCGGCCAGCCGCCCGCGCACCTGCCGGCGTCTGACCTGCCGGCGTCTGACCTGCCGGCGTCTGACCTGCCGGCCGCCGCGAACCCAACCGCCGTGCCGACCGGCGGCACGCCCGAAGCGGCGCCCGCCGCGGTCCACTGAGCGAGGTCGCCCGAACATGCCCCGATGTCCCTTGTGCGAGCAGCAGGTCGAATCCTGGATCCCGCACCCGCAGCGTTCGCGCCAGAGTCCGTTCACGCGGGCGATCGGCGGCGTCGGCTCCGACCTGGAGAACTACCTCTGCCCGTCGTGCCAGTGCAATGATCGCGAGCGCCACCTGTGGCTCTACATGGCCGTGAGCGGGATCCTCGACGAATCGCGCGGCCGGGCGATCCTGCACGTGGCACCCGAGCCGGCCATCGAGCCGCGCCTGCGCGAACTGGCCGGCGCGTCGTACGTGGCCGGCGACCTGCAGCCGCGCCGGCCGGGGCACCGGAAGATCGACGTCGAGGCGCTGCCGTTCGACGACGGACACTTCCACCTCATCGTCTGCAACCACGTGCTGGAGCATGTCGCGACGCCGCAGCGTGCCGTCGCCGAAATGGCTCGCTGCCTGGCCGACGACGGCTGGCTCGTCGCGCAGACGCCTTACGCGCCGCGCCTGCTGCGGACCTTCGAGCTCGAGGGCGCCTCGTCGCCGGAGGCCTCGCGGCTGTTCTTCGGCCAGGAAGACCACGTGCGCCTGTTCGGCGCCGACATCGTCGACCTTTTCCTGGGCGCCGGCCTGCAGGGACGCCTGGTTCCGCACGACGAGGCCCTGCCCCGCTTCGATGCGCGCCACTGGGGCTGCAATCCGCGCGAACCCTTCTTCCTCTTCTCCAAGAGCCGATGCCCACGGTTTCCATCCTGATTCCGGCATTCCGCCCGGAATACCTCGACGTCTGCATCGCCAGCGCGCTGGCGCAGACGTTGGCCGACACGGAAATCGTCGTCAGCGACGACTCGCACGGCGACGACGTCGCGCGCGTCGTCGGCAAATGGGAGGACCCGCGCATCCGCTACCTGCGCAACCCGGAGCGCGGCATCCACGGCGCCAATCGCGACCACCTGCTGCGGCAGGCGCGCGGCAAGTACGTCAAGTTCCTGTTCGACGACGACTACCTCATGCCGCGCTCGGTCGAGCTGCTCGTGAAGACCGCGGAATCGACCGGTGCGCGCCTCGCGTTCCACGGCCGGCGCTTCGTCGACGAAGCGGGTCGCACGCTGTCGTCGCCGCTCGCGGTTCCTGCCGGCCAGGTGGCGGAGATCACGCCGGAGCGGTTCTACGTCGAGGGCGTCGCGCGCGTGATGAACTTCATCGGCGAACCGAGCAACGTGCTCTTCGAGGCGGCCGCGCTCGCGCGCTTCCCGCTGCCTTTCGGCGCCGGCGGGCGCCCGATGCGTTTCCTGACCGACGTCGCGCTCTATCGCAACTTCTTCGAGCACGGCGACCGCGTCGTCGGGCTCGGCTTCCACGGCTCCGCGTTCCGCCAGCACGCCGGGCAGACCTCGGCGCGCGACAACCCGTTCTTTCCCGCCGGCCGCTACGAGTGGGAAACGCTGATGCGGCTCGCCGTCGACGGCGGCCGGCTGACGCCGACGCAGTACGCGAGCGGCATGCAGCTGCTCGCCGCCGAATACCGTCGCCACGCCGACCGCTATCCCGAGCTGGCGGAATTCCTGGAGCTCGGCGGCCGGCCCGGCACATCCGCCCATTACGACGGGCGGTTCCTCGAACTGCTCGACCTCGCCGATATCCGCTTCGCGGCGCGGCGCCTGCCGGTCGCCGCCTGAACCGACGGCGCAGCGCTGCGGCGAACTCCACCCGAGAAGCGCACCGGCACCGACGCCCGCACACGGACCCCGACATGGACGCGATCGATTTCACCCGCCCGGCAACCGTCCGCCGCTTCGACAAGGCGGCGCCCGACGACCTCGCGCTCTTCGGCGGACGCCCCGCCTTCGACCGCGCGCTGTCGACCTCGAACCTGGTGCGGCCCCGCTTCGAGGCGTTCATGAACTACTCGAAGATCTTCATCCATGAACGCCGCTACACGAACGACGGACCGCTCGTGCGCCTGCTGGAGTCGCGCCTCGCGGCGTGGCACGGCGTCGCGCACTGCGTGGCGATGTCGGGCGGCTTCTGGGCCGTTGCGCTGGCGCTGAAGGCGCTCGCGCTACCGGGCCGGCGCCACGTGGTCATGCCCTCGCTCACGTACCGCAAGCTCGCGGACATCGCCTACTGGGCCGGACTGGTGCCGAGCTACTGCGAAGTCGACCCGGCGTCGCTCGCGATGACGGCGGCGACCGTCGAGCCGTTGATCGACGGCGACACCGCCGCGATCCTCGGGATCCACCCGATCGTCAATCGCTGCCCCGTCGGTGAACTCGTCGATGTGGCCCGGCGGCATCGGCTGCCGATCGTCTTCGATTCGGTCGAGTCCGTCGGCGAGACCTGGAACCGGCAGCCGATCGGCGCCTTCGGCGACGCCGAGTGCTTCTCGATGCACGCGAGCAAGCTGATCAACGGCTTCGAGGGCGGCTACGTGACGACGAACGACGGTGACCTGGCGCGCCATCTCGCCGTCGTTCGCGGCTTCGGCTTCCGCGGCCAGGACAACGCGGAGGCGTTCGGCATCAACACGAAGCTCAATGAAGTCCACGCCGCGATGGCGCTCGCCTGCCTCGACGAGGTCGGCGAGCAGCTCGAGCGCAACCGCGAGCGCTACCTGCACTTCAAGCGCCGGCTCGCGGGAGTCCCGGGCGTGCGCCTGCTGGAATTCGACGAGAGCGAGCGCTGCACCTACAAGAATGTCGTCGTCGAGCTCCTGGACGACTGGCCGCTCGCGCGCGCCGACACGATCGCGCTGCTGCATGCCGAGCGCGCCATCGCGCGCCCGTACTACGCGCCGGCGCTGCATACGGTGAAGACCGACGCCGCGCCGCCCAAGGCGCCGCTCGATGGCACCGAGCGGCTCGCGCAGCGATTCCTGCTGCTGCCGTGCGGAGAAGCCGTCGGCGCCGCGGAGGTCGACGTGCTCGGCGACCTGCTCGCCTTCCTGCAGCGCCACGGCGCCGCCATCCGCGAGCGGCAGGCGGGCGCCACCGCGTCCGGACGAGCGCCATCATGAACCCCGGAGACCTGACCATGAATCGCACTGTCGCGCAGCAGCCGCCATCGCCGCTCGGCGCCGCCGCGCACCGCTTCGCGCTGCTCGGCGGGCCACCGGCCTTCGACGCGATGCTGCCGGTCGGCCAGCTGTATTTCCCGTCGCTCGAGCGCTACGAACAGTCGATGCGAGGCATCTTCGAGCGCGGCTACTACACGAACCATGGGCCGCTGATCGCGGAGTTCGAGCGCCGGCTCGCCGACAAGCTGGGCGTGCGGCACGCGATATGCGTCACGAACGCGACGATCGGCCTCATCATCGCCGCGCTCGCGCTGCAATTGCGCGGGAAGGTGATCGTCCCGTCGTTCACGTTCCTGGCCTCGGCGCAGTCGCTGACCTGGGCCGGCCTGGAGCCGGTCTTCTGCGACGTCGACCCGCGGACGTGCCTGATGACGCCGGAACTCGTCGAGCCGCTGATCGACGACGACGTCAGCGCCATCCTGGGCGTGAACCTGTGGGGCGGCGCCTGCGACCCCGTCGGCCTCGAGCGTCTCGCCGAGCGCCACGGCATCCCGGTCTACTTCGATTCCGCCCACGGCTTCGGCTGCAGCGTCGGCGGCAAGCCGCTCGGCGGCTTCGGCGCGCTCGAGGTCTTCTCGTTCCATGCCACGAAGGTCCTGAACGCGACCGAAGGCGGCTGCGTCTGCACGAACTACGACGATGTCGCCGCGCGCCTTCGCAGCATGCGCAGCAGCTACGGGATCGACGCGCCGGCCCGCGTGCCGGCGACGCTCAACGGCCGCTTCTCCGAGGCGCAGGCCGCCGTCGGGCTGATGAGCCTCGAGGATTTCGAGGCCAATCGCGACCACAACCGCCGGCTCTACGAGCGCTATCGCGAGAAGCTGCGGGGAATCGCGGGGATCGAGGTCGTCGAGGCCGACGGCGTCGACCGGACGAACTACCAGTACGTCGTCTGCCGCGTCGACGAGGCGCGCCTCGGCCTCGGACGCGACGAGCTGGCGCGAACGCTGAAGGCGGAGAACCTCAACGTGCGGCGCTACTTCCATCCCGGGACGCACCGCAGCATCCCGTACGACACGCAGTTGCCGCAGTACCGCGACCGCCTGCCGGCGACCGACCTGCTGTGCCGCACGCTGATCCAGTTTCCGATCGGTGCACTCGTCGAACCGGACGACGTGGACAAGATCGTCGCGCTGATCGCGTCGGTTCCGGCGCGGGCGGGCGACCTGCGCCGCGCACTGGCGCAGCCGGTCTCGTGAACGCCGGCAACCGCCGCGGCGGGCGCGCCGCGCGTCCGCCTCAGGCGTCGCCCGCGGGCCGCATCGCGGCCGGCGTGTCGATGCGGCACTGGCGAAGCATCGCCGCGACCGATGCCGGCGCATTGAACATCAGGACGTCGAGGATCGACAGGCTCGGCACGAACGTCGAGCCGAACTGCGGGTACGCGACCTCGCCGCAGCGATGAAACCGCAGCTGCTGGCCGGCTTCCGCGAATGCCGCCTCGTCGTACAGCTCGAGGCCGCCGATCGGATTGACGTACGTGTCGCCGCGCATCCGGCGGACGATCTCGATCACGCGCGCCTGCGCGCGCAGTTCCGGGTCCAGCTGCAGCGACGACGAGCGCACGATCGGCGTCGCGATCCGCAGGAATTCGCCGACGCGCCGCAGGCCGCGCTCGTTGACGTCCGCGAGCCCGCGATCGCCGGCCGCCAGCACGTCCTGCAGCAGCTGCAGCGCCGCGTCGCGCTCCGGCGCGCGGTGGTAGGCCGCGGCGATCCGGCGCACGAGCTGCGTCGCGTCGAAGCTCGGCGCGATCTCGCGCTCGCGGATCAGCGCGGTCGACGGCCCCTGCGCGAGCTGCAGCCCGAACCACGCCGCCTCGCCGTTGAGCAGGAACCGATTGCGGTGGACCCAGCCTGCCTTGATGAACTGCACGTCGTCGTGCAGGACGAAGACGTCGACGGCCGCCATCAGCTGGAAGTAGCCGACGTACGGAAAGAAGTACGGCTGCATGATGCCGACCCTCATCGCGCCCGCTCCGAACCGCACGCGACCCCGGCCTGACGCGCCGGCCGATTCGTCACGCACCGCTCCCGCCCACGTTCTTCCGGCACCCGACTTCCTCCCCTCGCCGCATGCTGCCACCCATCGCCCGCCAGCATTTCGAGACGCTGCTGCTGCAGCGCCGGCATGACGCCCTGCTCGGCGCGCTCGACGCGACGGCATCCGCGCTGCCGCCGTCGGCGCCACCGGGCGACGACGCCGGCTGGTTCGACGACCTGCTCCGGCGCGCCGCCGTCGCCGCATTCGGAGCTCGCCCGGAGCAGCCCGCCGGCGACGTGACGTTATACCTCGTCAACGGCATCGGGGCGCTGGGCGCGCTGCGCGAATGGACGCGAGCGGAGCCGGCCGGACGCGCGCTCGTCGTGGCCACGACCGCGGCCGCCTGGGACGCCGTGCGACACGACTACCGTGCGGCGGCGGTCCTCGACGACGCGGTGATCGATCGCGCGGCATCGCTGCTGGACCTGCATGCGGCCTGCCGGCCCGCGCGGACGCTGCTGCTGGGACCGCTTCCGGACGTTGCCGCGCTGGCCGCCGCGGCCGTGCAGCCCGCCGCGCAGCGCTGGAGCTTCGTGCACCACGCCGCGCAGCACGCCGCGCAGCACGCCGCTTTGGGCGGCACGCTCGATGCGCTGCTGCACCTGGACCCGTTGCCGGCACGCTGCCGCGCGTGCCAGCGCGCGGGCGTGCGCCACGCCCTATACGTGCCGGCGCCGCGCGGTGCGTTCGTGACGCCGGCCGCGCCGGCGTCAACGACCCCCGCTCCGACGCCGCTCGCCTGGCCTCCGGTCGCCGCGACGTTCGGGGACGCGGCCTGCTTTTTCGATCCGTCCTCGCCGAACGACTATCTCGACTTCCTGGCCGTCGTGCTGCCGCGCGTCGCCGCGTACTACCATGTCGGCGAGCTCAGTGCGAAGCAGTTGAAGACCTTGCGTGCGCGCGTCGGGCGCCACGCGAACTTCCACGTCGTCGCGCCGCCGGCCGACGACATCGCCACCGTCCTGCGGCAGGTCGGAGCCAGCCTGTATGTCGATCCGCCGCGCAAAGGACGGGTCGACAGCGCGCTCGAAGCCCTTGGCGCGGGCGTCCCGGCGGTTTGCCGCCGGCCGTCGTCGGATGCGCCCGACGAGACCTACGCGTCGCTCGGCGACGCCGTGCTTCACTGGGACGACCTGCGCGGACTCGCCGGACTCCTGAAGGGCCTGACGCCCGCCTCGCTGCAAGCGGCGGCCACGCGCGGACGCGATGCCCTCGCGGCGTACTTTCCGGCCGATGCCTATCGTCGCTACCGTCCGTCCGTCGAGTTCGCGGTCCGGTTGCCGCCCGCCCCGGCGTTCGCGAAGGCGCCGGAGGCCGCGGACGGTGGGGCCGCGGGCGTGTCCTCCTTCGATCCGGCGACGAAGGACCTCGAGATCCTGGCGCAACTCGCGCCGGATGCCACGGCGGCCCGCCACGCCTACCAGGAATTCCTGAATCAGCGCGACGCGGCCCGCCGGCCGCCGGCCGGCGGCCCCGGGCAGCCGGCGGCGTCGTGCGCGATCGTCATCGGCGTCACGCGCGAACAGTTCCCGCTGCTCGCCGACACGGTCGACAGCCTCGCCGCGCTGCGCTCGAGCGGCTGGCGTCTCGCCGTCGTCTCGCCGGAGGCGCAGCCCGATCCGATCTTCACGGAGTCGCCGCAGTTCACGTGGACGGAAGCGAGCGGCGCCTCCGGTTCGGCCGCCGAAACCCTGGCGCACGAACGCCTCGTCGCGGCCGCCCGCGAAGACTGGATCGCCCTGCTGCCGGCCGGTGCGCGGCTGGCGCCCGACGCGCTGGCGCACCTGGCGCGGCATGCCGCCGAGCACCCGCACCACGCGGCCGTCTACTGCGATCACGACGAGGTCGACGCGCACGGCGCGCGCGGGCAACCGACCTTCAAGCCGGACTTCAACCTCGACCTGCTGCGTTCGGTCGACTATGTCAGTGGCACGACCTTCTTTCGCCGCGACGCCCTGCTGCGCCTCGTTGAACCGGACGGCGACACGTCGACCCGCGGCGCCTTCGAGGACGACCACGGGAACGACGGCGCGGGCGACGGCGCGCGCGCCTACGACCTGCTGTGGCGGCTGCACGACCAGGCCGGCGCCGATGCGATCGGCCATCTCGCGGAGCCGCTCGTCTCGCTGCCCGCCGCCGTCCGAGGCGTCGCGGCGCCGGCGCGGCGGCGCATCGTGGCGGCCCACCTGCGGCGAAGCGGCATCGCCGCGACCGTGAGCGACGACGTCGTTTCCGGAGCCTGCCGCGTCCAGCATCGACATCCCGGCGACGCCGCGGTGACGGCCGTCATTGCGCATCGCGACGAACCGGAGCGACTGGAAGCCTGCATCGATTCGCTGCTCGACCGGACGACCGGAGCCCGGCTCGATCTTGTCGTTGTCGACTACGGCAGCGTGCGGGCGACGACGTTCGCGACCTATGCCGCGGCGCGGATGCGCCACGGCACCCGACTGCAGGTCCTGCGCGACCCCGCGATCGCGGATCCGGCGAGCGCGCTCATGGCCGGCGCCCGCGCCTCCGAGGCGCCGTTCCTGTTGTTGCTTTCCGCGGATGTCGAAATCGTCGAGACGGACTGGCTGCAGGTGATGCTTGCGCACGCGCACCGGCCCGACGTCGGTGCCGTCGGCTGCCGGATCGACTGTGCGCGGACCGGCCTGGTGCAGGAGGCCGGGCTCGTTCTGGGGGCCGGCGGGCCGCTCGACATCGCGGCACCGGCGTCGCGCTTCGAGCGGGCGGCAAACGCCGGACCGTGGAACCGCGTCGCCGCGGACCAGGACGTCACGGCCTTGTCGGGCCATGCGCTGCTGGTGCGCCGCGCCGACTTCGATGCGTCCGGCGGGCTCGACGCCGCGAACCTGGCGACCACGGGCCATGTCATCGACCTGTGCCTGAAGCTGCGCCGCGCCGGGCGGCGCCTCGTCTGGACCCCCTACGCGCGCGTCATTCGACATTCGACGCGCTCGGCGGCCGAGCGGAGCGCCGAACTGCCGCCGCCGGCGCGCGAGCGCGACCGCCGCGAGCGTCGGACGCTGCTGAAGCGCTGGGCGTGCGAGATCGCGGGCGATCCGTTGGGAGCACGCCACGGCGATCCGTTGACCGCCGATCCGCGGCTTCCGAACACCGACTTTCCGGACCTCTTCCCGTCGGATGCGACGCCGGTCCCGCGCATCGTCGCGCTGGCGACGGGCGGCGACGACGACCGGACGCGCCGCGCCGCGCATGTCATCGCGACATCCGGCGCCGCGCGCGCGCGTGCCTACGCGCCGCGTTCCGGACGGCTTCCCACGCCGGTCGAGCTGGTCCGACTGCGGCCCGATGCGCTGCTGATCCAGCATCCGAGCGCCGACGTGCACCTGGATCTGCTCGATCTGGTGCGGGACGTGATCCCCGGCCTGCGCCGCGTCGCCTCGTTCGACGCCTTGCTGTACGAGACGCCGCCCTCGGCGGGCGCCTACGACCACTACGCGCACCACGCGCATGAGGCGCGCGCGCGCCTGCAGCGGCTCGCGCGACGCATCGACGCGATCGTCGTACCGACCGAGGCGCTGGCCGCGAAGCTGCGCGGCGTCTTCACCGAGGTCCACGTGATCCCGGACCGCCCGCGCCGGTCCGCGTGGGCCCACGTCGCGCCGCGCCGGCCACCCGGCGCCCGGCTGCGGATCGGATGGGATGCGCAGTCGCTCGCGGCTGCGGACCGCGAACTCGTACGCGCGCTGGTCGCGGCGACGCAGGGTTCCGCCGACTGGTTCGATGCCGCCGCCGGCGCGCCGCTGGACCCGGCGCAGCTCGAGGCTGTCGCGGCCGTCGCGGCCCGCGGCGCCGGTGCACCGCGACCGGAACGGCTCGCCGCGTTGCAACTCGACGTCGTCGTGGCACCGCTGGCGGCGCATCCGCTGCATGAGGACCGGACCGACCTGCACCTGCGCGAGTTCGCGGCTGCCGGCGTCGCGATCCTGTGCGCGGGGCATCCGGCCTACGCCGAGGTCCCGGCGCACCGTCCCGGCACCGACGCGACGGCATGGACCGCGGCGCTGCAGGCATGCCTCCGCGATCGCGCGGCGGCGCACCGCGCCGGCGACCGGCTGCGCGCCTGGGTCCACGCCGGCGACTGGGCCGAGGACCAGGCCGCGCGCTGGCTCGCGGCCCTCGGCGTTTCGCCCCGGCCCGTCGACGCGCCCGCGCCGACGGCGTCTTCCGACGAACCGGCCATCGAGGTGCAATCCCGATGAATCGCGAGCAGATTGCAACCGGCGAACGGATCCGGCGCGCGCAACTCGCGCCCGGCGGACCGTGCGCGAACCGTCCGCCACGGCAGATCACCTGGCTCATCGCGTCGCGCGACGAGCGCCTGCCGAAACCGGATTTCAGCGAGCTGAATCGCGCCGGATTCCGCCGCCATGGCAGCGTCGTGCTGCGGACCGCCTGCGCCGGGTGCAACGCCTGCATCCCGGTCCGCGTGCCGGTCGAGCGGTTCGCGCCGTCCCGCGTGCAACGCTACATCTGGCGCCGGCTGTCGCACCTTACCGTGCATCGCCTGCCGATGATCGAGTCCGACGAGCAGTTCGCGCTCTACCTGCGCTACCAGCGGGCGCGGCACCCGGGCAACGGCCTCGACAACGAGGCGCAGTTCCGTCACCTGCTGCTGACGACACCGACGTCGTCGCGGATGCTGGAGTTCCGCGACCGCGGCGAACTGAAGATGGTGAGCGTCGTGGACGAACTGGACGACGGCTGGTCGCTCATCTACAGCTTCTTCGATCCGGACGATCCGTCCGCGAGCTTCGGCGTCTACAGCATCCTGTGGCAGATCGCCGCGGTGCGGCTCTCCGGGCTCGCGTACTACTACCCGGGCTACTGGATCGAAGGCAGCGACAAGCAGGGCTACAAGGACCAGTTCCAGCCCTTCGAGGTCCTGGAGGACGGCCGCTGGAAGGCGCATCGCCCGGCCGAGCTGCAGCGACCTTGTCCCGGCTGACACCCTCTACCTGCGGACACCCTTTCCCCGCGGACACCCTCTCCCCCACCCCTCTCCCGCTTCGCGGGCGAGGGAAGTCTCGTCGTCAGCCGTGGGGACGGCGTCTCCAAGCGCGACGCCGTGACTCCCCTCGCCCGCGAAGCGGGAGAGGGGTGGGGGAGAGGGTGTCAGCAGGGACCCGGCCCGACGCCACGCGCCGGCGCTAGGCCGGGTCGAACAGGACCTGCGCCGCCGACGGCGGCGGCGGCTCGACCGCGAGGAGGGGCAGCAGCCAGTCGCGACCGACGCCGAGCGGCCGCAGCGCCGGCTCGAGGATCTCCGCGTTGGCAGCGAGGTGCGGAACCGGCGCGTCGGCGCGCCGCGCCAGGATCACGCGCATCGCCTTCTTCAGCGACAGGAACGGACCGAAGACGCTCGCGTAAGTCGCGGTCTCGCGGTCGTAGGTCCGGCTCGATCCGGACGTGTTGACGACGAACGTCCCGGCGGGCGACAGGATCGAGGCGACCTCGACCAGGAACTCCCGGGTCTGCATGTGGGCCGGAACATCGGCGTCGACGAAGGCATCCAGCATCACGAGATCGTATTGCCGCCCCTCCCGCGATGCCCGTTGCACGAACGCGCGACCGTCGTCGACATGGATCGTCGTGCCGGCCGGCGGGTCGAACGCGAAGAAGCGGCGCGCGACCTGCACGACGTCCGGATCGATCTCGACGACATCGATCGTCGCTTGCGGGCTGAGCCGATGCACCGCGCGCGGCAGGGTCCCGCCGCCGAGGCCGATGACGAGAACGCGGCGCGGCTGCGGATCGACGTAGAACGCCGCCATCATCAGCTTCGGATAGTCCAGCACGATGCGGTCCGGATCGGCGAGGAGGATTCCGGACTGCCGCGTCCGGCTGTCGCTGCCGAACTTCATCGAACGCACGCCGTCGGCGTCGTAGACGAAGAGTCCGGACCGGCGCGCGGTCTCGGCGTCCAGCAGGTTCAGCGGCCCGGTGGGCGTCGATGCCGCGCCCACGGGCAGCGGATCCAGCGGATCGGCCATCCCGCCGAAGGACGCGCTCAGCGTGCGCGCCGTCATGCGTTCGGAGACCGTCGTGGCCACCTTCTCGAAGACGAGGCGCAGCGAGCGGGCCTGCGCCGGATCGCACGGCTTGCGCGCCGCATCCAGCGGCGTCGTGGAGCGCAGCGCGAAGCGGCTGTCGAACCAGCCCGCCTCCCAGAAGCGATCGGTGTACGGGCCCCAGGATTCCGCGCCGAGAATGCGCACCTGGTCGCGATGGATCCAACCGGCTCCCGGCGGGCTTGACGGCAGGTCGATCACGAGGGCTGCGCCCGGCTTCAACAGCGCGAGGCAGTTTCCCATCATCGCCGTGAGATCGGCGGCGCGCAGCGCGAAGACCCCGGCATGGATCAGTTCGACGCTCTGCTCCGCCAGCACGACCGGACCGCAGGTGGTGCTGTCGATCCGCAGCGGCAGCGCGATCGGGGCGCCGAAGTCGACGAGCGCGTCGGGTTCGTGGCGCGCTTCGAGGTCGACATTGAACCAGCCGGGGCGATAGTCGGCTCCGCAGCCGAGGTGGATCCGCGTCGCGCTGCGCGGCGCCGCGCGGGCGGTGCCGCGTGACGTCCGGCCGACCGCGCTGATCATCGACAGCGCGGCGGCGTATTGCGCGAGCGGATCGACGTCGACGAAGCGATCGACCTGGGCCGCGGCAGACTGAAGGAACGCCGGCTGGCCGAAACTTCCGCCGAAGAAGGACTCGAGTTCCGCGTCGGCGAACCACGTCACGCAATCGTCGAACGACGCCGGTGGACGCGTCGCGGGCAGGCGTTCGGCGACGAACGCGGTGCCGAGCGACAGCACCTGGAACGCGCGTACCTGCTCGAAGCGGCCGGCGTCGTAGTGATGGCAGTTCAGGACCGCCTTCGCCTGGCGCACGTAGGCATCGCGCTCCGGCCCGTACACCGCGGCATCGAACGTCGCGACGCGGCGGCCGGCACGCTCGATCCGCTCGATCAGGCGGCGGCGGCGCTCGTTGATCGACCCGAAGAACAACAGGTCGATCGGCCGCTGCTCCAGCGGAAGCAGGCGCTCGCCGCGCAGGTACGGCGCGAAGCCGAACGAGACGAGTGCATGGCCCGCGCCGCCGCCGTAGGCCGCGAGGTTGTCCGCGTCGTAGTCGATGACCGGCAGCCGGCGCAGCAGTTCGAGGTACTCGGGGCCGATCGCCGCGCCGTTCGTCCCGGTCTGCTCCAGGTTGACGAGGACGCAGTCGTTGCCCTCGAGCATCTCGCGCGGCACGCCGAGGTGGGCGCCGAAGATGAGGTTCGTCGCGCCGTGGCGCAGGCGATTCTTCGCCAGCGAGACGCGCGCGCCGCAGCGCGCGAACTGGTAGCGGAAATAGAGCGCCGCGTCGAGCAGCCCCATCGAATGGATGTAGCCCAGAGGCTGCATCACGCACAGGTTCAGGTCCATCGGTGTGGCCGGTCCTTTGCGGTCGTCGAGCCGCAGGCGTCACCGCGGCCGCGGACGAGCATCAGTTGTGGACGAAGAGGACGCGCGGGATCTTCGCGACGCGCAGCGGGCCGCCCTTGGCGCGCGCGATGTCCTCGAAGTAGGTCGCGTCGCCGGCGAAGCCCTTGTCGCGGAAGCCGGCGCGGCGCGCGAGATCGGTGCGCACGACGGCACAGCCGATGTCGATGTTGTTGCGGCTGTATTCCGTCGGGAAGTAGGAATACGACGGCGCCTTGCGGAGGCCGGGGTTCTGGTGGCTGTGCACCATGTCGAACAGCACGACGTCCGGCCGCTCCGCGGCGATCGCCTCGGCGACGAATTCCAGCGCCTTCGGCACGTAGTAGTTGTCGTCGTTCGTGATGAGGACGTAGGGCGCCTGGACGGCCTTCAATCCCATCTCGCGCAACGAGTGCCCGTAGTCGTTGTGGCGCGACGGCGTCGCGGCGTGGTGGATGCGCCCCGGCGCTTCATCCTCGAAGCCGCGCGCGATCGTCTCGAACTCCGCGTCGGGGCCGTCGTGATAGACGAGGGCGCGCCAGTTGTCCGTCGTCTGGTTCAGCAGGCACTGCAGCAGGACCTTCAGCGGTCCGTAGCGGCGATACGCGACGACGACGATATCGATCAGCGGGTTGCCCGCGCTGCCGCCGGCGGCCGGCGCCTCGAGCGGATTGCGATGCGCGTGCAGTTCCGCGACGATCCCGCGCGTCGTGGCTTCCTCGTGCAGCGCGATGACGTCGCTGCCGACGCCGTCGCCGCGCGCCGCCCGGCGCGCCGACAGGAACGCCTGGCTGGGCAGCACCTTCAGGCCGTCGTGGCGGCGCGCGCGCCACAGCCGGTTGAAGCGCTCGGCGGCGCCCGGAAGCGTCTCGCCCTCGTCGGCGATCGCATCGAAGCTCACCGTGCGCAGCAGGTTCTCCAGCACCGGATGGCCCGGGATCGCGCCGAGCAGATGCGTCGCCAGGACGCCCGGTTGCGCCGCCTCGTCGCGCCAGCAGGCGAACGCGTCGGCCTGCAGGAGGTCGTCCGGGATCGCGGACACGCAGAACGAATCGGCGTCGGCGACCACCCCGCCTTCGACATGCAGGATCTCGAAGCGCATCCAGTCGACGGCGCGGCGCAGGTCCACCTTGCGCTCGGCGTCGATGCGGGCGCCGCTGCGCCAGGCGCTTGCGGCGAGCGCCGCCTCGTCCCACAGCTTGACGGTCCAGCCCGGATGCGCCGCGATCCAGCTATCCACGTGCGCGCGCGGCATGGGCGCGGCGTCGCCGATCCAGATGAAGTGCAGGATCCTGGGAATCATCATGGCCCCCCGGCCGGTGAATCGATTGCCACGTGTCGACGCCGAGCGGCAACGACGCTCGACGTCCCGATGACCGACTTTAGGCCGCGGGGGGTTCCGCCAAGCGGCAAAAAGCGCCGCGAAGCGGTTTCATTTCGTCGCGCCCGCCGCGGCGACCGCGGCATCGAGGCGCTTTCCGTGCCGGTCCTCCAGCCGGTGGACCCAGGCCAGCACTTCGGCCACCGCGAGGTAGAGCGCGGGCGGGATCTCGGCATCGAGTTCGACGCCCCCCAGCAGCGCGGCAAGCTCCGGCGATTCGTTGATCGGGACGCCGGCCGTGCGCGCGGACTCCAGGATCCGCTCGGCGACGAGGCCCTCCCCCTTGGCCACGACGCGGGGAGCGCGTCGCTGCCGGACATCCCGCTCGCCATATGCCAGCGCGATGGCGCGCCGCCGATGGGGTCGGGACGATTCGCTCATTCGCGCGCCGCCAGCGCGATCGGTTGCAGTCCGGCCTCGGTCATGCGCGCCGCGAGCTCCGGCAGCGCATCGCGCAAGGGTGCCGGCTGCGTGCATTCGAAACGGGCCGCGACGGCCTGGCCGGCGACGCGGATCGCGGCCACGACGGTCCCGAGCGTCGGCAATTCGAACCGCACGGTGGCGATCCACGCGCGCGTCGGCGCCGGCGCGTCTTCGTAGCCTTGCGCCCGTTCGTCGTCCGGATCGATCCGGATATCGATGACGTGGGCCGTGGCCGTGGTAAGGGCCGATGCGGGCATCGCGGAATGAAGCTCCGCGGCGGGCATCGACGGATTCGGGGGCGTCGTGGGCGGCTCGCGGCCCCCCGGCGGCGTCGCTACGGGACTCTCGGTCCCCGGCGCGAACGCCGCGAGCCTCGCGCGCACCTCGTCGCGCAACGCGAGCGCCAGCGTCCGGCTGTCCTCGGTATCCGGGCCGCGGCCAGCGAACGGGGCGCGCAGCGCGATCCACGGCGGCGACGTGCCCGGGCTCGCCGGCGACGTCGGGGCCGCGGCTGCGGCGGCCACCCGCACGCTCGACGGCGCGGCCTCCTCGGCGCGGCCGATCTCCACCGCGATGGCGAGTTCCGCGAGCCGGCGATCCAGCGCCGGCGACAGTGCCGTCGCGACCGCGGCGCCCGAAGCGGCCGAAGCGCCCGAAGCGCCCGGAGGCGACGCCGTCGACGCGACGATGGCCGCCAACGCCGGCGCCGGTGCGACGGCGGGTTCGGCGGCCGGCAGCGGCACGGCGAGGCGTTCGAGCGCGATCCCGGCCGCCGACGCGGCGCCGGGGCCGATCGCGAATGTCATTCCGGGTCGCTGGAGACTTGCGGCGACGATGACGCGTGCAGCAGCTGGTCGACCCAGCGCAGGCGCGGTTCGTGCAGCGCGCGAATTTCGGCGTCGTCCGCGAGGATTTCGCGCAGCATCTCGAGGCGCCGGCGGGCCTGCTGCGCATCGAGGCGGCAGCGCGGCGCCAATTCGCGGATCCGGGTCATCAAACGGATGCAGTCGCGACGCAGCGCCGCGACATCGTCCCAGTCGCCGGCGAGCGCGGAATGCCGCATCGTGCGACTCTGCGCCGCGATGTCTTCGTAAAGATAGACGAGCCGGCGGCAGCGCGCGGCGTGGCTTGCCTGCGCGACATCGCGCCGCTGCGGCACGAGGTGGCCGACGCCGTCCACCGGCAGGCTCAGGCCGCGGCGGTGAAGCGCTGACGCGGGGCGGCGGCGCGCGGCGCCGCGGCGGACGCCAGCGACGCGGCGCCCTGCAGGCGCGACACCGGCGCCATCGCGGCCGCCGGAAGCCGGCCTCCGGGGGCGATCGCGGCCCACGCGTCGCGCAGCTCGCCGAGGATCTTCTGCGCCTCGGAAAGCGCCTTCGGATCGTTGCGCAGGTTGCCCTGCAGCAGTTGCATCAGCACGTAGTCGTAGAGGAGCACCAGGCGCTCGCCGAGCTCCGGCGCGGCGGTCCGGTTGACGGCGGAACGCAGCCCCTCGTTGACGATCCGCGACGCCTTCGTGATCGCGGCGCACTTCTGCGCGACCTGGCGCGCCGCCAGATGCGCCGCGGCGAGCCGCATCGACTCCAGCGCGCCGTCGAACAGCATCAGGATCAGCCGGTGCGGATCCGCGGCGCCGACGCCGCTTTCCACGCCGACCTTGCTGTAGAGCCCTGCGCCGAATCCGCCCATCGCCAGTCCCCGAGAGTAGTGTCCGAATTCCTGTTCTTCGGCATCCGGAGGCGCGAATTGAGCGCGGCGAGGCGGCCCGGTGAACGGCGCTGCCGCGCGCTCAGCCGAGGCTCGAGAGCATGCTCGTGAGCTGCGAGCTCTGCTGCTGCATCGACTCGAGCGCCGCGTTGAGCGCCGAATACTGGTTCGTCAGGTTCTGCTGCTCGGTGTTGAGCTGCGTCTGCACGTCCGATTCCTGCTTCGTCAGGTCCGTGACCTGCGCCTGGAAATTCTGCTGGTGCAACGTGACCAGGCCCTGCGGATCGAGCATCGACTGGATCGAATTGCCGAGCTGCACGGCGAAGCCCAGCTGCGAGCCCGTCCCGGTCGCATTGACGAAGAGCTGCTTGACGCCGTTCGGGTTCGTCGACAGCGCGTTGCTGAACGTGCTCGTGTCCAGGCTCAGCGTCCCGTCGGCCTGGAACTGCACGCCGACCTGCGACAGGTAGCTCAAGCCGCCGGAGACCCCGCTGATCGCGCCGCCGAGGACCTGCCGCAGCGTGCTGTCGATCGCCGTCGCCGCCGAATCGCCATTGAGGACGGCAGCGGTCTGCGTCGTCGAGTCGTACGCCGTGTCGGTATTGATCAGGTTCTCGAGATTGTTGTAGGCGGTGACGAACTTGCTGACGTTGGACTGGATCGTGCTGCCGTCGGTCGCGATCGTGACCGTCGACTGGACCGTCGTGCCCGCGGCGGAACCGGCCGCCGGACCCTGCGCCAGGTTCAGCGTCACGCCGTTGATCACGCTGGTGACCTGGTTCGACGACGAGCTCAGCGCCAAGCCGTTGACGGTGTACTGCGCGTCCTGGCCGGCCTGCGCCAGCGTCATGTTCTTGCCCGCGCCCGCGCTCGCGGTGGGATCGTACGCAAGCTGCGACAACCCGGTCGCGTCCGTGTTGTTGCCGTCGGCATCGGCGACGCTGATCTTGAAGCCGTTGGCCGCGCCGCTCGACGTCGAGCTCACCAGCAGCCGGCTGCCGCCGTTGTCGGTGACGACGCTCGCCTGCACGCCGGCGCCGGCATTGTTGATCGCGTCCGCGATCCCGCTCAGCGTGTCGTTCGACGAATCGATCGTGATGCTGACCGGGCTCGATCCGGACTGCGCGGTGAACGTGTTGCCGCTCGCGCTGTAGGTGCCGAGCTGGATCGTCAGCGTGCCGCTGCCGACCGTCGCGCTGCCGGAACCGAAGTACGACGAGACCGCGGACTGCGCCTGCGCCAGTTGCGAGACGCCAACCGTGTAGGTCCCTGCCGCCGGAGTCCCGGTCACCGACGCGGTGGCCGCGGAACCGCTGACGCTCGCGGTGGCGGCCTCGAACGACGCCGGGTCCTGCAGCGTCTGCACGGCCGTCTGCAGCGACGTCAGCGCGCTGCTGATCTGCCCGAACGCGCTGATCTGCGACTGGACGCCGGAGACGCGGTTCTGCAGGTTCGTCAGCGGCTGCTGGTAGGTCGTCATCAGCGCCGAGACGAGCGACTGCACGTCGAGCGGGCCGGCGCTGATCGGGCTCGTCGGGTTCGCCGTGCTCGACGTCGTCGACGACGTCGACGTGCTCGACGTGCCGGAACTGCTGGAGGAGCCGGTCAGGCTCGACAGGATCGACGAAATGCTCATGTCCGTTCCTCGGCTAAGACGGGGTCAGACCTCGGTCTTCAGCAGCAGCCCGCTCGTCGTGCCGCCGGCAAGCGCCCGCGCCGCCGCCAGCATCGCCTCCGACGGGATCTGCTGCAGGACCTGGTTGGTCCGCGTATCGATGATCTTGACGATCTCCTGGTGGACCTGATCGTCATAGTGGAAGCTGAATTCACGGCCACTTTCCGCAAGCTGCCTGTTCGCGGAGGCGACCGCCGCACGCGTCTCGCCGGGCGTCGGCGGGGAGCCGCCCGACGCCGAGGACCCGTCCGGCGTCGACGCGGCCGATCCGCTGCCCAGCAGCGGTGGCGTCGAGGCGCCGTCTGCCGCGGCCGAACCCGACGACGATCCGATGGGCGCAACCGGCGCGACCGGCGCGACGGCCGCACCGTCGCTCAACGTGACCAGGCTTACGGGATCGATGGACATGGGGTCTTCGCCACGGCTGATGAAGGAATTCACACCGAATTACGGTTCCTTTCCGAAGAACTTGAGTCCTCGCCGCATCATCCGAAAGCGCGACGGGGGTGCCGTCGCCGGCACCCCCGTCGCGTCCGATCCCCTGCTGCAGGATCGGCTCGGCCGCGGCACCGGACCCGCCGGTGCCGCTCGGCCGCTACTACTGCAGCAGCTTCAGGACCGACTGCGGCAGCTGGTTCGCCTGCGCGAGCATCGCGGTGCCGGCCTGCTGCAGGATCTGCGAGCGCGTCAGGTTCGACGTTTCCGCCGCGAAGTCGGCATCGACGATCTGGCTGCGGGCCGACGACTGGTTCTGCACGCTGACCTGCAGCGTCTGGACGACCGAGTTGAAGCGGTTCTCGTCGGCGCCGTAGTTCGCGCGTTCCTGGTTGACCGTGTCCAGCGCACTGTCGATCGCGGTGATCGCCGCCGTCGCATTGCTCGCCGTCGTGATGTCCGAGGACGACGTATTCGTGACGTTGGTGATCGTCGTGTTCGTCGTCATGTTCGTCGTCACGAGGGAGATCTGGTCGTTCGACGTGGTGTTGGCGCCGACCTGGAAGGTCAGCGTGCCGGCGCCGCTCGCCAGGATGTTCGTGCCGTTGAACTGCGTGCCGCCGAGGACGCGCTGGATCTCGTCCTGCAGCTGCGAATATTCCGCGTTCAGGTTCTGGCGGTCGCCGGAACCGTTCGTCGCGTTGGCCGACTCGACCGCCAGCTCGCGCATCCGCTGCAGCGAATTGGCGACCTGGCCGAGCGCGCCGTCGGCGACCTGCGCCAGCGAGACCGCGTTGTTGGCGTTCTGGATCGCGACGTTCTGGCCGTTGACCTGCGCCAGCATCCGCTGGGAGATCGCGAGGCCGGCGGCGTCGTCCGCGGCGCTGTTGATGCGCAGGCCGGAGGACAGGCGCTGGACCGACGTCGCCATCGCGCTTTGCGTGTTCTGCAGGTTGTCCTGGGCGTTCAGCGCCATGACATTGGTGTTGATCGAAAGCATTTCGTAGCTCCTTTCCTGTATGCACAACAGCAGCCCGTTCAGAGGCCTGCTGACCTATGTCCAAGCGGCTGCCGTCGTTTCACCCGAGGCGCCTACCTGTTGCTCCGGCGAGTTGCCGTCGCGATAGATGCTTATCGGTGGGGAGTTCGCCGGACTTTAGCGGTGCCGCCCCTCGTCAAGCCCGCGCGCCCTCCCGGAAGCTTCGAAAAGAGACGCGATCCCGCGACATTCCGCGCGACCTTTCCCGCCCAGCCTCATGGCAGCGCCGCCGCCGCTGAACCCGGCCCCGTAACCCCCGATGGCGCCGCCACGATGCCACCGGCCGTTGGCCGCGATCGGCGGATTACCGCGGCAGATCGATCGTCGGAGATAGGGCAAAAAAAAGCGCGCCGGTGACCGGAGTCAGCGCGGCGCGCAGGCGGGGGAGGGTAGAACGCGTCTAATCGTCGTGCACTGCTGCGCCGGGAAGCGCCGCGTCGGAGGACCTCGCGACCGCGGCATTCGGCGCGCTGGCCCGGCGGCGGATTTCGCCGCCATCTGCCGGGCCCTGGGTGCAGTAACGGCGGCGCCCGGCGAAGCTTGAGGGCCGGCGTGAAAATGTTTGCGCGCGACCCGCGGATGGGACCGGCGGTCCGCCGGGGTCATCCGAAGGGACTCGGCCGAATGCCCTCTCCCCCCGCCCCTCTCCCGCTTCGCGGGCGAGGGGAGTCTCGTCGTCAGCCGTGCGGACGGCGTCTCCACGCGCGACGCCGGAACTCCCCTCGCCCGCGAAGCGGGAGAGGGGCGGGGGGAGAGGGCCGGGCGGAGCGGAAAGGGCGCCCGCCCGGCCCCGCCGTGTAGGGCAAATTCCTACGCGCCTGTCAGCCGTCTGCCGACCCGTGATTTGGCGACCGTCCGATTCAACGATCCCGCCGCAAGGACCAAGATGGCGTCACTTCGCAACGCAATTCGGGCCATCCAAGGCCCGGCCAATCAGGGGGTTTGAAAATGAGCAACGGCACCGTCATCAACGAACAGCTTCTCCAGGAAGTCCGCGAGGTCAACCTGTCGTACCTCGTGCTGGCCCAGCACATGATCCGCGCCGACAAGGCGCAGGCGCTCTACCGCCTCGGCATCTCCGAAGAGGTCGCCACCATCCTCGACCAGCTGTCGCCCTCGCAGCTGATGCGCATCGCCTCCAGCAACCAGCTGCTGATGCGCTTCCGCTTCGACGACGACGTCGTCTGGAACCTGCTCACGAACCACTCCCGTGCCCAGCTCGCGCCGGGCGCCGCCGTCGCCGGCCTGCACGCCAACATCGTGATGGCCAGCCAGTTCGCGGAAGCGAGCTGAGCGCGACAGCGAACCCCGCCGCCGCGCCGAGCGACGAACGAAAGCAGCCGAAGGAACCGGAGATACGCCATGCGCATCAAGAGCATCGTCAGTGAAAGCCGCCAGATCCAGCGCGCCATCGCGCTGATCAAGCTGGGCGCCCGCCTGCAAGTCCTCGAGTCGGAGACCGAGCTTTCGTACGAGCGGCTGCTGCGGCTCTACAAGGAAGTCCAGGGCGTCTCGCCGGCCCGCGGGATGCTGCCGTTCTCCACCGACTGGTTCATGACCTGGCAGCCGAACATCCATTCGTCGCTGTTCCTGAACATCTACGAGTACCTGAACAAGACCACCGAGCTCGAGGAAATCGACGCGATCATCAAGGCCTACGAGCTGTACCTGGAGCAGATCAAGGCCCAGGGCATCGAGCCGCTGCTGTCGGTGACGCGGGCCTGGCGCCTGGTCAAGTTCGTCGACGCCGGGATGGTGACGCTGACGGCGTGCTGCAAGTGCAACGGCAAATTCGTGACCCACACCTTCGAGCTGACGCGCAACTATGTCTGCGGCCTGTGCGAACCCCCCGCACGCGCCGGCAAGGGGCGCGGCAACGCGCGACGCGACGAGGAAGCCCTCGCCTGACGTCGACGCCGGAACCTGTTTCTCCTCCGACCTTGGCCCGGCTCCGACCGGGCTTCTTTTTTTCTATCGCCGCGCCTCGTCGAGGCGAAATGGCCGCCAATTCCACGAATTGACGACGTCCCGCGGTTCAAGGATCGGGGCGCGCGTGCCGAATTCCGGTTAGCGCAAGCAAGCGCCGGCCGCCGTCGAGCGGCCGGGCCATAACGGGGCAGCGGGGCATGTTCGTCATCATCGGCTACGTCGTCGTGATCGGCGCCGTCTTCGGCGGCTACATGATCACCGGCGGCAACATGGAGATCGTGCTCGAGGCGGCGCCTCACGAGCTGCTCACGATCTGCGGTGGCGCGCTGGGCGCGTTCTTCGTCGCCAACCCGATGAAGTCGGTGATGGCGACCTTCAAGGTCATCCCGAAGCTCTTCGGCGGCTCCAAGCACACCAAGGCGCGCTACATGGCGCTGATGGCGCTGCTGTTCGACATCCTCTCGAAGGTCCGCAAGGAGGGGATGATGGCGATCGAGGCCGACATCGAGGATCCTCACAAGAGCGCGCTGTTCCAGAAGCATGCGCTGGTCGCCAAGGACCACCACCTGTGCGAGTTCATCACCGACTACCTGCGGATGATGGTCTCCGGGAACATGAATCCGCTGGAGATCGAGAGCCTGATGGACCAGGAGATCGATACCCACCATCACGAGGCGCTGGTGCCCAGCGGCTGCATCGCCGCGGTCGGCGACGGCCTGCCGGCCTTCGGCATCGTCGCTGCGGTCCTCGGGGTCGTGAAGACGATGGCCTCGGTCGGCAAGCCGCCGGCGATCCTCGGCGCGATGATCGCCTCGGCCCTCGTCGGGACGTTCCTCGGGATCCTGATGGCCTACGGCTTCGTCGGCCCGCTCGCGAAGCTCATCGAGCAGCAGGTCGACGAATCGAGCAAGGAACTGCAGTGCGTGAAGGCGACGCTGCTGGCAAGCCTGCAGGGCTACGCGCCGGCCGTCGCGATCGAGTTCGGGCGCAAGGTGCTGTACTCGACGGAAAGGCCGTCGTTCACCGAGCTCGAGCAGCACGTCAAGCAGAAGAAGTAGGCGGTCGCGATGGCAGCAGCGGGGGGCGAGAAGGCCAAGTCGACGATCGTCATCAAGAAGATCAAGAAGGGCGGCCACGGGCATCACGGCGGCGCCTGGAAGATCGCCTACGCCGACTTCGTCACCGCGATGATGGCGTTCTTCCTGCTGATGTGGCTGCTCGGCTCGACGACGAAGGGTGATCTCAAGGGCATCTCCGACTACTTCTCCTCGCCGCTGCAGGTGGCGATGTCGGGCGGTTCCGGTTCGGGCGACGCGACGAGCCTCGTGCCGGGCGGCGGCATGGACCTGACGCGCGACGTCGGGCAGATCAAGCGCGGCGAGAACCTCGACACGACGCACCGGAACAAGGTCGCGCTGATGAAGGCCGAGGCGCAGCGGATGAAGCAGCTCGACGACAAGCTGCAGGCCGCGCTGGAGGGCAATCCGAAGTTCGACGAACTGCGCGACCAGGTCAAGATCGACGTCACGCCGGACGGCCTGCGCATCCAGATCATCGACGATTTCAAGCGCCCGATGTTCGACATGGGCGGCGCGGCCGTGAAGGTCTACATGCGCGACCTGCTGCGCGAGATCGGCTCGGTCCTCGACGAGGTCGACAGCCCGATCACGATTTCCGGCCACACGGATTCGGCACCCTACGTCGGCGGCGAGCGTGGCTACTCGAACTGGGAGCTCTCGGCCGAGCGCGCCAACGCGTCGCGCCGCGAGCTGATCGCCGGCGGCATGCAGCCGGCGAAGGTGCTGCGCGTGCTCGGCCTCGCCGATGCGATGCCGATCGTCAAGGACGACCCGCGCAGCCCGCTGAACCGCCGCATTTCGATCCTGGTGCTGAACAAGATCGCCGAGGAGCGGCTGCGCAAGGAATCGTCGGAGACCCCGAGCGGCGCCGGCGACGACGCGGCCGCGGCGCCCGCGCCGGCCGAGTCCGCCCCGGCCGAACCCGCGCCGGCCGCACCGGGCGAATCCGCTGCGGTGAAGCCGCCGCCCGACCCGGCGCCGCAGGGCGGCGGCGCGCCGGCGGCGGAGCCGGAGCCGGCGGCAGCCAAACGCACGAAGGTCGAGGCGCAATCGGACGCGACGCCCGTCGCGGTCGCGCAGGTCGCGGCGGCCGACGCGCCGCGGCAGGATGCGCCGGCGCCTCGGGCCAAGGCCGCGCCCGCGGCATCCAAGGGACGCAAGCATGCGGCGCGCTGAGCATCGGATTCACGCCCTTAGCGCGCGACATTTCCACCGATCAGCGGGTCCCGCGGCGGCGCACACTCGGCCGCAGAGCCGTTTACGGGGTCGAGGGCCGACCCTCTTGCGGTCCGCACTCCAGGAGCAAAAATGACTGCCGATACGCGCTTCCTCATCGTCGACGACTTCTCCACGATGCGGCGCATCGTCCGCAACCTGTTGAAGGAGATCGGCTTCAGCAACGCCGAGGAGGCCGAGGACGGCGTCGTCGCGCTGACGATGCTGCGCGCCAGCCGCTTCGACTTCGTCGTCTCCGACATCAACATGCCGAACATGAACGGCTTCGAGCTGCTCAAGCAGATCAAGGCCGACGCGTCGCTCAAGTCGATCCCGGTGCTGATGGTGACGGCCGAGGCGAAGAAGGAGGACATCGTGTCGGCCGCCCAGGGCGGTGCCTCCGGCTACATCGTGAAGCCTTTCACGAAGGGCACGCTGGAAGAGAAGGTCCAGAAGATCCTGCAGAAAGTCGCCGCCTGACGCGGGAGGGCCAGATGGGTGCAAATGATCTGTTGACCGAAGCGGCGCTCGCCGCGGACGACGGTGCGGCCCTGGGCAGCGACGCCGGGCGGCCGGCCGAGGACATCTACCAGCGCATCGGGCACCTGACGCGCACGCTGCACGACGCGCTGCGCGAGCTGGGCTATGACCGCACCCTGCAGGACGCGCGCGAGAACCTTCCCGACGCGCGCGACCGCCTCGCGTACATCGCACGCCTGAGCGGCGAGGCCGCGGAAAAGGTGCTCAACGCGGTCGACCGCGCACGCACCGTGCAGGACGAGATGACGAAGCAGTCGGAGCGCCTGCGCTCGCGCTGGCAGGCCGTGGCCGCGTTCACGGCGAACGACGGTGAGCGCGCGACGCCGGCGGGCCGCGAGCTCGTCGACCAGACCTGCGCGTTCTTCAGCGCCGTCGACGGCCAGGCCGACCGCACCAACGCGATCCTCACCGACATCATGATGGCGCAGGACTTCCACGACCTGACGGGCCAGGTGATCCGCAAGGTCGTCGCGCTGGCGCAGACGCTCGAGGAGCAGCTGGTGAAGCTGCTGATCGAGGCCTCGCCGCTCGAGGCGCGGGCGCGCCCGGAACCGGTCGTGCTGGAAGGCCCGGTGGTCAACGCCGACGGTCGCACGGACGTCGTCACGGACCAGGCGGGCGTCGACGACCTGCTCGCGTCGCTCGGTTTCTGACGCCGCGTCGCGGCGCGCTCGCCGGGAGCGGGCGTCGACCCTCTCCCCCACCCCTCTCCCGCTTCGCGGGCGAGGGGCGACCCGGCGTCAGCCGTTGTGGCGACGTCTCGATTCTCGACAATGGAACTCCCCTCGCCCGCGAAGCGGGAGAGGGGTGGAGAGGGTCGGAACTCGCTACCGCACCGCCGTCACCGCACGCTGCGACAGCGCGGCGATCGCCGATCGGATCGGCCCGCTCCAGTCGCCCGGCGCGTCCTGCCGAAACGACCGCAGCAGCGGATACCAGGGCGTTGCCTCGCCGTGCATCCACTGCCAGTTGGCCGCGTACGGGGCCAGCAGCAGCACCGGCTTGCCCAGCGCGCCCGCAAGGTGCGCGATCGACGTGTCGACGGTCACCACGGCATCGAGCTGCGCGACGAGCGCTGCGGTGTCGTCGAAATCCTTCAGCAGCGGCGCGGCGTCGAGGACGCCCGGCAGCGCGGCGGCGTCGCGCGCGCGCGGGCCGACCTGCAGGCTGACGGCGCGCCATCCGGGCAGTTCGGCAAGGCCCCGGAGCAGCGGCGCCGGCACGCTGCGGCGGCTGTATGGTGTTGCCTCCGTCGCGTGCGCGCTGGAAGCCGCCCACGCCACGCCGACGCTCGGCACCGCGTGTCGCGGCAGCAGCGCGGCGAACGCGTCGGCCCGTCGCGGGTCGGCCCGCAGGTACGCCGCCGGCGCCTCGACGCAGCGGTCGCCCAGCCCGAGCGCGTGCGGCAGGCTCATCATTTCGATCGACGCCGCCGGCCGCTCGCGGCCGCCCGGATCATCGAGCGCGATGACCCGGCAGTCGAGCGAACGCGCCAGCAGGCCCACCAGCGGCGCCGCAACGCGCAGCGTGACGGACCGCGCGCGCTCGCGCGCCGCGGCCACGAACCGCGCGAAGTGGATCGCGTCGCCGAGCCCCTGCTCCGCGACGATGTCCAGCGCGGCGACCGCGGCGCCGTCCCAGCGTCGCGCTCGTCGCGCCGGGCGCGCGACGGCGCCGGCGCCGAAACGGTGTTCGTAATCCGCCCATCCGGCGGCGAAGTCGCCGGCGCGCAGGCGCAGGAACGCGCGGTGATAGCGGATCGCGGAGTCGCCCGGCGCCAGCGCCAGCGCCGCCTCGTAGTCGCGCCGCGCGCCGTCGTCGTCGCGCATCCGCTCGCGGATGATCCCGGAGGCCATCCAGGCGACGCGCGAGCGCGGGTTGTGCGCCTGGACGTCGGCCAGCAGCGCGAGGCCGTCGGCGGCGCGCCCGAGCGCACAGAGCGCGTGCGCCATGCCGCAGCGCGCCGCTTCGCTGCCGGGAACCGCAGCCAGCACGCGCTGCAGGTGCTCGACGGCGAGCTCCGGCTGCTGCAGCCGGATACACAGGTTGGCGAAGGCGAGGTTGGCCTGCGCGTCGCCCGGCGCCAGCGCGAGCGCCCGTTGCAGGTCGTCGATGGAATCGGCGAGGCGACCGTCCTGCAGCGCGGCGAGGCCGCGCGCGCGCAGCGTCTCGAGCGTTGCCGCGGTCGTCACACCGACATCTGCATGATCTGGTCGTAGGCCTGCACCAGCTTGTTGCGGACCTGCACCGCGGCCTGGAACGAGATCGTCGCCTTGTTCATCGCGATCATCGTGTCCTCGAGGCTGACGTTGGGATTCTCCAGCTGGAACTGCTTCTGCAGTTCGCCGGCCTGCAGTTGCCCGCGGCTGACGTCCTGCAGCGCGGCGCCGAAGGCGCTCGCAAAGTCGCCGCCGGCAGCCGCCGGCTTCCCCGCCAGCACCGCCTGCGCGCTTTCGACGGCTTGCGTGAACTGCGCGCCGACCGGTTTGATGTCCATGGAATCCCGCCTTTGCCGCGAACCGCGGCGACTTCGTGGCCGGCCTGATCGTGCGGACCGGTCCTTCGCGGAACTTAAATCCAGGACGAGGTTTGGAAGCGCCGAAAAGAGGATCTGGCACGGTCCATTTCCGCGCCGGTGCGCGCTCAAGTTTTGGACCCTGGGGGTCGAAACGCGCGGCGATTCCTTCCCTTATCCCTCGTTCGGGCTAAGTCTGCCGTCCGACAATGCTCGACATGGCCGGCTCCGCGCATGACGCGGGGCCGCAACTCGAACGGGAGCCCATGGACAACGCCGCCGTCATCCCCGCCCACGTCGCGAACGAGCGACCGGACTCGATCCAGAGCCGGTTCTCGCGGCTGTCGCCGCGTGCGCGCGCGATGCTGGCGGTCGGCGCGGCGGCGCTGATCGCGCTGGTGGCGGCCGCCTGGCTATGGAGTGCCTCGCCGACCTACCGGATCCTGTTCACGAACCTGTCGGACCAGGACGGCGGCGCCATCATCGCGCAGTTGTCGCAGATGAACATCCCGTACCAGAACGGCGACGGCGGAACGATCCTGGTGCCGGCCGAGCGCGTGCACGAAGCACGGCTGAAGCTCGCCGCGCAGGGCCTGCCGAAGGGTTCGCTGGTCGGCTTCGAGCTGCTGGAGAACCAGCGCTTCGGCGCGACGCAGTTCCAGGAGCAGATCAACTACCAGCGCGGCCTCGAGGGCGAGCTCGCGCGCTCGATCCAGTCGCTGTCGCCGGTGGTCGCCGCGCGCGTGCACCTCGCGCTGCCGAAGCAGTCCGGCTTCCTGCGCGACCGCCAGCCGCCGACGGCCTCGGTGCTGCTGCAGCTGCGGCCCGGCCAGTCGCTCGACCGCGCGCAGGTCGGCGGGATCGTGCACCTCGTCTCGTCGAGCGTGCCGGAGCTCAATCCGAAGAACGTCTCGGTCGTCGACCAGTACGGCAACCTGCTGTCGAGCGACGGTTCGAACGCCGCCGGCCTGGACGCCAGCCAGCTCGACTACGCGCGCCAGATCGAGGCGGCGACGATCAAGCGCATCGAAGACGTCCTGGAGCCGATCGTCGGGCGCGGCAACGTCCGCGCGCAGGTCACCGCGGACGTCGACTTCTCGCAGGTCGAGCAGATGGCGGAAACCTACAAGCCGAACCAGGCCGCCGACAGCGGTGCCGTGCGGTCGCAGACGATGTCGGAAAGCTCGCAGCCGGGGTCGGCGAATCCGGCCGGCGTCCCGGGCGCGACGTCCAACACGCCGCCGGTTCCGCCGCAGGCCCCGATCAACGGCCAGCCGGCACCGCTGAACCCGGGCGCCGCCGGCGCGCAGGCCGGCAACAGCACGCACCGCGACACGACGACCAACTACGAGGTCGACAAGAACGTTCGCCAGGTCAAGAGCCCGAGCGGTCAGATCCGGCGCCTCACCGCGGCGGTCGTCGTCAACCAGCGGCTCGTGCCGCCCGCCGCGGGCGCGACCGGCGCCGCGGCGCAACCGCAGAGCGCGCCGCTGTCGCAGAAGGAGATGGACGACATCAATGCGCTCGTGCGCGAGGCCATGGGCTTCAGCAAGGACCGCGGCGATTCGGTCAACGTCGTCAACGCACCGTTCAACAACCCGGACTTCGGCGCGCCCGACAACCTGCCGCTGTGGAAGCAGCCCGACGCGATCGCGCTCGGTCGCGAAGTCGGCAAGGCGCTGCTGTTCCTGACGCTGGCGATGATCGTCGTCTTCGGTGCGGTCCGCCCGGCGCTGCGTTCGCTCGCGGTCCGCGAGATCGCAGCCACGGGCGAGGAAGCCGCCGACGCAGGTGCGGGCTCCGCGGCCGGCGGAGCGTCGGGCGGACAGCTGTCCGGCGGCGCCGACGCGGCGGCACTACCGCCGCCGGGCAACGCGGCGCCGACCCCGCTGGACCAGGTGAAGCTGCTCGCGAAGAGCGACCCGGCGCAGGTCGCCAACGTCGTCAAGGCCTGGGTCGGCGAGGGCAAGTAGGCGTGGACGAAGACGGACTCCAGGACGCCGCGATCCTCCTGATGTGCATCGGGGAGGAGGAAGCGGCCGAGATCTTCAAGTTCCTCTCGCCGAAGGAGGTGCAGAAGCTCGGCGAGACGATGGCCGGCCTGAAGACCGTGCCGCGCGAGCGCATCGAAAGCGTGATCTCGCGCTTCAACACGTCGAAGGACGAGCAGTTCTCGCTGGTTTCGGACACCGACGCGTTCATCAGCCAGGTGCTGCGCAAGGCGCTGGGCGAGGAAAAGGCGGGGATGCTGCTGGACCGCATCCTGCAGGGCCGCGACGTCTCCGGGATCGAGGCGCTGAAGTGGATGGACCCGGGCTCGATCGCCGAACTGCTGCGCAACGAGCATCCGCAGATCGTCGCCTCGATCCTCGTGCACCTGGAGCGCGACCAGGCGGCGGCCGTGCTCAAGAGCATGGCCGAGCGGCCGCGCAACGACGTGCTGCTGCGGATCGCGACGCTCGACGGGATCCAGCCGCAGGCGCTGCAGGAGCTGAACGAGGTCCTGTCCAAGGTGCTGGCCGGCGGCGAGAAGCTCAAGAAGGCGACGCTGGGCGGCACGAAGACGGCCGCCGAGATCCTCAACTTCCTCGGCAGCGCGGTCGAGACCTCGGCCGTCGACTCGATCCGCGAGTCGGATTCGGACCTGGCCCAGAAGATCCTCGACCAGATGTTCACGTTCGACAACCTCAACGAGATCGACGATCGCGGCATCCAGGCGCTGCTGCGCGAGATCCAGTCGGAGTCGCTGATCGTCGCGCTGAAGGGCGCCGACCAGACGCTGCGCGACAAGATCCTGAAGAACATGTCGAGCCGCGCCGCCGAGATGCTGCGCGAGGACCTCGAGGCCAAGGGTCCGGTGCGCGTCTCCGAGGTCGAGGCCGAGCAGCGCGAGATCCTGAAAGTCGTGCGTCGCCTCGCCGACGAGGGCCAGATCCAGCTCGGCGGCAAGGGAGGCGACGATGCGTTCGTTTGATGCACGCCGGGTCCGCTGATGGGCGCCCCGGACCGCGGCTTCACCCGCTTCATCCCGAAGGAGCTGATCGACAAGGCCGACAGCTTCGAGCTGCAGCCGCTCGGCAACAAGGCGCCGGGCTGGCGCGGCGCCGGGCTGCGGACGCCGGAGCCCACGCCACAGGAGATCCAGCAGCGCGCCTTCGAGCGCGGCCGCGAAGCCGGCTACGCCGAGGCGGCGCGGATCGCGCAGCAGGTGCGGGCGCAGCACGCGGAACAGATCGGCGCCGTGCTCGCCGACCTGCGCGGCCGCTTCGCCGAGCTGGAGGACGGCGCCGCCGACGCCGTCGTCGGGCTCGCCTTCGAGATCGCGCGGCAGGTGCTGCGGCGCGAGCCGGCGCTGCGCCCCGACGCGGTGCTCCCGGTCGCCCGCGAGGCGCTGGCTCTCGTCGTCGACCAGCACGCGCACCCGCGGGTCCACGTCCACCCGGACGATTTCGAGCTTCTGCAGCAGGAACTCGACGCCGACGGCCGATTCAAGGGCGCGCGCTTCGTCGCCGATGCGGCCATCGAGCGCGGCGGCTGTCGCGTCGAGACGCCGCACGGCGACATCGACGGCACGCTCGCGACGCGATGGCACCGCGTGCTCGCCGACCTCGGCTGGCCGGCCGAACCGCTGCAGCCGGGCGACGACGCGCCGCCGCGGCACTGAGCCGGCTCGCGCCGATTCGATCGATATCCGATGCCTGCCGCCCCCTTCACGCGATACCTGCAGCAGTGCGCCGCGATTGCCGCCTCGACGCGACCGGTCGTCGCGCGCGGCCGGCTGACGCGCGCCGCCGGCCTGGTGATGGAGGCGGTGGGCCTGAAGCTGCCGGTCGGCGCGCAGGTCACGGTGCTCCAGGACGACGGCGTGCGTTGCGACGCCGAGGTCGTCGGCTTCGCCGGGGAACGGCTGTTCCTGATGCCGACGGGCGAGATGCACGGCATCCGAACGGGCGCCACCGTGGCCGCCGCGGAACTCGTCGTGCCGCGGCCACGCCTGCATCGGAACAACACGCCGCGGCGGCGGGCCGAGGACCGCTCGCGCCACCTGCCGATGGGCGACGCCCTCCTCGGCCGCGTCGTCGACGCGGCCGGGCGCCCGCTCGACGGGCGCGGTCCGCTGGAACATGTCGAGATGCACCCGCTGGCACGGCGCCCGATCAACTCGATGGACCGCGCGAAGATCACCGAGCCGCTGGACGTCGGCGTGCGGGCGATCAACGCGCTGCTGACCGTCGGCCGCGGGCAGCGCATCGGGCTGTTCGCCGGCTCCGGCGTCGGCAAGAGCGTCCTGCTGGGCATGATGGCCCGCTACACGACCGCCGACGTGACGGTCGTCGGCCTCGTCGGCGAGCGCGGCCGCGAGGTCAAGGAATTCATCGACGACATCCTCGGTGCCGACGGCCTGCGCCATGCGGTCGTCGTCGCGGCGCCGGCCGACTCGCCGCCGCTGCTGCGGATGCAGGGAGCGGCCTACGCGACGGCGATCGCGGAACAGTTCCGCGACGAGGGGCGCCGCGTGCTGCTGCTCATCGACTCGCTGACCCGCTACGCGATGGCGGCGCGCGAGATCGCCCTTGCGGTCGGCGAGCCGCCGGCGACGAAGGGCTATCCGCCTTCGGTCTTCGCGCGCCTCCCGGCGCTCGTCGAGCGCGCCGGCAATGGCCTGGAGGGCGGTGGCTCGATCACCGCGCTCTACACGGTGCTCACCGAGGGCGACGACCAGCAGGATCCGATCGCCGACTCGGCGCGCGCGATCCTCGACGGCCACGTCGTGCTGTCGCGCCAGCTGGCGGAGGCCGGCCACTATCCGGCGATCGACATCGAGGCCTCGATCTCGCGCGTGATGCCGGCGGTCGTGAGCGCGGCGCAGCTGGAGTCGGCGCGGCGCTTCAAGGCGCTCTTCTCGCGCTACACGCGGGCGCGCGACCTGTTGTCGGTCGGCGCCTACGCGCCCGGCCACGACGCGACGCTCGACCGCGCCATCGCGTTGTACCCGCGGATGGAGGCCTTCCTGCAGCAGGCGATGAGCGACCCGGCGCCGATCGCCGGTTCCTTCGATCGGCTCCGCGAGCTGCTGGGCGGCGCCGACGCGCCGAAGTGAACCGGTCCCCGCGAACGGCTCCCCGAACCGCTCCCCGAACGGCTCCCGAATGCACGACAAGACGCTCGAGATGCTGATCGCGCGCGCCGCCGCGGCGCGCGACACCGCCGCGAGTCGCCGGGTACACGCCGAGCGCCTGGTGCAGCAGGCCCGCGCCAGCCTCGCGCAGCTGCAGCGCTACGCGGCCGACTACGCCGCCCGCGCGCGCGCGCAGCGCGCCGGCAGCATGGACATCGCGGCCGAGATGAACCTGCGGGCGTTCGACGCCAAGCTGCACGACGCGGTGCGGACGCAGGCGAACGAGGTCGAATTGCGGGCCCGCAATGCGGCGACGGTCGCCGCCGAGGTCGCGGCCTGCGAACGCAAGCTGCGCAGCCTGGAGAAGCTCGTGCAGCGACGCGCCGTGGTCCGCCTGCGCGTCGAGGACCGGCGCGAGCAGAAATTCAACGACGAGATCGCGAGCCGCGCCACGGCCGCGTTCGCCGACACCGAAGGAACACCACGATGAGCCGACTGCCTGTCGCCAGCGCGACCCGTGCCGCCGAGCAACGCCGGACCGATTCGGCACGCGCCAGCGAGCGCGCGGCGAACGCGCGGACCGATGGACCGACGTTCGACGACGTGATGGCCCGCTCCGCCGCGGGCGCGGACCCTGCGGCCAACGCCGAAGCCGGCGGCAAGGAAACCCGCGGCGACAGCCGTGACGCGCGACGCGACGGCGCGGCCGCGACGCGCGACGGCGGACGCGCCGGCACGGCGAAGGCCAACGAGGCCGGGTCCGCGCCGGGCGCGCGAGCCGCGGGCGCGGCGTCGACGGCGCGCAACGCCGCCAATGCCGCGCCCGCCGCGCCGGCGACGCCGGCCGCCAGCGTCAGCCTCGCCGGTGTCGGCGCTTCGGACGACGCCACGGCCACCGCCCAGGCGCCGGCCGCCACGCCCGCCGCGGCGGGCGCCGCCGACGATCCGGGCCAGGCGATTGCGGCCGCGCTGGCCCTGGCGGCCTCGTCGTTCGCCGCCCGTGCCTCGTCCGTGCTGCCGGCGGCGTCCGACGCCGCCACCGACGCCGTCGTCGATGCGCTCGACGGCGCGGGCGGCGGCGGTTCCGGATCCGCCGCGCATGCCGGCGGCAGTCCCGCCGGCGTCGATGCGGAAGGGCTGCGCGATGCGTCCGGGGCCTCGACGCCCGGCACGACGAATCCTCCCGCGGACGCAGCCGCGCCGGCCCCGGGATCCTTCGCCTCGGCGCTGGCGTCGATGCAGCCCGTTGCCGGGGCGTCGCATGTCGCCGCCGGCGCATCGAGTCCGCCGATCCGCAGTCCGGTCGGCAGCGCCGAATTCGGGCAGGAGGTCGGACAACGCATCGTGCTGCTGTCGCGAGCCGGCGTGCAGTCGGCGCGCCTGTCGCTGACGCCGGAGGAACTGGGCCCGATCACGGTCGCGATCGACGTTCGCGGCCAGGCGGCGCATGTCACTCTCGACGCCGCGCACGCGCAGACCCGCGCCGCGCTGGAGCAAGGGCTGCCGGCGCTGCACCAGCTCTTCGAGGCCGGCGGCCTGCGCCTCGCGCAGGCCGAGGTGGGCAACGGCAACGGCGGCG
>DATKPC010000081.1:0-27314 GCA_035524275.1 Burkholderiaceae bacterium
ACTCGCGGATGGATGCCGGCTACATCACGGGGCTGGGATGCGTGAAGGGCGCGGCCGAGGGCGATGCGGAGCGGATGCTGATCCTCATCGACATCGAGCGGCTGATGGGCTCCGCCGACATGGGCCTCGTCGAGGGCTGAGCGCCCGCGACGTTTCCCCGGTCACGCCGTGCCGCTGCCCCGCGAGGCAGCGGCGCGCGCGACCGACCGAACCACGAGACGACGAACCAGCGATCGCGGACTGACCGATGGGCGCACGCGACTTTCCTGCGGCAATGCCGCCGCCGCCCGGGCCGGCCGGCGACGCCGCGCGCGAATACGCGTTCAGCGGCGCCGACTTCGAGCGCGTGCGGCGGCTGATCTACGCGCGCGCCGGGATCAACCTCAACGACACGAAGCAGCACATGGTCTACAGCCGCCTGTCGCGGCGGCTGCGCGCGCTGTCGATCGATTCCTTTGCCACGTACCTCGACCGGCTGGAGCACGAGGCCGGCTTCGCGAGCACCGAGCTGCAGCAGTTCGTCAATTCGCTCACGACCAACCTGACCGCGTTCTTCCGCGAGGCGCATCACTTCGACGTGCTTGCGCGCTTCGTCGCCGGCCTCGGCTCGGCGCCGCTGCGCGTGTGGTGCTCGGCCGCCTCGACCGGGGAGGAGCCGTACTCGATCCTGATGACGCTCGTCGAGGCGCTGGGCGCGGGCACCTCGGCCCGGCTGCTCGCGACCGACATCGACACGAACGTGCTGGACACGGCGCGCCGCGGCGTCTACGCGCAGGAATCGGCCCGCGCCTGCGGCGAGGAGCGCCTGCGGCGCTTCTTCCAGCGCGGCGCCGGCGACAACGCCGGGATGGTCCGCGTCAAGCCGGAGCTCTCGCGGATGGTCGAGTTCGCGCCGCTGAACCTGCTCGACGAGTCGTGGCCGCAGCTGCGCAAGTTCGGGCCGCAGGTCGACGTCGTCTTCTGCCGCAACGTGATGATCTACTTCGACAAGCCGACGCAGCGCGCGATCCTCGGCCGGATCGCGCAGGTGCTGCGGCCGGGCGGACTGCTCCTGGTCGGCCATTCGGAAAACTTCACCGACTGCCGCGACTGGTTCGTCCTGCGCGGCAAGACGGTCTACGCGAGGGTATGACATGGGCATCCAGGCCAGCGCCGATCTCGCCGCCCCGCGGCCGAGCGGCACGCCCGGTGAGGCGCGGACCTTCTACTACGAGCGCGACTTCGGCCGCAACGCGGTGAAGATCCTGCCGGGTGAA
This sequence comes from Burkholderiaceae bacterium, assembly GCA_035524275.1. Classification (GTDB taxonomy): domain Bacteria; phylum Pseudomonadota; class Gammaproteobacteria; order Burkholderiales; family Burkholderiaceae_F; genus DATKPC01. The sequence continues at coordinate 1,257 of DATKPC010000081.1, forward strand.
TTCTTCGTCTCCGGCGACGACATCGTCGTCTCGACGGTCCTCGGCTCGTGCGTCTCGGCGTGCATCTGGGACCGCGTCGCGCGCGTCGGCGGGATGAACCATTTCATGCTCCCGGAGAGCGGACGGGAGTCCGATCCGGCCGGCCTCGCCGGCCGCTTCGGCGTCTTCGCGATGGAGCAGCTGATCAACGAGCTGCTCAAGCGAGGCGCGCGCAAGTCCAACTTCGAGTGCAAGCTGTTCGGCGGCGGCGCGGTGATGAAGAACTTCACGACGCTCAATGTCGGCGAGCGCAACGCGAAGTTCGCGCTCGACTTCCTGCAGACGGAAGGGATCCGCGTCGCGTCGAAGGACCTGCTCGACGTCTATCCGCGCCGCGTCGTCTTCTTTCCGACCGCGGGGCGCGCGCTGTGCCGCAAGCTGCCGCAGGCCGACGCCGCGCTGGTGGCCGACGAGCAGCGGTACAAGGTCAAGATCGACGCCGCGCCCGACCGCGGCGGCGACGTCGAACTGTTCTGAAGGATTCCCCATGACGAAGACGCGCGTGCTGATCATCGACGACTCGGCGCTGGTGCGCAGCCTGCTGACCGAGATCATCAACCGCCAGGCGGACATGGAAGCGATCGGCGCCGCGCCGGATCCCTATGCCGCGCGCGAGATGATCCGCGCGATGAACCCCGACGTCCTGACCCTCGACGTCGAGATGCCGAAGATGGACGGCCTCGACTTCCTGGAGAAGCTGATGCGGCTGCGGCCGACGCCGGTCGTGATGGTCTCGACGCTGACCGCCCGCGGCGCGGAGGTGACCATTCGAGCGCTCGAACTGGGTGCGATCGACTTCGTCGCGAAGCCGAAGATCGGCATCGCGACCGGCCTGCAGGACCTGGGCGCCGAGATCTGCGAGAAGATACGCGTCGCGTCGCGCGCGCGGATGCACCGGCACGCGATGCCGGCACGCGCACCGACGCCCGTCGACGGCGCGGCGAAGGTGCGACCGGCGCATTTCTCCCGGCTGTCGACCGAGAAGCTGATCGCGATCGGTGCCTCCACCGGCGGCACCGAGGCGATCCGCGAGATCCTTCAGCGCCTTCCGGCCGACTCCCCGGCGGTGCTCGTCACGCAGCATATGCCGCCCGGTTTCACGAAGAGCTTCGCCGCGCGACTGGACGGCGTCTGCCGCATCACGGTCACCGAGGCGGTCCACGGCGAGCGTGCGCTGCCGGGCCACGCCTACATCGCGCCCGGCGATCGCCATCTGCGCCTGGAACGCAGCGGCGCGAACTACCTCATCGCGCTCGACGACGGCGAGCCGGTCAACCGGCATCGTCCTTCGGTCGACGTGCTGTTCCGCTCCGTGGCGCACGCGGCCGGTCCGAACGCACTGGGCACGATCCTCACCGGCATGGGCAAGGACGGCGCGCTCGGCCTGCTCGAGATGCGCAACGCGGGCAGCTACACGATCGCGCAGGACGAGGCGAGCTGCATCGTCTACGGGATGCCGCGCGAGGCCGTCGCCGCCGGTGCCGTCGAGGACGTGCTGCCGCTGAACGCGATCGCCGAGAGGCTGCTCGCCAAGCTCGCGTCCCACGGCGAGGTCGCCCACCGCGTCTGAGCGCGGAGGCGTTCGCCCCGCGCGCGCCCTCTCCCCCACCCCTCTCCCGCTCGCGCGGGCGAGGGGAGTCTCGTCGGTGCCACCTGAGACGTCGTCCCAATCTTCGACGCCGGAACTCCCCTCGCCCGCGCGAGCGGGAGAGGGGTGGCGGAGAGGGTATCAGCCAGGCGATCGGCTGCTCCCCTGCTAAGCTCCTTCCCGCAGAGCTCGCCGGGCGATCGCCGGCCGCGTTCGCGGTCGGAGGAACGTCCGGACTCCACAGGGCAGCGTAGCAGGCAACACCTGCCCACCGCGAGGTGAGGATCAGAGCAACAGAGACGAGCCGATTCAGTTCGGGTGAAACGGGCAATCTCTACGCGGAGCAACACCAAATAGGCAGCCGATGATCCGGCCCGGAGAGGCTGCGGGTAGGTGGCTCGAGTCGGCGCGCGAGCGCCGGCCTAGAGGAATGATCGCCACGCGGCGGCGCTTCGCGGCGTCGCCGTGCACAGAATCCGGCGTACAGGCGAGCTCTGCACTTTGCTCCTGGATGGCCACGCGGTAGATCCGTCAGCGATCGCCCGACCCGGGTGGCAGCCGGTTCCCCCCTTCTCGGGAAACTCATGGCGCGGCAACGCGATCGTGCGATCACGGGAATCGCGCGCCTCACGCCCGCGTGTTGACCCTCGCTGCGGGAACCCGGGAGACCGGCGGGGACGGAGTATCGGCTCGCAGAGTGACTTATTCTTCAGGGGGCATGACCAAGTTCCCGTTGGCTCGGGATAAATTCCTGGCCACGCGGGGAATCGCACACTTGCGAATCTCTAAGACCCACTGATAGAGTCGTGGCGTTGTACTGGATCGTTTCTCAGAAAAAGCTCATTTTCCGAAGCACCAGTAACAACGGCGGCACACTTAGCCTCGGCGCGCCTCATGCTTCGCCTCGGATCCTTGTCCGACCGTCGCGCGGAGCCCCTGGTGCCGACGAAGAACATCGACTCATCGATTCCTTCCGTTGGAGACATAATGAAAAGATGGACGTGCGTTGCGGCCGCGCTGGCGGCCGGATGCCTGCTCGCGTCTGCGAGTTGGGCACAGAGGCTTCCGGCCTCGCCGGCGGAGGTGGCGCAGACCGGCGGCAAGGTTCCCGGCGCGCCGAAACTTGCGCTGGTGAAGGTTGCCGAAGGGTTCAACGACCCGGTCGGCGTCACCGCCGCGAATGACGGCTCGGGACGGATCTTCGTCGTCGAGCGGGTTGGACGCGTCCGCGTCATTGGCCGCGATGGCAAGGTGCAGAAGGAACCGTTCCTCGACTTGACGAACTTCAACCCGTTGGGTTCGGACGTGCAGACCGGGTTCGTCGAGCAGGGTTTGTGGTCGATCGCGCTTCATCCGAAGTTCAAGGAAAACGGCTACGTCTACGTCCACTACGCGTCGCTGCCCTTCAACGGCGCCTCGATCGTCGCCCGGTTCACCGTCGATCCGGCGAGCCCCGACCGCATCACGAAGGAACGCCTTGTCAAGACGGCGAAGGTGCTCATGAACATCCCGCAGCCGTACTACAACCACTACGGCGGCATGATCGCGTTCGGACCTGACGGAAAGCTCTACATCGGCAAGGGTGACGGCGGCTGGGAAGGCGACCCGCTGGACGCCGGGCAGCGTCTCGACGTGCTCTGGGGGAAGATGCTGCGGATCGACGTCGACACCGCGGATGACGTTCCGTATGCCGTGCCGAAGGACAATCCCTTCGCGAAGGCGGATCGGCCCCAGCTGATGTCCCTCTTCGGCATTACCGAGCAGGGATTCACCGTCAACAAGATCGGATCGAAGCCTGAAATCTGGGCCTACGGCCTGCGCAATCCGTACCAGTTCCACTTCGATCGCAAGTCGGGCGACCTGTTCATCGCCGACGTCGGCCAGAACCATTGGGAGGAGATCGACTGGCAGCCGGCTTCATCCAAAGGCGGGGAGAACTACGGCTGGAAGCTCAATTCCGGATCGCACTGCCATCCAACCACCGGCCCGGGCGAAAACTGCGCGCACGTGGGCGTTTACCCGGTCGCCGAGTATCCGCACCAGCAGGCGTGGCCGGACGGTCCGAAGCTGACCAAGGACTACGGCTGCTCCGTCATTGGCCTGGGCGTCGCCAACTTCGGCGGCTTCGACAAGACCTACCTCGCGGGCGACTGGTGCACCGGAATCCTCTGGGGCGTCGCGTGGGACAAGGCGGCTTCGAAGTGGCAACTGCAGAACTTGCTGCAGGCGCAACTGCAGTTCACGTCGGGAACGGTAGACGACGACGGCTACGTGCTGGCGACGAACTGCTACTGCTTCTACACCGACGACAAAGGTCCGACGGCCAACCCGGTGGGCGCGCTATGGCGCGTGATGCCAGCGGACAAGGTTCCCGCGGGCGCGGAAACAGCCAAGGTCAAGCCTTCGACATAGGCCTCGCCTGAAGGCAGATTCGACCACGGCGCGGCGGGGATGCGTATCTCCCCTGCCGCGCCGCGGATGCGCGCGTTGCGCGCAGGTCCCAGCCCGCTCGCTGCCCGGGCACCAACCAGTTCGAATCGAGGTGAGGATGCGATTTAGTGACGACGCACGGCGCGCCGCCGTGCTGGGTCTGCTGTGGTCGTTTTCTGTTGTCGCAAGGGCAGGAAATCCACTCGCGGACTTCAAGAGCCCGATCGACGAATCGAAGATGGAGTTCCCCCTGAAGCCGGGCGAAGTCGACACCCCCGTGCTGAAGAAGTTCAAGGCCACGGGAATCAATGACTACCGCGGCGACGCGCAGGCGATCGCGCGCGGCAAGGAGTTGTTCGACCAGCTCTGCCAGGTCTGCCACGGCGCCGATGCGGGAGGAAAGATGTGTCCGGCCCTGGTGGGCTCGGAACATATCTATCCGCAGACCTTCACTGATCCCGGGATGTTTTCCATCGTCTACGGCGGCGCCTCGGGCGCGATGCAGGCCTTCTCTCGTCGCGACGTGAGCCAGGACGACATCATTCACATCATTGCCTACGTCCGGAGCCTCGATCGATGAACGCCGCATGGCGCGCGGCATCGCGAGCCGCCGGTGCGATTGCCGCCGCCTGCGTGTATGCGCCGTTTGCGCATGCACAGGCCTCGCCGGAGACGCTGGAACGGGTCGAGATCCAGGCGACGCGCATTCCGACCCCGCTCGCCCAGGCCACCGACGCGGTCACGGTCATTGCGCGAAGCGCGATCGAACAGGCCGATGCCGCGAGCGGCATCGATCTGCTGCGCCAGGTTCCCGGGCTGCAGATCGATCAGGTCAGCGGCGCCGGGGGCCTGAGCTCGGTCTATATCCGCGGCAGCGATCCGAATCACGTCCTGGTATTGATCGACGGCGTCCGCGTCAACGATTCGACAAATTCGCGGGGTGGCGGATACGACATGTCCAACCTGGATCCGACCCGGATCGAACGCATCGAGGTGTTTCGCGGCGCCGGCTCGTCGATCTACGGTGCGGATGCGATGGGGGGTGTCATCAACATCACGACCCGCAAGGCCGAACCCGGAACGGTGAACGCCGATGCCTCGGCCGGCGTGGGCGGGCTCGGCTACCATGCGGCGTCGGCGCGAGTGGCGGGAGCGAACGATCGACTGAATGGTTCGCTCGCCGCGTCGCACCTGCAGGACGGGCTCGATTCGCGCGGCGGCTCCCTCGCCCTCGATCATGTCGGCGCGTCGGGCGGGATCGATTTCGGCGCCGGCCTGGGACTCTCCACGAGCGTGGAACACAGCCAGCGCCACGGCACGACATTCCCCGACGACAGCGGTGGCGAACTCCTGGCGGTGAGGCGCGCCCTGGAGCGCAAGGCGGACCACGATACGGGCGCCTCGGTGGGAGGGCACTGGGACCTGGAGTCGCTGAGTCTTCATGCGCTCGCGTCCAGCTACAGCCATCAGGCGAGCGACGATTCGCCGGGTGTCGCTCCCGGGCTTCGGAGCTTCGTCGGCGTGCCGGCGTCCGCGTCGACGACGGATTACCAGCAGCGCGGCCTGTCGGCGGATGTCCTGGTGCGCGTGTCGTCGCAGTCCTCGCTCGTCGTCGGCGCCGAAGTCCAGCGGGAGACCGGGGTCGCTACGTCGACGTACACGCTGTTCGGCAGGTCCATTCCCGCCGATTTCGACCTCGCGCGAAACACCCGATCGGAGTTTGCCGAGGCGAAGTGGATACCGGTGACCGACCTCGTCCTGCGTGGCGGCGTCCGGCACGACGCGGTCGACGGTGCCGGTTCGCACGTGAGCCCGAGCGCGGGCGCCCGCTACGAGTTGCATGCCTTGCAGGCAAGCATCAGGGCCGACTACTCGAGCGGCTTCAAGCCGCCGAGTTTCTTTTCGCTCGGCCTTCCCGTACCGCTCGGGGGCAATCCCAATCTCCGGCCGGAGCGCGGTGCGGGCGAGTCGATCGGGTATGAGCAGCGCCTGTGGCAGGGCAAGGCGCGCGCGGAGGTCGACCTGTTCCGTTCGAAGTACAACGATCTCGTCACCTTCGACAATCAGACCAACCGGATCGTCAACGCCGATCGCGTCGAGATCCGTGGTGCCGAACTCCTGCTGTCGGCGCGCGTCAGCGAAGCACTGAGCGTCGAACTGAGTTACACCCGCCTCTACACGCACGTCAACGACGAGAACGCGCCACTGCGCCAGCGTCCCGGCCAGCGCGGCGGCATCGTCGCCAGCTGGTCGGACGGCGGCGCATCCACGTTCGGTTGGCGAATGGAGTATGCGGCGCAGGACTTCGATTCATCCGTGCCCACCGGCGACGAATACCTGCCGGTCTATCTGCGAAACGACCTGACGTATGCCTATCGGTGGCGCTACGGGTTGCGATTGACCGCGGCGGTCGACAACGTCTTCGATCGGCAGAACGAGAACTATATCGGCCAGCCCGGCCAAGGCCGGCGTTTCAGGGTGGGCGTCGAGGCGCGCTATTAGGCTCGGCTCAACATCGGTGCCTCGGTCGTAGAGCTCGGCGCCATCAGGGCGACGTCGCCGCGATCTTCTTTCGCCGGACCGCGCGACCTTATACGCAAGGCACCCCGGGTCCCTGCTGCCCGGGGCATTCGCCGCCCGAGGCTACCGTGCGTGCGGGTGACTCGGGCGGCTGCAGTGCGACGTCGCGCGGCTACAGCTGGTACCTCAGGCCAAAATAGAGCGAACGCGGCGCACCCGGAAGAAAGGTCCTCGGGTCCGAAAGGTTCAGGTACGGAAACGTGTCGGTCTCGAAGAACGTCCCGTACGCGTAGTAGTGGCGTCCGAACAGATTCTGGACCTGCGCGAACAGCTCCAGGTTGTGCCCTAGCGCGAGCGTCGAGCGCAGATTGAAGACCGTATAGCTCGGCATCTGCGGATTCTGGTTCGAATCGTCGCCGACCAGGTACTGCGGGCCGACGTAGATGCCATCCAGGCCCGCCCGCCATCCGCCGACGATGCGTGCGTCGACGCCGGCCTTGACTCGCGTTCGTGGCACCATCGGCAGCTTGTCGCCCGGGACCACGAAGATGTTGCCGTTGGCGTCGGCTGCCGGGTTGTTCGCCGAGTTCAGCGCCAGCGCCGTGCGATAGGTCGCATCGATCAGGCTGAGGTTGGCGTAGGCGCCGAAGTCGTCGCTGCGGAAGTTGAGACTGCCCTCGAATCCGCGCCGACGGGTAGAGCCGACGTTGGCAAAGTAGCCGAGGCCGTTGTTCGTGTTCGTCAGGTGCAGGATGTCGTCGCCGATGAGGGTCTGGAACAGTCCGGCGTTCCAGCTCAGGCCCGCGCCCTTGGTGCCCACGGCAATCCGGCCGCGCGCACCGACTTCATAGGTTCGCGAGACGACCTGTTTAAGGTCCGGGTCGGCCACCAGTGAATTGTCGACCAGGCATGGCCGATTGGGGTCCGCGCAGGCCAGTTCCAGCGGCGTCGGGGCCCGGTTCGCTTCGGTGTAGCTGCCATACAAGGTCGCTTCCGGCGCGACCGCCCAAGTGGCACCGATGTTCGGATTGAGGCGGTTGTAGCGGTGACTGCCGACGACGGCGGGGTCGGTTCCTTCGTTGTCGGAGATCGAGACCCGGGCGCTATTGAATCGTGCGCCGGCGGTGAGCGACACGCGGGGCGTCAGGTCGTACGTGTCCGTCGCGAACAGCCCGAAGTAGTCGCTGCGGGTCGTCACACCGACGGGCGCGACGTCGCCGGTCGGCACGTCGATGTAAATGCCCTGGCCCACCACGAACGGAAAGGTGTCCGCGTTGATGGTGCCAAGCTCGGAACTGCTCGTGAAGTGCGACTTGCCGAGGTCGACGCTGGCACCCGCGATGAAGCGATTGAAGCGTTTCTCGCCGAGCGGCGTCACGGTAGAGGACTGCACGGCGCCCCCCACGCTCTTGCTCGTAGTCCAGCTGCGATCATTTTCGCCCAGGATGCTGGTCGCGAGGGCACCATTGGCCGGCACGACGTTGCCGTTCGTGTCGGTCAGCGGGATAAGGTTGCCGTTGATGTCCGGGAAGCACAGCGTCGTCGGATCGGTGCAACCGGTGTTCTGGGCGTTCGTACCGTTGCCGTCCTCATGCGCCTGCCAGAAGCCTCGATAGTAGGCATTGGCTTGCAGCGAGCTCGTCTCGGTAAGCTTCCAGCTGCCGGTGCCGGTCAAGAAGAGGACGTCCTCCTTGGTGTCCTGCGGCACCGTGTAGATCGAAGCCCAGTCTTGGGCCAGCATCTCGACCGGCGTCGCGGCCGCTGCGCCATACGAGTTCGATGCGGCGGTGAGCGTCAGGTGGTACTCGCTCCGGGAATCGCGATAGCCCAGATCGCCGTACGCGCGATGCACGCGCGACGGAGAGTCGTCGCGCCACCCGTGCTCGTAGGCTCCATCCAGCGCCACGTAGCCCGCGAGGCTGCCGGCCTGGAATCCGGACTCCACCGCCAGGCCGCGGCGACCCCAGGAGCCGCCGCGCAACTCGATCTCGGTTCCGGGATGCGTGAAGCCGTTTTCCATCTCGATGGAGACGGCGCCGCCGATCGCGTTCAGCCCGTAGAGCGCGGAGCTCGGGAGCAGGACGGTACGCGCGATCGCGGCCTCGGGAATGAAATCCCAATTGACGAGATCGCCGAAGATCTCGTTGATGCGAACGCCATTCTGGTAGACCGCAAGGCCCTCGGTCGAGCCCGGAATCGGCGATGCGATGAATCCGCGGTATTCCACGTCGCGTTGGTACGGGTTGCCCGCCGTGTCCTGGATCGTGACGCCCGGCATGCCGCGGGACAAAGCCGACATGAAGTCGGGCGATTGCCGGTGATCGAAATCCTCGCCGGTCAGGACCTGGACGTTGGCCGGGATCTTGTCGCGATCAATGCCGGTTCCGATCAGCGGCGAAACACCGATGATCTCGGCTATCGGCAATTCCTGCGCGGCGGGCGCATTTTGCTCTGCCTGTGCCTGCGACCACGCGACGATCGATGTCCCCGTGCACGCCAGCAGGAACCCCAGCCTTCGCTTACTCATGAATTTTCCCCTCCGAACCAAGAAAAATGGCCGTCTCGCCCACCAGGTGGCGGGCATCGCGACACGCTTTTTTGATGTCTCGGCATCGTGGCATTCCCCGTTGCCGAGGATCAAGGGAGAAATTCCCGGCCAATTTGGGAATTCGACCTCGACCATCGCGCGATCCCGGCGCGGCGCCAGGACCCGTCGTCAACGCACGAGGGATTTTGTGCATCATTCGCACGGATACCGGTGTTGCCGCCGTGCCTCCGATTTCATGGTTTCCGCCACACTTGCAGGAAAAATGTGCTGTCGTGCAGAGCTATCGTGATCGTCCGTTCGTCGCCGGGGCACTCGCTCCGCGTGGATTCAAAATGAGCTCGCCGCGTCTCGGTGACTTGAGCGTCTTGCTCGTGGACGACCACGCCGTCGTGCGCCAGGGGCACATGCGCCTGCTGGAGCAAGCCGGCGGAATACGCGTGGTCGGCGAGGCTTCGGATTCCACGGAGGCGTTCCGCGTCTATTTCGAGAGACATCCCGACGTGGCGGTGGTCGACGTGTCGTTGCCGGGCGTCAGTGGAATCGAATTGACGCGGCGAATCGTGGCGTCCGATCCATCGGCTCGAGTTCTTATCTTCACGATGCACGAGGATCCGATTTTCGCGACTCGTGCGCTCGAAGCCGGTGCCAAGGGATACCTGCCGAAATCCTGCATGCCGGAGGAATTCGTCGACGCGCTTCGAACGGTAGGTCGCGGCGAATTCTTCATCAGCCAGACGATCGCGCAACGACTTGCCCTTCAGCAGGCCAAGATCGAGCCCGGCGGGCAACTGCCACTGAGTTCGAAGGAGTTCGAGGTGTTTCGTCTCCTGGTCTCCGGAACCAGTCTTTCGGAAATCGCGGCGGCGTTGAATCTGACATCCAAGACCGTGGCGAACTACCAGTCGAGCATTCGGCAGAAGCTTGGCGCGGAGAACGCGACCCAGCTTCTACGCATCGCGCTGTCCCGGGGGCTCCTGGCGATCGACGGTTCGACGGACAAATGATCTTGAGGTGAACGACGGCAGGGAAGTACTCCCGGACCGGCGTCAAATTTTCATGAACGATCCCGGTGGCGCCTTGCTAGATTTCGCCTGTCCCCTTTCCCCAAGGGGGACTGTTAGCGTCTCTGCTGTCCTTGACGGCCTGCCGGTGTGGCAGGCCGTTTTTCTTGCGCACGAGCACGTCGCAGCGAGCGTTATTTCGCCCGCGAATCAGGTCGTTGGCGACGTAAATGCCGGCGCGTAGTTTCGGTCCATTCGCGACCCGCATGGGGAGCGACCCTCCCGTCGCCGGTCGGTCGACTGCAAGCGGCTTGCTTATCGCGAGCAAGGGTGCGCCACTCATGCGGCGCATGGCCATGACGTTGGCTTCACTGCGATTCCAGATCACGGCCGTGCCGTTCATCGTGCTCGCCTTCGCGATGGCGGCGACCCTCGTCGGCATGGTCGAGCATGCCCGCGGCAGAATCGCCGCAGAGAACAAGTCGAGCACGGAACTTGTGCGCGCGTTCGCGCAATCGGCGGTTGCGGAGGCGCTGAGGACCGACGATCCGCTAGTCTTTCTTGCCGGAACGGAGAAGCGGCTTCTCCCTTTTCGCCACGTGAGGGTTGTCGTGTCGACGTCGGTGCCGCCGCTCGGCGCTCTGCAGCCGCGCCTCGCTGACATGGATGTCCCGGAATGGTTTTCCCGGTGGATGCGGGTCGATTTTCCGGTCGAGGTCCTGCAGGTCGCTTCGGCCAATCGCCTGTACGGATATCTCGCGTTGGTTCCGTTCCCAGGCGACGAGATCGAGGAAGTCTGGGAAGACTTTCGCTTTCTCAGTGTCATTGGGCTCATACAGACGATTGCCGTTGTCCTGACCGTCTGGTGGGTCGTAGCTCGGGGCCTGCGCCCGATCCGCCTGCTGTCCTCGGGCCTGGATCAGCTGGGGCGTGGGGAATTCTCGACGAGCCTTGCACCCATCGCCGTGCCGGAATTGCGGCGCATCGGGGAGGAATTCAATAGTCTCGCCCAGTCTCTCGACCGCACCATCCATGAGAACCGCACACTGTGTGCTCGGTTGATGTCGCTGCAGGAAAGCGAACGACGGCACCTGGCGCACGAACTTCACGACGAACTGGGGCCGTGCCTTTTCGGCATCCGTGCGGAGGCGAGCCACCTGGCGCGGCTGGCGCAGGACGAGTGCGCTGTCGAGGCGAAGGTGGTCGGAACTCACGCCTCGTCGATCGGAGAGCTGGCGAATTCCATTCAAGGAATCAATCGCCGCATCCTGGAGACCCTTCGCCCTGTCGGCGTGCTCGCGGATCTTGGAATGAAGGCGACGCTCGGCGACCTCGTCGATTCCTGGAAGATTCGCCACCCGGGCACGCTATGGCTGCTGGACGTGGAAGACGACGAGTCAGTCATCGACGAGGCGGTCTGCCTCGTCGTCTACCGGACCGTGCAGGAGAGCCTGGTCAATGTGGCACGTCATTCATCGGCAACGCGTGCGGAGATCACGGTGAGGATCGGAAACGACATCGAGCTTCCGGCGGTAAGGAATGAGCGAACTCCAACGGCTCCGTGCGCACCGCCCGGCGTGCGGCTGTTGATTTGGGACAACGGTTGCGGCGTGCCGCCAACGCCGCGCCGCGGCCTCGGTCTTCTGGGCATGGCAGAGCGGATTCGCGGATGCGGCGGATGGGTCGACGTGTACAACGCGCCGCAGGGCGGTGCCACGGTCGACGCTTTCATTCCGCTGGCTCCGGAAAGGCGAGAGACTTCGTGACGGAAGCGGTTCGCGCCCTGCTGATCGAGGATCACGCGGTGGTTCGCGCAGGCTGCCGCGTCCTTTTGCAGCGGCGACCGAATTTTGAGCTGGTGGAAGCGCCGAGCGGCAGCGAAGGGCTCGCGATGAACGCGCAACTCAAGCCGGCGCTTGTCATCCTGGACATCGGCCTGCCCGACGGCAGCGGACTGAACGTGATACCTGACCTGCGCAGCGCCAATCCCGATGTTCGAATCCTCGTCTTCAGCATGCACGCCGACCCTGTGTTCGCTGCTCGGTCCGTCGAATGTGGCGCCGACGGGTATGTCAGCAAGAACGACGCCCCGGAGGTTCTGCTGGATGCTATCGACGCCATCCTGAAGGGCGACGTTTACTTGAGCCGGTCCATGGCGCAACGCATGGCGCTGATGGAAATCCAGGTCGGCGATCACCCGCTGAAGAACCTGACCGGTCGCGAACTCGAGGTTCTGCGCCTGGTCGGGGCCGGCAAGAGCCTCGCCGAGATTGCCGATGATCTGCAGATCGGCTATCGGACGGTTGCCAATGTGGTGACGCATCTCAAGCGCAAGCTGAATGTCAATACGACATCGAAGCTCCTGCGCATCGCGATGGATATTGCGCAAGACCGGCGCTGACGGCGGACGGACCCGGATTCGGCAGGTTAGTTGTTGGGTGCCGATGCAGGCGCGGGGTAAGCGCGCGGCGAAGGCATCTTGCAATGGGGCGATCGAGTTGCTACCGCCGGTGCAGCGGCTTTAGAAGCTGGAGCACAGGAAGTCCCGGATCCCAGAGCGTCGGGAACACCTCTAACGGTTCGAACCCTACCTGGGCGTAAAACTGTCGCGTCTCTGCGTATTCGGCACTCGGATGGCTCTCCGCTATTGTTTTCACTTGAAGGACTCGCGCGTCTTGTCCCTGTAGCCACGCCTCGGCGCGGCTCAGAAGGGCTCGGCCGACGCCCTCCCTGCGGTGCGACGCCGCAACCGCAATGCAATGAAGCTCCCACGCTTGTGCAAAATGGCGCCTGACGCTCACGAAGCCGACGACTTCGCCGTTGCTGACCGCTAGAAAGGTGGGAAGTTGCTTGGTCGACCTGGCGTATTCGATGAGGGAACTCTCGATGCCAAACCATGCGGGAAGGCTGCGGAGCACTCGCTCGCATTCGATTACGGCATCTACGGTGGGTCCGACCAGTTCCATGCAGAGGCGCAATGGGCTACGTTGGTATCCAGTGGTCTGGCAGCAGTTCCTCGATCCGCCGCGCCGGCAAGGTCGGCAAGCGCGTGAAGACGTCCTTCAGGTAGACGTATGGATCGTGGCCGTTGAGCTTGGCCGATTGGATCAAGCTCATGACCGCCGCGGCCCGCTTGCCGGCGCGAAGGGATCCGACGAACAACCAATTCGAGCGCCCGAGTGCCACCGGTCGGATTCGGTTTTCAAGGTAATTGTTGTCCGGCGGCAGGTCCCCGTCGTCGAGATAGCGCATCAGGAGGCGCACAGCGGGTCAAGCTGTAGTCTAGCGCCTTCGCGGTCGCCGATCCATCAGGCACCTTCAGTCGATGCGCGATCATCAGCCAGATCCCGATGCCATCGTGCACGAGCACTTTGATCCGATTGGCGCGCTGGTTCGTGAAGATGTACGCATGATGCGGTTGATCTGACCCCCGAAAGTTGGACAGAACCTAGGGGATTTGGTGCGGTGCCGCAAGAGAAGTGTATAGTCCAAAAGGATGAGCCTTTCCCGCAGCGTGCGGGAAAAGTGCATTTTCATTTCGACTATGAAGCAGGAGGGCACCGTGAGACGCAGTGCGATATGGGCCGCACTTTTCATACTCGGCCTTGGATGTGAGATGGCGAATGCGGAGCAGCCGCTCCTCGCCGCAGTGGACGCGGCGTTTGTCAAAGCCGACCCTGACGGCGATGGAAGCATCAGTTGGGACGAGGCGCAGCGCTTCGGAATCTCCAAGGCCGCCTTTGACCGCGGGGACACGGAAAAGGACGGCAAGCTCGACAAGGCCGAGTTCCTGACGGCGCTTCGTGCGCAGTTCGATGCGGCGGATCCTGACGGAGACAGCGCGCTCGATCGAAAGGAGGCGTCGAAGGCGGGAGTTCTGGGCGCCAAGAGCTTCGAGGCGGTCGACATCGACAAGGACGGAACGATCGACTTCGTGGAATTTGTCATGGCACTGACGGTGCCAAAGGCCATGTAGTCCCCGAATGCGTCGCGCTCCGCGAATGGAGGTTTTCGCGAGCGACGCGAGATCCTGGCCCGCATCGACGCCGCGGCCCGCGCAGCCGCGTCGATGTGGGCGCCGCCGAGGCGCGGGAGGATCAGTTGTACCGGCTCAAGTGGTTGTCGTCCGATCGCGGAGAGTCAACCCGAGCCTTTGAGGAAGCCGAACTCGAGGTGGGGACGCGGGCGCAGCCGTGGAGGCTCGACGTCACGCAACCCGCCGTCGGCAGAGGAGATGCCCACGGAGGCGTGACGGCTGCCACGATGCGGGCAGCAGCGAAAAAGCCTATCCAGCCGATGCTGGCCAATAAAATGACCCCGAGCCTTGCCGCGTACGTCCTCATGGAGTCTCGACCTCATGACGGTCTCCCGCGCGACGAGCAGCGCGTGGATGGCCCTGCGGCGCCTTGCGGCCGGTGCCGAGACTGCCGGCGCGGGGTCACGGCATCAACGTAGACTCACGATCGGAGAGCGTCTAGAGCGACATTCCCGCTGGACACGGGAGGTATTCCCGGTCGGGACGAATTCCCGGATGTCAGTTCGAAGAATCACTTAGGTATCGTCGCGCGAATTGCATAGACTTCGAATGCACGGTGCCGGTGGCGGACGCCAGCGGTGTCGTGCATCGACCAAAGCCATTGAAGGCCCGCTCTCCTCGCGGGCCATTTTTTTCATTTGCCGGCTGTCGACCCGCGTGGTCAATTCCGAACGTCGGGGCACGTCCGCACAAGGACTGTGGTGCCGGCGCCAGCGGTCGTGCTGATGGAAATCGTTCCGCCAATTCCCTCCATCCGCTCGCGCATGCCGGCGAGACCCATTCCAGACCTCATGTCTTCGCGGATACCGCATCCGTCGTCCGAGATCGAGAGTTCGACGACGGCGTCCGCGCCATGCCGGATTGCGGCCAGTCCGACCGTCACGACGCGTGGCTTCGCGTGTCGTGCCGAATTCGTCAGGGCCTCCTGAGCGACGCGAAACAGCGCGATGCGCTCCAATTCATTCAAACCCGGACAGTCTCCAGCCAGGTTGAGCTGAAAGCGTATGTCCGGTCGGCTCGCTCGCCATCCATCCAGCAGGTGCGTCAGGGCGGCATCCAGGCCGATCTCGTCGAGCCCGGACGGCCGTAGCCGACCCAGGATCCGGCGCGTGACGCCGTAGACATGCTCGATGTGCATTTCCACGCGGCGGAGGGCGGCGATCAACTCCGCAGAAAAGTGATCTTCGTTCGTGGAGATTGCACCGAGTTCCATGCGAATGGCGTGGAAGTACTGGCCCAGTTCATCATGCATCTCGCGCGCAATTTCACGCCTTTCGCTTTCCTGCAGGTCGATGGCGCGGCGCGCCAAACGGCGGTTCTCTTCGGAGATGCGGACCAGATCCTCCCGGGCTTCGCGAACGTCGAGAAGCAGTTTTTGACGGACCTGCGCCTCATCGTGCGCGTCGCGGAGCCTGAGGCCGCCCAGCCATATCAGCCCGACCGACAGGACCAGCAGGGTTCCGGGAAGCTCGTCGACCTGGAGGAATTCGAATCGGGCCGCCCAGGCATTCAGGTGCTCGCTGAAATTGAAGCGACTCGCCAGAGCGAAGTATGTGAAGCAGACGACCACGATCAAGAACGACGACGCACGTTCGTTGCGCGGACTGGCGCCTGCGGATTCTGTTCGGGGCGCGATCCGGAATCGCATGCTTCGCCCGTCTTTCATTCTTCTCGACTCCTGTCCAGACGAATCGCGCCGCTCGGCGTTCTTTGAGTTCGTGAAGGTTCGATCGTGCGACGCTACACCACGTCACGCTTCGCAGCGTATCGGGTCGCCGAACATGAACGGATGCCTGCACGCGGTGGCGACTCGTTCGCCGCGAGACGAAGCATTGCCCTGTCGGCCGAGGGAGAATTTCCCGCCATTCATGGGATTCGCTCCGTGTACAGATCGTCCGACGTGTGCAAGCATTGCCGGCTGCCACGAATCATCACCAAGGCGCGCGGTCGTGGGCGCCCATCGCCGATGCCCGACGACGCGCGCACCCCGATGAGCGCATCCGACGGCGTGGTCGTGAAAATCGATGAAAGGACTCCGATCTTGCCGCGCCACGCTCTTTCGCCTCTGGAAGCGTCTCGATGCGTCGAACGGTGCCGCACGACGCGAGCCCGTCGTGCGTTGGCCGCGGTCATGCCCATCTTTGCCGCCATTTCCATCCTGGCCGCGCCGGCGAATGCCAGCGGGGAGCCGTCCGTGGCCTACGTCACGTCGGAGCGCTCGGGCGTCTACGTGCTCGACGCGGACAACGCACGGATCATCAGGCAGATCGACGTCGGCGGACGCGGGGCGCGCGGTATTGCGATCACGGCGGACGGGCAGACTCTCATCACGGCCAACAAGGGGACGGGCGATCTCACGGTCATCGATCGAATCTCCGGGTCAATCGTCCGTCGAGTCCCGGTGGGCGACAGCCCGGAGTTTGTCCGCGTGCTTGGAAGGATCGCGTATGTGACCTACGAACCCAAGGTGTCCGCCGCGTCCGCGAAGGCGGGCGCGAAGGATGGCGATGACGACGACGGCGAGGGAGCCTTCGTCGCCGCGATCGACATCGACAAGGGCACCGTTCTTTATCGAAGCCGAAGCGGAAAGGAGAGCGAGGGCCTCGAGTTCTCGTTCGATGGCCGGAAGCTCCTGGTGGCGAACGAAGGGGACAACGCGCTGTCGGTCCTTGACCGGGCATCCGGAAAGATCGAGCGGGTGGTCGATGTCGCGAAGTACGGCGCGCGGCCTCGCGGGATCAAGCGCAGTCCGGATGGCAAGCACTACGTGGTCACTCTCGAGAATGCCGACAAGCTTCTCGTCCTGGACGATCGATTCAACGTGCAGAAGAGCGTGCCGGTGAAGGCCGGGCCGTATGGTGTTTCATTCTCGCCGGACGGCCGTTCCATCGTCGTCGCGGCTGCACGCGCCGGGGTTCTGCAGGAGCTGGACGCCGAAACTCTTGCGCTGAAGCAGGAGGTTGCGGTGGGAAAGCGGTGCTGGCACTTCTCTTTCATCGCGGCAAGTTCGTCTCGAATCGTCGTCGCCTGTGGTCGCTCCGACGCGGTGTACGTCGTCGACCTGTCTCAACCGGTCCCGGTAACGGCCGTGTCGGACGTGCCCGGGCCCTGGGGAATGGTCACGTTTCCGCGCGAACAGGGAAGTCTCGACACGATGCGCTGACGCGGCACGTCGATTTCCTTCGGGCGGCGTGATTCGATGACCTTCTTCCGGCGCCCATACATGAATCAGTTCACATATTTGACTGACATGAACAGGACCGCATATTCGCGCGTTCATGTGATGCTGGCGATATAGAGGAAATCGGCAGCGCAACTCGAATGGGCGGATTGGCGAGCGGTTTCAGGAAATTCTCCCGTCGCAGGGAAAAGAAATTCCCTGGGCTTCGAGAACAAACGGCATGAGAACTTCACACAATCACAGGGAATTCGCATGAGCTGTTCGTAGACTGGTTTCGCCCGCAGGAGTCGTCGGCGAAACGAGTCCGGCGCGGCGACCTGCCATAAAGAGCGCAAATTGCGCGAACAGCGTGAGGAGACAATGCCAATGTGGGATCGAATGGCGCGGGTGACCGCTCGCATCGTAATTGCCGCTGCGAGCGCAGCGGCCCTTGGAACTGTGGCGACCGCATGGGCCGGGAGCGAGGAGATCGTGGCGTCCGCCAAGAACGCCGACCTCTGGCCGGCACCGGGCCGCGACTTGTCGCTGACGCGTCACAGCACGCTGTCGGAGATCAATACGGGCAACGTCAGCAAGCTGCAGATGATCTGGTCGCAATCGACGGGCGCTCTGCGCGGTCACGAGGGCCAGCCAGTGGTCGTGAACGTCGACGGCAAGCCGATGATGTTCTTCGTCAGCGCGTGGCCGAACATCGTTCAGGCGCTCGATTTGACGAATCCCGACGAGCCGCGGCAGGTCTGGAACTACGTGAAGAAGACCGATCGCGACGACTCGGCGGTGCCGCGCGCCTGCTGCGACACGGTCCATCGCGGGCTGAACTACACCGAAGGAAAGGTGATCCTTCACACGCTGGACGGTTTCATCGTCGCGCTTGACGCCAAGACGGGCAAGGAGATCTGGTCCGTGAAGCACGCCTATCCGGAGCACGGAGAGACGATTACGGGCCCCACGCTGATCGCCGGGGACAAGGTGGTTGCCGGATTCGGCGGCGACGAATTCGCGGCTCGCGGCCGCTTGACCGCCTACAGGATCAAGGACGGGTCGAAGGTCTGGGAGTGCCAGAGCAACGGCACGGACAAGGACATCTGCATGACCCCCGACACGAACAAGGCTCATCCGGAGTACGGCACTGCCGGATCCGACATCAGCCTGAAGAGCTATCCGGGCGACGAATGGAAGCGCGGCGGGGGGTCGCCATGGGCCTGGGGCAGCTATGACCCGGAACTCAACATGATCTTCTGGTCGACCGGCAACCCGGGCAACTGGAGTCCGACGACGCGCTGCGACAGCGATACGCACGAGAAGTGCAACGACGGCCACCAGGACAACAAGTGGTCGATGACCATCTTCGGTCGCAAGGCCGACACCGGCGAGGTCGTCTGGGCCTACCAGATGACACCGTTCGACCAGTGGGACTACGACGGCGTCAACGAGAACGTGCTCGTCAACATGAAGGTCGACGGGAAGGATCGCAAGGTCCTGGTGCACTTCGACCGCAACGGTTTCGCTTACGTCCTCGACCGCACCGACGGTACCCTTCTGCGCGCCAACAAGTTCGTGACCGTCAACTGGGCCGAACGCGTTGATCTCAAGACCGGTCGTCCCGTGAAGGTCAAGGAGCATTCTCCCTTCGCGGTCAACGGAAACGTGCAGGCCTGCCCGTCGGCCATGGGGGGCAAGGACCAGCAGCCCGTCGCCGTGGATCCGGCCGATCCCACCAAATTCTATGTGCCGACGAACAACTGGTGCATGGAGGACGAACCGCAGGCTCGCACGCATACGCAGCAGGGTACCGTCTACGTGTTCGCGAACGTCTACATGTACGAGGAAAAGCCGGGCGTCTCCGGGCGCTTCAAGAAGTTCGACGTCCTGACCGGCAAGACGGAGTGGGACATTCCGGATCAGTATCCGAACTGGAGCGGCGTGCTTGTGACCGATGGCGGACTGGCGTTCTACGGCAGCCTCGGCGGAGACTTCCGTGCCGTCGACCGCAACAGCGGCAAGGTGCTGTGGCAGCGCCGTCTCGGCTCCGGGATCATCGGCAACCCGATCACGTGGAAGGCCAACGGCCACCAGTACGTGTCGGTCTTCTGCGGCATCGGCGGCTGGATCGGCCTGCCCTCGGTGGCGGGCGCAGGCGCCTCGCCGAACTACGCCTACGGCCTGGACCAGGAAGACAAGTTCGGCGCGATTGGCGCGACCGCCATGGCCAAGCAGAGCGGGCTGTTCAACGTGCCCTCCGGCGGGATGCTGTACACGTTCCGCGTGATGTAACGGCCGAGCCGCATTCCCGAGCCTCCGCCGCGACCGGCGGCGGCTCGGGACGAGCTCGGATCGACATCGATCCCGGACCGGCGTTCATGCGCCGGTCTTCTCGTTCAGGGAACACACAAGATGCAATCGATGCGCCGCCTTCGGGCCGCGGCGACAGGGATCGTCGCGATGTTCGTCAGCGCCGATCCGTACGCGCAGGAATCCGCGGCGAGCGCCGCCGCGCAGTCATCGGGCGGCGCGCCGGCGCTGGCCGTCACCGGCAGCAAGGACTACGAGGACATGAGCCAGGCGGAACGGGACGCGGCGAAGCAGGCGGCCCGCAGGCATCCTCCGGCGACGCTTCGCGTCTGCGCCGACCCGGGCAACATGCCCTTTTCCGACAACCGCGAGCGCGGCTTCGAGAACCGGATCGCCCAGGTCCTGGCGGACGCCATGCACGCGAAACTCGTCTACGCGTGGCGCCCGACCTTCGAACGCGGCCTCACGCGGCAGCCGATGAACGACTTGAACATCTGCGATGTGATGGTCGGCGTGCCGTCGGACTACGAGGTGCTGTTGACGACGATGCCGCTGTACCGCAGCACGTACGTCCTTGCCTGGCGCACGGATCGCGGCTATGACGTGCGCAGTCTCGACGACCCGGTATTGAAACGGGCGTCGGTCGGGGTCTACGAGACCTCCGGAGTCCGCAATGCACTCGCAAACCATGGCGTCAAGAACAACGTCTTCGTACAGGAGACCAGCCACGATGCCGATCTCGTCCCGGAACACCAGCCGTGGCACCAGGTCGAGCAGGTTGCGCGCGGCGAACTCGACATCGCCGCGGTCTGGGGACCCTTCGCCGGCTGGGTGATGACGCAGCAGCATGCGCCGATCGCCATCCGGCCGACGAACCTGATGGATGACGTCGTGCCGATGGAGTTCAGCGTGGCTATTGGCGTGCGGAAGTACGACGCGGTGATGAAGTACGCGCTGGAGGATGCGATGGAAGCGCGTCGCGCCGAGATCGCGGCGATCCTCGCGGAATTCGGGGTCCCGCTGGTCCAGTGCAGCGAGTGCCTCGTTTCCGGCGACCTCCCGGCCCACGGCGACTACAACGTCGCACTGACGAACGACGGCGGCGATCCCCCGATCCTGCGGGCCGCGGTGCCGAACGCCGACACGGAGCGCCGGCTTGCCGAGGGCGCCGACCTTGACGAGGAACTGGAAAACGCGGCGCTGGCCGCCGATCTCGGGCGGGTGAAGTTCCTCTTGACGAAGGGCGCCAGGCCCGATCGCCTCGGGAAAGACGGCGAATCGCCCATGCACCATGCGGTCACGAACGGCGATCCGGAGATGATCGCTGCGCTGCTCGACGGGCACGCGACGATCGATTTCCGCGACCGCGACGGCTACACGCCGCTCGCGCTGGCCGCCGTGCGCAACAAGCCATCGGTCATCCGTCTCCTGGCGAAGCGCGGCGCGGACGTCGAAGCGCGGATTCCGACCGGCTACACGCCGCTGTTCATCGCGATCGGCGAGGGCAAGCTGGCGGCGGCCAAGGCGCTGATGGACGTCGGCGCTCGCTGCAACGTCGCCGGTGGCAGGAGGAAACTGACGCCATTGATGGCGGCGGCGACGCAGAAGGTCCCGGAGAAGCGGATCCTGCAACTCGCGCAGATGGTGAGTCCGATCGAGGTTGCGCAGGAACTCCTGAAGCGAGGAGCCGATGCCAACGCGGTCAACGCCGACGGCGTCACCGCCCTGATGATCGCGGCAGCCCGCGACAACGCGCCGATGATCGGCGTGCTGGTCCAGAGTGGGGCCAGGGCCGACGCCAAGTCGGCCACGGGACAGACCGCGCTGGACATCGCGCGGGAAAACGGCAATGACGCCGCGGCGCGGATGCTGCAACTCGCGCCCATTCCGTCGCAGTAGGCGCCCGGGAAAAAATTCAATCCAACAAAACGAGGAAGACATCGTGCATGACGCCCTTCGCCTCAACCATGCCCTTCGCGGGCTGCTCGGAGCCGCCATGTTGCTGCTCCTGGCCGCAAGCGGCCCCGCGCGCGCGCAGGACAATCCGCCGGCGGACGCCGGCGCGAGCAAGATGACGCCGGCGCAGCGCGCCGAATCCACGCCGAAGGGCGAGTTGCGGAATCCGTATACCGGCCAGGCCGACAAGGAGGCGGAAGGCCGCAAGCTGTTCATGAGCTACAGCTGCAGCGGCTGCCACGGCGGCACCGGCGGCGGCGGGATGTGCCCACAGGTCAACGGCGACGTCTGGTTCTATGGCCTCGGCGACGACGCGCTTTTCCGGCTGATCGCGACGGGCAGCGTCGGCATGCAGAAGGCCGGCTTCGAACGCCTCGGCGGCGTGGGCCTGCAGATGCCGTCCTTCGGAGAGATCATCAAGTCCGACGACGAGGTCTGGAAGATCCTGGCGTGGATCCGCAGCATCTACAAGGGGGATCCGAAGAAGAAGACGTGGTGAGGCGCGGGCACGCGCGCTTCGACGGCGCGGTGCTGGCCCGCGCCGCCCGCCGTGGCGTCACGGTGCTTGCGGCGCTATGCGGAGCGGGTGCGGCGCTGGCGGCAGGGCCCGCAGTCGACGAGCCGGTGCCGCTCTCGATCACCTATGTGTCGGACGAATCCTCGTCGACCGGGAGCATCGCGGAGACGGCTTCGGCGCGGCAGAACGGATCCTTCGGCGCGCGGACAGCCATCGAGGAACTGAATCTCAATGGGGGTTTCCTAGGCGGAACCTACGCGTTGCGCGCTTTCGTTCTCGCCAACGATGGCGCCGCCGGCGACGACTTGCGGGCCGCGTTGCGAGACGGTAGCCGGCTGGTCGTTGCCGACCTTGCGGCGCCCGACCTGCTGCGGCTCGCCGACCTGCCGGAAGCCGACGGTGCCGTGATCGTCGACGGGCGAACCAGCGACGACGTGCTGAGGGAGGGCGAGTGCCGCCGCAACGTACTCCACGTGCTGCCGGACTGGTCGATGCGTGCGGATGCCCTGGGACAGTTCCTGGCACGCCGGAACTGGCGGCGCTGGTTCCTGCTCTACGGAACCGCGGCGTCCGACCATGCCTACGCCGATGCGGTTCGCCGGGCGGCGCGACGCGTCGGAGCCCGGCTCGTCGCCGACCGCGAATTTTCCGTCTCCCGCGACGACGAGACCGAGAATGATCGGCGCGAGCAGGTGCCGGCCTTGCTGATCGCGGCGACCCGCATCGAGGCCGACTACGACGTGCTGGTGGTCGCCGATACGACCGACGCCTTCGGCCCGCAGTTGCCCTTCGACACGGCACGCCCGCGCCCGATCGCCGGCACGCACGGGCTCGTGCCGGCCGCGTGGCACCGCGGATTCAGGGAATTTGCGGCGCGCGCGATGACATTGCGGTTCATGCGACTCGCCGGTCGCGAGATGAGCGAGCGCGACTACGGGTCTTGGCTTGCTGTCGCCGTCCTGGGCGAGGCCGTCGTGCGCGCCGGCACGCACGATATCGCCGCCATTGATGCCTACCTGCGCTCGGAGCGGCTGTCGGTGCCGGCATTCAAGGGCGAAGGCGTTAACTTCCGGCCGTGGGACGGACAGTTGAGGCAACCGGTCGCGCTGTTCGGGCCTGACGCGCTGATCTCGATGTCGCCGCAGGAAGGCTTTACGCATGCGGGACACGCCAGCGATGCCCTGGGGCGCGATCGCGACGAGTCGGCGTGCCGCTTCCGCAGGCGCGGTGGTGAAACCCGCGAAGAATCAGGAGAGTCCAGATGAGAACACAACCGATGAGGATGCAACGACTGGTCGTGGTGATGTCGCTTCTGGCCATGCGACCGGCCGATGCTGTCACGCTGTTCATCAGCGACGAGCGCGACAACACCGTGACGGCGGTTGACGCCGTGACGCTGGCGACGATCAAGAATATCCCGACGGGGCACCGGCCACGCGGTATGGTGCTGACGCCCGACGGACGCGAACTGCTGGTGTGCGCCGGCGACGACAACCGCATCGACGTCATCGACACCGATTCGCTGGCCGTGGTCCGCACCATGGACCCCGGGCCGGATCCTGAAACGCTGGGCCTCGCCCCGAACGGGAAGACTGTCTACGTCGCGAACGAGGACGACAGCATGGTCACGATGCTCGATCGCGCGACCGGGGAGCGCCTGGGTCGATTCGCTGTCGGCATCGAACCGGAAGGCATCGCGATCAATGCCGACGAGTCCTCGGTCGTCGTCGTTTCCGAATCCAGCAGCATGGCGCATTTCTACGATACGCGCAGCAGGAAGCTCGTCGCGAACGTCCTCGTCGACGCGCGGCCCCGCGTCGCCGTATTTTCCCCCGACGAGAAATACGTCTGGGTCGCCTCGGAGATCGGCGGCACGGTGTCCGTGATCGACGTGTCGACGCGCGCCGTCGTGCGCAAGATCGAATTCCCGATCCCGGGCGTTCGTCGCGAGTTCGTCCAGCCCGAAGGCATCCAGTTCGCCCGGAAGTCGGGCATCGCCTTCGTCGCGCTCGGTCGGGCGAACCGCGTTGCCGCCGTCGATATGGCCAGCTACGAAGTCAAGGGTTACGTCGAGGTCGGGCGTCGCGTCTGGCAACTTGGCCTGAGCCCGGACGGCGGGACGCTCTACTCCGTCAACGGACTGACGAACGACGTGACCGTGGTCGATGTCGCGACGATGAAAGTGCAGCGCTCGCTGCCGGTCGGGCGCCTGCCCTGGGGCATCGCGGTGAAACCGTAGCGCACCGCCGACGACGGATCGGCGGTCGCGTCACGACGGATTCGTCCATCGGCATGACCGCGCAGCCGGGAGCAGGGCCGGCCATCGGGACGAATTGCGCGGGCGAGTGAACGATTCGAAAATCCTCTCAGCACATTCGTGAGGGGGCGGGCATGGACAACCTGATGACGGCGCTGCTCCATTGGGCGATCGTACTGACCGGCTACCCGACACCACCGCACGTTCCGGTTGCCCAAATGGTGCCGCACGCCTTTCTCGTCGAGCATGCCTGTGGCGGCCGCGAGTGCAAGGTGTTCGGCTGGTACGAAGGCAAGGACGTCGTCTACCTCGACGACCGCTTCGATCCCGCAAACGACCTGTTCGCGGCTTCGGTCGTTGTCCACGAACTGACGCACTACCTTCAGGCCGCGTCCGGACTTGACGGTTCGACGCAAGGCGGCGGGCCGGCACCGGCCGGCTGGCATTTCGTCGATTGCGACCTGACGATGGCGCTAGAGCGCGAGGCCTATGCCGCACAACAGGCGTTTCTCGTCCGCTATGGTGTCTATCGACCGGTAGGCGTCAGCATGCACGAGGCAGGCTGCGAGTCGAGCCACGCGGTGCGGCAGGCCGACGGCGAGGAGCCTCCGGGGCGGGCGCAGGCGCCTTCCGCGGCGGCGCTGCCCTCGCAGCCTTGAGCGGAGAACATCGCGCCGGCAGCAGCCCCGAAACGCCCTGTGCGATCGGGGCTATCGGCAGGCGAAGCTGTGCTCGCTCTCGATAGGCCCACCGACGTACGTCGCGGCGCGCGGATACGCGCACAAGGGTCGCGTGCGGCTCGGGGACCAGCTCGGCGGCACTTCGGCATTCGCGCCACCGGCATTCCCCGTGCCTCGCGCGGTCGCGACGACGCGCTCGGGCGCCCGTCCGGTCTCGACCCAGCGGATGAGCGGCGTGAGCAGGTCGAACTGATCCGTGGCCGGTCCGCCGCTGCAATGATTCATGCCCGGAACGGCAAACAGCCGCGCCGAATCGGCGGCACCGTCGTCGCTGTCGTGCTCGCCGTCGCGCGCACCGAGGTGCCGGTACCAGCGGATCGTATCGAGGATCGAGAAGATCGGATCGCTGACACCCTGGTAGACGATCATCCGGTCACCGCGCCGCCGGAATTCCTCGAGGCGCTCCGGTTCCGGCGGCGTCATGAACGCCATCCCGGACTGCGTGTACGTCGCGTCCGTCGCGTAGATCTGGCGCGCCAGTTGCTGGATGTCGGCCGTCAGCGTGAACTGCGGCGGTATGAACGTGGTCGGGTCCGCGGGCGGCGTCTTGAACACGAAGCCGACCGCGCCCGGATCCAGCAGGATGGGCGCAATGAATTCCCAGAACACCGTGTTAACGGAGCCGTGCCCGCTGTCGAACGGGAAGCGGGCATAGATCGGCCGGCCGTCCGGGGTGGTCGGCCCCGCGAAGTTGCGCGACAGCGCCGCCTTCTGCGCAGCCGTCAGGCACGTGCCGTCCCGCGGCCCCGCGCAGGTGGGCACGTCGACGTCGAGGTCGAATCGCCGCTGGCACGCCTGGAAGTCCTGGACCAAGCCGTCGACGGCGCCGTCGAGCGCGTCGCAACGTGCCAGCACCGCGTTGGAGACGAGTTGCCGCTCCGCCGCGGTCCACGCGCCGGACAGGTCCGGGAGCCCGGCGTAAGGACCGGACGCGATCACGGCTCCTGGAACCG
>DATKPC010000082.1:0-28268 GCA_035524275.1 Burkholderiaceae bacterium
GCATTTCCGCGGCGCTGACGACGCCCTGGCCGCCACGACCGTGAATCCGGATCTGGAACATCGGGCTGACTCCGTTCGACTGCGGCCGCGCACTCGCGACCCGCACCTTCCCCCGATGCATTGTTCCGAGTGACGGGTCGATCGGATTGACGGGGGTCAAAGGCTCGCAGAGAACGGTCGAAGACTCCGATTGCCTACAATCCCGTCGAATCATCGAGGAATTCGTTACGCGCGATGGGCACATCCCACATGGCGCATCGTGCATCATGCGCGTTTCGCGGGCGCGGACGCCGTCGCCGCAAGCCGCGCGGGATCCCGCTGGACCATCAAGGTCATTCGCGGGGGAGATGAGCCCTACGCCATGCCTGCACCTGTCGCGTCGCCTTGCGTCAACGCCTGTCGCATCGAACCGGGCACCGGTTGCTGCGAGGGTTGCCTGCGCACGCTCGACGAGATCGCCGGCTGGATCTCGTACAGCGACGAGATGAAGCGCGTCGTGTGGCAGCGTATCGCCGAGCGACGCGATGCGGCGGCGGAGCGCGCCGCGGAGCGGGAACGGTGAGCACGCGGCGGCTCCGCGCGGCGATCTCGGCCGTCTCCGTGATCGCCGGCGGCTGCGCGACGCCGCCGGCGAGTTCGCCGGGGACCCCCTCCACGCCGACCGGCGCGACGCCGCCGGTTGCGACGACGGCGCCGGCGCGCCCGGCCGGCGGGCCGCCGGTGACCGCGACGCCGCTTGCGCCACTGCCCGGCATCGCGCCGCCACCGGACCGCCCGTCCCTCGGCCTGTTCAGCGCGATCCGCGCTCCGGACGGCCAGGATCCGGTCGTGCAGCTGGCCGCGAAAGGCGCGCAGGTCTTTCGCTGCGAATCACGCGAAGGCAGCGGCTACGCCTGGACGTTCAGGCAACCCGACGCCGAGCTGCTCGACGCGCGCGGGCAGGTTATCGGTCGCCACGGCGTCAACTACTCGTTCGAACATGTCGATGGCAGCCGCCTCGTCGGACGCATCCTGAAGTTCGACAAGGCGCCGAAGGACGGCGCGTTGCCGTGGCTGCTGATCGCCACCGACTACTTCGGCGACGGCCAGTTCAAGGGAGTCGACTACGTGCAGCGGATCAACACGGTCGGCGGGATGCCGCCGCCACACTGCCAGGCATCGCAGGACCAGCAGATCCTGCGCGTCGATTTCACCGCCGACTTCGTGTTCTACCGGGCGCATTGACGGGCGAGGCGCGCCGGCCGCCGGTCCGCTAGCATCGGGGCTCCGCCGAAACGACGGACGCCAGGAAGCCGCCATCGCATGCGCAAGAGCCGCACCCCCCGCCGTGACCCGATCCGTGCCACCTTCGCCGCGAGTGCCGCCGTCGCGCTAGGCGTCGCGATGTCCGCCCCGCCGGCAATGGCGGCCGCCGACGACTCGTTCATCGGACGCCCGATCTACAGCGAACCGACGACCGGACTGCAGATGCCGCCCACCTGCGTCATCGAGCCCTCATGGCGCGCGCGCGGAGGCAACGGAGACTTTGAGGTCTGGATCGTCGTCTGCGGCGAAACCTCGCGCGCGTGGCTGCTGCGCCGCCAGGTCATCGAGATGCTCGGCGCCGGACTCGCGCGCCTGCGCTTCCAGGTCGTCGACGAGCGCGTGTTCCCCGGCGAGAGCGCCGGGGAGTCGCTGAGCGTCCAGTGCACCGGCCACGGGAAGGACGCCGACGGCTATCTCGTCGTGGGCGCCAAATGGCGTCCGGACGGCAAGGAACTGCGGCTGCTGTCGGCCCTGACGGTGCTGCGGGCCGATCCGATCAAGCAAGCTTTCGTCAACGTCGACTCTCGAAGCGTCGACTGCGTGCGCTTCCCGCAGCGGGAAGCGACGATGCGACAGTTGCAGCAACCCGGGAAGCCTTGAGAGCGGCTGGGCCGGCCCGCGGCGTCACGTGATGCCGGTCACGTGTCGTGGGGCGCGTCTGATCCGGCGCCGGAAGGCGCCACACCGCGATTCGGCGAGCCCGCCGCCGTCCCCGCGGATGAAGGCACATGTGCGGCCCGCAGCAGGCGCTCCAGGTGGTCCGGATCGTTCGCCAGCGCGCGCGCCCATTCGGCGCTGACCTGGCGCCGCTTGACGAGGTTGGCGAGGTCGGCCTCGAGCGTCCACATCGACTTTCCCGACCGGGCCTTCATGTCGTTGTCGAGTTCCTGGAACTTCAGCGTCTCGATCAGCCTTCGCGACGGTTCGGTGTTGGTCAATTGCTCCGCCGCGAGCACCGGCCGCGTCTCGTCGAGCGACGGCGCGAGGCGCTGATAGGTGACGCCGACGAGCGCACGCGCCAGTTCCTTCGCGCGCGTTCCCACCTCGTCCGGCGGGAAGAGCCCCAGCAGCGACTGCAGCGCGCCGACGGCGCTGTCCCCGTGGACCGTCGCCACGACCGTATGGCCCGACAGGGCCGCGCGCAGCGCGGCTGCCGCGGCGTCGCGAGTCAGGATCTCGCCGATCATCAGGATGTCCGGTCGTTGCCGCAGCGCCGCCTCGATCCCCGCCTCGAAGTCGCGGACCGAGCCCTCGCCGACCTCGCGCTGCGTCATGATCGACAACTGCGACGACAGCCGGTATTCGATCGGGCCTTCCAGCGTGATGATGTTCCTTGACCCGAAGCGCGGATCGGTATTGACGTAGTTCAGCAGCGCGGCGATCGTCGTCGACTTGCCCATCCCGGTGGCTCCGGTGACGAGGACGAGTCCGCTGCACCGGATCCATTCGCGCAGGAAGCTGTGCAGGCCGAGCCGTTCCATGCTCGGTACCGCGAGCGGCAGGACGCGGATGGACGCCGCCAGCGCGTGCTGGCCATCGGCGTCGGCCTCCCCGTGGCGAAAGAGCGTCGCGCGCAGCCGGATGGCGCTTTCCAGCGTACAGGCTCGAACGATCGACTGGCGCGGGTCGGCGTCCAGCGCGACCTGCCAGGCCGGCGCCAGGCCAGGGTCCGGGGCGCCGCGCCGCGGCGACGGGTGCATCCACGCGAAGAACTGCGCCAGCATCTCCCGTGTCACCGTGATGTCGTCGACGATCACGTATCCGGCCGGGACCCGCACATAGGGCGGCGCGCCCTCGCGCAGTTGGATGTCGGTGATTCGCGCGGTCGAGTCGCCGACGCGCACGCCCCGTGTGGCAAGGTCGAGGATGATCTGGCGGAGGTCCATGGGCGGGCGTCGCAGGCGGATGACGCGATTATCTTCGCCCCTGGACGCAATCGGCGTAGGAATCGAAGCGCACGCAGCACGCGACGGGTCGCCAGTAGAACCAGCCGTAGCGCCCGTCCGGCGTGGCGACCGTGGGATCGCTTGCCGTGGGCAACTGCGGCAACGGCAGTTCGCCGATGCCGAAGCAGGCGGAAACCGCCGGATACGCCTGCTGCATCCGCGCCGACAGGTCGACGGGGATCGGCAGCAGGCCCAGTTGATCGCGCGCGATCGACAGGGCGCGGTAGCCGCTCTTTGCGGAATGGACGACGGGATTGTTGCCGATGTCCCGCATTTGCCGCGGATAAAGAGGCCCCCAGCGTCCGAGGCACGCGTCGGCGCCGACGAGGCGCGCCAGCGGGTTGTCCCCGTAGAGCCACTGCGCGACGCCGGCGGCCGTGCAGGTCAGCCCGTTGCCGGCCAGCACGCGGGCCAGTGACTGGTCGCGGCACCCGGTATGCCAGTTGATGGCGTCCAGTTCCGAGGCATAGGCGAGCGCGGGCAGCAACGGGATGTCGATTTTCGAGCCGGCATCGAGGATCGCCGTCGCGACGGCGCCGGTCGGATCGCAGGGTGTCGTGCCGGACGTTGCCAGGCTCCCTGACGAGGCCGGCACGCGAGCATCCGAAGGCCGGCACGTCACGCAGGGCGGAAGACGCGACAGCAGCAGCATCTGGTCCTTCAAGGTCCAGACGTGGGCCTCGGCCGTGTCGTCGGTCGTCGACAGCGAAGCACTGCCCGTGCCGGGCGGCGCCGCACGGCCGAGCGACGCCGCCAGGTCGGTACCCGACAACAGGCTGTCGCCGGGACGCACGACCGTCTCGACGAACGCCGCCGGCACGAACATCCGCAGCCAGTAGCCGCAGGGCACGGTACCGCAGTAGCACGGGCCGACGACGACGGCCTGCAGGCAATCGGGCGACGGATTGATGCGTCCGGCGAGATCGCCCGGATTCCACGTGGCGGCGGCGATGGCGCCGACTGGCACGCACTCCAGCACCCAGGTTGCGGCCGCCATGCGCAGCCCGGCCCGGAGCGCGGCGCGAACCAGGAATGAAAGGCGGGCCAGGCACCGATTCGATGCAAGCTGCACGCGGGTGTCCGGGATGGCGTCGGGAACGCCGATTTTGTGGAAATCGGGACGCGCCGGCACTCCTGTCGGCGGGAGTGCCAGGAGAGTCGCCGGTCGGATAAAAAGCCGGCTGTCTACGAAGGGATCGGCGCAAGAGAACCGGCGGTCGGCCCGATGCGACCCGTCGCGCAGCGAATCGCGAATGACATCGATGCTCCACACCACGAACGCCGGGGCGAAAGCGTCGTCAGGCGTCGTCGATCAGGGCCCAGAACAAGGGTTCCGAGACGCCGGCGGCCTGCGGCGGCACCGCAAGCGCGGACCAGGCGTCGCCGGCCTCGTAGATGGCCCTTCCATCGCGGTCCCAGGGCATCACGTCGCGCGCGCGAAGCGCCGCGGCGAGCGACGGCGGGGCCTCGATCTCCTCGACAACGCGGATCGTTCGCGCGAACGCGCCGGTGTCGGCGAGAAGCAGCCGGGCACGACCGGACGAACCGCCCAGTCGAAAGCCGGGCGGAACGGCCGAGAAGCTGTATTCGACGAAGCCGCGGCTTGCCGCGACGTCGCGCAGGAGTTGCGCGAGTTCCGGATGCTCCAGCAGGCCGCCCGCCGGGCCCAGCGCGAGCGCTGCGGCAAGATGGGACGTCCGCGAGCGGAAGAACGCTTCGATCTGGTCGACGAGCACGGTCTCGAGCCCGCGCGGTCCTGCCGCGTCGGCCTTGTGCACGAACTGGTGGATCGTCCCGCGATTGAATGCCTGCACCGCGCGATGCTCGTCGCAGATCGCCGTGAGCAGCACCCGGCGGATTCCGGCGTCGATCGGGCCGGAAAAGAACTCCAGGCCGTCCATGCCGGGCATCGCGTAGTCACAGACGATCACGGAGACCAGGTCGCGGCGGTGCGGCGCGTCCAGGACCTCGGCGACGTCCGAGAGGCGGATCTCGACATGGCGGCGGACGACCGGATGGCGACCGTCGTCCTCGATCTCGTCGTGGACCCGCGCCGCGGCGAAGGCGTCCAGTGCCGGCAGCCGGGCCTGCTCCTGCTTCAGGAAATCGAGCGCCGCGAGAGCGTCCGGAAAGGCGAGCACCGACGATACCTCGGGGCGCTGCTCGAACAGCAGCGATGTCATTCGCAGGACGTGCGGCTCGTCGTCGACGAGGAGGACGCGGGTCGGGAAGAAGATCGGCAGGTTCGCCATGCGCGGGACCGTGTCGGTGGCGGATTCGGAGGCGCCGGGCGTACGAGGTCGCACGGCCTCCCCGCCATTATTGTGTCCTCGCTGCGCCGGCCTTGCCACGGCGATCGCCTTTCGCGCGCCGCCGCCGGCGGACGAACGCCGCGATGACGCCCGAGCGCGCCCGAGGAGCGAGCGCGGCGGACGCGCGCGACCTGCCGACCGCGCTCGCCTGCGCCGCTCTGGCGGCCGCGGCCCTTCTCGTCGCCGCCGCCCCATGGCCGGCGCCCTGGCGCCTGCTGGCGATGGCGCTCCTCGTGGTCGGCGGCGTTGCCGGCGGGTGCCGGTACGCCGGTCCCGTCCGGCGCCGCGACAGCGCCCGGACGGGCGACGAGGACACGATCCGCTTCCTGGTGAACCTGGTGCACGAACTGCGCACGCCGCTCGCGCTCGTCGACGGGCCTCTGCAGCAGCTGGCGCGCATGCCGCGCCTCGAGCCGCATGTCCGCGACCACGTCAACGTGGCGCGCCAGAACTGCCTGCGGCTGATGAGCGTCGCCGAGGACCTGCTGGAGCTGGCGCGCGCCGACCGCGGGCAACGTCCGCTCGACGCGCGCCCGCTCGTGCTGCGGGAATGGCTGCGCGAACTCGCCGCCGCGGTCGCGCGGCACCCGGCCCTCGGCCGCCGCGTTCTGCACGAGGAGTTCCCGGACGACGCCACCGCCGACGACGACGTGGTGATGGCCGATCCGCGCGCGCTCGAACGGGTCTTCCTCAACCTGGTCGGGAACGCGATCAAGTTCGGCGTCGACGGCCACGAGATCCGCATCGGCACCGTCGGCACCGGCCGGGACGCCGGGTTCTACGTTGCCGACGACGGGATCGGGATCGCGCCGGCACATCACGCGAGCATCTTCGAGCGGTTCCGCCAGGTCGACGGTTCGGCGACGCGGCGGTTCGGCGGCGTCGGCATCGGGCTTGCGCTGGCGCGCGAACTGACGGAATCGATGGGGGGGCGGATCGAGCTGGCCAGCGCGCCCGGCGCCGGCGCGCGTTTCACGGTCTGGCTGCCGCGCGCCGCCGGCCGGCCGCCGCGTCGCCTGCCGGCGCCGCGCCCCGCCGGCCATATCGCCGCCGACGAGCCCGACGCCTTCGAGAGGATCCTGCGCGTGCCCGGGGTCGCCGCTGCGGTGCCCACGCCCGGCGTCGCGACCGATTCCCGCGCCGGATGCGAAGCGGGCGCGGGCCGGAGCCCCGGCCCGGGTGCCGACGCGTCCGCGCCCGGATCGTCGCGCCCGCGCGTCGTCGTCGTCGAGGACGAACCGGAACTCCGCTGGCTCGTCGAGTCGGCATTGCGCGACGAATTCGACGTCGTTGGCGCGGGCGACGGGCGCGCCGGCCTGCAGGCGCTGATCGGCCAGCCGGCCGAGATCCTGCTGACCGACTGGATGCTGCCCGGCCTCGACGGCCTGGAGCTGGCATCCAGGGCGAGGGGCCTCGCCGCGCCGCCGCGCGTCGTGCTCATCACCGCGCGCATGAACGAGGCGGAACGCGTCGCCGCGCTGCGCCTCGGCGTCGATGACTTCCTCGCGAAGCCGTTTTCGCTCGCCGAGCTCGGTGCGCGCCTGCGCAACCTGGCACAGCGCGTCCGCGCGGAGCGCGCGCTGCGCGCGGCCCACGACGGCCTCGCGCGTGCGCAGGCGGAGCTGGAGGCGACGCGCGCCGCGCTGATCCACGACGAGAAGCTGAAATCCATCGGCTACCTGAGCGCGGGCCTCGTCCACGAGATCCACAACCCCGTCAACTTCATGCGGACGGCCACCGAACTGCTGCGACGCTCGGCGGCGCTTCGCGACGATCCGAAGTCGATGGAACTGCTCGCGTCAATCGAGCACGGCCTCGCGCGCGTCGGCACGATCATCGGTGACCTGCGCGTGTTCGCGTTCCGCGACGACGCCGCGGGCCAGGCGCCGCGGCGCCTGGCCTTCGACGCCAGCCATGCGATCCAGGCGGCAGTTCGCCTGTGCCGGCGGGAGCTGGGAAGCATCGCGGTCGATGCGGACGTGCCTTCGCTGCAGGTCGTCGGGGCCGAGAGCCAGGTCGTGCAGGTCCTGGTCAACCTGCTGTGCAACAGCGCGGCCGCGCTGGCCGCGCGCGCCGCGGAGCGGACGCCGGGGGCGGCCGACGCCGCGCGCATCGTCGTTCGGCTCGACCGCGGCGAGCGCCAAGGCGGGCGGCGCATCTGGATCCGGGTGCGCGACAACGGCGAGGGCATCGCGCCGGACGTGCTGCCGCGGCTGCTCGAACCGTTCTTCACGACGCGCGGCGTCGGCCAGGGACTCGGCCTCGGCCTGGCCGTCAGCAGCGCCATCGTGCGCCGGCACGGCGGCGAGCTGACGGTGACCAGTTCGCCCGGCCAAGGCGCCGAGTTCAGCTTCGACCTGGAGGCGGCCGGCTGATGCGCGACGCGACGATCGCGGTTTCGGTATCGTCCGCGCTTGCGCCGCGTCGACCGGCGACCGGAGCGTCCGAGGTGGTGCGCATCATTCCGCAAGGCTGGCGCGAAATGCAGGTCACGGGTGCCGCGCAGCGCGAGATCGAGACGCTGGCGCGCCTCGCCGCGGGCCTGCAGGGCGAACTCACCGTGATCCACGGGGTCCACTGGACGCGCCTGGACCACGGTGCCGCCGCGTACGGCGAGATCGACTTCGTGATCGTCAGCGGCGCGGCGCGGATCCTCCTCGTGCAGCAGAAGTCCGGCTTCCTGACGGAGACGTCGGGCGGCATCGTCGGCACGTATCCCGGCGGCCACAAGCGTGTCGCCACCGAGCTCGCGCGCACGCTCGACGCGCTCCGCGGCCGCCTCGCGCCGCTGCTGCACGGCGAGGAGGTCGCGATCGACTACATGCTTTATTGCCCCGACTACACGATCCGCGATCCGGGGTCGGCCGGCATTCCGCCCGAATACATCGTCGACGCGACGCGCCGCGACCGCCTGTGCGCGCAGATCATGTCGGCGCTGCCGGCGGAGGCGCCGAACCCGGCGCTCGCGTCGCGGCTCGTGAGGTTTTTCGCGGACCAGCTGCAGCTGGTGCCGGACGTCAGCGCGCTGCTGGGGCGCGCGGAACAGCTCGTCACCCGCCTCTCCGGCGGCCTCGCGACCTGGGCTCGACGCCTGGAGTTCGAGCCGTTCCGCCTGCACGTCGTCGGAACCGCGGGCTCCGGCAAGACGCAGCTCGCCGCGGCGCTGCTGCACGATGCGGCGGCGGCCGGCCGCCGCGCGCTCTACATCTGCTTCAACCGGCCGCTGGCCGACCACCTCGCAGCCATCGTTCCCCACGGCGATCGCGTGCTGACGTTCCACCAGTGGTGCGACCGCGCGCTGCGGCGATCCGGCGTCGCGATCGACTATGGACGTGCCGACGCGTTCGACGACGTGGAGCGGGCGATCGGCACGCTCCCGGTGCGCGAGGACGAGCGCGTGGACGAGATCATCATCGACGAGGGCCAGGACCTGGAGCCGGCGTGGCGCGACGTGCTGCTGCAGCGCCTCGGCGCAGGCGGGCGGGCGTGGTGGCTCGAGGATCCGCTGCAGGGCCTCTATCATCGCGCGAACGCGCAGCCCCCCGGATGGGTGCGCCTGCGGGCCGATACGAACTACCGCAGCCCGCGCGCGATCGCGCGGCAGATCGGGCTGATCGTCCCGGCCGCCCGCGACATCGAGCCCGCCAGTCCTTTCATCGGCAGCGACGTCGAATACCTCAGCTACGCGGATGCGGGCGCCGAGGGCAGCGGGGATCCGGCGCTGCCGCACGGCCTCGCCGGCGCGACGCACCGCGCCGTGACGCACGCGCTGCAAGGTGGACTGCGCCTGTCGGACATCGCGATCGTGACATTCAGCGGCCGCGATCGTTCCCGGCTCCTGCGCCTCGAGCGCCTCGGCCAGCACCGGCTGCGCAGCTGGACGGGGCGCTACGACCTGCTGGGGACGCCGGAGTACCGCGCCGGCGACCTGACGATCGAGACGGTCTACCGCTTCAAGGGCCAGTCGGCTCCCTGCGTCATCCTCGCCGAGGTCGATTTCGAGCGACTCGACGAGATGGCCGAGCGGAAGCTCTTCGTGGGCATGACGCGCGCGACGATGCGGCTCTTCGTCGTCGCCAGCGATCGCGCGGCCGCCGCGATCGCGTCGCGCATCGCCGCAGGCCCGGCGCGGGGGGCCTGACGCGTGCTCGCCGTCGGTATTCCGCGCCAGGGGAGCGTCGCGATGATGGAATCGCAGGTCGCCGCCGCGGAGCGGCAGCGGATCGACGACCTGATGCGGCCGATCGCGACGCTGCGCGAGGCGGATCTCGATCGCGAGATCGGGGCGAGGGCGATGCTCGTGACGCCGCTGGCGCATTGCCTCGTCGTGGCCCGCGACCACGGCGCGACGGCGCTGGACACGCCGACGGCACGGATGCATGGCTCGATGCCGGCGCCCCTGCAGGGCCTGTACGCGAACCTGATCGGGGAGCGCGACCCGCTGGCCGCGCGCGCGCACCAGGAATGGCGTCCGCATGTCGCGACAATCGAGGAGCACGTCGCCCGGCTGAAGGCCCAGGTCCGCAATCCGGACCTCCTGGTGGGCTGGCTGAGGCGCAACGCGGAAAGCGGCGGCGCGGTGCTGGCCGTCGTGCCGGCACGCGCATGGCTTTCACGTGCATGCCTGTTCGCCTTTGCCGCCGACGCGATTCCGGAGCGCGACGTCTTCGCGCTTTTCTACGCGGCGCAGCGCCTCGCCGTCGCGCTGGAACTGCGCGGCAAGCCGTACATCGGCGACCTCCTCGAGATGCGTTTCACGGCGCGCGAGCTCGATGTGCTGCGCGCGGGACTGCGCGGCACGAGCGACGAGGACATCGCCTCCGGACTCGGCCTTTCGGTCGATGCGATCCGCTACTACTTCAAGAAATTCAAGCACCGGGTCCCGGCGCAGATCGGCCACCTGAAGCCGCGCGACCTGTCGCGGATCCTGCATCATCTCGGAAAGCTCTGAGAACCGGCGAACGAATCCGCGCGGGCCGCGCGCCGGCGCGACCGCGGGAAGGAACCCCATGGACGACCAGGAACTGCTGCGCTATTCGCGCCACGTCCTGCTCGACGAGATCGGCGTCGAAGGACAGGCGCGAATCCGTTCGACGCGGGCGCTCGTCGTCGGTGTCGGCGGGCTCGGCTCCCCGGCGGCCCTGTACCTGGCCGCCGCCGGCGTCGCGCGGCTGACGCTGGCCGACGGCGATGCGGTCGACCTGACCAACCTGCAGCGGCAGATCCTGCACACGACGGCGCGTATCGGCGAGCCGAAGGCGGAGTCGGCGCGGCAGGCGCTGCACGAGATCAACCCGCAGGTCGACGTCGTCGCGCTGAACCGGCGCGTCGGCGCGGAGGAACTGGCCAGCCTCGTCGCCGAAGCCGACGTCGTCCTCGACTGCTGCGACAACTTCGCCACGCGGCACGCCATCAATCGCGCCTGCGTCGCGGCGCGCCGCCCGCTCGTGAGCGGGGCGGCGATCCGCTACGACGGGCAGCTGGGCGTTTTCGACGCCCGCGACCCGGCGGCACCGTGCTACGCGTGCCTGTTCCCGGAAGGCGAGGCGAACGACGAGCTGTGCGCGGTGATGGGCGTCTTCGCGCCGGTCACGGGCATCGTCGGCGCGATGCAAGCGGCCGAAGCGCTGAAGCTCGTTGCCGGGTTCGGCACGACGACGACGGGGCGCCTGCTGATGATCGACGTCCTGGCGATGCGGTTCCACGAGGTGCAGGTTCCGCGGGATCCGCACTGCCCGGTCTGCGCCGCCCGATGAGTGCCTGCGCGGCCGAATCGCGTGCCGCGCGACGGACCTTCCGCCCCGCGGTCTCTAGGCCACGAGCGAGCGGAGGTGGTCCTCGAGCCCCTCGACCGGCGCCTTCTTGAAACCGCTCTTCGCGAAGCGGTGCCAGCGTCCGACGACGTAGGCCACGACGAGGCTCGCGCGCAGCGTCGGATCGACGCCGGACGGCAGTTCGTTCTGCGTGACGGCGACGCGCAGGCACTGCTTCAACGAAGACTCGATCCGGTCGAAGAACTGGTTCATGCGTTCCTGCAGCCGGTCGTTCTCGTTGACCAGCGCATCGCCGATCAGGACGCGCGTCATCCCGCGGTTGGTCTGCGCGAACTCCAGCAGCATCTGCACGATCGCGCGCGCCTGCCGCACGCCGGAGGCCTCGCGCGCCGCGATGTCGTTGATGAGGCCGAAGATCGTCGACTCGATGAATTCGATCAGGCCTTCGAACATCTGCGCCTTGCTCGCGAAATGGCGATACAGCGCGGCCTCGGAGACGTCGAGGCGCGCAGCGAGCGCGGCGGTCGTGACCTTTTCGCCCTTCGGGTCCTCGAGCATCGCGGCAAGCGTCTGCAGGATCTGCAGCTTGCGGGCCCCGCGCTTTCGTCCCGGAGAGCCCACGTCGGATGTGGGCGGAAGGCTGGCGGGTTCCATGGGGCAATTTCCGAAGGTGCTCCAATCTACCCGAAAGGCGCGCGACGTGGGGAATTACTCACCGCGAATCGCAGTGGCGTCGCGCAAATCCGACGGGCGCCGGTCGAATCGCCCGGCCTGCAGGCAGCGCTCCACGCGCCCCCTTACTCATTCAGGGTGCCGTGCAAAGACAATGTGCGTAGACGCTGGAAGGTCCGGCCGGCGCGGCGCGCAACCATCGCAGGTCGCCGGCGACGCCGGCGACGGCAAGCGGCAGCCGTGCGGCGATCCGCGTCTCGATCGCCTGCGCTGCGGCATCCGGCAGCAGGCGCAGCAGGCGCTCCAGCCCGCGCGGTTCCTGCTCGACGTAGCGAACATGGAACTTCTCGCCCAGCCCCGCCTTATTCGCCGCGGCCTGCAGCGCCTCGTGCAATCCGCCGAGCGTGTCGACGAGGCCGCGCTCCTTCGCCTGGTGTCCGGTCCACACGCGCCCCTGCGCCACGTCGTCGACCTGCTCGGGCGTCGTCTTGCGCGCCGCAGCGACGCGCTCCAGGAATTCGCGATAGACGCGGCCGATCGACGCCTGCACGAGCGTCGCATAGCGCGGATCGAGCTCGCGCCGCGGATCGGCGGCGGTCGAGAGCCAGGTGGTTCCGAGGGCGGACGCGTGGATGCCGAGCTTGTCGAGCGTGTGCTCGACGTTCGGCAGCAACCCGATGACGCCGATCGACCCGCTGATCGTCGCCGGATCGGCAAAGACTTCGTCGGCCGACTGCGAGATCCAGAAGCCGCCGGACGCGGCGAGGTCGCCCATCGAGACGACGACGGGCTTTCCCGCCTTGCGCGCAAGGTCCACCTCGCGCCGGATCAGCTCGGCGCCGAGCGCGCTTCCGCCGGGCGAGTCGACCCGAAGCACGATCGCTCGCACGTGTTCATCCTCGCGCTCGCCGCGGATCAGCTCGGTCAGCGTGCGCGCGCCGACGACGCCCTGCGGCGCCTCGCCATCGATGATGTCGCCGGCGGCGATCACGACGGCCACGTGGTCCTGCTCGGCGGGAGCTTCCGGCTGCATCGCCGCGTAGGCATCGAAGCCGACCTGCCGAAAGGTCTTGTGCGTCGCGTCGGCGGCGCCGCGCTCGATCATCGCCTGCCGGAATTCCTCCTTCGTCATGAGGCCGTCGACGAGCTTTTCGTCGACGGCCAGCCGCGCCGCGTCGCCGCCGGCCGCCTCCATCCGGCGCGGCAGCTCGTCGATCATTCGCGCCATGCTGCCGGCGGCGAGGTGGCGCGCCTGCTCGACGTCCGTCGTGTACGTCGACCAGGCGTCGTTCAGCCAGGCGGTATCGGCCTCGACGGACGCCGGCGACGGCCCGTTCCCGACGAAGGGCTCGGCGAAGCTCTTGTACTTCCCGACCCGGAACACGTTGACCGACACGCCGAGACGGTCGAGCGCGTCGCGGTAGTAGTTGCGCACGCCGCCGAAGCCCTGCAGCAGGACCTGCCCTTCCGGATCCAGGTAGGCCTGGTCGGCCTGCGCCGCGAGGTAGTACTGCCGCTGGTCGTAGCCGACCCCCCAGGCGACGACCTGCTTGCCGGCGGCGCGGAAGCGCCGCAGCGCGGCGGCGAGTTCGCGCAACTGCGGCAAACCGGCGCCGGACAGGTCGTCCAGGACAAGCGCGATGCGGCCGATCCGCGCGTCGCGCGCCGCCGCGTCCACCGCATCGACGACGTCGTGCAGTTGCGTCTCGCGATGGATCTCCCCGAGGGCCTGCGCCAGCGCGGCCTCGCGCGCGCCGCCGGTGTACTGCTCGACCAGGCTGCCCGCCGGATTGACGACGAGCGTCGTGTTGTCGGCAAGGTGCGGCTTGCGGGCGAACAGCAGCGGCGCGACGAGCGCGGCGACGATCGCCAGGAAGAGCAGGTTGACCGCCACGCGGCGCGCGCCGTCGATGAACCGCCATAGGGCGGCAAGCAGGCGGCGCAGGGGGCCGCGCGGCGTCGATGGCATCCGGGGTGTCGTTGACATCGAATGGGCTCCGTCTCTTTTCCTATGCGTGGTTCATGGAACGTTCGCGAAGGCCTGGAGTCTAAATCGCCGCTTTCCAGGTTTTCCCCTCCAACGCGCCGGGGTCGCGACCGCCGGCCTTTCGTGTCGATGGCCCGATGAAGGAATCTTCGCGCACCCGGCCAGGCGGGTTCGAGGCGCATCGGGCCGGCGCGTGCCTGCGCCGGCCGCTCGACGGCGGCGACGCTTCACCGGCGCCCCGCGAGGCGATCCGCGATGCGCAACAGGTGGGCCGCCGAATGCACGCGCACATCGACGTAGGCGCCGCCGGCAAGGCGGCGCGGCCCGCGACGGCGCGCGGCGACGGACGCGGCGGCCACGCCGGCGCGCTGCACGAGGACCGTGCGCAGTCCGACCGCGCGGGCAGCCCGAAGATTCTCCAGGTTATCCTCGACGAGGATCGCCGCCGACCGCCGCGCGCGCCCGGCCAGCCCCTCGCGCGCCATGACCATGCGCAGCATCGAGGTCGACGGCTTGGGCCGGAAACCCCCGAACGCGCGCAGGGATTCGATGGTGTAGCCGTCGCGGACCGTCCGCCGCAAGCCGATCCCCTGCAGCACGCGCATCGCGTAGTCCCGCGGCGCGTTCGTCATCAGCACCTTGCGGCCCGGCAGGCGCGCGAGACGCCGCGCCAGGCCGCGCTGCGCGCGTAGCAGCGCCCCGACATCGAAGTCGTGCGTTTCGCGCAGGAACCGGTGCGGATCGACGTCATGGTGGCGCAGCAGTCCCAGCAGCGTCGCCCCATAGCGCTTCCAGTAGGCGACGCGCAGGCGGCTCGCCTCGTCCTCGTCGAGGTCGAGGTGCCGCGCGACGAAGCGCGTCATGCGCGCATCGATCTGGCCGCCGATCGCGTAGGATGCGTCGTGAAGCGTGTCGTCGAGGTCGAGGAACCAGACCGTGCGCGGCGCGGCGCCTGCCGCCCGCGCCGGATCGCGCCGGCCCGCAGCCGGAGCTCGCCGCCGCGCCTCCGCAATCACCCGATGCCCCCTTCCCGCGACGATGTGGATCGTTGAACTCGCCCTGCGGCGGCGCTACACGTTCATCGTGATGGCGCTGCTGATCATCCTCGCGACGCCGGTCGCGCTGCTGCGGATGCCGACCGATATCTTCCCGGAAATCAACATCCCGGTCGTCAGCATCATCTGGAGCTACGCCGGACTGTCGGCCGAGGAGGTCGGCGCGCGGATCGCCGCGCAGAACGAACGCGGCCTCACGACGACCGTCGACGACATCGAGCACATCGAGTCGCAGTCGCTCGCCGGGATCTGCGTCATCAAGGTGTTCTTCCAGCCGCGCGCCAACATCCAGACCGCGATCGCGCAGGTGGTCTCGGTGTCGCAGGCGCAACTGCGGCAGCTGCCGCCGGGCATCACGCCGCCCCTCATCATCAAATATACGGCATCGAGCATCCCGGTGATCCAGCTCGCGCTGTCGAGCCGGACGCTGTCGGAGAAGGACCTCTTCGACACCGCGGTCAATTTCCTGCGGCCGCGGCTCATCACGATCCCGGGAGCGGCCGTGCCGTATCCCTATGGCGGCATGCCGCGGGCGGTGTCGGTGGACCTCGACACGCAGGCGCTCCTGGCGAAGGGACTGACGCCGAGCGACGTCGTCGGCGCCGTGAACGCGCAGAACCTGGTCCTGCCGTCGGGCACCGCGAAGATCGGCGATACCGAATTCAACATCGCGATGAACGGTTCGCCGGACTCGATCGCGGGCCTCAACGACATCCCCGTGCGTACGACGAACGGCGCCACGGTGTACCTGCGGGAGGTGGCCCACGTGCGTGACGGCTTCACGCCGCAGACCAACGTCGTGCGGCAGAACGGCGAGCGCGGCGTGCTGGTCTCGGTGCTGAAGAACGGCAGCGCCTCGACGCTGGAGATCGTCAACCGCCTGCGGGAACTGCTGCCCGTCGCGCTGCAGGCCCTGCCGCCCGAACTGCAGGTCACGCCGCTCTTCGACCAGTCGGTCTTCGTCAAGGCCGCCGTCGGCGGCGTCGTGCGCGAAGCGCTGATCGCGGCCTGCCTGACCGCGGCGCTGATCCTGCTGTTCCTCGGCAACTGGCGCAGCACGCTGATCATCGCGGTCTCGATCCCGCTGTCGATCCTCGCCTCGGTCATCACGCTCTACGCGCTGGGCGAGACGATCAACATCATGACGCTCGGCGGGCTCGCGCTCGCCGTCGGCATCCTCGTCGACGACGCGACGGTGACGATCGAGAACATCGAGCGCCACCTGCATCTCGGCACCGACCTGCACGAGGCGATCCTCGTCGGCGCCGGCGAGATCGCGGTACCGG
Organism: Burkholderiaceae bacterium; assembly: GCA_035524275.1. Taxonomy (GTDB): domain Bacteria; phylum Pseudomonadota; class Gammaproteobacteria; order Burkholderiales; family Burkholderiaceae_F; genus DATKPC01. Next base: position 16,338 of record DATKPC010000082.1, read on the forward strand.
CGCTCGTCTCGACCCTGTGCATCTGCATCGTGTTCGTCCCGATGTTCTTCCTGACGGGCGTCGCTCGTTTCCTCTTCGTGCCGCTGGCCGAGGCGGTCGTCTTCGCGATGCTCGCCTCGTACCTGCTGTCGCGCACGCTGGTGCCGACCCTGGTGATGATGCTGATGGACCGCGCCCAGGCGCACGACGCGGCCGGGCCCGGGTGGCTCGCCCGCGCCTATCGGCGCTTCGATGCCGCGTTCGAGCGGCTGCGCGGCGGCTACATCGTCATCCTGAGCCGGCTGCTGACGCGCCGCCTCGCGTTCGGCAGCGCGTTCCTCGGCTTCTGCGTCCTGTCGTGCGGCCTGTTCGCGGTGGCCGGCCGCGACTTCTTCCCCGGCGTCGACGCCGGCCAGATCCGCCTGCACATGCGGGCGCCGACCGGGACACGGATCGAGGAGACCGCGCGAATCGCCGACGAGGTCGAGGCCGCCATCCACCAGGTCGTGCCGCCGGGGCAGCTCGCGTCGCTGATCGACAACATCGGCCTGCCCTACAGCGGCATCAACCTGTCGTACAGCACGTCCGGGACCATCGGGACGCTCGACGCCGAAATTCTCGTCGCGCTGCGCCCCGACCACCGTCCGACCGACGAGTTCGTCGAGCGCCTGCGCGCGGAGCTGCCGCGGCGGTTTCCGTCGATCGAGTTCTTCTTCCAGCCCGCCGACATCGTCACGCAGATCCTGAACTTCGGGTTGCCGGCGGCGATCGACGTCCAGTTTTCCGGCCTCGACGTCCGCGCGAACCACGCGATCGCCAGCGCACTGCTCAAGCGCGTGAGGCGGATACCAGGCGCCGTCGACGCGCGGCTGCAGCAGCGGATCGACGAGCCGACCCTGGCGCTGCAGATGGACCGCACGCGACTGCAGCAGCTCGGGCTGAGCGCCACCAACGTCGCGCAGAACGTGCTCGTGTCGCTCGCCGGCAGCTTCCAGACCGCGCCCGCGTTCTGGCTCAATCCGGGCAACCACGTCGTCTACAACGTCGCGGTGCAGACGCCGCAGTATCGCGTCGACTCGCTCGACGCGCTGATGGGAATCCCGGTCAATGCGGGCGCCCCGGGCCCGACGCAGCTGCTCGGCAACCTGGTGCAGGCGCGGCCGGCGCAGCAGCAGGCGGTCGCGTCGCACTACGACATCCTGCCGGTCGTCGATCTCTACGCCGGGGTCCACGGACGCGACCTCGGCGCCGTGTCGAGCGAGGTGCAGCGCCTCGTCGACGAGCTGCGGCCGCAGCTGCCGCGCGGCAGCAGCGTGCGAATCCGCGGCCAGGTGCAGACGATGAATTCCTCCTTCGAGGGCCTGGCGATCGGCCTCGTGATGGCGATCGTGCTCGTCTACCTGCTGATCGTCGTGAACTTCCAGTCGTGGATCGATCCGCTCATCATCATCACCGCGCTGCCGGCGGCACTGGCCGGGATCGCGTGGATGCTTTTCGTCACCGGCACGACCCTCAGCGTTCCGGCATTGACCGGCGCGATCATGACGATGGGCGTCGCGACCGCCAATTCGATCCTGGTCGTGGCGTTCGCGCGCCAGCGGCTCGACGCCGGGGCGCCGCCGCTGTCGGCGGCCCTGGAAGCCGGTGCGACGCGCCTGCGGCCGGTCATGATGACGGCGCTCGCGATGATCATCGGGATGGTCCCGATGGCGCTCGGGCTCGGCGAGGGTGCCGAGCAGAACGCGCCGCTGGGCCGCGCCACGATCGGCGGCCTGCTGTTCGCGACGGCCTCGACGCTGCTCTTCGTGCCGGTCGTCTTTGCCGCGGTCCATCGCCGCCTCGCGCGCCGCGATGCCGCGGGCCCGCTCGCCATGGCATCGAACGGAGGACATTGACCCCATGTCGGAAGAACGCCACTCGGCCCTCGGGATCCGCGCCGCCCAAGGCAGCGCCACGGCCGGCACGCCGACGCCGCGGCGGGGCCCCATCGTGCGGCGTGGCCTCTATGCGCTGCTGGCCGTCGTCCTGCTGCTCGGCATCGGCGGCGCGCGGACGCTGATCCTGCGCGTCGTGCACGCGCGCGCGCTCGCGGCGGCGACGGCGACGCAGGCCGTCCCGTTCGTCACGGTGATCCAGGCCAAGGAAAGCCCGGACCAGGAGTCGCTGCAGCTGCCGGGCACGCTGCTGGGCGCCGTGGAGTCGCCGATCTACGCGCGGGCCAACGGCTACCTGCGGCGCTGGTACAGGGACATCGGCTCCGAGGTCGCGAAGGGCGACCTGCTGGCCGAGATCGACACGCCGGAGATCGACCAGCAGCTGTCGCAGTCGATCGCCGCGCGCGAGCAGGCTGTCGCGAATCTCGACCTGACGCGAACCTCGTTCGAGCGGTGGGAAAACCTGCGCAGCAAGGACGTCGTCTCGCAGCAGGAGCTCGACGAGCGGCGCGGCGCCTACGCGCAGGCGCAGGCGAACCTCGCCGCCGCGGAGGCGGGCGTGCGCCGCCTGCAGGAGCTCGCGTCGTTCAAGCGTGTCGTGGCGCCTTTCAGCGGCGTCGTCACGCGACGCAACGTCGACGTCGGCGACCTGGTCGACGCCGGCAACGGCGGCGCCGGCAGGGCGCTTTTCGTCCTCTCGCAGGTCGATCCGTTGCGCCTGTACGTCTTCGTCCCGCAGGCCTATGCGCAGCTGGTGCACGCCGGACAGGATGTCACGGTGACGCAGCCGGAGCTGCCCGGAAGCGGCTTCGCGGGCCGGATCGCGCGAACCGCCGGCGCGATCGACACGCAGACGCGCACGCTGCAGGTCGAGATCACGCTGCCGAACGCGAACCACCGCCTGCTGCCCGGCGCCTTCGTCCAGGTTTCCCTCCATGCGACGGGACGGCCGGCACTGACCGTGCCGACCAACGCCCTGCTGTTCCGCGGCGACGGCATCCGGGTTGCCGTGGTCGACGGAAGTAGCCACGTCAAGCTTCGACCGGTCACGGTCGGCCGCGATTTCGGCACCCGGATCGAGATCCTCGACGGGATCGGGAGCACCGACCGCCTGGTCGTCAACCCCGCGGACTCCCTGGCCGACGGCGACGAGGTGCGCATTGCGTCGAAGTCCTAGTCGCCACGGGGCCACCACGCCGCGACACGGCGGGCGCCCGATCTTCCGGGCGTGGCCGGCGCTGGCTTTCGTCGTGTCGGCCTGCACCGCGGGCCCCGACTACAAGCGGCCGCCGCTCGACCTGCCGGCGAGTTGGAGGACCGAGGCGCCGTGGCGCCTCGCCGCGCCCGCAGACGCCGCCATCAAGGGCGAGTGGTGGGCGCTTTTCGGCGACCCGGAGCTCGACCGCATCGAGCGCGCGGGACTCGCGCACAGCCCGACCATCGCGATCGCCGGCGCCCGGCTGGAGCAGGCGCGGCAGGTCGTGCGCATCGATGCCGCCGCGCTCTATCCGCAGGTGGCGGCGGGCGCGGGCGCCGACCGCGCCAGGATTTCCGCCAACCGACCGCTGGCCGCTTACAACGCGGTGAACACGGCAACGACGCAGAACGAGTTCACGCTCGGATTCTCTGTCCGCTATGAAACCGACCTGTTCGGGCGCAACCGCAGGCAGCTCGAGGCGGGCCGCGCGGCGCTCGCCGGAGCGGCCGCGGACTTCGAGAATGCGCGCCTGGTGCTTGCCGCCGAAGTGGCCGCGGACTACTTCACGCTGCGCGAGCTGGACCTCGAGATCGACATCATCCGGCAGAGCATCGGGCTGCAGCGGCGCGCCCTCGACCTCGTCGTCCAGCGGCACGACCTCGGGGCGGCATCGGGCCTCGATGTCGCGCAGCAGCAGGCGTCGCTCGACGCCACGACGACGCAGATCGAACTTCTCGCCAACCAACGCGCGCAGTTCGAGCACGCGCTCGCCGCGCTCGTCGGCGAGGGCGCGCCGGGATTCGGGCTGCCGGTCGTCGCGGCGCTGCCGACACCGCCGAACGTGCCGATCGGCGTCCCGTCGGACCTGCTGGAGCGGCGGCCGGACGTCGCCAGCGCCGAGCGCGCGATGGCGGCGGCGAACGCGCAGATTGGCGTCGCGAAGGCCGCCTTTTTCCCGAGCGTGAACCTGGCCGCCGGGGGCGGCTGGGACAGCCGGACGCTGGGCGCGCTGCTCAACGCGCCCAGCGTCGTCTGGTCGCTGGGCGTCTCCGCGACGCAGTCGCTCTTCGATGCCGGACACAACGACGCGACCGTGCGTTTCGCCACCGCCGGCTACGCAGCCGCCGTCGGGAACTACCGCCAGGCCGTGCTGGGCGCGATGCAGGAAGTCCAGGACGGCATCAGCGGGCTCGCCATTCTCGGCCGGGCCCAGGACAACGCCCGCGCCGCGGTCGCCAGCGCGGAGCGCACGCTGTCGCTCGCGAACGAGCGCTACGCCGGCGGGCTGGCGACGTATCTCGACGTCATCAACGCGCAGCAGGCCGTGCTGGGCAACCAGCGCCAGGCGGCGCAGATCGCCGGCCAGCAGATCCTGGCGTCGGTCTTCCTGGTGAAGGCGGTGGGCGGAGGCTGGGACGGCCTTGCTGCAACCGTCGCGGCGCATTGACGCGGGCGGCCCGCGCGGGGCCGCCGGCTCAGCGGCTGCGGATCATCGTCCCGACGCCCTGCGCCGTCAGGATCTCCAGGAGCAGGCAATGGTCGACGCGACCGTCGATGATGTGCACGGAATTGACGCCGCTCTTCGCGGCCTCGAGCGCGGAAGCGATCTTTGGCAGCATGCCGCCGGAGATCGTTCCGTCCGCGAACAGCTGATCGATCGTCTTCGCCGTGAGCCCGGTGATCAGCTTGCCGTCCTTGTCGAGGACGCCCGGCGTGTTGGTGAGCAGCACGAGCTTTTCCGCCTTCAGGATCTCGGCGATCTTTCCGGCGACCAGGTCGGCGTTGATGTTGTACGTCGTGCCGTCCGAACCGACGCCGATCGGCGAGATCACCGGGATGAATGCGTCGTCCTGCAACGCCTTCACGACCGCCGGATTCACCGTCTCGATCTCGCCGACCTGGCCGATGTCATGGACCGTCGCCGGGTCGGTCGGATCCGGCAGCCGCATCTTGCGCGCACGGATCAGGCCGCCATCCTTGCCGGTCAGGCCGACGGCCTGGCCGCCGTAGCGGTTGATCAGCATCACGAGTTCCTGCTGCACCTGGCCGGCAAGCACCCACTCGACGATCCCCATCGTCTCCGCGTCGGTGACGCGCATTCCGTGGATGAACGTCGACTTCTTGCCGACGCGCTCGAGGGCCTCGTCGATCTGCGGGCCGCCGCCGTGGACGACGATCGGATTGATCCCGACCAGCTTCAGCAGCACGACGTCGTGCGCGAAGCTTTCCTTCAGCATCGGGTCGATCATCGCGTTGCCGCCGTACTTGATCACGACCGTGCGGCCGTGGAAACGGCGGATGTAGGGCAACGCCTCCGAAAGGACGGCGGCCTTGAGTTCGGGCGCGATCTGGGCGCGATCCATGGGTCGTGGTGGTGGCGGCGCGCCGCGGGCGTTCGCCGCGCGCGACTCGGTTCGTTCGGTGCGGCGGAGTCTATCGGAATCGCGCCCCGCGACCTGCGCCGGCCTGCCGCGGCGCGCCGGCCGCGGGCATCCGCTACAGGATGAAGCGCGCGAGGTCCTCGTTCGCGGACAGCCCGGCGAGCCGCGAATCGACATAGGCCGCGTCGACGACGAGCCGCCGGCTCGGCGCGCCACCGGAGCCGCCCTCGAACGAGATGTCCTCCAGCAGCTTCTCCATCACCGTGTGAAGCCGCCGCGCGCCGATATTCTCGGTCTTCTCGTTGACCGCGCACGCGATCTCCGCGATGCGGCCGACGCCCTCCGGCGTGAACTGCAACTCGACGCCCTCGGTCGCGAGCAGCGCCTCGTACTGGCGCGTCAGGCAGGCATCGGTGCCCGTCAGGATCCGCTCGAACTCCCGCGGCCCGAGCGGCGACAGCTCGACCCGGATCGGCAGGCGCCCCTGCAGTTCCGGCATCAGGTCGGACGGTTTCGCGAAGTGGAACGCGCCGCTGGCGATGAAGAGGACGTGGTCGGTCCGGACCATCCCGTGGCGGGTGTTCACCGTCGTGCCCTCGACGAGAGGCAGGAGGTCGCGCTGCACGCCCTGGCGCGAGACGTCGGCGCCCTGGACCTCGGAGCGCCCGGCGATCTTGTCGATCTCGTCGATGAAAACGATACCGTTGTTTTCGGCGTTGGACAGCGCGCGCGCCTTCAGGTCCTCGTCGTTGACGAGACGCGCCGCCTCCTCGTCCGTCAGCGCCTTCATTGCCTCGCGCACGGCCAGTCGCCGCCGCTTCCGGCGCGGCGACCCGAGGTTCTGGAACATGCCCTGGATCTGCTGCGTCAGTTCCTCCATTCCCGGGGGCGTCATGACCTCCATCGGCGCCGCCGCCTCGGCGACGTCGACATCGATCTCCTTGTCGTCCAGCTCCCCTTCGCGCAGCTTCTTGCGCATCCGTTGGCGCGTTGCCGATTCGCCCGTCGCGCGTTCCGCGTCCGCGTGACCGAGGTCGCGCGGCGGCGGCAGCAGGATGTCGAGGACGCGTTCCTCGGCCGCCTCCTCGGCGCGCGCGCGCACCTTGCGCATCTCCGATTCGCGCGCCTGCTTGATCGCGACGTCGATCAGGTCGCGGATGATCGAGTCGACGTCGCGCCCGACATAGCCGACCTCGGTGAACTTGGTCGCCTCCACCTTGACGAACGGCGCGTCGGCGAGGCGCGCGAGGCGGCGCGCGATCTCCGTCTTGCCGACGCCGGTCGGGCCGATCATCAGGATGTTCTTCGGCGCGATCTCCGAACGCAGGGGCTCGGCGACCTGCTGCCGTCGCCAGCGGTTGCGCAACGCGATGGCCACGGCCCGCTTGGCCGCCTGCTGCCCGACGATGAACTTGTCGAGCTCGTGGACGATCTCGCGCGGCGTCATCATCGCGCGTCGCTCCGGTCGACCGCGGCCGATCGCTTCATTCGTCGAGCGTCTCGATGCTGTGGTTCTGGTTGGTGTAGATGCAGATCTCGCCCGCGATCTCGAGCGACTTCCTGACGATCGCCGCCGGGTCCAGCTCGGTGTTGGCGAGCAGCGCGCGGGCGGCCGCCTGCGCATACGGACCGCCCGAACCGATCGCGATCAGGCCATGCTCCGGCTCCAGGACGTCGCCGTTGCCGCTCAGGATCAGCGAATTGTCGCGGTCGGCGACCGCCAGCATCGCCTCGAGCCGGCGCAGGATCCGGTCGGTCCGCCAGTCCTTCGCGAGGTCGACGGCCGAGCGCATCAGGTTGCCCTGGTGCTTCTCGAGCTTGGCTTCGAAGCGCTCGAACAGCGTGAAGGCGTCGGCCGTCGCGCCCGCGAAGCCGGCGAGGATGCGATCGTGGAACAGCCGCCTCACCTTGCGGGCGCTGTGCTTGACGACGACGTTGCCGAGCGTCACCTGGCCGTCGCCGCCGATCGCGACCCGCGAGCCTCGTCGCACGGAAACGATCGTCGTGGCGTGGAATTCGGGCATTCGCAGGAGGTGGCCGGGCCGACGCCGGATTCGCCCCGGAAACGACGTTTCCTAGTTTCTTCGCAGGCGGATCGTGCCGACCGAGCCCGCGCCGAGCAGTTGCATCAGCGCGCCGACCAGGTAATTGACGTTCCGGAATTCGACGCTGACCCCGCCCTGCTGCAGGCGGAGCAGTTGTCCCAGCAGCGCCGAGGCCGCGGAGAAGGCCATCCGCCGCAGGTGGAGGCATTCGATCGTGAGGCGCGTCTGGCCGCGCGCCGCCGAATTCATCCGCGCGAACAGCGTCTCGCCCTCGCCGGTGACTTCGCCGCGCCAGTCGAGCGGATCCGTCGGCAGGACCTGGCTCGTTCCGACGCTCCCCGACGCCGCGACCGACGCGGCCGTCGCGACGCCCGCGGCGGAAGCCGGCCCCGAGGTCGCGGCCTTCAGGTTGTGCGGCGGGGGCTCCCAGGACGGCGGGCTCACCTCGAACGTGATGCAGTACTGGATGCCGGTCTCCTCGAAGTCGGCCTGGCGCATCAGGAGGCGCTGGATCTCGAGGAGCAGCATCCACCCCGCATCGGTCGCGTCGCGGCGCCCGGGCTCGGTGATCGCGCGCAGCGGGGTCAGGAGCTGCTCGGCCCCGACGAGCGTCAGCTCGTGCGCCGAACGCTTGAACGCATTGACGACCCGCAACAGCAACTCGGCCCCGACGAGGTCGATGCTTCGCGTCGCCGAGACGTCGAGCGTCAGCGCAGCGTGATTCATCGCCAGCGCCTTCAGCTGCTCCAGCGGTTTCACGATGCCGGCGTCGATGACCTCCGGAAGCCTCGTGACAGGCGCCGCCAGCGCGACGGGCGACGGCGTCGCCGGCTCCGCGTAGTCGAGCCAGGCCGGCGCCGAATGTTCGAAACGCAGCGCGTACTGCAGCGTCAGCTTCTCGAATCCGGCCTTGTCGCCGCGCTGCTGGATCAGCTCGAAGAGCATCAGCCACGCGGTCTCGGTCGCCGGACCCAGCTGGTCCGCCTCGATGGACGCGCGCAGCACCGCTTCGGCCGCGTCGTCCTGCCGGTTCGCGAAAAGAATCGCCGCCTCGTCGATGACGGACGACGCATCGCTGGAGCCGAGTTCGATGGCATGCGCACTGCCGTGCAGCATGTCGGAGGTCAGCTCGAGTTCCTCGTCGTTGACGACGCGTTTCGCGCCGCCGGTCGCGCGATCCGCGGCTGCCACCGCGGCGTCGCCTGCCGCCGCGGCGGGTTCGGCTCCCGCGGTGGCCGTCGCCGGCACCGCCGCCGGCGTCTCCGCGACGCGCGGCGAGCCGGGCGGACGCAGGAAATCGCGCGCCATCTCGGATTCGATCGCGTCGATCTTGGCGGCGGTCTCGAGGGCGAGATTGCGCGCCAGTTCCCGCTCCGGGATCGCGTTCTCGGTCGTCGCGAAGCGCGGGCCGGAATTCGTGCCCAGCGCGGGCGCCGCGCGCCCCGTCGTCGGTCCCTGTCGCCCGGCGCCGGCCGTGTCGCCGCGGCCGCTTTGACCGGACCCCGGGCGCTTGCCGCCGCGATCGCGCCCGGACGATGACTTCCCGTCCTTGGGATCCCGCTTGAAGAACGAAAAGACCAACGTCGATCCTAGTGTCTACGACAGGCCGCTTTCCGGCACGCGCCGCTTGCCGGCACGTGCCACTCCGCGGCACATGCCACTTCCCGGCGACAATTCCCCCAGGGTCAAAACATACACCATCTGGACATTCACGCGCTGCGGTAATTCGCACCGCGGTCGCGGCGTAACGGCCTCACGCCCGATCGGACACCGGCACGACTCGCCCGCGCTTGCGGTCCGCAGGCGCCCCCGGCTCTTCGGCAGGGTCGGCGCCCGGCCCCGACCGGAACCCCGAAGCGGGCGCGACTGTCGTTCGTCCCCGGCCAGGCCTTGGGCCGTGCTTTGGGCAGATTCTCCCGCCGTCTTTGGCACGCGAGGTGCCGCACCACGGCGGTGATGGCACTCACTCCGGTAGAATATCAAAATCGGTTAGGGAAAGCCGGAGTTGTTGGATGACGATGACAGCCACGACGGTAGGCGCCTACTTGCGTGATTTGCCGCCGGATCGCCGGGTTGCCATGGCCAGGGTGTGCAGCATGATCCGGCGCTCGGCGCGCGGCGTACGCGAAAGCATGCGCTACGGCCTGGCGTTCTACGAGCTGGATGGACCGCTGTTCGCCCTCGAGTCCGGGCGACGCCATCTGTCGCTCTATGTTGCAGAGCACGAGGTCGTGGTCAAGCACAAGGATTCGCTCCCCGGGGTGAACGCGAGCCGAAGTTTCATCAAGTTCTCGGACCTGAATCGGTTGCCGCTCGACGTCGTCGAGAAGATCGTTCGCGACTCCGTCGCGGCGCGCCGGGTCAAGGTTTCGCAGGGCAAGGTGCCGACGCAGGCCGAGTTGCTCAAGCTGTGGGCCATCAAGGAAAAGGCGGCGCTTCCGGCGGAAGCCGTGAAGACCGCGCCGGCGAAGGCGGATGCCAAGCCGGAACCGGCGGCGCCGAAGGCCATCGAGGGCAAGGGCACGCCGACGGCGCCCGCCGCGGTGCGCAAGGCGGCGACGGCGGCGGCGCGCGGGAACAAGGTGGTGGCCAAGGCGCGCTAGAGCGCTCCGACGGCGGCCTCGGCGCTCCGCTGCCCTTGGGCGGCGCACAAGTCCTGTCTGCACCGATTCGACGCACGGATCGCCCAAAATGTGCGATTCGCACGCAATTGCTGCACCTGCAAATGACCCTGCGCCGTTATCCTTGCACGATGGTTCGTGGGGGTGGTGCAGGCCATGGAATCTGTCGCGCAATCGATCGAGTTTTCCGCGTCGGCGACGACCGTCGACGCCGAGCGAACCGTCAGGCTGCCCGATGGCGAAGCCATTCCCGCGCTGGGCGTCGGCACATGGCACATGGGCGAGCGCGACGACCTTCGGCGCCATGAAGTCGGCGCCATTCGCCACGCCCTCGATCTCGGCGTCCGGCTGATCGACACCGCCGAGATGTACGGCGACGGCGGCGCCGAGCGCGTCGTTGGCGCCGCGCTTGCCGGCCGGCGCGATGACGTCTTCGTCGTCAGCAAGATCTACCCGCACAACGCCAGCCGCGGCGGCACGCGTGCCGCGTGCGAGCGGAGCCTGCGGCGCCTCGGCACCGACCGCATCGATCTCTACCTGCTCCATTGGCGCGGTGCGGTGCCCCTGGAGGAGACGGTCACGGCCTTCGAGCAGCTGCGGCGCGAAGGCAAGATCCGCCATTGGGGCGTCAGCAACTTCGACCTCGACGACATGGAACGCCTGTGGGCCGTTCCCGGCGGTTCGGCTTGCGCCGTCGACCAGGTCTGCCTTTCCGCAGCGGAGCGCGGCGCGGAGTACGCCCTGCTGCCCTGGCTGCGGGATCGGCGGATTCCGGCGATGGCCTACTGCCCGCTGGGCCAGGGCGCGCTTGCGTACGACCGGACGCTGGAGTCGATCGGCCGCGGCCGCGGTGTCAGCGCCGCGCAGGTCGCCCTTGCCTGGCTGCTGGCGAAGCCCGGCGTGATCGCCATTCCGAAGGCCGTCGAAAGGGCCCATCTGGAGGAGGTCACTTCAAGCAGCCGACTGGCGCTGTCGACTGCCGAACTGGCGACGATCGACAGTCGCTTCCCGCCGCCCCGACGCAAGGTCGCGCTGGCGATCAATTAGGCCTCGGCGTCGGCCTGGGCGCTCGTCCGGAAAGATTAGCCGCCGCGCGGGGTCCTCCGCGCCGCCGCCGCCCTCACGGCGGCCGATGATTCCGCCTGCACGGACCATCGACTGCAGGAGCCCTTCCATGAACAACGATGTCATCGGCGGCGCGCCGGTGCCCGCGCGCGCGCCTCGCATCCATCCGCTTGTCGCGATCGCCGCCGTCTCGGTCGCGGCGACGGCGCTGATCGCCGGCGCGCAGTTCCTTCGGCCTCATGACGCGAACTCCGCGGCTTCGGGCGCCACCGTGAACGCCGGGGAAGCGGGCACAAGCGCCAAGGCGCCGACGCCCGCTCCCTCGGCGGCGGCGATCTGCGCGCAGTGTGGCGTCGTCGTCGGGGTTCGCACCGAGCGCCAGAAGGGCGAGGCGAGCGGTGCCGGCGCGGTTGCAGGCGGCGTCGTCGGGGGCCTGGCCGGGCACCAGTTCGGCCGCGGTGGCGGCAACGAGGCGATGACGATTCTCGGCGCCGTCGGCGGCGCGGTGGCCGGACACCAGATCGAGAAGCAGGTCAAGGCGAGGACGCTCTATCTCGTCGACCTCAAGATGGACAACGGGGCGAGCCGCACGTTGACGTACGAGAACTACCCCAACGTCGCCGTCGGGACTCGCGTCCAGATGCAGGGCAACCAGATGATCGTGCGCGGCTGATCGCCGTACCTTCGCGGGAAAGCGGCGCGGGGGGC
>DATKPC010000083.1:0-2144 GCA_035524275.1 Burkholderiaceae bacterium
AGCGCATCGGCCGCGCCGCGCACCTCCGCAATCGTCCGCCCCAGCGTCTCCACCGTCACGTTGCAGTCGTCCTTCAACCGCTTCCACGTGCCCTCGTAGTCCCCGTCGATCCGCTCCGTCAGGTCCCCCCGCGACAGCGCGCCGACGACGCGGCCGATGTCGTCGAGCCCGCGCTGCGCGGTCCCGACGAGTTCATTGATGCCTTCGCCCACCTGGAGGAAGAATCCGCTCTTGCCTTCGAGGCGGATGCGGCCGTCGAGCTGGCCGCGCGAGGCCGCCGCGACGAGCTGCGCCAGCTCGCCCTCCGCGGCGAGCTGGTCGGTGCGATCCACCCACTGGCCGACCGTGCCGAGCCGCTCGCCGTCGGCGCCGCGGACCGGCGAGGTCGTGACGTCGTAGGTGCGGCCGCCGAGGACGAGCGTCGTCGTCACCGTCCGGTCGAGCCCGCGCAGGCGCTCGATCGCCGGTTGCGGGTCCTTGTAGAACATCCCGATCGATCGACCGACGACGCGGTCGGCCGCGAAGTCCGGAATGTCGGCACGGAACGCGGCCTCGTCGCGCGCGAAGATGCGGCGCAACGCCTCGTTGACGTACACGATGACGCCGTCGTTGTCGGATATCCGCACCGGGATGCTGGCCGCATCGAGCGCCTGCTTGATGCGCGTCGTCTCCGCGAGCACGCGGGTGTCGGCCTCGTTGCGTTCGCGCAGTCCCTGCTGCATCGCGCCGAGCGCTCGCAGCAGCCTGCCGGCCTCGTCGGTCGTCTCGACGACGATGGGATGCGCCAGGTCGCCCTGGCCGACCGCCTCGGCCGCGCGCACCGCCGCGTCGATGGGTCGCACGACCGAGCGGACGACCACGATCGCCAGCACGCCGCCGATTGCCAGCACGCCGGCGACGAGGCCGGCCATCAGGAGCCGCGCGCGCTCGAGCGCCGCGACGCGCGCCGAGAGCAGGTTGCGCAGCGACGCGAGGGAATCGTGCACGAGGTCGTAGTGCGACGCGATCGCGCTCGAGAACTCGCGCCCATACTCCTCCGGCGGGAACGTCAGCTTCTCGGCGTCCAGCAACGACGTGCGCAGCAGCTTCAGCGCCTTGTCTCCGGCCGCCGCGCCGGCTTCGAACTTCGGGCCCAGCGCCGCCTTGAGCTGCGCATCGGAAGACAGCGACTTGTCGTACTGCGATCCCGCCTGCCCGCGCAGCGTGACCGCTTCGCGCGCGAACGACTGCAGCAGCACGCGGTCGGATTCGCGGACCTTGTGCGCGCCCAGCAGCACGCCGCCGCGCCCGCGCAACTGCGCGAAGCTCTCGATCTCGCGGGGCACGTAGAGCAGCGTCGCGGTGACCAGGAAATAGCTGCCGGCTTCCGGATCGAGGGTCAGGCCGTACGCGTCGCCGAGACGCTCGATCGCATCGAGTGCCCCTTCGGCGAGCTCGGAGTCGCGGACGAACGCATCGGACGCGGCGATCGACCCGCTGTCGAGCTGCTTCTGCAGGCTCGCGGCTTCGTCCTTGAAGTCGGACCAGTGTTCGGCGAGGACCTTGTCGCCGGCGGCCGCGACCGACGGGTCGAGCGCTGCGATCTGCTGTGCCAGCGCGGCATCGCGGGACTTGCGCTCGGCCTCCTGCCCGGCCATGCCGGCGCCCTGCAGCGCGACGGCCTTGCGCCGCTGCTGCACGGCATCGAGCAGGTCGACGGCGGCCTGCACCGGAGCAACGCCGTCGAGCTCGCGCGACGCGGCGTCGACCTGCATGCCGATCTCGCGCAGGTACATGCCGGTCGATATCGCGCACGGCAAAGCGACCAGAAGGCCGACGACGAGGAACTTCTGCCACAGCTTCAAGCTACCGATCAACCGCTTCATCTTTTTGCCCCAGGGTCCTGTCCGCCGTCCGTGCGATTCCGATGCGCCGCCTGCATCACATGCCGACGATGCGACGGCCGAAGCCGGCGCCGCCGCCGCGCCGCGGCACGGGATCGCCAGCACCCGCCCCGGCCGAATCCGCGGCGAGCTTGAAGAAGATCATCATCTGGTCGAGCTGTTCGGACTGCGCCGACATCTCGGTGGCGGTGGCCGCCAGTTCCTCGGAGGCCGAGGCGTTCTGCTGCGTCACCGAGTTCAGCTGGCTCATCGCCTCGGTGA
>DATKPC010000084.1:0-17280 GCA_035524275.1 Burkholderiaceae bacterium
CTCCGGCGACGTATTCGGCCACCGACGTCGCATTGACGCCCGGGACGTTCGCGACGAGGACGCCGTGCCGCGTCGCCTGCGCGATCGGAATCATGTCGACGCCCGCGCCGTGTCGCACGGCGCCGAGCATCCGCGGCGCCCGCTCGAACAGGTCGTCGGGCAGCGGCGCGCGGACGATCACGAACGACGCGTCCGCCGCGAGCTCTCGCAGCCGCTCCGGCGTCGTGCGGTCCGCGACGACGAGTTCACCAAGCGCCTCGAGGCGCTCCCGCGCCTGCGGATGCAGCGCGTGCGTCGACAGGATCCGGGGCACGGGCGCCCGCATCCCCGCCTGCACCGCTCAGCGGCCGGCGGCGAGCTTCGCCGCCGCCGGCCGATCCTCTTCGGAGAAGAACAGCTTGAAGTAGGCGTCGACGCCCCTGAGGTGCTGCCGCAGGATCTTGCCGCCACGCTCGACGTCGCGATCGCGGATCGCCCCGTAGAGCTGCCGGTGTTGCGCATGCGAGCGCTCGCTCTGCTGCGGCTGGCTAAAGTAGATCTGCCGGCGCCGGCGCGACATCAGGTAGAAGACGTTGATCACGCGGAGAAATACGTCGTTCTGCGTCGCGGCGACAATCGCCTTGTGGAATTCCGGGTCGATCTTCGCGAGCGACTGCCCTTTCCGGATCGCGCGTTCGCTGCGCTCGAGGATCTCCTCCAGCCGGTCGAGATCGGACTGCGTCCGGCGCTCGCAGGCGAGCCGCATCGCCTCGAGTTCCATGATCCGACGCAGTTCGACGGACTGCGCGACCTCCTCGGCATTCAGCGGCGTGTCGGTCTCGGCGAACAGCACCATCGCCTCGATGCTGCGCTCCGCGGTGACCTGCCGCAGGTAGATCCCCGACTTCGGTCGGCTGCCGATGATCCGCAGCGTGTCGAGGCGGATCAGCGCCTCGCGCAGCGCATTGCGGCTCATCCCGAATCGGCTCGACAACTCGCGCTCGGACGGCAGCCGGTCGCCCGGCTTGAAGCCCCCTTCGTGGATCAGGCGAAGGACTTTCCGGGTGTTGTCCAAGCGACGCCTCCGTCGATCGCGTGCCGAGCGAGGAAGTCCTCGCGGATCGTGATCCCCAGCCCGGGCCGCTCGGGGATCGCGATCCGGCCGGCCTGCACCTCGAACGACTCCTCGACGAGTTCGTGGATCATCGGGTTCGCGCCCAGCGAATATTCGAGGATGTGCGCGCACGGCGTCGCGGCGGCGACGTGCAGGCCGGCCGCGAAGCCGGGCGCGCCGGTCCACAGGTGCGGCGCCAGCCGCAGGTTCGCAGCGCCAGCGAGCGCGCCGATGCGCATCGTCTCGCTGATGCCGCCGCAGATCGACGGATCCGGCTGCAGGATGTCGACCGCGCCATGCGCGATCATGTCACGGAAGTCGAAGCGCGTGTACTCGCTCTCGCCGGCGGCGATCGGGATGTGCGTGCTGCGGCGGACCTCGGCCATGCCGGCCTTGTCGTCGGCGGTGACCGGCTCCTCGAACCAGTCGACGCCGCAGTCGCGCACCAGGTAGCAGAACTGCCTCGCCTCGGAGACGGTGAAGGTGCCGTGCGCGTCGCAGAGGATCGCGATGTCCGGCCCGAGCGCCTTGCGCGCCGCCATCACGCGTTCCGCGGAGGCCTGCGGCGAACCGTCGAAGACGCCGACGCGCATCTTGACCGCCCGGAACCCGCCGTGCGCCACGTATTCGGCGAGCTGCGCGCCGATGCGGTCGGCCGGCGCCCATCCGCCGGACGCATACGCCGGCATCGACGGCGCGCGTCGCCCGCCGAGCAGCCGCCAGACCGGCGCGTCCAACGACTTTCCGAGGATGTCCCACAGCGCGATGTCGATCCCGGAGATCGCCGATACCGACACGCCACGCCGCCCGAGCGCGGGGAACACGTGGCCACGCTCGAGGGCGTAGTGGTCGCGGGTGCCGTTGTACAAGCGCTCCCAGATCCGGACGATGTCGCGCGGCTCCTCCCCGAGGAGCGCCGGTCCGAACTCGCGATTGATGATCGCGACGACGCCGTGGTAATCGCCGAAGCTGCCGGCGGCGACCTTCGCCTCGCCCCAGCCGGTGATTCCCGCATCGGTATCGATCCGGACGATCGCGGAGTCGAAGCTCGTCGCGCGCCCGAAGTCGCTCGTGTGCTGTCGCTCGGCCGGGATCGGCACGCGGACCCACGTCGCCTGTACGCGCGTGATCTTCACGCTTTCGCGCCCTCCGCCGCGACGGTCACGCCCCCGTCGGGCGCGCCGCCTCCGCTGGCTGCTGCGGCGACAGGAACTGCCGGTACAGCTCGGGCTGGAACCAGCGCTCCCGGGCGCGATACTGACGCCGCTCCCCGATGACCGGTTTCGTCTCCGCCTCGGCGGCTTCGTGGAACGTCAGCTCGAGCTGGACGCCGTTCGGGTCGTAGACGAACAGCTGCCACAGCGGCGTGGCCGGGACGAGATTCTCGCGCCAGTCCAGGCCGAACGTCCGGAAGCGGTCGCGGAACGACGAATAGCCCTGCGCGATCACCGAGACATGGTCGATCGCCCCGGTACCGGACAGCACCCGCCCGTCCGCCTCCTGCGCGGCGTCGCCGGCGTAGATATGGAAGATCGCGTCGCCGCCGGGCATCGCCGGCCGCAGCCAGACGCCGGGAAACCCGATCGGCGGCCGGTCGGCAAGGACCATCCCGAGCACTTCGGTGTAGAAGCGCGTCGTCGCGCCAAGGTCCGCGGTGCGGATCGCGACGTGGAACACCGGACCGAGGAACATCGTCGCGGCTCCGTCAGATCAGCGGCCGCAGCACCGACGTGGACTTCGAGAACAGGCTGGTATAGAAGACGTCGGACAGCAGGTTCGAGCCGTGGTCGATGATGAACTTCATCTGCTCCGGCGTGACGTCGACCGGGTTCGTCTCGACCTGCGGCCCCCACCGCTTGACGGTCGAACGGTCGACCGTGGCGACGAATTCGAGCGTCAGCGCGCCGTCGTAGCCGGTCGAACGGATCGTCTCGACGATCGCCGGGAAGTCGAGCGTTCCCATCCCGGGCGCGAAGCGGTTGTTGTCGGCGATGTGCACGTCGAAGACCCGACCCTTCGCCTTGCGGAACGGCTCGTGGATGTCGCTCTCCTCGATGTTCATGTGGAACAGGTCCAGGCAGATCCCGCAGTTCGGGCCGACTTCGGCCGCGAGCGCGAGCGCCTGATCGCCGCGGTTGATCAGGTAGGTCTCGAAGCGGTTCAGCGGTTCGATCGCCAGCCGGATGCCGGCCTTCTCGGAGTGTGCGTAGACCTCCCGCAGGCCCTCGACGAGCCACTTCCACTCGAGTTCCTCCGTGGCGTCGGGAACCACCTTGCCGACGGTGACCGGGACAACGGTGACGATCCGGCCGCCGATGTCCTTCGCCAGCGTGACGACGCGCTTCATGTAGTCGACCGTCTTCTCGCGCTGCGAAGGGTTCTTCGCCGCGAGATTACGGTCGGACAGCGTCAGCGTGACCGAGCCCCAGGCCTTGCGGCCGTACTCCTTCAGCAGCGACCGGACCTCGTTGGCGTCGTACTGGTCCGGCTCGCCGGAAATCTCGAGCGCGTCGACGCCGGTCTGCTTCATCCGCTCGATCGTCCGCCGGATCGATTCCGGCCGCATCCAGTTGTGCGTGGCGATATGCATCTCGGTCTCCTCCTGGTCTCGTTCTCCGGTCGCCGGGTCGTCGCCCGCCCGTCGTCCGCGCGAAAAGTGGTTGAACCAGAATAGGTCCCCGCCTCCAGTAGTGTCAAGGAAGGCGGGGGCGTCGACACAAAAAGTGGTAGGACCAGATCTTGACGGCGGATCCCGCGTTCGCCGATGATCGCTGCGGGTTGCCGCGCGCGTCCGCGTGCTGCAACGCACGATGCGTACCGGTCCGTACCCATCCGTGCGTCGCGCAGGACGGACGCGGCAGGCAGCGAAGACCCGACGACAACGAAGCCGGAATCGCGCAGGCCGGGACCCGCCGGCGACCGCGAGTACCGGCCTGGAGACGACCCGATGAAGACGATCCAGGGCCCCGCGATCTTCCTTGCGCAGTTCGCGGCCGACCAGGCGCCGTACAACTCCATCGACGCGATCGGCGCCTGGGTCGCCGGACTCGGCTACAAGGGCGTGCAGATCCCGAGCTGGGACGCGCGCCTCTTCGACCTGAAGACGGCGTCGGGCAGCAAGACCTATTGCGACGACTTCAAGGGCACCCTCGCGCGCCACGGCCTGCAGGTCACCGAACTGTCGACGCACCTGCAGGGGCAGCTGGTCGCGGTGCATCCGGCCTACGACCTCGCCTTCGACGGATTCGCCGCCCCCGAGGTCCGCGGCAACCCGGCGCGCCGCACCGAATGGGCGATCGAGCAGATGTTGCTGGCGGCGAAGGCCTCGGCGAACCTCGGGCTGACCGCGCACGCGACGTTCTCCGGGGCGCTGGCCTGGCCGTACCTCTATCCGTGGCCGCAGCGCCCCGCCGGACTCGTCGAGGAGGCCTTCGGGGAACTCGCGCGGCGCTGGCGGCCGATCCTCGACGCATTCGACGCCGCCGGCGTCGACGTCTGCTACGAGATCCATCCGGGCGAGGACCTGCACGACGGCGTCACCTACGAGATGTTCCTCGAGCGTGTCGGCAACCACCGCCGCGCGTGCCTGCTCTACGACCCGTCGCACTTCGTGCTGCAGCAGCTCGATTACCTCGAGTACATCGACCTGTACCACGAGCGGATCAAGATCTTCCACGTCAAGGATGCCGAGTTCAATCCGACCGGCCGCCAGGGCGTCTACGGCGGATTCCAGTCGTGGACGAACCGCGCGGGCCGCTTCCGCTCGCTCGGCGACGGGCAGGTGGACTTCAAGGCAATCTTCTCGAAGCTGTCGCAGTACGACTACGCCGGCTGGGCCGTCCTGGAATGGGAGTGCTGCCTGAAGCACTCCGAGGACGGCGCCCGCGAAGGGGCGCCCTTCATCGCGGAGCACATCATCCGCGTCGCCGATCGCGCCTTCGACGACTTCGCCGCGAGCGGCGTCGACCGCCCCAAGAACCTGAAGTTGCTCGGCCTGTCCTGAGGAGCGCGGCATGACGATCCAGGGATCCGCGGGGGGCGGAAGCGGCAAGGCGCGCCGGATCCGCCTCGGAATGGTCGGCGGCGGGCCGGGCGCGTTCATCGGGGCCGTGCACCGGATCGCCGCGCGGCTCGACGACCGCTACGAGCTGGTCGCCGGGGCGTTGTCCTCGGATCCGCAGCGCGCGCGGACCGGCGCGCAGGAACTGCTGATCGACGAGGACCGCTGCTACGCCGACTTCCGCGAGATGGCGCGCCGCGAAGCCGCGCGCCCCGACGGTATCGACGTCGTCTCGATCGTCACGCCGAACCACCTTCATTACCCGATCGCCCGGACGTTCGTCGAGGCCGGGATCCACGTGATCTGCGACAAGCCGTTGACCACGAACCTCGACGACGCACGCTCGCTCGTCGGGCTGGTCCGCGACAAGGGCGTCCTGTTCGCGCTGACCCACAACTACACCGGATACCCGCTCGTCCGCCTTGCCCGCGAGATGGTGCAGGCCGGCGAACTTGGCGAGCTCCGCGTGATCCAGGCGGAATACGTCCAGGACTGGCTGACGACCCGGCTGGAGGACACCGGCCAGAAGCAGGCCGCCTGGCGCTGCGACCCGGCACAGGCCGGCGCCGGCGGCGCGCTCGGTGACATCGGCACCCACGCCCACAACCTCGCCGCCTTCATTTCGGGGCTGGAGCTCTCCGAGGTCAGCGCGGACATCGGCGCGATGGTCCCGGGCCGCAAGCTCGACGACAACGTCCACGTGATGCTCCGGTACACCGGCGGCGCCAAGGGCATGCTGTGGGCGAGCCAGGTCGCGCCGGGCAACGAGAACGGGCTGAAGGTCCGGATCTTCGGCACGAAGGCCGGGCTGGAATTCAGGCAGGAGAACCCGAACGAACTGCGCTTCATGCCGCTGGGCGGCGTCCCGCAGACGCTGACCCGGGGCGGCTCGCGCGCGTCGACGAGCCCCGGGGCGGGACGCGCGACGCGCATCCCGCCGGGTCACCCGGAGGGCTACCTGGAAGGCTTCGCGCAGCTGTACACCGACTTCGCCGAGCAGCTCGCCGCGCGCCTGGCGTCGCGCAAGCCGGATCCGCTGGCCTGCCTCGTACCGACCGTCGAGGACGGGGCCCGCGGGATGGCGTTCATCAGCGCCGTCGTCGAGTCGAGCCGCGCGAACGGCAAGTGGGTCGACGCCCGCGTGGCGCTGTAGCCGGCTTCTTCGCCCGAGCCCGCGCCCGCATTCCGCGCCCGTCCACCGCCTCCTCGCGAACCCGCCGCCCCTCCGCTCCGTGGCCGACCGGTACGACCAACTCGACGACCGCTTGATCCGGTTCATCACCGGCCAGCGAGTGTTCTTCGTCGCCACGGCCACGCCGGAAAGCCGGATCAACCTGTCGCCGAAGGGAATGGACAGCCTGCGGATCGTGGACCCGCGCCGGATCGCGTGGCTCAACCTGACCGGCAGCGGCAACGAGACCGCGGCGCACCTGCAGTCCGACCCGCGGATGACGCTGATGTTCTGCTCGTTCGATCGGACGCCGCTGATTCTGCGCGTCTACGGCCGGGCGCGGGCGATCCACCGGCGCGACCCGGAATGGCGCGAGGCGATCGGCCGGTTCCCGACGCTGCCCGGTGCGCGCCAGGTCCTCGACCTCTCGATCGACCTCGTCCAGACCTCGTGCGGGCAGGCCGTGCCGCTGTACGACTTCCGCGCCGAGCGCCAGCAGCAGCGCGTCTGGCTCGAGAAGCTCGGCGAGGACGGCCTGCACGACTACTGGGCGGAGGCCAACACGCGCAGCCTCGACGGCATCGAGACCGGCATCGTCGACCGCAACTTCGACGACGCGCAGCGCCTGCGGCGGCAGGCTGGCGGCGGCCCTTGATGAGCGCCGTGCAGGCCGCCGTCGAGTTCCAGCGGGTCGAGAAGGCCTACGGCGACGTGCGTGCGCTCGACCGCCTCGATTTCGCCGTCGCCGAGGGGCGGTTCTTCGTGCTGTTCGGCCCGAGCGCGGTCGGCAAGACGACGACGCTGCGGACCATCGCCGGGCTCGTCCGGCCCGACCGCGGCAGCGTCCGGATCTTCGGGGCCGACGTCTCGCAGGCCCCGATCCGCGGACGCGGCGTTGCGATGGTGTTCCAGTCGTTCGCGCTCTACCCGCACCTGACGGTGGCGCAGAACCTGGCGTATCCGCTTCGCGAGGCGCGCGTCGCCGCCGCGGAGATCGCGCAGCGGGTTCGCGAGACCGCGTCGATGCTCAAGCTCGAGCACCGGCTGGAGCGCAAGCCGTCGACGCTGTCCGGCGGCGAGCAGCAGCGCGTCGCCCTCGGGCGGGCGCTGATCGGACGACCGCGCATCCTGCTGCTCGACGAGCCGCTGACGAACCTCGACGCGAAGCTGCGGCACGACATGCGCGCCGAACTGAAGCGGCTGCACCGGCGCTTCGGGATGACCGTCGTCTACGCGACGCCCGACGAGCTCGAGGCCCTGTCGATGGGCGAGGAGATCGCGGTGCTGCGCGGCGGGCGCGTCGTGCAGCAGGGTACGCCCGACGACCTCTACGAGCACCCGGCCAATGCCTACGTCGCGGCGAAGATCGGCTCCCCGCACATGAACCTCGTCGAGGTGACGGTGCGCGACGACGCCGCGAGCCTCGATTCCGCTTTCGGCGTCCTGCCGGCGCCGCCGACCCGCGAGCGGCTGCATCCGGGCGACGTGCTCCTGCTCGGCGTGCGCCCGGCCGACCTGCGGCCGGCCGAGGCCGGCCGTCCCGGAGCGCCGACGCGCGTGCAGCAGGTCGAGCCGCTCGGCGACGTCACCGTCGTCTCGGTCGCGTCCGGCGACCATGCGATCCGGATCCTGCTGCCCGAGGCGCGCGCGTCCGTGCTGCGGCCCGGCGACGCGCTGCCGATCGAGATCGAGCCGGCGCGGCTGCACCTGTTTCGACGACACGACGGGTCGGCGATCAGCCGGCGATCGTGAGATGGCCATGGAACGACGACAAGGGAGGAACCAAGGATGATCAGGCTGACGAAACCGACCGGGGCGCTCGGAGCGGCCGCGGCGCTCCTGGTGGCGCTCGGGGCGCAGTTGCCCGCGCGCGCGGCCGACGTGACCCTGCGGATGGCCGTGCCGGACTGGCCGCCGACGCACATCATGAAGGACCTGTTCGACAAGCAGTACAAGGCAGCGTCCGGCAACAACGTGAAGCTGGAACTCGACTTCATCCCGTGGCCGGACTACTACACCCGGCTGAACGCCTCGCTGACCTCCGGGGAGAAGAAGTACAACATGGCCGTGTCCGACAGCCAGTGGCTCGGCGCGTTCATCGAGGGCGGGTACTACCTGAACATCGACAAGTACGTCGCGGCCGATCCGGGGCTGCAGGCGGTCTTCAAGGACCTGCATCCGGCGGTCAAGGACTCGTACTCGACCTATCCGTACAAGTCCGACAAGCTCTACGGGTTCCCGCAGATGCCGGACCTCGTCGTCTCCTACTACCGCAAGGACCTCTTCTGCGACGCGACGGAGCAGAAGAACTTCCAGGCGAAGTACAAGTACAAGCTTCCGTGCTCGCCCGAGGAGATGGACAACATCACCTGGGACAACTTCCGCGACATCGGCGAGTTCTTCCAGCGGAAGAAGGGCGAGCCGCTGGCCGGCAAGCCGGCCGACGACGACTTCTACGGGATCGAGTTCCAGGTCGGCAAGGGCTACGACTTCTTCACGACCTCGGCCTACGAGTTCCTCTGGCAGCACGGCGGCGACATCTGGGACGAGACGAAGCAGCCGAGCGCGCACGCCGTGGGCGTCGTCAATTCGCGGGTCGCGGTGGAGTCGTTCGAGCACCTGCTGTCGTTCGTCAAGTACATGCCGCCGATCGCGAAGACCGGCGGGCTCGACATCTTCAAGACCGACGAGCTCTTCCGCGAGGGCAAGGTCGCGATCAACCTCGAGTGGATCGGCTTCGCCGAGAGCTCGATCAACAAGGAGACCTCGAAGGTCGCCGACAAGGTCGCGTTCGCGCAGATCCCCGGGCTGAAGACGCCGAAGGGGGTGGTGAAGTGGTCGGTGATCGGCGGGCAGCCGTTCGTCCTGATGACCTGGAACACCGATATCCAGACCAAGGAGGCGCTCGACTTCTGCAAGTGGTGGCTGTCGAAGCCGACGCAGATCGCCTTCGCGAAGGCCGGCGGGCAGAGCGCGCTGCGGTCCGTCTACACCGACCCGAGCTACGTGTCGTTCCGGCCCTGGAACCGGACCTGGGCCGCGAGCCTCGACTGGCAGCGCGACTTCTGGCACATCCCCGAGTTCTTCGAGCTCCTCACCGAGCAGCAGGAGGAGTTCACGAAGGCGATCACGGGGCAGCAGAACGCGAAGACGACGATGGACAACATCGCGAACTTCCAGGAGAAGCTGCTGAAGGACGCCGGCCGCATCAAATAGTCGCGGCGCCGGCCAACCCGCCGCCGCGCCGCGTGACCGGCCGCGGCGGGCGCTTCGCCCGCAAGGAACCCGATGGCATCGGCAGTGGACTCTCGCGGGGCGGCGGCGCCCCCGGCCCGGCGCGTGCTGCGCTGGGGCAACTGGCGGCTCGCGCTGCTGCTGTTCGTCGGGGGCAGCGCCGCCGCGATCGCGACGCTTCCGCCCTCCGCATCGTTCTGGGTCGCCGGCGCGCTCGGGGCCGCGTTCGCGGGCTCCGCGGTCGTCAACGCCTGGGGCCGGTACCGCGGCGGGCTGCTGGTCGCGCCGGCGCTGGCGCTGCTGTTCGTCATGAACATCTTCCCGCTGCTGTGGTCGTTCGGGCTGTCGTTCTTCAGCTACCGCGCGAACCGGATGGCGGTGCCGGTGTTCGTCGGACTGAGCAACTACGAACGGATCGTCACGGATCCGGTCGTCTGGGACCGGCTGCAGACGACGGCGCTGATGGTCGTCTTGACGGTGAGCCTGCAGATGGTCGCCGGCTTCCTGATGGCGCTGCTGTTCGCGAAGCAGTTCCCGCTGCGCCGCTACCTCCTGATCCTCGTGCTGACGCCGATGATGCTGTCGTTCGTCGCCGTCGGCGCGTTCTTCCGCTACTACTACGAGCCGAGCCTCGGCCTGCTGAGCCAGTTCGTGCGGCTGTTCACCGGCGAGCCGTACGTCCTGATGAAGTCCGTCTGGGGCGCGCGCGCCGGGATCATCTTCGCCGACGCCTGGATGTGGGCCCCGTTCGTGATGCTGCTGATCCTCGCCGGCCTCGTCAGCGTGCCGAAGTACCTCTACGAGGCGGCCGCGATCGACCGTGCGCCGGCCTGGCGCCAGCTCTGGTCGATCACGCTGCCCTACATCCGCGGGCTGCTGCTGCTCGCGGTGCTGTTCCGGACCATCGAGGCGTTCAAGCTCTTCGACGTCGTCTTCCTGCTGACCGAGGGCGGCCCGGGGACCTCGACGGAGACGATCGCGGTCTATGTCTACCGGCTCGCGTTCCAGTACGTGAAGACCAGCGAATCCACCGCCCTTTCCTACATCCTGCTGTTCACCGTCATCGTGCTGACCAACCTGTACCTGTACTTCGCGAACCGCCGCGGCCAGGAGGCCTAAGGTGCTCCCTGCCACGACAGATCCGCAGTCCGACGGCGCCGCCGCTGAATCCTGGCTCGACCGGCTGGGGTTCCGGGCGGCGTCGGGCGTCGGCGATGCCGGCTGGGGGCGCACGGCGTTCGCCGGGGCGCTCAGCCTCGTCTACTTCTTCCCGGTGCTGTGGATCATCCTGACCGCGTTCAAGTCCTACGACGACGTGCTCGCGGTGCCGGCGAAGTTCCTGTTCACGCCGACGCTCGACAACTTCCGGCAGGTCTTCAACCGCGCCTACTCGCTGCAGGGCCAGGTCCAGGACACCGGCTTCGCGCTGTACTTCTTCAACTCGATCCTGAGCGCCGTCGTCAGCGTCGCGATCGCGCTCGTCGTCGGCACCCTCGCGGCCTTCGGCTTCTCGCGCTACCCGCTGAAGGGCAACGACACCTACCTGTTCATCATCCTGACGACGCGGATGCTGCCGGCGATCGTCGTGATCATCCCGATCTTCCTGATGTTCCGCGTCAGCGGGCTCGCCGGCACCTACGCCGGGATCATCGCGCTGTACGCGACCTTCAACCTGCCGTTCACGATCTGGATGATGAAAAGCTTTTTCGACGAGCTGTCGCCCGACGTCGAGGACGCGGCACGCATGGACGGATCCTCGGACACGCGCGTCTTCTTCCGGATCTGCCTGCCACAGGTCCTCGCCGGGCTCGCCGCGACCGCGGTGTTCGGCCTGATCCTGACCTGGAACGAGTTCCTGTTCGCGCTGCTGCTGACCGGGGTCGAGACGCGCACGGTGCCGGTGGCGATGGCGCAGACGATCGGCGGGGACATCGGCGTGCGCTGGGGCCTGCTGGCGGCGATCGAGACGCTGTTCCTCGTGCCGGTGATCGTCGTGACCTTCGCGCTGCAGAACCAGCTGCTGCGGGGCGTCACGTTCGGGACGATCCGACGCTAGCCGGGGCGACGATGTCGACGATCCAGCTCCAGCGCGTCACCAAACGCTTCGGCCGCTTCACCGCGGTGCGCGACGTCGACCTCTCGGTCGGCGCCGGGGAGGTCGTCTGCCTCCTCGGGCCCTCGGGATGCGGCAAGACGACCACGCTGCGGATGATCGCGGGCCTGGAGCGGCCGACCGCCGGCGACGTCGTCATCGCCGGACGGCGGATGAACGACCTGAAACCGGAGCAGCGCGACGTCGCGATGGTCTTCCAGTTCTACGCGCTGTACCCGGCGATGTCGGTGCGCGACAACATCCGCTTTCCGCTGCACTACGAGGGACTGGGCGCGGCCGACGCCGACGCGCGGGTCGCGAAGGTCGCGCAGCTGTTGCACCTGAACGACGTGCTCGACCGCACCCCGTCGCAGCTCTCCGAGGGCGAGAAGCAGCGCGTCGCGGTCGCGCGGGCCGTCGTCCGCGACCCGAACTGCTTCCTGTTCGACGAGCCGCTGAGCCGGCTCGATGTCGAGCTCCGGCAGTCGATGCGCGGCCAGATCAAGGCGGTGCTGACCGGGCTGTCGAAGGCCACCGTGATCGTCACGCACGACCAGCTCGAGGCCCTGACGATGGCCGACCGGATCGCCGTGATGCGCGACGGGATCATCGAGCAGATCGCGTCCCCGCACGAGGTCTTCGCGGCCCCGGCGAACGTCTTCGTCGCGAGCTTCATCGGCACGCCGCAGATGAACCTGCTCGACGCCGACTACCTGGGATTCGCCGACGGGCGCGGCGCCTTCGACGCCCAGGGCGATCGCGTCCGGCTGAAGGTGGACCCGGCGGTACAGCGGCTCGCTCCCGGCAAGGTCACGATCGGGATCCGGCCGCGTGCGATCGCGTCGAGCCCGGCGGCGACGCCGGAGACTTTCCCGGGCCGCGTCGAACTGATCGAGCCGATGGGGGCGGAGACGCTGATCCACGCGAGGACCGTTTCCGGCCTCGACATCCGCGTCGTCGTGCCGCGCGAGCAGCGCGTGCAGGTCGGCGAGACGCTGCACCTGAAGGCCGACGTCGCGCAGACGCACGTTTTCGGTCCGGACGGGCGGGCCGTCCGCGGATGACGGAGTCGACACCGATGCAGACCCCACGTGATGCGGCCGACGCGGCGGCCGGGCCGGCCGCGGCACCGCCCACCGGCGACGCCGCCGACCTCGGGGAGGCGTTCGCCGCCGTGCCCGTGCAGCCAGAGACGGGGATGGGGTCGGTGCGCGCGCTGCGTGCCGAGTTCGCCATCATCGGCCTCGGCGTCCTGGCGCTCGTGATGATCTTCCAGCCGTTCAGCCTGGCGCTGTACGGCATCGGCTGCGGGCTGGTCGTCGTCGCCGGCCTCGTCAACAACCTGCTGCCATTCGCGCAGCCGCGCGTGCCGATGCGCGCACTGGTGCGCGGGGCCATCGTGGTCGCCGTGGTGTTCGTCGTCGTGCTGGCGATCTCGCTCGCGTCGGCGTACCTGTATGGCCAGTTCTTCGTCCGCCGCTGAGGCCGGAACTCGCCCGCGGCTGCGGATCGGGTTCATCGGCTGCGGGTTCATGGGGTGCGTGCACGCGAACGCGATCCGGCTACCGGCGGTGACGATCCAGGGGACCGTCGTCGATCCTGAACTGCCGAATTCGTCGACGACGGCGTCTCATTGACACTACCTCAAGAAACCGGACGTCGGCACCTCGGGCACGTGGGTGGACGTTTCTTCGCATGCGTCACGTCGAACAGGCTTCGTAACCCAGAATTGAGCAGCTCACGTACGTGTTCCTCGCTCAAGCCTTAATCGGGACGACAAGCTGCGCTTGGTCGGCGGCTCCCGACTTGACAGTAATTTGATCGGTCCGAGCGGCTTGCGAGAGTACAGTGAAATCTTTCGCGATGTGATGATCGGCTACAGGTAGGAAGATTTCATGGCGAATACGTGATTTGCGTCGAGGGAAGTCCAACCAAGAAACCTAGGAGGATCCGATGGCAGATGCGAATGGGTCTGATACGTCCAAGCTCGTCGACAAAATCATCAAAACCGGTCTCGAATTGGCGCTAGACGAAATACCCGTTGTCGGATCGCTGCTCGCTTCAATAGTCGATTTTCTGTGGCCGACGGACTCGAGCGGCGTCCTTTCCATCGACGACATCTGGTCGCAATTGAGAGTCAATGTCCAGACTGTCGCTCAGGAAGCCGTCGATGCGGCTACTTTTACGCGGTTGCGGACGCTACTCGGTAACCAGTCGGACGAAACCGGGCTTGCCGGGGACCTGGTCAATTTCCTCGGTGACCCGCAGACCTATTTCGGCGGCGTCGCCTCAAGCTTCACCACAGCGTCTGCTGAATTCTTTCCGGACGATCAAAGCACTCAGGACAAGCTGATCCTTCTCGCGGTCCAATTTGCCGTCTTGCACTTGGCTTTCCTGCGACAGGGCACGACTGGGACGGGCACGGCTGCGGCCGCAGATGCCGCCAGACAATTGACCGATCGTACAGTCTTCTACAAGTACGCTTTGTTGGCGTCCTACGTGCGATGTGTAGACGCGCTTCAGAAGAAGACCGCCGCCGATCCTAATATGCCGCCCCCGAAAGGGTTCGACAATGCTCAAAGTTGGTCGATGGGTATACGAAGCCTTAACACCAATGTGCTGGACTACCTGGACGTCATGCCGTATTTCGACACTTCGAAATACCCCCCGTCGACATTATCCAACATTCAGTTTTCCAATAATTGGCGCTTATTCTTCGTGCGCGAAAGTCCGGTTCAGCAGGGCTTTGCAAATGACCTTTCGCTCTCTTTATATCCTCCGGACATTCTCTCTGCTCCTATCCGATCCGACTTGGTGAGCGTAGACATTTATCGCTCCTGGTTGCTATCAACCAGCGAGTTTCGTTTGATCGGCACTCAGTGTCGGTTTGCGAATGGGGACGTCGGACCGTATTCCGGCGCGTTGTTGGATGGGGGTAACCCGCCTTCCTGGCTGCCGCCTGGCACAGCGAAGCCGCTTCGAGGGTGGCAGGATTATTGCTATACCGTCGCTAACGTGCCGCTCGGCGATCCGTGCGCCTGTGCGAGCGTAGCGTTCGCATTTACCGAGAATGCGTTTACTGGGAATACAACAGACGCCAACGGCCTTAGTGTTGTCCCGGGCACTGTGCACGGGCTGGCCTTTCTGCTCTCGGACCCCACTTCCGGATGACGTTTCCCCGCCGGATCGCCCCCTCCAGGTGACCCAAGGCTTCAGCCGCTTATTTACGACCCAGCTCCGACACTCGATGGTCTACCAGGGGGGGGATCGATTTTTGACGCACCGTCGGGCTTCTTCCTCGCCGACGTCACTACGATTTTGGATCCGCAGCAGCAGTATCGGACGGACGCATGTTGTGACGTTGCGTTCAAGTTCGTTCGACGCAATTGAGTCGGCGGGAGGGCGTCGGTCGCCGACGCCGCAGGTTGAACCATTTAGGTTCGATCTGCTGTGGCGAGAGCCGCCATCACCGCGGCCGCCGTCGCCGGCGGGCGCACTGCTCGTCGTAGGCGGAGGTATCCTCCGCCGTGCAGGCGAACTCGCGAAGCACCGACCTCGATCTCGATGAACGCCGCGCTCATGTCGGTTTGCGCGGCTTCCGGCTCTTGCTTCGCGTCAGCGACGTCCGGCCCGGCAGCTACGTGGTGCTGCAGTTCGTGCGGCCGGTGATCAAGCGGCGCGACACGCAGAAGCTGGACCGCGCGCCGGCGCCGCTGGGGGTGATCGAGGGCAGCCGTGCCGATGTCAGCTTCGTGCCCGGGATGATGGTCGACAAGCTGGCCCATCACCTGCCGCTGTACCGGCAGCACCAGCGGCTGCAGGCCGCTGGCGTGCGGGTGAGCCGGCAGTGGCTGACGCAGCTGATGCAGACGGCGGTGCAACTGCTGGAGCCGGTGTACGACGCGCACCTGGCCGGCGTGCTGAGCAGCCGGATCAAGGCGATGGACGAGACGCCGATCAAGGCCGGGGTGAAGGCGCCGGGCAAGGTGCGCACGGCGTACTTCTGGCCGATCTACGGCGAGCACGACGAGATCTGCTTCGTGTACTACCCGGACCGAAGTTGGGGCAACGTCGAGGATGCGCTCGGGCTGAAGCCGCCCGACGGCGGAGTGCTGCTCACGGACGGCTACGACGCCTACGCGCACTAAGCGGCGAAGGTCGGGCTGACGCACGCGCTGTGCTGGGTGCATGCGCGGCGCGAGGTATACGAGGCGCGCGATGTGGAGCCGCAACTGGCCGACGAAGCGCTCGCGATGATCGCGCAGCTGTACAAGATCGAGGAGGAGATCGGCGAGCGCGGCCTCACCGGCGCAGCGAAGCGCGAGGTACGGCAGAACCGCTCCAAGCCGCAGGTGCAGGCGTTCCTGAAGTGGGTCGACCGGGCGTTCGAGCGCCAGGGGATGTTGCCGAGCAACCCGTTCCTCAAGGCGCTGGCCTACATCCGCGAGCGACGGGACGGACTGCAGGTGTACCTGGAAGATCCGGACGTGCCGATGGACACGAACCACCTGGAGCGAGCGCTGCGGGTGGTGCCCATGGGGCGAAAAAACTGGATGTTCTGCTGGACGGAACTCGGTGCGCGGCACGTCGGCATGATGCAAAGCCTGCTGACGACGTGCAGGCTGCACTAGATCGACGCGTACGACTATCTGGTCGACGTCCTGCAGCGCATCGGCGAGCATCCGGCCAGCCGCGTCGAGGAACTCACGCCGCGGCGCTGGAAGGCGCTCTACGCCGGCAACCCGCTTCGCTCCCCGCTATACGAGATCGACCGCAGGCTCAAGAACGCCGCGTAGTTACCGGTTACACGCGCATTTCGGACGACCTCCTCGTCCAAGGCGCTGTCGGACTCCCAGAGGATCTCTTTGCGAAGCGTGAAATCACGCCGCTGCTCGCGCGAGAAATCCTTCGCGACGAATGTCTCGTCGGCCCCGCCGAAATACCCGATCGAGTCGGTCAGGTCCTGTCCGACGAAGATTTTTCCGTTCGGGTAGGTGATCTTGTGGACCACCTTCCGCTGCTGCTTGACAGGGCCGGCGGTGGAGCAGACTTTGCCTTGTTTGGTAGCCGCCGAGTTCGACGCGCCCTTTGCGGCGCGAGCGTCCTTTACGACACCAAGGATCCACCCCTCCACGTTGGCCGTTGCCCGATCGCGGTCGCTCAATGGCGGATCGAGATACGGCGCGAGCGAGCCATCATGGTCGGCCCTTGCAAGCCACGCCGCAACGCTATAGGCGTCGTGCTGGTCGGCGTCCCGTACGTCCCGATTGAATTCGCTGCTCCAGAGACCTCCAGGATGGCAGACTTGCCTTCGGGGATCTCCCATCCGTCGAAAGGCCAAACGTGCACCTGGTCGCCGCACTGTTCGCGAATGAATCGCAGCCACGGAATGCCGGCGTGCGCGGACGACGCCACCGTGCCGGGTACGTCGAAATGGAAAACCGACTTCGCCGAGCCCGACCACTCCTCCGTAAGGCGACGCCACTTCGGATTGCCGCTGCGGGCGGGTCCATTGCCATGGCTGCCGACGCGAACGAAGTCGACGTAGGTGTGGTCCTCGTCGGTCGGCCAGTGCCGCTGGAAATCGTCAAGGAAGTTCGGCCATTCGAGCGGCAGTCCGTGCCGCTCGA
>DATKPC010000085.1:0-31101 GCA_035524275.1 Burkholderiaceae bacterium
CCTCGCGCTGCTGCTGTTCCTTCAGTGCGCGCTCCTTCGCGAGCGCCTCTTCCTTGGCCTTCGCCGCCGCCGCGGCGCGCGAAGCCTCCTGCGCGATCTTCAGCTGGTCGCCACCCTTCGGCGGCGCGCTCTTGTCCTCGACCTTCGCCGTCACCTTGCCCTGGCCGGCGGCTGCCGTCGCCGGTGCGGCCGCCGCCGCGCCGGCTGCCGTCGCGAGGCGACTGCGGTACTGCGCGAAATCCGCGCTCTGCGCCTGGACCTCGCGGTGCGCGTCGGCCTGCGAAATGGATTGCGCTTCGCCGGCGCCCGGAACGGACAGTCGGCGGCCGGCCATCAGCCGGTTCATGTTGCTGTCGACGAAGGCCGACGGATTGGCCCGGAACAGCGCGACCAGCATCTGGTCGACCGACGTGCCTTCCGAGCGGAACTGGTTGGCGATCCGCAGCAGCGTGTCGCCGGAACGCACGGTATAGCCCGACGGCGCGGCGGCGCGCGCGGCCGGGGCCGGGGCCGGGGACGGCATAGGCGCCGGCGCCGCGGCGACCGGTGCCGGGGCGGGAAGCGGAGCCGGCGCGGGCGCCGGCAGCCGCTGCGTCGCGACGGGCGCGACCACGTCGGGGGCCGTGCGCAGCGCCGGGGGATCGAGCAGCACCGTGTATTCGCGCAGCACGCGGCCGGTGGCCCAGGTCAGCTCGAGCAGGATGTCGAGGTACGGCTCGTTGACCGCGGCGGCCGACGACATCCGGACGACGTAGGCGCCGGTGTCGCGCTTGTCCAGCGTGAAGCGGATCTGGTTGAGCGCCGGATTCAGGTCGAGCCCGGCCTGCTGGTAGGCCGCAGGCGACGCCAGCCGAACCTGCAGCGAGGCGCTTTCATCCCGGGCGACCGATGGAACCTCGACCTCGGCCCGCAAGGGCTGACCCAACGCGGACTGGACGGTCAGGCGGCCAAGGCCCGCGGCGTGCGCCGTCGAGACCCCAATCGCCAGGGATATTGCGATCGCCAGCGCGCTACGAGCGGGCGCACGCCTCTTGTTTACGGACGGCACGGGTCGCCCCCTCATATCATAAACACGGGATTTGAAAATAACATCAGATACTTACCGGCGCAAGTTTAGAAGATGCCGTAAGTTACGAAAAGACCGAGTCTGGGGCCGGGAAGCACCCCAATTCATCCGAACCGACCGGCATGGCCCGCGGCAATCGGCTCCGTCCCGGCGCGCCCTCCGCGTCGCGCTACGGCAGGGTACCGGCCAGGATCCGCAGCATCCGACGCAACGGCTCCGCAGCCCCCCAGAGCAGCTGGTCGCCCACGGTGAACGCCGACAGGTATTCACCGCCCATCGCGAGCTTCCGCAGACGTCCGATCGGGACCTGGAGCGTTCCGCCGACGCGCGCCGGTGAGAGTTCGCGAATACTGTCGTCGCGCCGATTGGGAACCACGCGTACCCACGGGTTCGCGGCCGCGAGCATGCCTTCGATATCGGCCAGCGCAACGTCGCGCTTGAGCTTCATCGTAAGGGCCTGGCTGTGGCAGCGCATGGCTCCGATCCGAACGCAGAGCCCTTCGACGACGAGCGCGCCCGGCCGACCGATGGGCGGCCGGCCCAGGATTTTGTTCGCCTCCGCCCCGCCCTTCCACTCCTCGCGGCTGGTGCCGTTGCCGAGGTCCTTGTCGATCCACGGGATCAGGCTGCCGGCGAGGGCGACACCGAAGTGCTCGTGCGGCAGCGCGTCCTCATTCAGCGCCGCCGAGACGCGTCGATCGATCTCGAGGATCGCGCTGTCCGGGTCCTGCAGCAGGTCGCGGACCGCCGCGTGCGCGTGCCCCATCTGCTGCAGCAGTTCACGCATGTTCTGCGCCCCGGCGCCCGAAGCGGCCTGGTAGGTCATCGCCGTGATCCATTCGACGAGGTCGGCCTTCAGCAGCCCGTCGATGGCCATCAGCATCAGGCTGACCGTGCAGTTGCCGCCGATGTAGTCCTTCACGCCGCGCCCGATCGCATCGCGGATCACGCCGAGATTGACCGGGTCGAGGATGATCACCGAGCCGGGTTCCATCCGCAGCGCCGAGGCCGCGTCGATCCAGTAGCCGCTCCACCCTGCGGCGCGCAGCTTCGGATGCATCCCGTTCGTGTAGTCGCCACCCTGGCACGAGACGATCGCGTCGCACGCGGCCAGCGCATCGACGGCGCGGGCGTCGCGCAGGACGGGGTCGCCGCCGGGTATCGCGGGCGCCGCGCCGCCGGCATTGGACGTGCTGAAGAAGACCGAGCCGAAATGCTCGAAGTCGCGCTCCGCCGCGATCCGATCCATCAGGACCGATCCGACCATCCCGCGCCAGCCGACGAAACCTACCCGCATCTGAGTTTCCCTGCGATCAAGCTGCCGCGCGCCACCGTGCCGGGCGACGCCGCGAGCGATCAACGATCAAAGCGCCGCGAGCACCGCGTCGCCCATGGCCCGCGTCCCGGCCGTCGGCGCCCCGGCGGCCGCGATGTCCGCGCTGCGCAGGCCCGACCGCAGCACCGTCGCGACGGCGGCCTCGATCCGTCGCGCGGCGTCCTCGCGACGCAACGAATAACGCAGCAGCATCGCTGCCGACAGGATCGTCGCCAGCGGGTTCGCGACGCCCTGGCCCGCGATATCGGGCGCCGAGCCGTGGATCGGTTCGTACATCCCCTTCATCCCCGCATCGAGCGACGCCGAAGGCAGCATCCCGATCGACCCGGTGAGCATCGCGGCCTCGTCGGACAGGATGTCGCCGAACATGTTCCCGGTGACGAGGACGTCGAACTGGCGCGGATTGCGCAACAACTGCATCGCCGCGTTGTCGACGTACATGTGGTTCAGCTCGACGTCCGGATAGTCGCGGGCCACGGCCGTCACGACCTCGCGCCACAGCTGCGTCGTCTCCAGCACGTTGGCCTTGTCGACCGAACACAGCTTCCGCCGCCGCCCGCGCGCAGCGACGAACGCGACCTGCGCGATGCGCCGGATCTCGCCTTCGCTGTAGCGCATCGTGTCGAAGCCCTCGCGCTCGCCGTTGTCCAGCACGCGGATACCGCGCGGCTGCCCGAAGTAGATGTCGCCGGTGAGTTCGCGGACGATCAGCAGGTCGAGGCCGGCGACGACCTCCGGCTTCAGGCTCGATGCCGACGCGAGTTCCGGGTAGATCGTCGCCGGACGCAGGTTCGCGAACAACCCCAGTTCCTTGCGCAGCCGCAGCAGCCCCTGCTCGGGCCGCTGCGCGCGCGGCAAGGCGTCGTAGCGCGGGCCGCCGACGGCCCCGAACAGGATCGCGTCCGATCGTCGAGCGAGGTCGAGGGTCGCGGCCGGCAGCGGATCGCCGGCGGCGTCGAACGCCGCGCCGCCGACGAGCCCGGATTCGAACTGCAGGGGAATCGCCTCGAGCGTCGCAACCCGCTCGAGGACGCGGACGGCCTCGGCAACGATCTCCGGGCCGATGCCGTCGCCGGCGAGCACCGCGATGTGGCTCATCGCGCGGCGTCCGACGCCGGCGCCCGGCGCGCCGGGTCGATCTCGAGCCAGGGGCGCTGCGCCAGCCGCTGCGCCTCGAAGGCGCGAATCGCGTCGGCGTGGCGCAGCGTGAGGCCGATGTCGTCCCAGCCGTTGAGGAGGCACTGCTTGCGGAACGCATCGATCTCGAAACCGAAGCGCTCGCCGGCCGGCGTCGTCACGCGCTGATCCGGCAGGTCGATGTGCAGGCTGTAGCCCGGCTGCACCGCGACCGCGGCGAACAGCCGGTCGACGGCGTCCTCCGGCAGCGCGATCGGCAGCAGGCCGTTCTTCAGGCAGTTCTGGAAGAAGATGTCGGCAAAGCTCGGCGCCACGACCGCGCGGAACCCGAATTCGGCGAGCGCCCATGGCGCGTGCTCGCGACTCGAGCCGCAGCCGAAGTTGCGCCGCGCGAGCAGCACCGACGCGCCGCGGTAGCGCTCCTGGTTCAGCACGAAATTGGGGTTCGGGCGCCGCGCCGACACCGGCTGTCCCGGCTTGTCGGCGTCGATGTAGCGCCACTCGTCGAAGAGATTGACCCCGAATCCGGTGCGCCGGATCGACTTCAGGTACTGCTTCGGGATGATCTGGTCGGTATCGACGTTGGAACGGTCGATCGGCGCGACCAGGCCGTCGTGGCGGGTGAAGGGTTCCATCGTGGGCTTCCGTCGGCGGTGCCAGGGCGCTCGGATCAGGCGACGATCGCGCGGACGTCGGCCAGGTGGCCGGCGATCGCCGCCGCGACGGCCATCTGCGGGCTGAGCAGGTGCGTGCGTCCGCCCGGCCCCTGGCGACCCTCGAAGTTGCGGTTCGACGTCGAGGCGCACCGTTCGCCGGGCTCCAGGCGGTCGGCATTCATGCCGAGACACATCGAGCAGCCGGGCTCGCGCCACTCGAACCCCGCGCCCTCGAACAGGCGATCCAGGCCTTCCGCCTCGGCCTGCGCCTTGACGGCGCCCGACCCCGGCACGACGAGCGCGCGCCGCACGCGCGGCGACACGCGACGCCCGCGCGCGATCGTCGCCGCGGCGCGCAGGTCCTCGATGCGCGAATTCGTGCACGATCCGATGAACACCTGGTCGATCTCGATCGACGCGAGCGGCGTGCCGGGCACGAGCCCCATGTACGTCAGCGCGCGCTCGATGCCCTCGCGCCGGACCGGGTCGGCCTCGCGCGCGGGATCCGGCACGCGCGCGTCGATCGGCAGCACCATCTCGGGCGACGTGCCCCAGGTGACCTGCGGTGCCAGGCGCGCGGCGTCGAGGACGACTTCGGCATCGAAATGCGCCCCGGCGTCGGAATGCAGCGTGCGCCAGTGCGCGACCGCGGCGTTCCAGAGTTCTCCCGTCGGCGCGAAGCGGCGCCCTTTCAGGTAATCGAGCGTCGCCTGGTCGACGGCGACCATCCCGGCGCGCGCACCGGCCTCGATGGCCATGTTGCACAGGGTCATCCGCCCTTCGACCGAGAGCGCGGAGACGGCGGCGCCGGCGAATTCGATCGCGTGCCCGGTGCCGCCGGCGGTGCCGATGCGCCCGATGACGGCCAGCGCGATGTCCTTCGCGCCGACGCCGCGCGCCAGCGCGCCGTCGATGCGCACCCGCATGTTGCGCGACTTCTTCGTGAGGAGCGTCTGCGTCGCGAGCACGTGCTCGACCTCGGACGTGCCGATCCCGAATGCCAGCGCGCCCAGGGCGCCGTGCGTGCTCGTATGCGAATCGCCGCAGACGACCGTCATCCCCGGCAGCGTCGCGGCGAGTTCCGGACCGATGACGTGGACGATGCCCTGGTTGCGGTCGAGGAACGGGAAATAGGCGCCGGCGCCGAAACGCCGGATGTTCGCGTCGAGCGTCACGATCTGCTCGCGCGACGTCGCGTCGGCCACGCCGTCGAGGCCGCGCTCCCAGCCCTGCGTCGGCGTGTTGTGGTCCGCCGTGGCCACGATCGACGAAACGCGCCACGGCGCACGCCCGGCCAGGCGCAAGCCCTCGTAGGCCTGCGGGCTGGTCACTTCGTGGATCAGGTGGCGATCGATGTACAGCAGGGTCGTGCCGTCCGGTTCGGCGCGGACGACGTGTTCGTCCCACAGCTTGTCGTAGAGGGTGCGCGCGGCCGCCATCGTTCGATCCCACGGCCCTGCCGGCCGATCAACCCGTGGATTATGCCATCGACGTCCCTCGCGCCCGGCGACGCGAACCGCGCTCAGCGCGCCGGCGCGCGCGCCGCGATCGGCGCCACCTCGTGCCTGACGTCCCCGTTCTGTGCCCGCTGCAGCAGCGCGTGATCCATCAGCACCAGCGCCAGCATCGCCTCGGCGATCGGCACCGCCCGCAACCCGACGCACGGGTCGTGCCTCCCGTGGGTGGCCACGGTCACCGCCGCGCCGCGCCGATCGATCGAGCGGCGCGGCAGCCGGATGCTGGAGGTCGGCTTGATCGCGATCGAGACGTCGATCGCCTGCCCCGACGAAATGCCGCCGAGGACGCCGCCCGCGTGGTTCGTCGCGAAGCCGTCCGGCGTCAGCTCGTCGCCGTGCTCGCTGCCCCGCTCGCCGACCGCGGCGAAGCCGCTGCCGATCTCGACCCCCTTCACCGCGTTGATGCCCATCATCGCGTAGGCGATATCGGCGTCCAGCTTGTCGAACAGCGGGCTGCCCCAGCCCGGCGGCACGCCCTCGGCGACGACGCGCAGCCTCGCGCCGCAGGAGTCGCCGTCGCGGCGCAGCTGGTCGAGATAGGCCTCGAGCTGCGGCACGACCTGCGCATCGGCGGCGAAGAACGGATTGGTCTCCACGACGGCCCAGTCGACGAACGGGATCGCGATCGGGCCGACCTGCTGCAGGTGGCCGCGGACGCGGACGTCGTAACGCTGCGCCAGCCATTTCTTCGCGACCGCCCCGGCCGCGACCATCGGCGCCGTCAGGCGCGCCGACGATCGCCCGCCGCCGCGCGGATCGCGCACGCCGTACTTGCGCCAGTAGGCGTAGTCCGCGTGGCCCGGCCGGAACGTATCGACGAGTTCGGCATAGTCGCCCGATCGCGCGTCCGCGTTGCGGATCAGCAGCGCGATCGGCGTGCCGGTGGTCCGGCCTTCGAAGACGCCCGACAGGATCTCGACCGCATCGTTCTCGCGGCGCTGGGTCACGTGGCGCGAGGTGCCGGGGCGGCGTCGATCGAGGTCCGGCTGGATGTCCGCTGCCGCCAGTTCGAGGCCCGGCGGGCAGCCGTCGATGACGCAGCCGATCGCCGGGCCGTGCGATTCGCCGAAGTTGGTGACCTGCAGCAGGTGGCCGAACGTGGAACCGGACATCGACGGCGATCGCGGCCGGCCGGGCCGCCGCGATGGGAAAGTGGCAAACGGTTATCTTAGCGGCCCGGCGCCGGCGCGAGCCGGGCCTTCCAACGCGGACGCGCGGCGCGTCAAAATGCCGTCGCGGCAACGCCGCCGCGCCACGCCGCCGACGATCGCCACTTCCTGAAAGACCCGCCGATGCGCACGATCAGCGTTCCGACCCGCCCCTTCGATGGACAGCGTCCCGGCACCTCCGGACTGCGCAAGAAGGTCCCGGTCTTCCAGCAGCCCGGCTACCTCGCGAATTTCGTCCAGTCGATCTTCGACGCCCTCGACGAGCGTCGGGACGCGACGCTCGTGGTCGGCGGCGACGGCCGCTTCTACAACGACGCCGCGATCCAGGTCATCCTCCGGATGGCGGCGGCCAACGGCTTCGCCCGCGTCCTGGTCGGGCGTGGCGGCATCCTTTCGACCCCGGCCGCGAGTTGCATCATCCGCAAGCGCGCCGCGTTCGGCGGCATCATCCTGTCGGCAAGCCACAATCCGGGCGGTCCCGACGGCGATTTCGGCATCAAGTACAACGCCTCCAACGGCGGCCCCGCCCCCGAGCGGCTGACCGACGCCATCTACCGGCGGACGCAGGCGATCGACGCCTATCGCTACGTCGAAGCCGCCGACATCGACCTCGCGCGCGTCGGCAGCCACCGGATCGGCTCGACGCTCGTCGAGGTCATCGATCCGGTCGGCGACTACGCCGAACTGATGCAGCAGCTGTTCGACTTCGATCGCCTGCGCGGGCTGCTGACGTCCGGCCGATTCCGGATGTGCTTCGATGCGATGCACGCGGTGACCGGTCCTTACGCCCGCGCGATCTTCGAGCGGATGCTCGGCGCGCCGGCCGGCACCGTCGTGCATGGCGAACCGCTGCCGGACTTCGGCGGTGGCCACCCGGACCCGAATCCGGTCTATGCGGCGGACCTGGTGGCGCGGATGGCGGCCGATGACGCGCCCGACTTCGGCGCGGCCTCCGACGGCGACGGCGACCGCAACATGATCGTCGGCCGCCGCTGCGTCGTCAGCCCGAGCGACAGCCTGGCCGTCCTGGCGGCGAACGCCCGCGTCGCGCCCGGCTACGCCCGCGGACTGGCCGGCATCGCCCGTTCGATGCCGACGAGCCGCGCGGCCGACCGCGTCGCCGAGGCGCTGCGGATCCCGTGCTTCGAGACGCCGACCGGATGGAAGTATTTCGGCAACCTCCTCGATGCCGGCCGCGCGACGCTGTGCGGCGAGGAAAGCGCCGGCACCGGATCCGACCACGTGCGGGAGAAGGACGGCGTCTGGGCCGTGCTCCTGTGGCTCAGCGTCATCGCGGCGCGCGGACTGACGGTGCCGGAGATCCTGGACGACCACTGGCGGCGCTACGGGCGCGACTTCTATTCGCGGCACGACTACGAGGCGCTCGATGCGGCGCTCGCCGAATCGATGATGGCGGACCTCAAGGCGCGCCTGGACAGCCTCGCCGGCCAGACCCTCGGCGACGCCGGGACCGTCGCTGAAGCGGACGACTTTGCCTACACCGACCCGGTCGACGGCTCGGTGAGCCGCCACCAGGGCGTCCGCGTGATGTTCACCAACGGCGCGAGAATCGTCGTGCGGCTGTCGGGGACCGGCACCGAGGGCGCGACGCTTCGCATCTACCTCGAGAAGCCGGAGGCGGATCCGAAACGCCACCGCGCCGATCCGCAGCAGGTCCTCGCCCCGCTGATCGC
Source organism: Burkholderiaceae bacterium (assembly GCA_035524275.1). Lineage (GTDB taxonomy): Bacteria > Pseudomonadota > Gammaproteobacteria > Burkholderiales > Burkholderiaceae_F > DATKPC01. The sequence goes on from DATKPC010000085.1 coordinate 8,576, forward strand.
CGCAGCCGACCAGTTGCTCGACCTGCGCCGGCGCAGCGGTCGCGATGCCCCGACCGTGATTACGTGAGGGGGTTTGCTCCCGCAATCAGGTGAATCCGCGGTGCCGCGGCGCGACCGGCGCGGTGCGCCCCGCGGGCTGTCGCGTCCTATGATCGCGCTTCCGATTTCCGGACCAGCCGAGGAGGAAGCGATGAGCGGAGGACCTTGCACACGAGCCCTGCGCGGACGGCCGATGGTGGCCGCCCTGGCCCTGGCGGCGCTGCCGTGGCTCGCCCAGGCGGCGCCGAGCAGTTTCACCGTCGCGCTCGCCGGCGGCAACGAGGTTCCGGCGGTCCCGACCTCGGCGACCGGCAGCGCCAAGTTGACGTACGACCCGGCGACCCGCGTCCTGACATGGAACGTCACCTGCACCGGCCTGTCCGGACCGGCGACGATGGCTCACTTCCACGGACCGGCCGCCGCGGGCACCAATGCCGCGCCGGTGATCTGGCTCACGGCGAAAGGCGGCGAAACGACGGGGCCGATCATTGGCGAAGCGACGCTCACGCCGGAGCAGGCGCAGCAGTTCAGCGCCGGCCAGTGGTACGTCAACGTGCACACGAAGGACCACCCGGGCGGCGAAATCCGCGGGCAGGTCGTGCCGCCCAAGGGCTAACGCGGGGCGCGCGCCGCAGCGTCGATCGGCGACGACAGCTGCTGCACCGCGCCGCGCAGTTCGGCGACCCCGACGTCCGGCGGCAGCGGCGCGCCGATCCGCACGTCGAGGCGCCGACCCGGGCGAACGCGCCCGAGGCGGCCGGATAGCGTCGCCTCCCGGCGCGAGAACGGCGAATCCCAGAGCCCGCCCAGCCCGACCGGAATCACCGGCACCGGATACGCGTCGAGCATCCTGCGGAACCCGGGGCGAAACTCGCCGAGCGATCCGTCGCGCGTCAGCGCGCCCTCCGGAAACACACAGACGATCTCGCCGTCGCGCAACGCGCGTTCGACCGCGTCGAAGGCCTTCGCGAGCACCTCGGGATCGCTGCGCGCCGAGGCGATCGGGATGGCCTGCACCTGGCGGAACAGCCACGAGAGCACCGGCACGCGGAAGATCCCGGCGTCCATCACGAAGCGCATCGGGCGCGGACTGATCGCGCTCAGCACCAGCGCGTCGACGTAGGACACGTGGTTCGGCGCGACGAGCGCCGCGCCCTGCTGCGGCACGTGCTCGTGCCCTTCGATCCGCACGCGATAGACGGCGTGGACGACGATCCAGCTCAGGAAGCGCCACAGGAACTCCGGGACCGTCCGGTAGACGTAGACCGCGACGACGGCGTTGAGCGCTGCGCAGACGAGGATCACGCCGGTCACGGAGACGCCCTCGGCGAGCAGCGCCGCCGCCATCGCCGCGGCGACGACCATGAACAGCGCGTTGAGGATGTTGTTGGCGCTGATGATCCGCGACTGCCGCTGCGGCGCCGTGCGCAGCTGCACGAAGGCGTACAGCGGCACGATGTAGAGGCCCCCGAACGCGCCGACCAGCGCGACGTCGGCGAGCACGCGCAGGCTGCCGGCACTTCGCAGGAAAGCGTCCCACGGCAGCGGCGCCACCGGCGCGGCGGGCCCGGCGGCCGCCAGGAAACGCATCGCGGACCACGCGAGATCAGCGACGAGCAGCGTCAGCCCGATCGAGCCGACCGGCACGAGGCCGATCTCGACCTTGTGGCCCGAGAGGCGTTCGCACATCAGCGAGCCGGCGGCGACGCCGACGGAGAAGGTCGTCAGCAGCAGCGTCACGACCGACGTGTCGCCGCGCAGCACGTCCTTGCCGAGGACCGGGATCTGCGACAGGACGACCGCGCCGATGAACCAGAACCAGGAGATCGCGAGCAGGCTGTTCCAGACGCCGACGCCTTCATCGTGCGCCAGCCGCAATGTCGCCATCGTGTCGCGCACCACGCTGAATCGCACCACGAGGTCCGGAGCCGCCTCGCCCGTCGGCGGGATGAAGAGGCTGCACGCCAAGCCGAACGCGGCGACCGCCGCGAGCGCGCCGGACAGCAGGAACGGATCCGTCGTCGTCGCGACGAGCAGGCCGGCGACCAGCGTTCCGGTGAGGATGCTGAGGAAGGTTCCCATCTCCAGCAGGCCGTTGCCGCCGGTGAGTTCCTCGCGGTCCAGCACGCGCGGCAGCAGCGAGTACTTGACCGGGCCGAAGAACGCCGAATGGCACCCCATCGCGAACAGGCATCCGAGGAGGATCGCGAGGCTCTTGACGTAGAAGCCGGCGCAGGCCGCCGTCATGATCGCGAGCTCGGCCGCCTTCACGATGCGCATCACGAGCGCCTTGTCGTAGCGGTCGGCCAGCTGGCCCGCGAATGCGGAGAAGAGCACGAACGGCAGGATGAACAGTCCGGCGGCGATGTTGGTCACCAGTCCCGCCGACAGCCTGGTGTAGTCGGCGGCGTGGAACGTGACGAGAAGGACCAGGACCTGCTTCAGGAACGAGTCGTTGAACGCGCCGGCAAGCTGCGTCAGGAAGAAGGGGCCGAAGCGGCGCTGGCCGAGCAGGCGGAACTGCGAGCGCGGCGCGTGGTCGGCGGGCCGATCCATCGGCATCAGCCGCCGATCGTCGAAGCCGCGGCCGCCGCGACGCCGACGCCCGACAGGAACGCGGCCTCGATGCGCGGCCCGCCGCACCAGTCGCCGGCGAGGCCGACCGCGTCGCGGGCGTCCCAGAGAAAGCCGCGCGCCAACGGATTGACCGGCGTCGCGTCCGTCCAGCGCAACGCGAGCTCGAGCGACGCATGGATCGGGCCGCCGACCCGCGCCGCGAAGGCGCGCAACATCGTGTCCGTCAGCTCGCTGTCGGCGCGGCCCAGCGCCTCGCGCGCCCATGACGGGCGCGCATGGAGGACCCAGCGCTCCGCGAACCCGGCGCTCGACGCCCGGCGCGGCTTGCCGCTGTCGCGGGCGGCCCAGCACAGGACCGGGTCGTCGTTGACGAATGCGGCGTCGAACGAGGCGCCCGACGGCCTGTCCAGGCCCACGAGCGCGGCGATGCTCGCTTCCCAGCGCACCGAGCGCGCGATGCGGGCGAAATCCTCGTGCTCCCGCAGCAGTTCGGCGGCGACCGTCGAAGGCGTGGCGACCACGACCGCGTCATACGGCCGCAGGCCCAATTCGTTGCCGCCGTCGTCGAACAGGCGCCAGCCCCCCGGCACGCGTGCCAGCCGCTCGATCGGCCGCTCGCACTGCACCTCGATCCCGCGGCAAAGTTCCAGCGCCAGCGCACCCATCGAGGGAACGCCGACGAATCGCCGCATCGGGGTGCGCATCGGCTCCGCATGCCCGGCGGCGATGCCGACGATCGCCGCGTCCCACGGGGCGACGAATCCGGCGGCGTGCCAGTCGTTGACCGCGCTCTCGAAGCGATGGTGCTGGACCGTGAAGTACTGGGCCCCGGCGTCGAACACGCCGGCGGCGGTCGATATCGATGCCAGCCGGCCGCCGACGCTGCGGCTGCGCTCGAAGACGACGACGCGGGCGCCGCGGGCCGCAAGCTCCCTGGCGCAGGCCAGGCCCGCGATCCCGGCGCCGACGACTGCGACGCGCGACGCCGGTCGCGACCGCGACGCCGTCAACCGCTGACGCTTTCCGGCAGCGGCGAATCGTGGATGTAGGCCTTCAGCATCCGATTCTCGAAACCCTGATCCTCGACGACGGCGCGGGCGACGTCGTGGAACGAGATCACGCCCGCCAGCGTGGCGCCGTCGACGACCGGCAGGTAGCGAACATGGCGTTCGAGCATCACGCGCCGCAGGTCGTTGACGTCGGTCTGCGTCGTCACGGTGAGCGGGTGGCGATCCATCACCGCGCCGACCGTGCTGTCGCCGACCGACCCGCCATTCGCGTGCAGCCGGTTGATCACCTCGCGGAACGTCAGCATCCCGACGAGCGCGCCGTGCTCCATGATGACGACCGAGCCGATATCGTGCTCCGCCATCGTCTGCACGGCCGACCACAGCGAGTGCCCTGGAGCGGCCGTGTAGAGCGCGTTGCCCTTCAGGCGAAGGATGTCGCTGACCTGCATCGTCGTCTCCTCCAGCAGTCTCCGGGATTTGGCGTGGCGCTCGCCACGCCGCAGCCCGGAAGTTCACCGCAAGTCGCTGCCATCCGCATCTCGCAGCGCAGCACCCGCCCCCGTCCCAGGTCACGGCACGACGTCATGGACGGCCCGACGCCTCGGGATCCTATTCGAAGCGACGGCGCAAGTGAATCACCCCGGTGCGCGTCGCCGCGCGCCACGGCAGCCTCGCCCGCCGCGGCAGGCGACCGCGGAAGACGGCCGCCGCCACCTCAGGCGTTGGCGTCGGAAAGCCGGATCCGGAACTGCTCCACCTCCCGCATCACGGCGCTGCGCACCGAAGGCTCCCAGACCGAATGCCCGGCATCGGGCACGACGACGTAGCGCGCTCCCGGCCAGGCGCGCGCGAGCTGGTCGGCGCTGATGATCGGGCAGACCATGTCGTAGCGGGCCTGGACGATCGACGCCGGCAGGTGGCGTATGCGGTACAGGTTGTCGAGCAGTTGCCCGGGCGCCAGGAAGCAGTCGTGGGAGAAGTAGTGGCACTCCAGGCGCGCGAGGCTCAGCGCGCCGTCGGAGAAGTGGCGAACGAGGTCCGGATTGGGCAGCAGCGTCGAGCAGCTCCCCTCGTAGACGCTCCAGGCGCGGGCGTAAGGCAGGTGCACGCGCGGGTCCGGATCGAAGAGGCGCTTGCGGTAGGCGGCCAGCAGGTCGCCGCGCTCGGCCTCCGGGACCATCTCGGCGAAACGCTGCCAGACCTCCGGAAAGACGTTTCGCAGGGCGCCGAAGAACCAATCGACCTCGCTGCGGCGGCCGAGGAAGACGCCGCGCAGGATGAAGCCGGCGCAGCGCTCCGGGTGCGCCTGGCCGTAGGCGAGCGCCAGCGTGCTCCCCCAGGAACCGCCGAAGACGAGCCAGCGGCCGATGCCCAGGTGCTGGCGCAACGCCTCGATGTCGGCGACCAGGTGCGGCGTCGTATTGCGCAGGGTCTCGCCCGACGGCGTCGAATTGCCGGCCCCGCGCTGGTCGTGCAGGATGACGCGGAAGTAGTTCGGATCGAAGAGGCGCCGGTGTTCCGGCGAGCAGCCGCCGCCCGGTCCGCCGTGCAGGAAGAGCACCGGGATCCCGCGCGGATTGCCGCAGGCCTCCCAGTAGATCGTGTGCACGTCGTCGCGCGACAGCATGCCGCCGGCGTACGGTTCGATCGGCGCGTAGAGGTCGGCGCGCGTGTCCATGCATGGCATTATGCCGCCTGGACATCGCGGCCGGCACCATGGCCGGCACCCGACGATGAGCGCTCCCCGGCTTCCCGGCCTCGACACCCTCGCGCTGCACGCCGGCCAGGCGCCCGACGCGGCGACCGGCGCGCGCGCGGTGCCGATCTACGCCAGCACGTCGTTCTGCTTCGAGGACTCCGACCATGCCGCGGCGCTCTTCAACATGGAGCGGGCCGGCCACGTCTACTCGCGGATCTCGAACCCGACGGTCGCCGTGCTGGAGGAACGCATCGCCGCCCTGGAGGAGGGCGTCGGCGCCGTCGCGACCGCCAGCGGGCAGGCGGCGCTGCACCTGGCGATCGCGACGCTGATGGATGCCGGGCACCACATCGTGGCGAGCCGGGCGCTCTACGGCGGCTCGCACAACCTGCTGTCGTTCACGCTGCCGCGCTTCGGGATCGAGACCACGTTCGTCGATCCGCGCGACATCGACGCCTGGCGCGGCGCGATCCGGCCGCAGACCCGGCTGCTGTTCGGCGAGACGCTGGGCAATCCCGGACTCGACGTCCTCGACGTGCCGCGCGTCGCGGCGCTGGCGCACGAGCACAACCTGCCGCTGATGGTCGACAGCACGTTCACGACGCCCTGCCTGATGCAGCCGGTCAGCCTCGGCGCCGATCTCGTGCTGCACTCGGCGACGAAGTTCATCGGCGGCCACGGCACGGCCGTCGGCGGGCTCCTCGTCGACGGCGGCACGTTCGACTGGGACGCCGCGGGGCTGTTCCCGACGCTCACGGCCCCGTATGCCGGCTTCCATGGGATGGACTTCGCGGAGGAGAGCACGGTCGCGCCGTTCCTTCTGCGCGCGCGGCGCGAGGGGCTGCGCGATTTCGGCGCCTGCATGAGCCCGCACACCGCCTTCCTGCTGCTGCAGGGCCTGGAGACGCTGCCGTTGCGGATGCAAAGGCACGTCGACAACGCGCGCAAGGTCGTCGCGTTCCTCGCGCGCCAGCCCGGCGTCCAGCGGATCGCGTTTCCGGAACTGCCGCAGCATCCGGACCACGCGCTCGCCGCCCGGCTGCTGCCGCGCGGCTGCGGCGCCGTCTTCAGCTTCGAGCTCGCCGGGAACCGCGCCGGCGGCCGGCGCTTCGTCGAGGCGCTGCGCATCTTCTCGCACCTCGCCAACGTCGGCGACGCGAAGTCGCTCGTCATCCATCCGGCGTCGACGACGCATTTCCGCGTTCCCGATGACGAGCTGGCGCGCAGCGGCATCGGCCAGGGAACGATCCGGCTGTCGGTCGGCCTGGAGGATCCCGACGACCTCGTCGAGGACCTCGGCCGGGCATTGCGTGCCGCGGCGAAGGCGACGTGACGATGTGGGTCGGCGACGCGCCGCCTCGGCTCTACGCGTACACCGGCGGCCGCAGCTTCGATGCGGCGCGTCCCGCGATCGTCTTCCTGCATGGGGCGCAGTCCGACCACAGCGTCTGGATCCTGCAGTCGCGCTACCTGGCCCATCACGGCTGGTCGGTCCTCGCGTTCGACCTCCCGGGTCACGGTCGCAGCGAGGGCAAGGCCGCGACGCGCGTCGAGGACATCGCCGACACGGTCGCCGGCGTGCTCTCGACGCTGCGGCTGGCGCGCGTGCTCGTCGCCGGGCACAGCATGGGTTCCCTCCTGGCGCTGGAAGTCGGCCGCCGACTCGGCGGCACGCCGCTCGCGGGCGTCGCGCTGCTCGGCACGTCGTTTCCGATGCGCGTCTCCGATGCGCTGCTGGACGCCGCCCGCGACGATCCGCCGGCCGCGATGCGGATGATCAACGCGTGGTCGCATCGTCCGGGGCTCGCGGCGTTCGCGCCGCGCCCGGGCTGCCCCGGCCCCGGCTTCAATGTCGTCGTGCAGAACCTGCGGCTGATGGAGCGGATCGAGCAGCTCAACGGACGCGACGTGCTGGAGAACGACTTCACCGCCTGCGCCGCCTACCACGGCGGCATCGAGGCGATCCGCGCGCTGGCGTGCCCGGCGCTCTTCGTCCTCGGGGCCGCCGACCAGATGACGCCGCCGCGCGCGGCGCGCGGACTGATCGACGCCTGCGCCGATCCGACCGTCGAGACGCTGCCGCTCGCCGGGCACGCGATGATGAGCGAGGACCCCGACGGCGTGCGCCGGGCGCTGCTGCGCTTCGCGATGCGCGTGATGCCGGCGGGCTAGGACAGGGCGCCCGTCGCCGCTACTCCGCCAGCAGCAGCACCAGCGGCCGCCGGATCCAGTCGGCCTCGAGGCCGAGCCGCATCCAGTCGGCCAACGGCGCCCCCTCGGTCGCGACGAGGCCCGAGCCCGGGTCGACCGCGAGGCGCGCGAACAACGGCACCAGCGTCGCGCGCGACGGGTCGCAGGTCAGCAGCCATTTGCCGGCATGCAGCCCATCGAGCTGCGAGACGTATCGCAGTTCCTCCAGCCGGTGCAGCATCAGCTCGACATCCTCCACCGGGCTGCGCACGCGGCGCGCGAGCGCTTCGGCCGCCACGCGGCCCTCGTCCATCCCGGTCAGCTGCGCGAGCAGCATCTCGCGCAGGATCGCCACCGCGGTGACGAAGGCGTTGCCCGGTCGCGCCTCGTCGGCGAAACGCGTGTGCCGAAGCGCCGGCAGCACCGCGACGAGGACGGCGCCGAACAGCGTCACGAGCCACGACAGGTAGACCCACAGCAGGAACAGCGGCAGCGCCGCGAAGGCGCCATAGATCGAGGCATAGCTCGCGCGCGCGATGTAGACGGCGAAGGCGTTCTTCATCAGCTCGCCGGTGGCCGACGCGACGAATCCGCCGGCAAGCGCGTCGCGCCAGCGCACGGAACGATTGGGCACGTGGACGTAGAGGGCCGCGAGCGCGAAGCCGCCGACCGCGAGCGGCACGATGTCGAGCACCCCCAGCATCGCGGGGCGCAACTGGCCGACGAGCCCGGAGGTGATCGAGAACAGGTACGACGTCAGCGTCAGGCTGGCGCCGAGCGCGATCGGGCCGAGCGTGATCAGCGCCCAGTAGACGAGCACGCGCTGCGCCAGGGGTCGCCGCACATGGACGCGCCAGATGTCGTTGAGCACGCGGTCGACGGTGAGCGCCATCGACATCGCCGCGAAGGCGAGGAGGACGAGGCCGGCGGCCGTGAGGCGCGCCGCCTTGGCCGCGAAGTCGTTGAGGTAGCGCAGGATCGTGTTGGACATCGCCTCCGGCAGCAGGCTCTTCACGAGGAGCTTCTCGAAGGCGGCCCGATAGTCGGCAAACAGCGGGAAGGCGGCGAAGATCGCGAGCGCGATCGCCAGCACCGGGACGAGCGAAAGCACCGTCGTGAACGTCAGGCTCGCGGCCACCTGCGGCAGGCGGACGTCGGCGGCGCGGCGCCACGCGAACGCCAGCGCTTCGCGCGCGCGCTGCCGCCACGCGGGCGACACGTGCCACGCGGGCGGGCGCCGCGGCGCGGGATCCGGGCGAGCGGGATCGTGGTCCATCCGGGACTGCCGATAAACTCGGGCTCCTGCGGCTTCGTCGAAGGGCGGCACTTTAGCGTGTCGCGCGATGCAGGCCGGCCCTCCGGACGCCGATCCGACCCCTATCCGCCATGCCGCCTCCACCGACGTCGCCGGCGAGCGACGCCCCGCCGCCCGCCGGTCCGCCCGGCGTGGCGCGCTTCGTCGCGCTGGGCGCCTGGGTCGCGCTGCTCGTGCTGTGCGCCGCCTGGGAACTGCGCGTCGCGCCCTTGCGCCCGGGCGGCAGCTGGCTGGTGCTGAAGGCCGTGCCGCTGCTGTTCCCGCTCGCGGGTCTCGCGCGCGCAAGCCTGCGGGCCATGCAGTGGTCGACGCTGCTCGTCCTGCTCTACCTCGCCGAAGGCGCGACGCGCGTGTTCGAGGCCGGCCCGGCCCGATCGCTGGCGGCGGTCGAGGTCGCGCTCGTCGTCGTCTACGAGATCGCGGCGTTCCGTTGCCTGCAGCCTTCGCGGGCCGCGGCACGGGCCCGCCGGCGGGCTTCGGCATCGTCGGGACGCCGCGCCGACGGCCCTGCGGCATGGACCTGATCGACGGCCTGCGGCACGTGGTCGGCGCCGACCACGTGCTCACCGCGGAGGCGGACTGCGCGCCGTACCTGACCGACTGGCGGCGACGCTATGTCGGCCGCGCGCAGGCGGTCGTCCTGCCGGGCGATACGGCGCAGGTCGCCGCCGTCGTCGCGCGATGCGCGCGCGACGGCGTGCCGATCGTCCCGCAAGGCGGGAACACGGGCCTCGTCGGCGGTGCGACGCCGGACGCGTCCGGTCGCGCTGTCGTCGTCGCGATGCGCCGGCTCGACCGCATCCGCGCGATCGACGCCGCCAACGAGACGATCACCGCGGAGGCGGGCTGCGTGCTGCGGTCGGTGCAGGCCGCCGCGCTCGACCGCGGCCTGCTCTTCCCGCTCAGCCTGGCGGCCGAAGGCAGCTGCACGATCGGCGGCAACCTGTCGACGAACGCCGGCGGGACGCAGGTCCTGCGCTACGGCAACGCGCGCGAGCTCGTCCTCGGCCTCGAGGTCGTGCTGCCGGACGGCCGCGTCTGGGACGGGCTGCGCGGGCTGCGCAAGGACAACACCGGCTACGACCTGAAGCAGCTGTTCATCGGCGCCGAAGGGACGCTCGGCCTGATCTGCGCCGCGACGCTGCGCCTGTTCCCGGCGCCGCGCGCGCAGGTGACCGCATTCGCGGCGACGGCGTCGCTCGAACGTGCCGCGACGCTGCTCGCGCGCCTGCGCGCGAGCGCCGGCGCGACGCTGACGGCTTTCGAGGTGATGTCGGCAAGTTGCCTGGACCTGCTGCGCACCGAATATCCCGGCCTGCGGCAGCCGTTCGCGGGGGGCGCCGCCGCGCCCGCGTGGTCGATCCTCGTCGAACTCTCCGACCCCGACAGCGAGGCGCATGCGATCGGCGTGCTGGAGCGCGCGCTCGACGCGGCGCTCGCCGAGGGCGTCGTCGACGACGTCGCCGTCGCGCAGTCGGGCGCCGACTCCGCGTCCATGTGGCGGCTGCGCGAGACGATCCCGGAAGCGCAGACGCGTGCCGGCGGCAACGTGAAGCACGACATCTCGCTCCCCGTCTCGCGGATCCCGGAGTTCGTCGCGAACACGAACGCGCGCCTGCTGCAGGAGTTCGCCTGGCTCGAGCCGATCACGTTCGGCCACCTCGGCGACGGCAACCTGCACTACAACATCGGCGTGCACGACCGCTCGGACCTGGAACGGCTCGCGGCGAACCAGGAACGGATCAACCGGCTCGTCCACGATGCGGTGCACGCGGCCGGCGGATCGATCAGCGCCGAGCACGGGCTCGGGCAATTGAAGCGCGATGACATCGCGCGCTACAAGTCGGACATCGAGCTGCAGCTCATGGCGCGGATCAAGCACGCGCTCGACCCCGACGACATCATGAATCCGGGCAAGGTCATCCCGGCGCGCTGACGCGGATCGACCGGCGGCCCGCGCAACGGTCCGCCCGGCGCGACGGGTACCGGTGCGCGGCGGCATCGCCAAAGCTACACTGCCGGCGAACGCGGCGCGGCTGCCGCGCCGGGAAATCCTTCCGATGGCCTTGCGAATCACGCGCCTCGCGGCATGGCTCCTGCTGGCGACCTGCGCCAGTGGCGGTCGGGCCGCCGATCCGATCATCCGCTGCGAGAGCGGCGACGGGCACGTCACATATTCGAACGGAGCGTGCCCCGCCGGCACGCGTCAGCAGCGAACGATCGACGCGGCCCCGGCGCTCGAGGTCACGCAACCCCGGGGCGCTGCCGGCGGGCCCGGCGCTGCGGCGGCCGCGGCCGGCGACGACGGCCAGGGCGACGCCGCCGGCACCGCGAAAGACCGTGGCTCGCGCGGGCGCGAGCTGCCGCTGCGGCCGGACGGCGCGAAGCCGGAGGCGTCGAAAGGCGAGGCGAAGGGCGAGGTGCCGAAGGCCTCGCCGACGCGGGCCGCCGCCGCCGCCAAGCCGAGCGGTGGCGCCGACGGCGACGCCGTGATCGGCAAGCCGATACGCTCGGCGAAGGCATCGCCGGCGGTCACGCCGGAACAGGCGAAGGAAGCCGAGGCCGACAGGCGCAAGGCGCAGCTCGGGGCCTGCGATGACCTCGTGCGGCAGATCGAGTATGCGCAGCACGATGTCGAGGCGGCCAGCGCCGACGAGCACGCATCGGCCGAACTGGCGCTGCGGCGCCTGCAGGCGGAGCACACCGAGAAATGCCTGCCGCCGGCGAAAAAAGGGGACGCGGCCAGGAAAGCGCCCGCCTCCTGATCGGCCCCGCTGCCGACGGAGGCCGCCAGCAGCTCCCGCGGCCAGGTCGCCGCCGGTCGGTTGGCCGCCGGTCAGTTGGCTGGCCGCCGGCTACGCGGTCGGCCAGCCGGCAACCGCCGCGGCCGCGTGCAGCGCGTCGGCGCCGTGGCGCTCGAGAAACTGCGGGTCGCTGAGCGCGCGGCGCCAGGCGCGCGCGCCGCGCATCCCGCTCCCGAGTCCCAGCATGTGCCGCACGACGGCGCGCACCGGCGTGCCGCGCGCGCGCTCGCGCGCCAGGTACGCCGACATCGCCGCGATCGCGCGCGCGGTCGATGTCGCGTCATCGGGCATCCCGCCGGGGTCGTCGAACAACCCGGGATCGACGCGCGCGAGCTGCGCCGGCGCCTCGTAGGCCGCGCGTCCGAGCATCACGCCATCGACGTGGTCCAGCTGCGCGCGTGCGGCGTCGAGCGTGCCGATGCCGCCATTGACGACGATCGTCGCCGAGGGAAAGACCTGCTTCAAGCGGCGGACGACGTCGTAGCGCAGCGGCGGGATCTCGCGGTTCTCGCGCGGGCTCAGCCCCTGCAGCCAGGCGTTGCGGGCGTGGACGATGAAGACGCGGACGCCGGCGTCGTGAAGCGTCCCGACGAAGTCGTGCAGCAGCGTCACGCCGTCGTCGCGGTCGAGACCGATGCGGTGCTTGACCGTGACCGGGATCGGGACCGCATCGCGCATCGCACGCAGGCATTCGGCGACGCGGCGCGGCTGCGCCATCAGGCAGGCGCCAAACGTGCCGTTGCGCACCCGGTCGGAGGGACAGCCGCAGTTCAGGTTGATCTCGGCATAGCCGCGCTCGGCGCCCAACCGCGCGCAGCGCGCAAGCGCCTGCGGATCCGACCCGCCGAGCTGCAGCGCGACCGGCTGCTCCGCCGGATCGAACTCGAGGTGCCGCGCCGCGTCGCCGTGAAGCAGCGCGCCGGTCGTGACCATCTCGGTGTAGAGCCGCGCGCGGCGCGACAGGACGCGGTGGAAGTAGCGGCAATGGCGATCGGTCCAGTCCATCATCGGCGCGACGCAGAAGCGCCAGGCCGACAGGTCCGCGCCCGAAACGCGCGGGCCGGAACCGCTCGCATCGGGTCCCGCGGCCAGCGCGGCGCCGGCACGCTCGGCCCGCGTCGCCGCCGTCATCGGCGCCTCGCCCCCGCTATGCCGCCGCGCGATCGGCGCGCCGGCGCTCGTTCTCCTTGAGCAGGCGCTTGCGCAGGCGGATGCTCTGCGGCGTGATCTCGGCGAGTTCGTCGTCGGCGATGAACTCGACGGCGTACTCCAGCGTCAGCCGAATCGGCGGCACGAGGTCGATGTGCTCGTCCTTGCCCGCCGCGCGGACGTTCGTGAGCTTCTTTTCCCGCACCGGATTGACGACGAGGTCGTTGTCGCGCGAATGGATCCCGATGATCATCCCCTCGTACAGCTTGTCGCCCGGGCTGACGAACATCCGGCCGCGCTCCTGCAGCTTCCATAGCGCATAGGCGACCGCCTCGCCGTCGTCCTGCGACACGAGCACGCCGTTGCGGCGCTCGCCGAGGTCGCCGGGACGCACCGGGCCGTAGTCGTCGAAGACGTGGCTCATCAGGCCGGTGCCGCGCGTCAGCGTCATGAACTCGCCCTGGAATCCGATCAGCCCGCGCGCCGGGACCCGGTACTCGAGGCGCACGCGGCCGCGGCCGTCGGGCTGCATGTCCTGCAGGTCGCCGCGGCGCCGCCCGAGCTCCTCCATCACCGCGCCCTGGTGCTGGTCCTCGACGTCGACGGTCAGCATCTCGTAGGGCTCGAGCCGCTCGCCGTCGACCTCGCGGTACAGGACCCGCGGGCGCGACACCGCGAGCTCGTAGCCCTCGCGGCGCATGTTCTCCACGAGCACCGTGAGGTGCAGCTCGCCGCGGCCGGCGACCTCGAAGATCGTCTCGTCCTCGGTCTGCCGCATCCGCATCGCGACATTGGACTTCAGCTCGCGCTCCAGCCGTTCGCGCAGCTGGCGGCTCGTGACGTACTTGCCCTCGCGCCCGGCCAGCGGGCTCGTATTGACGCAGAAGTTCATCACCAGCGTCGGCTCGTCGACCTTCAGCAGCGGCAGCGCGTCGGGCGCGTCGGGCGCGCAGATCGTCGAGCCGATGTCGAGCTCCTCGATGCCGTTGACGAGCACGATGTCGCCGGCCTCGGCGATATCCACCTGGCACCTCTCCAGCCCGCGGAACTTCAGCACCTGGTTGACGCGGCCGCGCAGCGGCGCGGCGTCCGGCCCGTTGCAGACGAGCACGTCCTGGCCCGGGCGCAGGCGCCCGCGGCGGATGCGGCCGATGCCGATCTTGCCGACGTAGCTGGAGTAGTCGAGCGAGCAGACCTGCATCTGCAGCGCGCCGTCGGGATCGTCCTCGCGCACCGGAACGTGGCGCAGGATGGCGTCGAACAGCGGGCGCATGTCGCCGGCGCGGACGTCCGGCTCCAGCCCGGCGTAGCCGCCGAGCGCCGAGGCGTAGACCACCGGGAAGTCGAGCTGGTCCTCGGTCGCGCCGAGCTTGTCGAAGAGGTCGAACGTCGCGTTGACGACGTAGTCCGGCCGCGCCCCGGGACGGTCGACCTTGTTGACGACGACGATCGGCTTCAGCCCCAGCGCCAGCGCCTTGCGGGTCACGAAGCGCGTCTGCGGCATCGGCCCTTCGACGGCGTCGACGAGCAGCAGCACGCCGTCGACCATCGACAGCACGCGCTCGACCTCGCCGCCGAAGTCCGCGTGGCCGGGCGTGTCGACGATGTTGATGTGGGTGCCGGCGTAGTCGACGGCGCAGTTCTTCGCCAGGATCGTGATGCCGCGCTCGCGCTCCAGGTCGTTGCTGTCCATCACGCGTTCGGCGACCTGCTGGTTGTCGCGGAAGGTTCCGCTCTGGACCAGCAGCTTGTCGACCAGGGTCGTCTTGCCGTGGTCGACGTGCGCGATGATCGCGATGTTTCGTAGGGCACGGGGGTTCATGGCGCGGGCTCGCTTTCTCGGCATTCCTCGTTGACCAGTCGCAGCGGCGCGAGGACGCCACCGTCGTCGATCGCGGCGACGCCGGCGAGGCGTCCGCGATCATCGTAGATCCGCGCGCGCGGCACCGGGCGCAGGCCGAGCGCAAGGCGCTGGCCGTGCCTCAGCCGCTCGGCGGCCTCGGCATCCAGGTCGATCCGCGGCAGTTCCTGAAGCAGCAGGTCCGCCGGCCGCAGCCGCGCGCGACGCGCCGCGGGGTCGAGCCCCTCGAGCCGGTCGAGCGCGATCGCATCGTCGAGCGACAGCGGCCCGACGCGCGTGCGCCGCAGCGCCGACAGGTGCGCCCCGCAGCCGAGTTGCTCGCCGATGTCCTGCGCCAGTACGCGCACGTAGGTTCCCTTGCTGCAGTCGACGTCGATGTCCAGTTCGTCGCCCTCGAAGCGGCGGCGCTCGAGGCGATGGATCGTCACCTCGCGCGCGGCGCGCTCGACTTCCAGTCCGCGGCGCGCATATTCGTAAAGCGGGCGCCCGTCGCGCTTGAGCGCCGAGTGCATCGGCGGCACCTGCAGGATGGTGCCGACGAAGCGTGACAATGTCGCGTCCAGCCGCGCGGCGTCGACCGCGACCGGACGCCGCGCGGTGACCTCGCCGTCGGCATCCCCGCTCGCCGTCGCGACGCCGAGCCGCAGCGTCGCGCGATACGACTTCGGCGCATCCAGCAGCGCGCCGGCGAACTTGGCCGCCTCGCCGAGCGCGATCGGCAGCAGCCCGCTCGCCAGCGGGTCGAGCGTCCCGGTATGGCCCGCCTTGCGCGCGTTCAACGCCCGGCGCGCGACCTGCAGCGCGGCGTTGGACGTGATCCCGACCGGCTTGTCCAGCAGCAGCACGCCGTCGACCGCATCACCCTTCCTGCGCCGCACCTGCAAACCCGGCTAGCCTGGGCCGTCGCCGCCCGGAACCGCTCCGCCACCGGTCGCCTGCGCGATCAGCCGGTCCATCTCGAACCCGCGCTCGACCGACGCATCGTGGACGAACGTCAGCCGCGGGACGGTATGGATCCGCAGGCGGCGGAACAGCAGGTTGTGGAGGTGGCCGGCCGCGGCGTTCAGGCCGGCGGCCGCCTGCTCGGGCGGGGCGCCGATCACCGTGAAGTAGACCCGGGCGTGCGCGTAGTCCGGCGAGACCTCGACGCCGCTCAGCGTCACGAGGCCGACGCGCGGGTCGCGCACCTCGCGGCGGATCAGTTCCGCGAGGTCGCGCTGGATCTGCTCGGCGATGCGCTGCCCGCGTGCGGGTTTACGGCTCGTCTTCATCGTCGTGACGGCGCTGGCGGTCGCGGGTGCGGGCGCGCGGGCGCCCGCGGCCGCGTCACAGCGTGCGCGCGACCTCCTGGACCTCGAAGATCTCGAGCTGGTCGCCTTCCTTGATGTCGTCGTAGCCCTTCAGCGACAGGCCGCATTCGAAGCCGGCCTTCACTTCGCGGACGTCGTCCTTGAAGCGCTTGAGCGAATCGAGCTCGCCGGTCCAGATGACGACGTTGTCGCGCAGCAGGCGCGCGCTCGCGGTCCGCTTGACGACGCCGTCCACGACCATGCACCCGGCCACCGAGCCCACCTTCGAGATGCGGAAGACCTGGCGGATCTCGACGAGCCCGAGGACCTGCTCGCGCTGCTCCGGCGCCAGCATCCCCGACAGCGCGGCCTTCACGTCGTCGACCGCGTCGTAGATGATGTTGTAGTAGCGGATGTCGATGCCGTTGGCCTCGGCGAGCTTGCGCGCCGACTGGTCGGCGCGCACGTTGAAGCCGATGATGACCGCCTTGGACGCGAGCGCGAGGTTGACGTCGCTCTCCGAGACGCCGCCGACCTGCGCGTGGACGACCTGCACCTTGACCTCGTCGGTCGACAGCTTCGTGAGCGCGTGGACCAGCGCCTCCTGCGAGCCCTGCACGTCGGCCTTGATGATCATCGTCAGCGTCTTGGCGCCGCCGTCGGGGCCCATCGTCTCGAAGATGTTCTCGAGCTTCGCGGCCTGCTGCTTCGCGAGCTTCGTGTCGCGGTACTTGCCCTGGCGGAACAGCGCGATCTCGCGCGCCTTGCGCTCGTCGCCGAGCACGATCAGCTCGTCGCCGGCGGCCGGGACGTCGGACAGGCCCTGGATCTCGACCGGGATCGACGGCCCCGCCGACTGGATCGGCGACCCGTTCTCGTCGAGCATCGCGCGGACGCGACCGAAGCTGCTGCCGGCGAGGACGACGTCGCCGCGCTTCAGCGTCCCGGACTGCACCAGCACCGTGGCGACCGGTCCGCGGCCCTTGTCGAGCTGCGATTCGACGATCAGTCCCTTGGCCGGCGCGTCCTTGACCGCCTTCAGCTCCAGGACCTCGGCCTGCAGCAGCACGTTCTCGAGCAGCGTGTCGATGCCCTCGCCGGTCCGCGCCGAGACCTGGACGAACGGGGCGTCGCCGCCGTACTCCTCGGGCACGACCTCCTGCGCGACGAGCTCCTGCTTGACGCGATCCGGATTGGCCTCCGGCTTGTCGATCTTGTTGATCGCGACCACGAGCGGCACCTTGGCCGCCTTCGCGTGGGCGATCGCCTCGATCGTCTGCGGCATCACGCCGTCGTCCGCGGCCACGACGAGGACGACGATGTCGGTCGCCTTCGCGCCGCGCGCGCGCATCGCGGTGAACGCCTCGTGGCCCGGCGTGTCGAGGAACGTGATCACGCCGCGCGGCGTCTCGACGTGATAGGCGCCGATGTGCTGCGTGATCCCGCCGGCCTCGCCGGCGGCGACCTTGGCGCGCCGGATGTAGTCGAGCAGCGAGGTCTTGCCGTGGTCGACGTGGCCCATCACCGTCACGACCGGCGGCCGCGGTTCGGCGGCGGCTGCGGTGGCGCCGGCCGCCGACGCCGCGTTCTCGACGAGAAGCGCCTCCGGGTCGTCGAGCTTGGCGGCGGTCGCCTTGTGCCCCATCTCCTCGGCGACGATCATCGCCGTCTCCTGGTCGAGCACCTGGTTGATCGTCACCATCTGGCCGAGCTTCATCAGGATCTTGATGACCTCGGAGGCCTTGACGGCCATCTTGTGCGCGAGGTCGCCGACGGTGATCGTCTCCGGCACCGAGATGTCGCGGACGACCGGCTCGGCGGCCTGCGGAGCCGACGCCTTGTCGCGATCGTCGCCGCGCCGGCCGCCCTTGGGCCCGCGCCAGCCGCCGCCGCTGCCGGCGTCGCCGCGCGTCTTGATCGCGCGCCGCTTCGCGGCGTCCTCGGACCAGCTCGACGCGAGCTTGGCCGACTTGACCTCCTTCGGGCCGACCTTCTTCGCGTCCTTCTTTTCCTCGGTCGGCTTGGCTTCGACCTTCGGCGCCGCCGGCTTGTGCAGCGTGCCCTCGGTCGTCGGCGCCTTCAGGACCTTCTTCGCCGGCGGCGACGACATCATGTTCTTGATCGCGGCGACCTCGGCCTCGACCGCCTTGCGCGCGCGCTCCTGCGCCGCGCGTGCGTCGCTCGCGGCCTGCTCCGCGGCCGTGCGCTCGGCCACCGTGCGGTCCAGCTCGGCCTGCGCGGCCTCCTCGCGGCCGCGCGCCGCGTCGAGCGCCTCCTGCTCGCGGCGCTGCGCCTCGAGGACGTCGGCCTGCGCGCGTTCGGCGCGCTCGCGCGCCTCGGCCATCTGGCGCGCGACGAGGTCGGCCTGCCGGCGCGCCTCTTCCTCGCGCCGCGCGAGCTCGGCCTGGTCGATCACCGGCGCCGCCGGCGCGGCCGCCACGGCCTCGCCCTCGCCTTCGCTGTCGCGCCGCACGAAGACGCGCTTCTTGCGCACCTCGACCTGGATGGTGCGCGCCTTGCCGGTCGCGTCGGCCTGCTTGATCGCCGAGGTCTGCTTGCGCGTGAGCGTGATCTTCTTCTTCTCGATCTCCTGCCCGCCGTGCGCCTTGCGCAGCGACTCGAGCAGGCGCGACTTGTCGTCCTCCGACAGGGCGTCGCTCTCGTCGCGCTTGCCGACGCCGGCCGCGCGCAGCTGCTCGAGCAGCAGTTGCGCAGGCACCTTGAGTTCGGCCGCGAACTGGGCCACCGTGTTGCTCGGCATATGGATCAGGTCCCTTCTTCCTCTCGCCTCGTTCGACTGTCTCGCCTCGTCCGACGCTCACGCACCGCGGTCGGCGCGCG
The DNA here is from genome assembly GCA_035524275.1 of Burkholderiaceae bacterium. Lineage (GTDB taxonomy): Bacteria > Pseudomonadota > Gammaproteobacteria > Burkholderiales > Burkholderiaceae_F > DATKPC01. The sequence goes on from DATKPC010000085.1 coordinate 27,350, forward strand.
TCACGGCTGCTCGAACCAGTGGGCGCGCGCCGCCATGATCAGCTGCCGCGCCCGCTCGTCCTCGACGCCGGTCATCTCGACGAGCTCGTCGACGCCCAGGTCGGCCAGGTCGTCGCGCGTCCGCACCGCGTTGCTCGCGAGCCGCGCCGCAAGGTCGGCATCCATCCCCTCGACGTCGAGCAGCGTGCGGTCGGCCTTCTCCAGGTTCTCCTCGCGAACGATGGCCTCGGTGAGCAGCGCGTTGCGGGCGCGCGTGCGCAGTTCCTCGACCGTGTCGTCGTCGATGCCCTCGATCTCCAGCAGCTCGCCGACCGGGATGTAGGCGATCTCCTCGAGCGTCGAGATGCCGGCGCCGACGAGCAGGCCGGCGAGCTCGTCGTCGACGTCGAGCTTCTCCATGAAGCTCGTGCGGATCGAGGCCTGCTCCGAATCGCGCTTCTGCGCGGACTCCTCGGCGGTCATGATGTTGATGTGCCACGCGGTGAGCTCGGAGGCGAGGCGCACGTTCTGGCCGCTGCGCCCGATGGCGATCGCGAGGTTGTCCTCGTCGACGACGACGTCCATCGCATGGCGCTCCTCGTCGACCACGATCGACGAGACGTTGGCCGGCGCGAGCGCCCCGATGACGAACTGCGCCGGGTCCTCGGACCACAGCACGATGTCGACGCGCTCGCCGGCGAGCTCGTTGGTCACGGCCTGCACGCGCGATCCGCGCATCCCGACGCAGGTCCCGATCGGGTCGATGCGCCGGTCGTTGGTCCAGACGGCGATCTTCGCCCGCACGCCGGGGTCGCGGGCCGCCGACTTGATCAGCAGCAGCCCCTGCTCGATCTCCGGCACCTCGAGCTCGAACAGCTTCTTGACGAACTCCGGCGACGTGCGCGAGAGGATCACCTGCGGGCCGCGCAGCTGGCGGTCGATCCGCAGCACGTAGGCGCGCACCCGGTCGTTCGGCCGCAGGTTCTCCTTCGGGATCATCTCGGAGCGCGGAAGCCGCGCCTCGAGCTTGCCGATCTCGATGATCGCGTCGCCCTTGTCGAGCCGCTTGATCATCCCGTTGACGACCATGTCGCCGCGGGCCAGGAACTCGTTGAGCACCTGTTCGCGCTCGGCGTCGCGGATCTTCTGCAGGATCACCTGTTTCGTGTCCTGCGCGAAGCGCCGGCCGAGATCCTGCCGCGGCAGCTGCTCCTCGATGTACTCCTCGACCTCGATGTCCGGGATCTGCTCGCGCGCATCGGACAGGATGACCTGGTGCCCGGGCTCCTGCAGCCCGGCCTCGTCGGGCACGACGAGCCAGCGGCGGAACGCGTCGTAGTCGCCGGATTCGCGGTCGACGGCGACGCGGATGTCGACGTCCTCCTCGGCGAACAGCCGCTTCGTGGCCGCGGCGAGCGCGGACTCGAGCGCACCGAAGACGATGTCGCGTGGCACGTTCTTCTCGCGCGCGAGCGCGTCGACCAGCAGCAGGATTTCTCGACTCATTTCGAAGCGTCCCGTCCCATTCCCCTGAAATTCAGCTCCGGCACCAGCCGCGCCGACTCGATGCCCGACAGCGCCAACTCGACGACCTGCGGTGGCGCGGCGTCCACCGCGTTCGCCTTTCCCTTCACCTTCCCCGCCGCCGCCTTGCCGGCCGCGCGTCGCCGCGCACCGTCGCCCGGCGCGCGTGGCGGCGCCAGCTCCAGCCGCACCGACGGCGACGCCTCGTCGCCGCCGACGCCGGCAAGCCGCCCGCGCAGATTGCGTCGGCCGTCGAGCAGCGCGCGCAGCCGGATGTCGACCTGCACGCCGGTGAAGCGCTCGAAATCCCGTCGCCGCGACAACCGACGGTCGACGCCGGGCGACCCGACCTCGAGCCGGCCGTAGTCGACGTTTTCGACCGTGAACACATGGGCGAGTTGCCGGCTGACCCGTTCGCAGTCATCGATCATGACCGGCCGCGTGCCGCCCGGCGTATCGAGCGTCACCTTCAGCACGCCGCCGGCGCCGCGCTCGAGTTCGACGAGCTCGTAGCCCATCCCCTCGAGGCTCGCCTCGACGAGCGCGTGCAGCGCTACCGGCCCACCGGCCCTGCCGCCACCGCTGCCGTCCTTGCCGCGAACCTTGTCCGCCCCCGCCACGTGCTCCTGGTCCTTCGCCACCGCCACCGCCCGATCCCCGCCGTCGTTCGTCGCTGTCGTTCTTCGCTGTCGTTCTTTCCCGCCCCCGCCCTGCCACCCGATCTGGTGCCGGATCTGCTGCCGGATCTGCTGCTATCACGCAAAAAAAAAATGGGCTGACGAGCCCATTTTTTCTTGCCGGCAGCCTGCCGACTTTATTCGCCGCCGCCGACCTGCTCCGACGACGGCACTCTGCCGCCCGTCCGGGCCGACTTGCTGAATCGATCTCCGGCCGCACCCGATCCGATCCTCGAAGATCCCACCTTCCTCGAAGATCCAACCTTCGATCCGCCCTTCAAAACCGATTCGCGAAATCCTCTGACGGGAACCGCGCATTCTATACCGCGACGCGGCGGCCGACAACCCGGCCGGTCGCCGCGACGCCGGAGCCGCCTCAGCCGACGCCGCGCGGCGCCTTGAAGCGGCGGAAGCGGGCGCCCTGGCCTCCGGGATTCGGACTGCTCGGATGTCGGCCGCTGGCGATGTAGCTCACCGTGCTCGTCATCGGGTCCGGCTGGCGCGACGGCCCGGGCTTGCCCTGCGGGCGCTTGCGCCCGGGACCCTGCCCGAAGCCGCCCGGACCCGGGCCGTTGCCGGGACGCGCGCCGCCCTGCGGTCGATTGCCCGGCGGGCGCGACCGGAGCTCGTCGGCGCCGAAACCGAGATCGTGCAGCCACGCGGCCACCCAGTCGGGCGCCAGCTCGAGCCAGCGACCACGCGCGAGCGAGCGCGGCAGCTGCACGACGCCGAAGCGGATCCGGATCAGGCGGCTGACGGACAGGCCGATGGCCTCGAACAGGCGTCGGACCTCGCGGTTGCGCCCCTCGCTGAGCACGATCCGGTACCAGTGGTTCGCACCCTGGCCGCCGGCATCCTCGAGGCGGCTCACCCGGGCCACGCCGTCGTCGAGCTGCACGCCCTCGAGCAGGCGACGACGCGCCTCCTCGCCGAGTTCGCCGATGATGCGGACCGCGTACTCGCGTTCGACTTCGTGGCGCGGATGCATCAGCCGGTTCGCGAGGTCGCCGGACGTCGTCAGGATCAGCAGCCCTTCGGTGTTGAAATCGAGCCGGCCGACCGCGATCCAGCGCGCGCCGGAGATGCGCGGCAGCGCGTCGAAAACGGTGCGCCGGCGTTCCGGGTCGTCGGTCGAGACGATCTCGCCGGCGGGCTTGTGGTACAGCAGCACCCGAGGCAGCCGGCCGGGCGCCTTGCGCGCGAGCGGTTTGCCGTTGACGCGGACCTGGTCGCCGGGCGAGACGCGCTGCCCGATGTGCGCGGGCTGGCCATTCACCGATACCCGGCCCGCGATGATCAGCTCCTCCATGTCGCGGCGCGAACCGACGCCGGCATCGGCGAGCACCTTGTGCAGTTTCTCCGACTGCGCGTTCAGCGCCTGCTTCGCGGCGCGCCGCCCGCGCTCGATGAGCTCGCGCGGCATCGCGTGCTCCGCCATCGCCGCGGCATTGATCTCCTCGCCTTCGCCGGCCAGCGGCAACGCGGGCGACGGCGCGGCTGCCGGCGGCAGTGCGCCTTCGCCGGCACCCCCCGCGGACTCGGCGGCGGCCGCCGCATCCGGCGGCGGCGGCC
>DATKPC010000086.1:0-85478 GCA_035524275.1 Burkholderiaceae bacterium
CGCAGCGGGAGAGGGGAGTTCCGGCGTCGTCTGAGCGAACGACCTGCGTCATCGCGACGACGAGACTCCCCTCGCCCGCGCAGCGGGAGAGGGGAGTTCCGGCGTCGTCTGAGCGAACGACTTGCGTCATCGCGACGACGAGACTCCCCTCGCCCGCAGCGGGAGAGGGGAGTTCCGGCGTCGTCTGAGCGAACGACCTGCGTCATCGCGACGACGAGACTCCCCTCGCCCGCGCAGCGGGAGAGGGGCGGGGGAGAGGGTCGACGCGTTGCGGACGAGGCGGCAGCAGACTGCCCCCCGCCCCGTCAAGAGAAAACGCCGGTCGACAAATAGCGGTCGCCGCGATCGCAGACGATGAACACGATCAGGGCATCCTCGACCTCGGTGGCCAGGCGCAACGCGATGTCGGCCGCGCCGCCGGACGAGATGCCGCCGAAGATCCCCTCCTCGGCCGCGAGGCGCCTCGCCATCGCTTCGGCCTGCGCCTGGGTCACCGACTCCACGCGGTCGACGCGCGCCGGATCGTAGATCCGCGGCAGGTAGGCCTCGGGCCACTTGCGAATTCCGGGAATGCGGGAACCCTCCGCGGGCTGCGCGCCGACGATCGTGACCGCCGGCGAACGCTCCTTGAGATACCGGCTGGTCCCCATGATGGTCCCCGTCGTCCCCATCGCGGAAACGAAGTGCGTGACGCCGCCCGCGGTATCGCGCCAGATTTCCGGTCCGGTCTTCTCGTAGTGAGCGCGTGGATTGTCGGGATTGGCGAACTGGTCCAGCACGCGGCCCTCGCCGCGACGCTCCATCTCGAGCGCGAGGTCCCTCGCGTACTCCATGCCGCCGGCGGCAGCGGGCGTCAGGATCAGCTCGGCGCCATAGGCCGTCATCGCGGCACGTCGCTCGTGCGACAGATCGTCGGGCATCAGCAGCGTCATCCGGTAGCCCATCATCGCGGCGATCATCGCGAGCGCGATGCCGGTATTGCCGCTCGTGGCCTCGATCAGGCGATCGCCCGGACGCAGTTCGCCGCGCTCCGCGGCCCGCGCGATCATCGAATAGGCGGGCCGATCCTTGACCGATCCTCCGGGATTGTTGCCTTCCAGCTTCGCCAGCACGGTCGTGCCGCGTCGAGCGCCGACGGCAGCCGGCAGGCGCTGCAGCCGGACGAGCGGCGTGTTGCCGATCGTCGATTCGATGCTGGAAAAACCCGTCATCGGGGCCGAATCTCCATCAACCCTCCACCTCCTCGATGCGTCGCGGCGGATAGCTGTCCCAATTCTTGCATCCGGGGCACTGCCAATGAAAGTCCCGGGCGCGGAAACCGCAGTGGCCACACCGATAACGCGCCAGCTTGCGCACCTGGGTCCGGATCAGCGCGCGCAGCGACTCGAGCTCCGGGTCCCCATTCGCTGCGGCGCTGCGAAGTTCCAGCAGCCGCTCGAAGCCGAGCAGGGAAGGCTTCCGCGGCAGCTCGTCACGCAGCAGGGCCTCGGCCTCCTGCGCGCCGCGCCACGCCAGCGTGCGCTGGAACGCGAGGTCGAGCGCATCGATTGACGGCTGCTCGCGCAGATTGCGCATCAGCATCGCCAGCGCCTCATCGCGGCGGCCGGCGTCGTCCAGCGCGGCGGCAAGCCGGTCCGCGACAAGCGACAGGTACTGCGGCGCTTCGCGCTCGACCGCCTCCCAGCTCGCAATCGCGGCGTCGCGATCGCCCTGCCGCTTCTGCAGGTCGCCGCGCAAAGCCAGTGCCCGCACCGAATGGCGATCCGTCGCGAGCGCCCGCTCCAGCTCCTGCCGCGCGACATCCGCCTGGCCGGCCGCGATCGCCCGTTCGGCCAGCTCGCAATGGAAATGCGCGATCGATTTCGCATGCGTTTCCCCGGCTTCGCCGACCAGCGTGCCCGCGGTGTCGATCGCCTTGGCCCATTCGCCTTCCATCTCGTAGATCGACAGCAGCGCCCGCAATGCCGCGAAGCGGTGCTGGCGCTCGCCGACCAGTCGCCCGAAGGCGTCCTCGGCTCGATCGAGCAGCCCGCCCTTGAGGTAGTCCTGCGCCAGTTCGGCCAGCGCGGAGGAGCGCTCGCGCGCCGGCAGGTCGGCGCGGTTGAGCAGATAGTTGTGGATGCGGACCGCGCGCTCGATCTCGCCTCGGCGACGGAACAGGCTGCCCAACGCATAGTGGAGCTCGATCGTCTCCGGATCCAGGCGGACGACCTCGATGAAGGCGTCGATCGCCTGGTCGGGCTTCTCGTTGAGCAGGAGGTTCAGGCCGCGGAACATCGAGCGTGGCGCCGCGGCCTCGTCGCGCGACTGGATGCGCCGGTCGGCGCCGCGCGCGAACCAGCCGGCCACGAACAGCAGCGGCAGGACCAGCAGCCACCAGGGCTCGAACTCCATCGTCACTCGCGCCGCAGGCGCGTGTCGACGTCGAGCTGCCCCACCGCGCCGATGTTGCGCGCCGCCGCCGCCAGCCGCTCGCCGGCCCGCTCCGCCTCGCCGCCGTCGCGCGTGGCGAGACGATTCAGCCGCGCGATGCGGCGGCGCATCCGCGCGAGCGTCGGCAGCAGCGAGACGATCGCCGCGACGACGCCGACGCAGACGCTGACGAGGATCACGACGACGAGCGGCACGGCCTCGTAGACCCGCGTCGCCGTCAGGCGCAGCGGCACCGGCGTCGTATTCTTCAGCGCGATCCAGAAGATGACCAGGAACAGCGCGAGCCGCAGCAGCCACGCGAGAAGTCTCATCGGGCGATCCGAACCGGAAGGTGACCAGAATCCCGCATGATAGTTGCGCGCCGGGCCGGGGCACCCGGACGCCGCCGGCCGGATCAGTCCTCGCTGTCGTGCGGGCCACCGGCAGTCGGGCCGCCGACCACGTCGACGCCGTCGACGCGCTCCCGCAGTTCCTTGCCGGCCTTGAAGTGCGGCACGTACTTCGCCGGCACCTGGACGCGCTCGCCCGACTTCGGATTACGTCCGAGGCGCGGTGGACGGTAGCTCAACGCGAAGCTGCCAAAGCCGCGGATCTCGATCCGGCTGCCGGAGGCGAGCGCGGCGCTCATGCCGTCGAGGATCGTCTTCACCGCCTCGTCGGCGTCGCGCGCGGCAAGCCGCGTGTTGCGCCGCGCGAGGCGCGCCACGAGCTCCGAGCGGGTCATCGTCCTGTTGTCGTCAGCCATGACGGCCTCGTGCGCTCCCCTCCGGCGCGCCCGCGCTGCCGGCGCGGAACGGCCCGGCCGAGCGGCGCTCCGTTCTCGTCAACGGATCCGCGCCGCGCGGGCCGGGAATCCGCCGCGCTCAGCGGTTCTGCGTGTCGAGCTTGGCCTTCAGCAGCGCGCCGAGGTTCGTCGTGCCGGTCGGGGCCTCCGACTGCATCCGGGCCATGGCACCGGCCGTCTCGGCATTGTCCTTCGCCTTGATCGACAGGTTGATGTTCCGGTTCTTGCGGTCGACGTTGATGATCATCGCCTCGACCGAATCGCCTTCCTTCAGCAGGTTGCGCGCATCCTCGACGCGATCGCTCGAGATCTCCGAGGCGCGCAGGTAGCCCTCGATGTCACCGCCGAGCACGACCACCGCGCCCTTGGCGTCGACGGTCTTCACCGTGCCCTTCACGACCACGCCCTTCTCGTGCGTGCTGGCGTAGTTGTTGAACGGATCGCCGCCGAGCTGCTTGATGCCGAGGGAGATCCGCTCGCGCTCGACGTCGATCGCGAGGACGATCGCGTCCAGCTCCTCGCCCTTCTTGTACTTGCGCACGGCTTCCTCGCCGGGCTCCGACCACGACAGGTCGGACAGGTGGACCAGCCCGTCGATGCCGCCCGGCAGGCCGAGGAAGACGCCGAAGTCGGTGATCGACTTGATGGCACCGTGCACGCGGTCGCCCTTCTTGTGGGACATCGAGAAGTCTTCCCACGGGTTCGGGCGGCACTGCTTCATGCCGAGCGAGATGCGGCGACGGTCCTCGTCGATCTCCAGCACCATGACCTCGACCTCGTCGCCCAGCTGCACGACCTTCTTCGGATCGACGTTCTTGTTCGTCCAGTCCATTTCGGAGACGTGGACGAGGCCCTCGATGCCGGCCTCGATCTCGACGAACGCGCCGTAGTCGGTGATGTTGGTGACCTTGCCGAACAGGCGCGTGCCCTGCGGATAGCGGCGTGCCAGCCCGATCCACGGGTCCTCGCCGAGCTGCTTGACGCCCAGCGACACGCGGTTCTTCTCCTGGTCGAACTTCAGGACCTTGGCCGTGATTTCCTGGCCGACCGACAGCACCTCGGTCGGGTGACGGACGCGGCGCCACGCAATGTCGGTGATGTGCAAAAGGCCGTCGATGCCGCCCAGGTCGACGAACGCGCCGTAGTCGGTGATGTTCTTCACCGTGCCCTTGACGATCGCGCCTTCCTTCAGCGTCTCGAGCAGCCGCTGCCGCTCTTCGCCCATGTTGGCCTCGAGCACCGCGCGCCGCGAGACGACGACGTTGTTGCGCTTGCGGTCGAGCTTGATGACCTTGAATTCCAGCGTCTTGCCCTCGTAGGGCGTCGTGTCCTTGACCGGACGCATGTCGACGAGCGAGCCCGGAAGGAACGCGCGGATGCCGTTCGTCATCACGGTCAGGCCGCCCTTCACCTTGCCGGTGATCGTGCCGTTCACGAGTTCGCCGCCCTCGAGTGCCTTCTCGAGGTTCAGCCACGCCGCGAGACGCTTCGCCTTGTCGCGCGAGAGGATCGTGTCGCCATAGCCGTTCTCCAGGGACTCGATCGCGACCGATACGAAGTCACCGGGCTTGACGTCGACCTCGCCCTGATCGTTGCGGAACTCCTCGATCGGGATGTAGGCCTCGGACTTCAGGCCGGCGTTGACGACGACGAAGTTGTAGTCGACGCGAATGACCTCGGCCGTGATCACTTCCCCGGCGCGCATTTCCTGGCGCGCGAGGCTTTCCTGGAACAGGGCGGCAAACGACTCGTGACCGCCCGTAGCAGCTTCTTGCATGGCGACGGAAGACATGAGACCTTTCATCTCGCCAAGGCATTGCGCCCCAGCGGTGTTGACAACGACACGCGCGCGGACCGGCAGGCCAGAGGCCAGGGGGGTCCAGGCGCCCCGATAGATCACGCCCTCCGAATCAAGTCGTCCGCCTCAAGCATCCCGCTTCAAGCGATCCGCTTCGGCGATCCCGCTCCGAAGTCCATGCCCATTTCCACACCCATTCCCATGGGCGTTCCGATACCGAGCGACGATCCGAGATATGACGTCGTCCGGCGTCAGGGCCGACGAATCGATCAGGAAGGCATCCTCTGCCGGCCGCAGCGGCGCCGCCGCGCGATTCAGGTCGCGCTCGTCGCGCTGTTGCAGGTCCTGCAGGAGGGCCGATATGTTAACCGAAATACCCTTTTCGATCAACTGCTTGTACCGACGTTCGGCGCGCGCCTCGCGCGCCGCGGTCAGGAACACCTTGAGACGGGCCTGCGGAAAGACGACGGTGCCCATGTCGCGGCCGTCGGCAACGAGGCCCGGCGGACGGCGGAAGTCACGTTGCATCTGCAGCAGCGCCGCGCGCACCGGCGCATGGACCGCCACGCGCGAGGACATCTGGGCGACGTCCTCCATCCGCAACCGGTCGGTGACTTCGCGACCGTCGAGCCTGACCCGACCGCCCCCGAACGCCGGGCGCATCGTGCGCGCAAGCCGTGCGAGCCCCTCGGCGTCCGTCGCCGCGACGCCGTGCTCCAGCGCCAGCAGCGCCACGAGCCGGTAGAGCGCGCCGCTGTCGAGCACGTGGAAACCGAGCTCGCGCGCCACGCCCTCGGCGACCGTGCCCTTGCCCGACGCGGTCGGCCCGTCGATCGCGATCACGTCGACGGATGGCCCGGCGGATTCGGAAGCCGAGTCGGTCATCGGGGCGACCGCGTCAGCCGGTCGAGCGCGTCGAAGAAGCCGGGATACGTCTTGGCGACGCAGCGCGGGTCGCGGATGCGCATCGTCGCGCCGCCGGCCGCGCAGAGCGCGAAACACATCGCGATGCGGTGGTCGTCGTAGGTCTCGATCGTCGCCGGCTGCAGCCGGAAGGGAGGCTCGACGGACAGCCAGTCGTCCCCGTGTTCGACGCCGGCGCCGAGCTTGCGAAGCTCCGCGGCCATCGCCGCGATCCGGTCGGTTTCCTTCACGCGCCAGGATCCGATGCCGCGCAGCGTGGTGCGGCCGTCGGCAAAAAGCGCCATCACGGCGGCCGTCATCGCTGCGTCCGGGATCCTGGTGCAATCGACGTCGACCGCCCGAAGCCTCGCCAGGCCGGATCCGCCGTCGGGGCACGAAGCCTCGATCCAGTCCGGCCCGGCCACGATGCGCGCGCCCATCCTCGTCGCGAGATCGAGGAAGCCGATGTCGCCCTGGATGCTGTCGCGCCCGACGCCGTCGATGCGGACGGGCCCGCCGGCGATCGCGCCCAGCGCGACGAAATAGGACGCGCTCGAGGCGTCCCCTTCGATCGGGAACCGACCCGGACTGCGATAGCCGCCGCGCGCCACGATGTATTGCGACGGGGCGCGCTCCTGCACGTCGGCGCCGAACTGCCTCATCAGCGCGACCGTCAACGCGACGTACGGCTGCGAGATCAGGTTGCCTTCGATCGCCACCGTGACGCCGCCGGCCGGAGCCGCGAGCGGAGCGGCCATCAGCAGGCCGCTGACGAACTGGCTCGACACGTCGCCCCTGACGCGAACCACGTCGGTCCGAAACGCCGAGGCCGGCTCGATCTGCAGCGGCGGGTAGCCCGGCGTCCCCAGGTAGCCCACGCGGGCACCCACGGCATTGAGCGCATCGACGAGATCGCCAATCGGGCGCTCGCGCATGCGAGGCACGCCGTCCAGCCGGTACCGGCCGTCGGCGAAGGCCAGTTGCGCCGCCAGCGGTCGCATCGCGGTGCCGGCGTTGCCGAGGAAAAGCTCCGCCGAGCGGACCGGGAACCGGCCACCGCAGCCGGCGACGCGACACGTCGCGCCGCTGCGCTCGATGCGCACGCCGAGCGTCGCGAGCGCCGCCAGCATCACCTGCGTGTCGTCGGCGTCGAGCAGATGCTCGACGTCGGTCGTGCCGGCAGCGAGTGCCGCCAGCAGCAGCGCGCGATTGGAGATGCTCTTGGAGCCGGGGACGCGGACGGCGCCGCGGGCCTCGTGGATCGGCGCGATGTCGAGTTCCGGCGGCCACGGCCGGGGCGTCCCGGCGCCCGGATCAGCCGCAGCCATCGGAAATCCCCGTCACGGGCGCGGATGGCGGCGCGGCGACGCCGCGTCGCGCGGCGCTGGCGCGGGCGAATACGCGCTCCAGCTCGCCGGCGTCCGCCGCCGCGAGCGCGGCCTGCAGCCGATCGAGCGTCGCGCGAACGCGCGCCAGCTCGGCGCCGAGCGCATCGCGATTGGCAAGCGCGATGTCGCGCCACAGCGCCGGGCTGCTCGCGGCAATCCGGGTCGCATCGCGAAAGCCGCTGCCCGCGAGCGACAGCAGGCGCTGCGCGTCGGGCCGCTCCGCGATCGACGCGACGACGGCGAACGCGACGAGGTGCGGCAGGTGGCTCACCGCCGCGTAGATTCGATCGTGGTCCGCCGCGTCCATCCGCTCGATGCGCGCGCCCGCCGCACGCCACAAGGCCTCGACGCGGCCCAGAGCCTCGGCGGACGTCGCGGCAACCGGCGTCGTCACGACGAGCCGTCCGTCGAAGAGGTCCGCTGTCGCGTAGGCCGCGCCGGACTGCTCCGCGCCCGCGATCGGATGCGCCGGGACGAAGCGCGAGAAGCCGGTCGGCAGCCCGCGGTGCGCGGCCTCGATGACCGCCTGCTTCGCGCTGCCGACGTCCGTGACGATCGTGGTCGGCGCCAGCCCGGGCGCGATCTCGCGCAGCACGCCGGCGGTCGCGCCGACCGGCGCCGCGAAGAGGACGATGTCGGCCGCCGCCGCCGCGCGCGCGGAGGGCGCGATGCGATCGACGAATCCGCGTTGCAGCGCCACGCGGCAGGCCTCGCCGTCCGGGTCGCAACCGACCGTCTCGCCGACGACGCCGGCGCGCCGCCAGGCTGCCGCCGCGGCGCCGCCGATCAGTCCCAACCCCAGGACAGCCAGGCTCGGCGCGGTCATCGCCAGGTCACCGAGGCGCGAGGTCAACGAACCGCGGGGGACGTCGTGCCGACGGCCGCCGCGAGCGCCTCCAGCGCCCGCGCGTTCTCCTCCGGCAGGCCGACCGTGAAGCGCAGCCACTCCGGCAGCGCGTAGCTGGCGACCGGCCGCACAATGACGCCACGCTCGAGCATCCCGCGGTAGATCCGCGCGCCGTCGCCGACGCGCACCAGCAGGAAGTTGGCATCGCTCGGGACCCACTCGAGGCCGAGGCGCCGGAATCCCGCGGCAAGCTGCTCCAGTCCGGCGCGGTTGAGCTCGTAGGAGCGCGCGACGAATTCGTGGTCGCCGAGCGCCGCGGTGGCCGCCGCCAGCGCGAACGCGTTCACGTTGAACGGATGGCGAACGCGGTGGAGCAGCGCGGCCACCTCGGGTCGCGCGATCGCGTAGCCGACGCGCAGCGACGCCAGGCCGTAGATCTTGGAGAAGGTCCGCGAGACGAGGAGGTTCGGGTAGCGCCGCACCCAGGCGACGCTGTCGTAGCGCAGCGCCGGCGGCAGGTATTCGTTGTAGGCCTCGTCCAGCACCACGAGCACCGACGACGGCACGCGCTGCAGGAATCGCTCGAGCGCCTCGGCCGGCAGGAAGGTCCCGGTCGGATTGTTCGGATTGGCGAGGAACACGAGACGGGTGTCGGGCGCGATCGCCGCCTGCATCGCGTCGAGGTCGTGGCCGTAGGCCTTCGCCGGCACGACGATCGCCCGGGCTCCGCGCGCCTGGACCGCGAGCGGATAGACCGCGAACGAATACTGCGCGTAGAGGCCGCTGCGCCCCGGCGCCAGGGTCGCGGCGGCGCACAGCTCCAGGATGTCGTTGGACCCGTTGCCCAGCGTGATCCAGTCGGCCGGCACGCCGAAGCGCTCCGCGAGCGCGGCCCGCAGCGCGAATCCGTTCGAATCCGGGTAGCGGCCGAGCTCCGCGGCCGGCGAGCGCATCAGGCGCTCGAGCGCGCGGACGGCGGCCGGGGCCATCCCGAGCGGATTCTCGTTGGAGGCCACCTTCACGATGCGCGCCGGGTCCAGCCCGAGTTCGCGCGCCGTCTCCTCGATCGGCTTGCCGGCGACGTAAGGGGCAATCGCGCTCACCCAGGACAGGGCGTCGACGCCCGGGGTGGATGGCGTCGCGGCCACGGAAGCGGTTTCCTGCATCGCACTCATCGGGGTTCCTTGATGGTCGGGCAGCGGCGCGCCGAGGCCGCGGGCGCCGGCCTGTTGCGCGGCCTCACGCGGGATCCTCCGCCGGATAGGACCCCAGGCTGCGGTAGAACGAGCACAGCGCCTGCAGCGCCCGCAACGCGTCGGCCACGCGCGGCTCCTCCTCGTGACCCTCGACGTCGACGTAGAAGTAGTACTCCCAGCTGCCGCTGCGCGCCGGACGCGATTCGAAACGGGTCATCGACACGCCGTGCTGCGCGAGCGGCTGCAGCAGGTGGTACACCGCACCGGCGCGATTGGGAACGGCAAGGATCAGCGAGGTCTTGTCGCGCCCGCTGGGCCTCGTCGCCTGGCGCCCGAGCACGAGGAACCGCGTGCGATTGAACGGATCATCCTGGATGCTCTCGGCGGCCACGGCGAGGTCGTAGTGCGCAGCGGCCTGCTCGCCGGCGATCGCGGCGATTCCCGGCTCGCCCGCGGCGAGCCGCGCGGCCTCCGCATTGCTGGACGCCGGAACCCGCTCGAGGCCCGCGGCATGCTGGTTGAGCCAGTTCGCGCACTGCGCGAGCGCCTGCGGATGCGCCATGATCCGCGTCACGCCGGCGAGCGTGCCGGAACGCGTCAGCAGGTGATGCCGCACCGGTATCGAGATCTCGGCCAGGATGCGCAGCGGCGAGGCCAGCAACAGGTCGAGCGTCCGATTGACCGCGCCCTCGGTCGAGTTCTCCACCGGCACGACGCCGAACGTCGCGCGCCCCGCCTCGGTCGAACGGAAGACCTCGTCGACCGACGCGCAAGGCTCGCCGGCGACGCCGGAGCCGAAATGCCGGCGCATCGCCAGCTCGGTGAAGGTGCCGACCGGGCCCAGGAACGCGACGGCGAGCGGCCGCTCAAGCGCGCGGCAGGCCGAGATGATCTCGCGGAAAATCTGCTTCAGCGACGCCGCCGGCAGCGGACCGCCGGCGGCGGCATCGGCGACCCGGCGCAGAACCTCGGCTTCGCGCTCCGGGCGGTAGACCGGTGCGTCGGCCGCATGCTTCACGCCCCCGACGTCCTGCGCCAGGCGCGCGCGGCGCTGCAGCAGGTCGACGACCTGCGCATCGATCGCATCGATCGCGGTGCGCAGCGCCTTGAGTTGTTCGTCCATCCGCGCCCCGCCCTTCCGCGCTCAGGCCGCTTCCGAATCGGATTCCACCACGCGCTGCACGCCGGACAGCCGCGTGCCGTCGTCCACGGCGATCAGCGTGACGCCCTGCGTGGCCCGGCCCATTTCGCGGATCTCCGCCACCCGGGTGCGCACGAGGACGCCGCCGGTGGTGATCAGCATGATCTCGTCGTCGGCGCGCACGAGCGTCGCGGCGACGACCTTGCCGTTGCGCTCGCTGGTCGCGATCGCGATCATCCCCTTCGTGCCGCGACCGTGGCGCGTGTATTCGGCAATCGGCGTGCGCTTGCCATAGCCGTTCTCGGTCGCCGTGAGCACGCTCTGCTGCTCGTCCTCGGCGACCAGCAGCGCGATCACCGACTGCCCGTCGTCGAGCTGCATGCCGCGGACGCCGCGCGCCTGCCGCCCCATCGGCCGCACGTCGTCCTCCTCGAAACGCACCGCCTTGCCGGCGTCGGAGAAAAGCATCACGTCGTGGCGGCCGTCGGTGATCGCCGCGCCGATGAGGTAGTCGCCCGGATCGAGGTCGACGGCGATGATCCCGGCCTTGCGCGGATTCGAGAACTCGTCGAGCGCGGTCTTCTTGACGGTGCCGTTGGCCGTCGCCATGAAGACGTAGTGCTCCGGATCGAAGGCCTTGACCGGCAGCACGACCGTGATCTTCTCGGCATCGCTCAGCGGGAACATGTTGACGATCGGCTTGCCGCGCGAGGCGCGCGAACCCTGCGGGACCTCCCACACCTTGAGCCAGTACAGGCGCCCGCGATTGCTGAAGCACAGGATGGTGTCGTGCGTGTTCGCGATGAACAGCTGCTCGACCCAGTCGTCCTCCTTCGTCGCCGTCGCCTGCCGGCCACGGCCGCCGCGCTTCTGCGCGCGGTAGTCGGCGAGCGGCTGGCTCTTCACGTAGCCGGAGTGCGACAGCGTGACGACCATGTCCTGCGGCGCGATCAGGTCCTCGGTCGCCAGGTCCTCCGCCGAGCGCACGATCTCGGAGCGTCGCTTGTCGCCGGCCTGCTCGACGTACTCCTTGCGCAGCGCGTCGAGCTCGTCGCCGATCAGCGCCGTGATCCGCGCCGGCTTCGCGAGGATGTCGAGGAGGTCGGCGATCTGCGTCATCACCTCGCGGTACTCGTTGACGATCTTGTCCTGCTCCAGGCCGGTCAAACGCGACAGGCGCATCTGCAGGATCTGTTCCGCCTGCTCCTCGGACAGCCGGTAGCTGCCGTCGGCCTGCAGCCCGAGGTCGGCGTCGAGCCCTTCGGGGCGGAACGCCGCGATGCCGGCGTCGCCCTCGCTGCGCGCGAGCATCTCGCGGACCAGCTGCGCGTTCCACGACCGCGCGAGAAGCCCGGCGCGCGCCACCGGCGGCGTCGGCGCCGCGCGGATGATCGCGATGAATTCGTCGATGTTGGCGAGCGCGACGGCCAGGCCCTCGAGCACGTGCCCGCGGGCTCGCGCCTCGCGCAGCTGGAACGCGGTGCGGCGTGTGACGACCTCGCGGCGGTGCGCGAGGAACGCGTCGATCATCTGCTTCAGGTTGAGCAGGCGCGGCTGGCCGTCGACGAGCGCGACCATGTTCATGCTGAACGTGTCCTGCAGCTGCGTCAGCTTGTACAGGTTGTTCAGCACCACTTCCGGCACTTCGCCGCGCCGCAGCTCGATCACGGCGCGCATCCCGGATTTGTCGGACTCGTCGCGGATGTCCCCGATGCCCTCGATGCGCTTCTCGTTGACGAGCTCGGCGACGCGCTCCAGCAACACCCGCTTGTTGACCTGGTAGGGCAGCTCGTCGATGACGATCGCCGTGCGCGCACCCCGGTCGATCTCCTCGAAATGCGTGCGCGCGCGCACGACCACGCGCCCGCGCCCGGTGCGGTAGCCCTCGCGAACGCCGTCGAGGCCGTAGATGATCCCGGCGGTCGGGAAGTCGGGCGCCGGGATCAGCGCGATCAGGTCCTCGACGGTCGAATCCGGTTGGGCCAGCAGCAGCTTGCAGCCGTCGATGACCTCGGCGAGGTTGTGCGGCGGGATGTTCGTCGCCATGCCGACGGCGATCCCGGCGGCGCCGTTGATGAGCAGGTTCGGCAGCCGCGCCGGCAGGACCTTCGGCTCCCGCTCCTTGCCGTCGTAGTTCGGCTGGAAGTCGACCGTGTCCTTGTCGATGTCGTCGAGCAGCTCGCTCGCGATGCGGTCGAGGCGGCACTCGGTGTAGCGCATCGCCGCCGCGTTGTCGCCGTCGACCGAGCCGAAGTTGCCCTGGCCGTCGATCAGCGTGTAGCGCAGCGAGAAGTCCTGCGCCATCCGCACCAGCGTGTCGTAGATCGCGGCGTCGCCGTGCGGGTGGTACTTGCCCATCACGTCGCCGACGATCCGCGCGCACTTGACGTAGGCGCGGCTCCACGTGTTGTTGGCCTCGTGCATCGCGAAAAGCACGCGCCGGTGCACCGGCTTCAGGCCGTCGCGGACGTCGGGCAGCGCACGCCCGACGATCACGCTCATCGCGTAGTCGAGGTACGAGCGTCGCATTTCCTCTTCCAGCGAAACCGGAAGAGTTTCTTTGGCAAACGAATCCATTCGTGTCCCGGGCGAGCGCGCGTGGGCCGCAGGGCGGGTCGCCGGGGGTGGCGACGTGGCGCGCGGGTTCGTGGTCAGCTTACGCGCCGGATTTTATCAAGCCTGGGCGCCGGGTTATAAAACGCCCTGCCGGCGCCGGCGCCGGCGCCGCCGTGGACGCCTACGCGATGACCCCTGTCGACACGCTGATCGAATGCCGCTGGATCGTGCCCGTGAGGCCGCCGGGCGCGGTCCTGCAGGACCATGCGCTCGCGATCGACGGCGGGCGCATCGTCGCGATCGAGCCGACGCCGCACGCCCGCGCCCGGCTGAAGCCGGCTCGCCGTGTCGTTCTCGACGAGCACGTCCTCATCCCGGGCCTCGTCAACGCGCATACGCACGCCGCGATGACGCTGCTGCGCGGCGTCGGGGACGACCTGGCCCTGATGGACTGGCTGCGCAACCGGATCTGGCCGCTGGAGAAGGCGCTCGCGGACCGGGACTTCGTCTACGACGGAACGCGGCTGGCGGCGCTCGAGATGCTGCGCGCCGGCATCACGACCTGCAACGACATGTACTTCTTCCCCGATGCGGCGGCCCGCGCCTTTCGCGATGTCGGGATGCGCGCGGTGATCGGCCTCATCGCGATCGAGTTCCCGACCGCCTATGCGACCGATGCCGACGACTACCTGCGCAAGGGCCTCGCCACCCGCGACGAGTTCCATGGCGATCCGCTGCTGCGCTTCGCGCTGGCGCCGCACGCGCCGTACACGGTCGCCGATTCCACGCTGGAGCGCATCGGCACGCTCGCGGAGGAGCTCGATTGCCCGATCCACATCCACGTCCACGAAACGCGGGACGAGATCGATCACTCCATCGCGGAACACGGCGTGCGCCCGCTGGCGCGGCTCGATCGGCTCGGGCTCGTCAGCGAGCGGCTGCTCGCGGTCCACGCGGTCGAACTGTCGCCCGCGGAAATCGTCCTGCTGGCCGCGCGGGGCTGCACCGTGGCGCACTGCCCCGCATCGAACCTGAAGCTCGGCAACGGGATCGCCCCGGTGGCGCCGCTGCTGCAGGCGGGCGCGCACGTCGCGATCGGAACCGACGGCGCCGCGAGCAACAACCGCCTCGACATGCTGGAGGAACTGCGGCTTGCCGCCCTCCTGGCCAAAGGCGCGAGCCGCGATGCGACCGCGGCGCCGGCCGCACGCATGCTGCAGGCGGCGACGCTCGACGGCGCGCGCGCCCTCGGCCTCGAGGACGAGCTGGGCTCGATCGAGATCGGCAAGGCCGCCGACGTCGTCGCGCTGCGGCTCGACGATGCCTCGGTGACGCCGTGCTACGACGTGATCTCGCAGCTGGTCTTCGCGGCGAGCCGCGAACACGTTACTGACGTCTGGGTCAATGGCGTCGCTGTTGTGCAGAAACAACAATTCAACTCGGCACGGGAAACCGTGTCCGCGGCGGCAATCTTGTCTGCTGCAGCGCCGTGGCAGAATCGGATCCGGCAGTTCCTGAACAAGCCCCTCGCGTAGTCGTGCGCGGTCTGGCTTGAGCGGCGACAGGTCTTGCTGTCCAAGCGCGGACCCCTTGAATTACCTGTCATGCGCTTGAATCCGCATATTCGAGTGAGGAGAAAGATGAAGAAACACGCGAAGCTGGGTCTTCTCTTCGCGTCGTCGGTTTTCGTTGCGTCATGCGCAACGGGCGGCGCGGGAACATCCGGCAAGGACATCAAGGGAAATCCGAAAAACAGCGGCTATGCGCTTGATGGCCGCGGCAACGTCGTCACGGATCCGTTTGGCCTGTGCTGGCGCGACGGCTATTTCAACAAGGACCTGGCGATGAAGGAGTGCGACCCGTCGCTGGTGCCGCCGCCTCCGCCGCCGCCGCCTCCTCCCCCGCCGCCGCCGCCCCCGCCGCCGCCCCCGCCGCCGCCGCCTCCTCCCCCGCCGCCGCCCCCACCGGCGCCGGTCAAGGAGAAGCTGACGTTCGCGGCCGACAGCACGTTCGACATCGGCAAGGCGGACCTGAAGCCCGCCGGCAAGGCGAAGCTGGATGACCTGGCTGCGAAGCTGCAGGGCGTCGCGCTCGAGGTGATCGTGGTCACGGGCCACACCGACAGCACCGGCAATGCGGCGTTCAACCAGAAGCTCTCGGTCAAGCGCGCCGAAGCCGTCAAGGCCTACCTGGTCTCGAAGGGCATCGAAGCGAACAAGATCTACACCGAAGGCAAGGGTGCGACGCAGCCGATCGCCGACAACAAGACCGTCGAAGGCCGTGCGAAGAACCGCCGCGTGGACGTCGATGTCGAAGGGTCGCGTACGGTGATCAAGTAACACCCTGCCACGCAGGTCGCAGTACCCTGAGCCCCGCCGATCCGGCGGGGCTTTTTCTTTGGTCGGATGCCGCGGCGGGCGACCCGCGGAAATCGCCTATCCTTGATGCCGTGGCGCGGCAAACGTCCGCGCGCATCCGAGCGGCAGCACCGAGACCATGAACCAGAATGCCGACGCGGCCGAACTTCGCAAGTTCGGCGATCTTGCCCATCGCTGGTGGGACACCACCGGCGCTTTCCGCCCGCTGCACGAGATCAATCCGCTCCGGCTGGACTGGATCGATCGCCTGGCGCCGCTCGCCGGACGGCGGGTCGTCGACGTCGGATGCGGCGGCGGCATCCTGAGCGAATCGATGCACCAGCGCGGCGCCGAGGTCACCGGCATCGACCTGTCGGAGAAAGCGCTTCGGGTCGCGCAGCTTCACGCGCTGGAGACCGGCTCGCCGGTCGCGTATCGCTGCGTGTCCGCCGAGGACCTCGCGGCCGAGGCGCCCGGCCGGTTCGACGTCGTCACCTGCATGGAAATGCTGGAGCACGTTCCGGATCCGGCACGCACGGTACGCGCCTGCGCGCAGCTTGCGCGACCCGGCGGAACCGTCTTCTTCTCGACGATCAATCGCAACCCGCGGTCCTTCCTGTTCGCGATCATCGGCGCGGAATACGTGCTGCGGCTGCTGCCGCGAGGGACGCACGACTACGGCAGGTTCATCAAGCCGAGCGAATTGCGCCACGCCTCGCACGCCGCCGGCCTCGAATGGATCGAGATGCTGGGGATGACCTACAACCCGCTGACACGCGCCTACGCGCTGGAACCGGACGTCCGCGTCAACTACCTCGTCGCACTGCGCAAGCCGGAATGACGCTGCGCGGCGTGCGGGTCATCCTGTTCGACCTCGACGGGACGCTCGTCGACACCGCCGGCGACCTCGCGGCGGCGGCCAACCGTATGCGCGCCGATCGCGGCCTCGAGCCGGTGCCGCTCGAGCGGATGCGGCCGATCGCCAGCGCCGGGGCGCGCGGCATGCTCGGCGAGGCTTTCGACGTGCGGCCGGGCGACGATCGCTTCGAATCGCTGCGCGCCGAGTTCCTGAGCAACTACGAGTCGGCCATCTGCGTCCATTCGCGCCTCTTCGACGGCGCCGAGGCGCTACTGCGCGCCATCGAAGGGCTTGGCGGGCGCTGGGGCATCGTCACGAACAAGCCGGCCCGCTACACCACGCTGCTGCTGCGGGCGCTTCGCCTGGACGAGCGGACCGCCTGCGTCGTCAGCGGCGATACGACGCCGCACCCGAAACCGAGCCCGGAGCCGCTGCGCCACGCGTTGCGCCTGCTTGCCGCAGAGCCGCAGAGCGCCGTCTACGTCGGCGACGACGAGCGCGACATTGCGGCCGGCCGGGCCGCCGGGGTCGCGACGATCGCCGCCACCTATGGCTATCTCGGGGCCGGGTCGCCGCCGCAGGCCTGGGGCGCGGACCACCTGATCGACCACCTGGATACGCTGCGCCGTTGGCTCGTCGAGTGACCGGCGTCGCCCGCGGCGCAAACGGCCTGCGCCGCCCATCCTCGATCCTCGGTCGGGACGCCGCCATCGGCTTGAATTCCGGTACCCCGACCGCATCTGAGGCGTAGAATGACTTTTCTTGGGGGCGACCTGGTTTCGACGCGGGTCGTGAAGCAGTGCGGTGCATGCCGAGGCCCAGTCACCTCGTTAATCCGCTGGAAAACCACAAACGCCAACGACGAGCGTTTCGCTCTCGCCGCCTAAACCCCGGTGAGACGCTGCACTAGCTGGCCTCTGGGCTAGGTCGGGCAACCGACAGCAGCGCCATTTACAGAGGCTCGGTGCCGGCGAGGTCGCGGCGACGGCACCTAAAGCAAGCGACTGGCTTCGCGTCGGCCGGCTACCTGGCTAAGCGCGCGGCGAGATCCAAATAGGGTAGCTACGCATGTAGTGCCGTCTGTGGATCATTCGCGGACGCGGGTTCGATTCCCGCCGCCTCCACCAATCCCAAGGGCCCGGAAAGACGCCGGGCCCCTTTTCCTGATCGGACCCTCCCGGTACGAACCCTAGATGGGGTCCGCTACCGGGGCTTTTCGCGCGGTCCGTTCCGGAAGCCGCCAACTATCCTCGAAGAAGTCGCCCTCGATCCGAGTTTCCGCTCGTGAGGCGCCCGAAGGGTGCGATCGATCGCGGCCGCCCTTCAACCGGACACCCGAGAAAACAATGGACCTGAACAGCGCAATCGAAGCCCATGGCCAGTGGAAGGTCAAATTCCGCACGGCAATTCGCAGCAAGGAAAAGCTCGACGCCGCCACGATCTCGCGCGACAACGCCTGCGCGCTCGGCCAGTGGCTGCATGGCGAAGCCAAAGGCAAGTACGCCGCGCTGAAGAGCTACGGCTCGTGCGTCGACAAGCACGCGGCATTCCATCGCGAGGCGGGCAAGGTCGCGGAGGCCATCAATGCCGGGAAGTTCGACGAGGCGGAAAAGATGCTGGCGGGCGCCACCCCCTACGCCAGCGCGTCCAGCGCGGTAGGCGGCGCCATCGTCGGATTGCAGAAGGAGGCCGGGCTCTGACGCCGCGCCCCCCACCGTGGCGACGAATCCGGGCCCGTTGAGCCGGAATTCGATGGCCAAGCCCGGGATTTTCTCCGGATCGGCCAAGGGTTTCCCCTGGAAGAATCCTACTCATCCACGATGAGGACGTCAGATCGCGAATGAAGATGACTGGGCGAGCCAACGACAACGGAAGAGGGTTCTTCTCGCATCACGGCCTTTGGGCGCCGGGCGTCCGGCTTTTTCGGAACCTGCCGTTCCGCGCCAAGGCCGCACTGGTGACCATTGCGTTCCTCTGCCCGATCGCGTTGCTCGGACTCGACTACTACGAGTCCAACGGCAGCACGATCGAATTCACCGCGAAGGAACTCCTGGGCGTCGACTACGCGCGCGCGTCCATGCCCGTGCTCAAGGCGGTGCAAAGCGAGCGCCGCGCGGCACGCGTCGATTCGCCTTCGGCCGGCGCCGAAGAGCAGGCGACCGCGGCGAAAGCCGCCTTCGCCGCGGCGTTCACGGGACTCAAATCGGTGCAGGACCGCGTCGGCGCCGAACTGGCGACGAACGACGCGTACAAGAAACTGGACGATGCCGTCGCGGAGGCCGCGAAACAGCAAGGCCAGGCGCGCGCCGATGCGCTCGACGACGAGATCGACGCGCTGCTGGACACCTGGAGCGCCGCCACCGACGGATCGAATCTCACGCTGGACCCGGAGATGGCCAGCTATTACGCGATGGACGCCGCCACGGTCCAGGGACCGCAGGTCACCGAACTCGTCGAGCGGCTGCGTGCGGTCGGCGAGGCCGTGCTGACCGCGGGCGCAGCGACCCCGGCCCAGGCGCGCGTCGTCGCGCAGAACGTGGCGCTCCTGGAATTCCATTTTGCCGCGCTCCACGACGACCTCGCCAAGGCCGCCGGGAAGGATGCGGCGCTCGCGGCGCGCCTGAAGTTCGACGATGCCTACAAGGTCGGGCGGACCTTCATTGCGCTGGCGCGTTCGGACCTCATGTCCGACGCCGGAATCCACGGCACCCGGGCCGAGTTCGCCGCGGCAGCCAACACCGCCTACGATGCGGCATGGGCGCTGAACGATCGCAGCACCGATGTCCTGGGCACGTTGCTGCAGCTGCGCATGGATCGGGAAAAGGCGGGTCGGAACGTCGCCACCACGACGATACTCGTCTGCCTCGGTCTGGCGATGTACCTGTTCCATTCGTTCTACCTCGTCACGCAGGGCGGGCTGCGCGAGGTCCGCGCGCACCTGAAGGCGATGACGAACGGGGATCTCACGACCTCGCCCCGGCCGTGGGGCCGCGACGAGGCGGCCGAACTGATGGTGTCGCTCGCGACGATGCAGGAATCGTTGCGCGCGATCGTCTCGCGGGTGCGGGCGTCCTCGTCGTCGATCGCGAATGCCAGCAGCGAGATCGCCGCCGGCTCCGTCGATCTCTCGGCACGCACCGAGAAGACGGCGGCGAGCCTGGAGGAGAGTGCCTCGTCGACCGAGCTCATCGCGACGAACGTGAAGCAGACGGCCGAAAGCGTCCGCGAAGCCGCGCAGGCGGCCGCCGACAATTCGCAATCCGCTTCCGCCAGCGGCGACGTGATCTCGCAGGTCATCGACACGATGCGGGACATCAACGCGTCGTCGAAGAAGATCAGCGAGATCATCGGGACGATCGACGGCATCGCGTTCCAGACCAATATCCTCGCCCTCAACGCCGCCGTCGAGGCGGCGCGCGCCGGAGACCAGGGCCGCGGTTTCGCGGTCGTCGCCAGCGAAGTCCGCAACCTCGCGCAGCGCAGCGCCCAGGCGGCGCGCGAGATCAAGACGCTGATCACCAACAGCGTCGAGCACGTCGAATCGGGCGCCCGCGTCGCCGAAGGCGCCGGCTCGAAGATGCAGGGACTGGTCGACAATGCGAAGCGCATCAACGACCTGCTCTCGGAGATTGCCGCGGCCGCGGCCGAGCAGAGCAGCGGCGTCGCGCACGTCGGCTTTGCCGTCGGCGACCTGAACCGGACGACCCAGCAGAACGCGGCGCTGGTCGAGCAGACGGCGGCGTCGGCCGCCCACCTCAAGGAACTGGCGCACCACCTCGAAGGCGAGGTGGCGAAGTTCCGCCTTCCCGCCGACGCCTGAACCCGCAGCGGCGTTCCGAATCGGCCGGATCGTGCGGCGGCGCACTTCGCTCGCCGCAGCCGTTCCCCCTATGATTGGCATCGGTTCTCGCTCCTGCGACTAGCCATCGATGCCCGCGACGTCCTCCTCCATGCCATCCGCCGCCCGCCGGGCGGCCGTGGCGCTCCTGTTTGCGCTGCTGTGGGCGCTCGGCGGCGCCGTCGCGCGCGCCGCCCCCGGCGCGCATGCGGCGGCCGCGGCACCTGCCGGACGGGCCAAGGCGGTGCCGGTGTCGCCGCTGCGCGTCGTGGCCGTCAATGCGTTTCGGCCGATCAGCTTCGCGGACGAAAACGGCGCCGCGGTCGGCGTCGTCGAGGATTATTTCGAGCTGGTGCGGCGCGCGCTCGACCTTCCGCTGCGCGACGTTCGCGTGATGTCGGCGAACGACGCGGAGCAGGCGCTGCGCGACGGCGAGGCCGACATCGTGATCGGCATCGTCCAGTCCGAGGAGCGGACGCAAAATGGCGTGTTCACGGCGCCGGTCTATTCGACCGGTGCGGCGATCGTCACGCGGCACGGCGCCCCGGCGGCACCGTCATTCTCGGACCTCAAGGGCAAGACGCTGGCCCTGCGCGAGCATCACTTCGCGATCCCGATGTTGCGGCAGCACTGGCCGCAGGTTGCGCTGCTGGAGTCCGGGGTCGACTCGCGCAGCGTGCTCAAGGCCGTCGCGTCGCGCCGCGCGGACGCCGCGCTGGTCAGCATCGATGCTTCCCGGGTTTGGCTGGCGCAGCCGGAATTCGCGTCGCTCGTCGTGAGCGGCTTTCCGGCGGACATCCAGTACGAGTTCGCCTTCCAGTTGCAGCCCGGACTGGCCGAGCTCGTCCCTCGGTTCAACGAGGCCATCGCGCAGATCACGACGGAACAGCGCTCGACGATCCTGGAGCGCTGGCTGGCGAATTCGCTGCGCGTGAAGGCGAGCCGCCAGGGCATACCGCTGGCGACCGCCATGTTCGGTGCCGTGGCGCTGTCGGCCATCCTGATCCTGGCCTTTGCGCTGGCGCGGATGCGGCGAGCGCACCGTGCGGAACGCGAACGCGGATTCACCGGCGGCCGGTGATGTTCGTCGCCAGCTCGGCGAAGTTCACGTTCGGTATCAGGTGGTAAGGCGGATAGAAGCCGCCGTGGCGCGAGTAGAGGCCGTAGACATAAACGTACGGCTGATCGTAGAAATCGGGCGGCGACTCCTCGAACGCCGAGTCGCCTGACGCGACCTGGCGCCTGACGTCGCCCGCCGACAGCGGTGCGCCGGCGCGGTCGAGCGACATCCACTTGACGTTGGAATCGACGAGCAGCCAGCCGCGCTCCGTCCGTACCTCGGTGACCGCGTGCGATTGCTCGCCGCGCGACAGCAGGTCGGCGAGCATCGACTCGCCGTGCGTGTCCTGCAGCAGGAAGACGTGGCGCGAGGCCAGTCCGGCGAACCGCGCGACCTTCTCGATGACACGGCTGCGATCGAAGCACAGCGCCATCGGGGCCGACAGCACGTCGACGGGCTCGCGCGGATGCCCCAACGGTATGCCGTCACCCATCGGCACCGCGTCGATCAGCGCCGCCTGCACGTCGCGAAGGAACCGCACGTGGGCCGCGTAGCCGGCGTCGGCCGGCGGCACCGTGATCCGGTGCGCCGCAAGGAACGACTGGATGATCCGGCGGTCCGTCGCGGTCAAGGCATCGTCGACCTGCAGCAGGTCGAGCGCGCCGGCGCCGGCGAGCACGCCGGCGGCAATCGCCAGGACCGTCCACCACCCGCCTTTTCGCCGCCGGGTCATTGCCGCCGCCTCCTGTCGCCGCGGCGGAAACTACCACTGCGGGCCGGGCGCGAGCGTCGCCTGACAGGAACGTTTACGGCGTGCAAAGAAACGATTACATGCGCGGCGGGCGCGGTGAAATCCTTAAAGCCCCGTCGGTATCAGCCCGATCAGGCGGCCAGGCATGCCCAGCAGGCCGCGGATGTCGGTGAAGCGGCGCTCGCCGCGCACGAGGTTCTGCACCGTGCGCCATGCCGCGGGCCAGCGCGTCGGAAGCGTATGGACGCACCCGGGCCACCACAGGTAGAGGTGGGCCAGCCGACGGGCCTCGACGAGGTCCGGCATCAATTCGCGATCGACGGCGTCCTGGTAGCGCAGCGACGGCGCTCCGGGCGCGAGGGCCTCCGCGATCGATCGCGCCGCCAGCTTGCCGCTGCGCAGCGCCCAGTAGATGCCCTCGCCGGTGAACGCTTCGACGAGGCCGGCCGCGTCGCCGACGAGCAGAATGCGCCTCTGCTGGATCGGCGCCCCAGGAGGTCGCAGCGGCAGCACGGCGCCGCGGCGCGAGGACATCGTCGCCTTCGGCAGCCAATACTTGAAGTGGTCGCGCTCGTACTGCGCGACGAGTCGATTCGAGCCGGTGCTCGGCGCGAAACAGCCGACGCCGACATTCAGGTGCTCGCCCTTCGGGAATACCCAGCCGTACCCTCCCGGCAGGGTCCCGACGTCGATTCCGACCCGGTCCGTCCAGGCATCCATCGTCGCGGAATCGACCGCGAACTCGCACTCGACGGCCGGAAGCAGGACACGGCCGCTCAGCAGGCCGAACGACCTCGCGACGATGCCGTTGGCGCCATCCGCGCCGACGACATAGCGCGCGGCGAAGGCGCCCGACGGTGTCTGCACGACGGCCTCGTCGTCGCCCGCGTCGATCCGCGACACGCCCGTGCCGTCGACCAGTTCGACATGGCCGGTCGAGACGGCCTGTTCGACGAGAAACGCGTCGAACCGGTGGCGACGTATGAAGTGGATGAGCGGGTTGGCGCTCTTCAGGATCGAGGCGCCCTTCAGGCGCCAGGACAGCGCCACCGTCGTGATGGTTCGCTCGATGACCGGCGCGAGATCGAACGGGACCACGTCGAGCACCTTGTGCGTCAGCCCGCCGCCGCAGGTCTTCTCGCGCGGCAGCCGATGCTTTTCCAGCAGTACCGTACGCAATCCGCGCCGGCCCAGTTCGTAGGCGGTCAGCGCGCCGGCCGGTCCGGCCCCGACGACGATGACGTCGAAGTGTGCAGGTTGCATCGCGCGCGACCCTCCCCCGATCTGCCGCATCGATCGATTATTCCACGGGGCCATCACGCCGCCGGCGCGGTATATCGATCAAAAATCTACCGTTTCCATGTAATATAAGGTTGATTGAATCCGGCCCGAGGCGATTCTTGTCGCGTGGAACCGCAATTCCGTGGATAACGGCACCGAGCGGCGCATAGACGCTGATCCCACCGACGACGATGCACCCACCGCGGTCGTCTTCGATGCGGATGCCGGTTTGTCCGGATCGCTCGCCCACCTGCTGTCGCTGATCGGCCACCAGGCCGCCATCGCGCAGAGCGCCGAGGACCTGATGTCGCGCCTGAGGCGCCACCGCCCCGCGCTGGTGCTGCTCGGCGTCGACGCCACGGACCGCGTCGAGCTGCTGGATCGGATCCGCGCGCAGGACGCCGCGGGCGACAAGCCGGCGACCGCCGTCATCGCGGTGACCGACGGTGAATCCGAGGCGCAGCGCTTGCGATGCCTGGTCGCCGGATCGTGCGCCTGCCTGACGCGCCCCGTCCAGGCCGACGCGCTCGTGCAGGCCATCGAGAGCCTGGAACCCGCGATGTCGACACGGCGGCTCGCGCGACACGAGCCGGGGCAATCGGACGCCGAGCGCATCCGCGCGAGCGCCCGACGACTGGCGGCGGCCTCGGCGCCGTCGACCTTCTCGCCGTCGGCCGTCGAACGCGAGGCCATGCACCTCGAGCGCCTCGTCGAAGCCCTCGCCCCGGAGATCGGCCGGCGCGATGCGGGCGCCGTCGGCCAGCTCGCATCGGAACTGCGCGCCGCGACGGCCGTCCTCGGCGCGCAGAACCTGGCGGCCATCGCCTCGCGGCTGCGCGACGATGCCAATCTCGGCGCCTGGGACCGCGTCGAGCACCTGGCCGAGGACGTGCGCATCGCGCAGCGCGCGATCATCCGCCTCCTGCTGGAGCCGCTCGGGTAGCCGGCTGTACGGCGCGCGCGGATCGCAGGCTGGGCCGGCAAGCCGCTGGCTGGCCCCTCGAGGCGCCCGATACAATGGCGTCCGCCCTGCGGCGAGTCGCGAGCGCAAAGCCCGGCGCAGCGCCGCAGCAAACCCGACCCCTGAGCCTGGATGCGAGACCCGAACTCGGCCCCCGTCCTTCGATCCGACTATCGCCCGCCGCCGTACCTGGTCGATCGGATCGACCTCGTCTTCGACCTGGACGCCGAGGCGACGGAGGTCACCTCGACGCTCTGGATGCGGCGCAACCCGGCGGCCGCCGGCGCGGGCGCGCTGGTCCTCAACGGCGACGCGCTCGAACTGGTCCAGGTCGAACTCGATGGCCGACGCCTGGAGCCGCCGAGCTACGAACTGCGCGCCGGCGATCTCGTCTTCGGACTGCGCGCTCCCGACAGCTTCGTGCTGCGGATCCGCAATCGAATCCATCCGCGCGCGAATTCCGCGCTGATGGGCCTGTTCCTTTCCAACGGGAACCTCTTCACGCAATGCGAGGCCGAGGGCTTCCGCCGGATCGCGTTCTTCCCGGACCGCCCCGACGTGATGGCGCGCTACCGCGTCGAACTACGCGCCTCGCCCGCGACCTTTCCGGTGCTGCTGTCCAACGGCAACCTCGTGGAGCAGGGGTCGCTGCCGGACGGACGGCATTACGCGCGATGGGAGGATCCTTTTCCCAAGCCGTCCTACCTGTTTGCGATCGTCGCCGGCCGCTTCGCGTGCCGCGAAAAACACATCCGCACGGCAAGCGGGCGCAGCGCGCTGCTGCAGGTCTGGGTCGACCCGGAGCGCATCGACCAGACCGAGCACGCGCTGGAAAGCCTGCATCGCGCGATCGCGTGGGACGAACAACGCTTCGGCCGTGAACTGGATCTCGACCGTTTCATGATCGTCGCCTCCAACGACTTCAACATGGGGGCGATGGAGAACAAGGGCCTCAACATCTTCAACGCGAAGTACGTGCTGGCAAGCCCGCAGATCGCGACGGATACCGACTACGCCAACATCGAGTCGATCGTCGGCCACGAGTACTTCCACAACTGGACCGGCAACCGCGTCACGTGCCGCGACTGGTTCCAGCTCAGCCTGAAGGAGGGCCTCACGGTCTTCCGCGACCAGGAGTTCTCGGCCGAGATGACGGCGCGCAGCGGCGAAGGGACGGCGGCGCGCGCCATCAAGCGCATCGACGACGTGCGCACGCTGCGGGCCGTGCAGTTCCCGGAGGACGCCGGACCCATGGCGCACCCGATCCGGCCCGATTCGTACGAGGAGATCAGCAACTTCTACACGGCGACGGTCTACGAAAAGGGCGCCGAGGTCGTCCGGATGCTGCGCACGCTGCTCGGCGAAGCGGCCTTCCGCCGCGGACTCGACCTGTACTTCGAGCGCCACGATGGCCAGGCGGTCACGTGCGACGATTTCATCGCCGCGATGGGCGATGCGAGCGGGCGCGACCTCGCGCAATTCAAGCGCTGGTACGAGCAGTCCGGCACGCCACGCGTCGCGGCGCGCGGCACCCACGACCCGTCGACCCGGACCTTCGATCTGACACTGGCCCAGAGCTGCGCCCCGTTCGGGGCGCAGCGCGATCGCCTGCCGCTGCTGATCCCGGTGGCCGTCGGCCTTGTCGGCATCGACGGCGTCGATCGCCCGCTGCGGCTCGACGGCGAACCTGAGCCCGGCCCGACGACGCGCGTGCTGGAACTGGCGTCGGCGACGCAGACGTTCCGCTTCGTCGACGTCGACGGTCCGGTGATCCCGTCGCTTGCCCGCGATTTCTCGGCGCCCGTCGTCGTCGACTACGCCTACGGCGACGCCGAACTCGCCTTCCTCGCCGGACACGACAGCGATCCGTTCAACCGCTGGGACGCGCAACAACGACTGGCGCTCGCCCGCATCACGCGCGCGGCGGACGCGATCGAAGGAGGCGAAGCGCCGCGCCTGGATGACGTCTTCGCCCGCCTCGTCGAGGCGACGCTGACGGACCCGGCACTGGCGCACGGTTTTCGCGAACTGGCGCTTCAGCTGCCGGCGGAAGGCTTCGTCGCCGAGAGCCGTGCGGTCGTGGACCCGACCGCGATACGCGCCGCGCGCCTGTACGTCCGCCGCGAACTGGCGCGGCGGCTCGGCGCAAGCTTCGCGGCGGCCTACCGCGGCCTCGACGACGGTGCGCCCTATGCGACCGAACCTCACGCCGCCGGCCGCCGCGCGCTGAAGAACCTTGCGCTGTCCTACGTCGTCGACGGCGGCGATGCCGA
The DNA here is from genome assembly GCA_035524275.1 of Burkholderiaceae bacterium. GTDB lineage: Bacteria > Pseudomonadota > Gammaproteobacteria > Burkholderiales > Burkholderiaceae_F > DATKPC01. The sequence goes on from DATKPC010000086.1 coordinate 26,427, forward strand.
AGGACTCGAATGGGCGCGGCGCCAGCTCGACCGCGGCGACAACCTCACCGACCGCCTGGCGGCGCTGACCTGCATCGTCAACAGCGCGGCGCCGTTCAAGGCCGAGGTCCTGTTGCGGATCGCGCGCGACTGGCAGTCCGAGCCGCTGCTGATGAACAAGTGGTTCCACCTGCAGGCCACCGCGATCGCGCAGCCGGGAGAGCCGCCGGTCGTCGGACGCGTTCGCGCGCTGCTGCGGCATCCGTCGTACTCGGAGCTCAATCCCAACAACGTCTACGCACTCGTGCTCGGTTTCTGCGTTTCGAATCCCGCCGAATTCCACCGCCAGGACGGTTCCGGGTACGCGTTCTGGGCGGAACAGGTGCAGCGGCTCGACCGCGTCAATCCGATCGTCGCGGCACGCCTGGCGCGCGCGCTGGAGCGCTGGCGCAAGTTCACCCCCGACCGGGCCCGACGGATGCGCGCCGTCCTCGACGAGATCGCCGCGCTGCGCGGCCTCTCGCGCGACGTGCGCGAGGTCGTCGGCAAGGCGCTGCATCGCTGATACGCGCGGCCGGGGCGCGTGCGCCCCGGCCGCGCCCGGCAGACCACGAAAGCCACGCATGTCCCGCCATTCACTGACCCACTATCTCATCCGCTGCGAGCGCCAGCACGGCCTCGATCCGAACCTGCGCCTGCTGCTGGAGACGGTCGCGCGGGCGGTCAAGACGGTCGGCCATGCGGTCGGCAAAGGGGCGCTCGGCGGCGTGCTCGGCGCGATCGACACGGTCAACGTCCAGGGTGAAACGCAGAAACGCCTGGACGTGATCGCCAATGAAATCCTCGTCGAAGCCAACGAATGGGGCGGGCACCTCGCCGCGATGGCCTCCGAGGAGATGGATCGCCCGCACGGCATCCCGGTGGCATACCCGCGCGGCGACTACCTCCTGCTCTTCGATCCGCTCGACGGCTCGAGCAACATCGACGTCAACGTCTCGATCGGGACGATTTTCTCGGTGCTGCAGGCGCACGATCCGGGTGATTCGCACCACGACCACGCGTTCCTGCAGCGCGGCACGCAGCAGGTGTGCGCCGGGTACGCGGTCTACGGACCGCAGACGCTGCTGGTCATCACGGTCGGCCACGGCGTGCAGCTGTTCACGCTCGATCGCGATACCGGCAGCTTCGTGATGACGCAGGAGAACCTGCGGATCCCGGAGACGACGAACGAATTCTCGATCAACATGTCCAACATGCGCCACTGGGAACCGCCGATGCGGCGCTACATCGAGGAGTGCCTCGCCGGCGCGACCGGGCCGCGCGGCAAGGACTACAACATGCGCTGGGTCGGCTCGATGGTCGCCGACGTGCACCGGATCATGCAGCGGGGCGGGATCTTCCTCTACCCGCGCGATGCCCGCAATCCGAAGCAACCCGGCAAGCTGCGCCTGATGTACGAGGCCAACCCGATGGCCTTCCTGGTCGAACAGGCCGGCGGCTGCGCCACGGATGGGCAGCGTCGAATCCTGGACATCGAGCCGTCGAAACTGCACGAGCGCGTCGCCGTGGTCCTCGGCAGCCGCGACGAAGTCGAGGCCGTGGCGGCACTGCACGCCACCGAAGGCGGTTCGCTGTAAGAATTCCTTCACGTCCGCCGACGAACCTGCATCACCACCTTCCGGGCCTTCGTCGATGAACGCTTTCCTTCGACTGCATCAGCAGACCCGCCGCTTCGACGGCGCGATCGCCGAGTGGCTGGGAAGTCTCGTCCTGCTGGCGTTGCGCTGGCACGTCGGCTGGCAGTTCTTCAAGTCGGGGCTGGTGAAGCTTTCCGACTGGCAGGCGACGCTGGCGCTTTTCCACGACGAATACAAGGTGCCGTTGCTGCCGCCGGACCTCGCGGCCGTCGTCGGTGCCTTCGGCGAACTGGCGTTTCCGCTGCTGCTTTTTGTCGGCCTGTTCTCGCGTCCCGCGGCCCTCGGACTCTTCGCCGTGAACCTGATGGCCGTGATCTCCTATCCTCAACTCTTCGAATTCGAGTGCCCGGCCGCGATCAACGACCACTTCTTCTGGGGCAGCGGCCTTCTCGTCGTGCTGGCCTTCGGCGGAGGCCGCCTCGCGCTCGACGCGCTGCTCGCGCGCCGGACGCAGAACCCGTAGTGCGGCGGCCGGCCGTCGTCGATCACGCGCGCGGGACGAGTACGAGGGATCCGGTCGTCGCGCGCCCTTCCAGGTCCTGGTGCGCCCGCGCGGCTTCGGCAAGCGGGTAGCGACGTTCGATGCGGACCTTGATACGGCCGCGCGCGACGTGATCGAACAGTTCCTCGCATGACGCGAGCAGGCGCGAACGCGGCGCCACGAACGTCGCGAGCGTCGGGCGCGTCACGAACAGCGAACCCTTCTGCGCCAGGATGCCCAGGTTGACGCCGGTCACGGGCCCGGAGGCGTTGCCGAAACTCACCATCAGTCCCATCGTCTGGAGGCAGTCGAGCGACCCTTCCCAGGTGTCCTTGCCGACGCCGTCGAAGACCACCGGCACCTTGGCGCCGTTGGTGAGCTCCAGCACGCGCCCGACGAAGTTTTCCTTGGAGTAGTCGATCGTCGCCCACGCGCCGTTCTCCTGCGCCAGCCTCGCCTTCTGCGGCGAGCTCACGGTGCCGATCAGGCGCGTGCCGAGCGCACGCGCCCACTGGCACGCAATCAGGCCGACGCCGCCCGCGGCCGCATGAAAGAGGATCGTCTCGTTGCCCTGCAGCCGATAGACCTGGCGAAACAGGTACTGGACCGTCAGGCCCTTGAGCATGATGGCCGCCGCGGTTTCGAAATCAACCGAATCCGGGAGCTTCACGAGCATCGCCGCCGGCACCACGCGTGCCGAGGCGTAGGCGCCGATCGGCCCGTGGCCGTAGGCCACGCGATCGCCCTCCTTCAGTCCCTCGACCCCCGGGCCGACGGCTTCGATGACGCCCGCGCCCTCGTTCCCCAGGCCGTGCGGCAGCGGCGTCGCGTACAGTCCGGTGCGGTTGTAGATGTCCAGGTAGTTGACGCCGATCGCCCGGTTCCGGATCCGGACCTGGCCGGCACCCGGATCGCCGACGTCGACCTCGACGACCTCGAGCACCTCGGGACCGCCATGACGTGATACGCGTATCGCTTCGACCTTCATCGTGGGACCTCGACGGGTTGGGTTGTGGGCCGTTCGTCGCGAACGGCCGCGAGAGGTTCGCGCGGCGTCGCGCGCGTCAGCATGAATACGCCGAACAGGACGAGCGCCGTGCCGGCCACCTGCCACGCGCTGATGGGTTCGCCCAGCAGCAGGTAGCCGAAGACGATCGTCGCGACCGGACCGACGTTGGCGGCGAGCGCCGCGCGCCCGGCGCCGATCCGCTCGACCGCCAGCATCGTCGCGAACACCGGAAGCACGGTGCAGGCCACGCCATTGAAGGCCGACAACGCGTACAGGCCGGCGGGCAACGCGAGCGACGAGAGCGGCTTCAACGCGATGAACTGCACCAGGCAGGCGGCGGTCGAGACGCACATCGCGTAGGAGGTCAGCCGTATCGCGCCGACGCGGCGAACCATTTCCCCGGCGGCAACGAGGTACGCGGCGTAGCACAGCGCCGAGAGGAACACGAGACCGACGCCGAGCGGGACGCCGGGACCGGTCAGCGCGACGTCATGCCAGACCACCAGCGCAATGCCGCCGTAGGAGACCAGCAGCGCCGTCGCCTCGGCGCGATGCACGCGACGTCGCAGGACGACGAGCGTCATCAGGAGGACGAGCGTCGGCGTCATGTACAGGACGAGTCGCTCGAGGCCGGCCGAGATGAAGCGCAGGCCGAGAAAATCGAGGTAGCTGGCGGCGTAGTAGCCGACGAGGCCGATCGCCACGAGACGCGCGTGATCGCCGGCGCGCAAGGGCGGCGCGCGGCGACCGACCCACCACAGCGCGATCGCGAACAGCGGCACGGCGAACGCCATCCGCAGTGCGATCAGCGTCGCCGCGTCGACGACATAGTCGCGATAGGCCAGCTTGATCACGATGGCCTTGCCGGAGAACAACGCGGCGCCGGCGACGGCATAGAGGATCCCGGCGCCTGCGGCGGGTCGCGCCGACGCCGTCGGGCCGGGTGCGGCTTCCTTCGAGAGGGTAACAGCCATGCTAGGATTTTAGGGCCTGAACCCCGGGGGGAGCGTCCAGTCGCCCGCGATCGCCGGGCGCGCTTCGCCAGGTGTCGCGTATCCATGCCGCGTTCCCTCCGCCTCTTGCGCGCGATCGCGCCGCTGCTCCTCGTCTTCGGCGCGGCCGCGACGGCACGGTCGGCCACGCCCGCACCGCACCTCGAACCCTGCTGGCTCCAGGGCGTGGATTCGCCCTTCGAATGCGGTCGCGTGCCACGGCCGGAGGACCCGGACGCACCGGCGGGCCGCAGCATCCCGATCCATTTCGCGGTCGCGCGCGCGCAGGCGCAGCAACGCCATGCCGATCCGGTCTTCATCTTCGCCGGCGGACCGGGCCAGGCCGCGACCGCGACGGCGGCCCAGGTCCAGGGAATCTTCGCGCGCCTGAACGCACGCCGCGACATCGTCTACGTCGACCTGCGCGGTACCGGCGCGTCCAATCCCCTCCATTGCGAGCCCGATCGCGAGCCCGATCGCGAGCCCGATCGCGAGCCCGGCGCGGCTTCCGCCGATGCGGTGGACCTGGCTCGCGTTGCCGACAGCCTGGGCGCCTGCATCCCGAGACTGGACGCGGACGTGCGGCAATACGCGACGTGGATTGCCGTGCGCGATGTCGACGCGGTGCGCGAAGCGCTCGGCTACGACCGGATCAACCTGTGGGGCGCGTCCTACGGCACGCGCGCAGCGCTGGAATACCTGCGCCAGTTCCCGCGCCAGGTCCGCAGCGTCGTGCTCGACGGCGCGGTGCCGCCGGACCTGCGTCTGCCGGCCTCCGCAGCGCACGACGCCGACGCCGCGCTCGCCAGCGTCGAACGACGTTGCGCGTCGGACCCGGGCTGCGCGCGACGCCACCCGGACCTGCACGCGCGGATCGACCAGCTGCTGGCGGGCAGCGCGAACACGGTCACCGCGGTCGTGCCGGACCCGTTGACGGGGCGGCAGTCGACGTGGCGGCTCGATCGGGCCAGCCTGGCGTCGGCGCTGCGCGCACCGCTGTACACGCCGGAGACGGCGGCGCTCGTCCCGCATGCCATCGCGGCCGCGGCGCGCTACGACTACGGCCCGCTGGCCGCGCTGAACTCGACGGTCCGCGATGCCGCCGGAAGCGGGTTCGCGCAGGCGCTGCACTTCGCCGTCGTCTGCGCCGAGGACGTGCCGCGGGTCACGCCGGCCGATCGCGAGGCCGCGCGAGCCACGCGCTTCGGGACGACCTTCATCGACCTCTACGACGCGGCTTGCCGCGCCGTGCCGATCCGCCAGGTCCCGGCGGCGTTCTTCACGCTGGCCAAGGTCGACGTGCCGGTGCTCGTGCTTTCGGGCGGGACCGATCCGATCACGCCGCCGCGAGCCGGCGACGCGGTCAGTCGAGGCCTGCTGATGGCACGGCACCTCGTCGCGCCGAACCTCGGCCACGGCATATCAGCCCGCGGCTGCGCTCCGGACCTCATCACCCGGTTCGTGACACAGGCCAACTTCGAAGGCGTCGACGGCGGGTGCCTGCAGCGACTGCCGTCGCCGCCGTTTTTCGCCATCGGCGGGGAACCGGCGAGATGATCGAGGTCGTCGACGTCGCCAAGACGTTCCGAGTCCGGGGGCGGCGCCGCGACGTCTTGGCGATCGAACGCATCACATTCGACGCGGCCGACGGCCGGATCACGGGGCTGCTGGGCCCCAACGGCGCCGGAAAGACGACGACGATGCGGATCCTCGCGACGCTGGTGCAACCGGACGCCGGGCGTGCCCGCGTCGGCGGGCACGACGTCGTCGCCGAGCCGCGGCGCGCGCGCGCGGCGCTGGGCGTCCTGTCGGATGCGCGTGGCCTCTACACCCGCCTCACGGCCGAGGAGAACATCGGCTACTTCGCCCGCCTCCAGCGTGTGGACGACGCCGACTTCCGCGGCCGGCTGCGCGACCTCGCCGACGTGCTGGAGCTCGGCCCGCTCCTTGGCCGCCGCGTCGACGGATTCTCCAGCGGCGAGCGGATGAAAGTGGCGCTGGCCCGCGCGCTGGTGCACGATCCGCAGCACCTGATCCTGGACGAGCCGACCACCGGCCTCGACGTGATGTCGACGCGCGCGCTGCGCGAACTGCTGCGCCGCCTGCGCGAGCGCGGCAAGTGCATCGTCTTCTCGACGCACGTGATGCAGGAGGTGGAAGCCTTGTGCGACAACATCGTCGTCGTGGCGCGCGGACGCGTCGTTGCCCAGGGCGACGTGGCCGCGCTGCGGCAATCGAGCGGCGCTGCCACGCTGGAGGACGCCTTCGTCGCGCTCACCGCGGCTCCGGGCGATGGCGGATCCGCCGGCGCGGCGCACGCGTCGCCCGACAGCGCCTGACACGCGCACCGGGACCGGGGCCATGTCGCCGTTCGCCACCGTGCTGCGCAAGGAGATCGCCGACGCATCGCGCGACCGCCGCACCTGGATCACCGCGCTCGCCAGCGCGCTGCTCTTCGGACCCGGGATCGTCCTGCTGATTGCCGCCTTCGTCTCCGACGTGGAGACGCGGTCGGCGCGCCGCGAGATCGTCGTCGCCCAGCGCGCGAACGGCCCGACGCTCGTCAATTTCCTCGAACGCAGCGGGGCGCGGATCGTCGAGGCGCCGCCCGACTTCGCCGCGCGCATCGCGTCGGGCGAGCTGCGCAGCGCGGTCGTCGCGATTCCGGCGGACTTCGAAGCGCGGCTGGCGAGCGGCGATCCGGCGCCGCTGCAGCTCGTCTACGACGGCACCAGCAACCCGGCGCGCGGCACGATCGAGGCCAGCGCGCGCCTGCTCGACGGCTTCGCCCGCGAGCTGGCGCTGCAGCGGATGCTCGCGCGGGGCGTGGCGGCGCCGGCGCTCTCGCCGCTACGCGTCGACCGCCGGGACCTCGCGAGCACGCGCGCCCACGGCGTCGAACTGCTGTTCATCATCCCGTGGGCGGTCCTGATGATCGCCGCAGTCGCCGCGCTGCCGATGGCGATCGACGTCGGTGCCGGCGAGCGCGAGCGGGGTTCGCTCGAACCGCTGCTGACGATGCCGGTCGACGCGATCGAGATCGTCGCCGGAAAATGGCTCGCGGTGACGGTGGCCGCGATCGTCGTCGAGTCGGCGATGCTGGCGGCCTACGTCGTCACGCTGAGGCTCGTGTCCGACGATCGCCTCGCCGCGCTCCTGCAGTTCGGCCCCCGCGAGGCGCTGACCTGCCTGCTCGTGCTCGTGCCCTTCGCGGCCTTCATGAGCGCGCTGCTCATGCTCGTCGGCACCTGGGGCCGGACTTTTCGCGAGGCCCAGACCTATGCGAGCCAGGTCGTCCTGATCGTGAACCTCGTCCCGCTGCTGCGCTTCTTCCTCGATGCCCGGGATGCGGCCTGGCAGCTCGCGGTTCCGGTGCTCGGGCAGCTCGTCGTGATGATGCGGGTGCTTCGCGGCGAGGCCCCGGGCGCAGCCGGCATTCTCGTCCCGGCGCTGATCTGCGCCGGCGGAACGCTCGCCTGCCTCGCGGCGCAGCGCCGGCTGCTGCAGTCGGAGCGCATCGTTTTCGGCCGAGGCTGACGACGCGTCGCGCCGCGAGGGCGCCGCGCGCAGCCGGGGACTGCGCCATGCGGATGACCGCGGTCGAGTGCGCAGCTACCGCCCCGAAGCCGCGATGCACGCATCGAGGGGGTGGATTTCCCCACCGGATGCCGCCTCGGCGCCGAAGCACCGATTCGATCGGCGCCATGGCCGGCAAAAGGCGGGAAACCCCGCCCCTTTTTCGACGGCCGGAGCCCCTACCGGTGACATAATTCGCAGGCGATGACGACTTCTACGCTGGCCACCGTCCCGCTCCAGCCGGCCCAGGCGCCCGTGCGCCCGCTGCAGAAGATCGGGCGATTCACGATCCGCGGCGAAATTGGCCGCGGCGCCAACGGCATCGTCTATGCCGCCGAGGACCCGGTACTGGGCCGCGAGGTCGCGATCAAGGCGATCCAGCTCGGCGACGATGCCGCATTCCGGCGGCGCATCGAGGCGAGCTTCCTGCAGGAAGCGAAGAGCGCCGCCAAGATGAACCACCCCGGCATCGTGACGATCTTCGATGCCGGCAAGACGAACGACATCGCCTACATCGCGATGGAACGCCTGCACGGCCGCGACCTGCACCAGTTCATCGCGTCCGGACAGCAGCTCGCGCCGACGCAGGCGGCGGCGCTGATGGCGCGGGTCGCCGATGCGGTGCACTACGCGCACGCGAAGGGACTGATCCACCGCGACATCAAGCCGAGCAACATCCTGCTGCTCGACGACTACAAGCCGAAAGTCCTGGATTTCGGCATCGCGCTCGCCAACCGGCGCGAGCGCGTCAAAGGCGAAAAACGCCAGCTCGTCGGCACGCCCAACTACATGTCGCCGGAGCAGGCCCTCGGCCGCGTGCTGGACCTGCGCAGCGACATCTTCTCGCTCGGCACCATCCTCTACGAACTGCTCGCCGGCAAGCGTGCCTTCGACGGCGGCGACGTCGAGGAGATCCTCGCCCAGGTCATCTCGGACGAGCCGGCGCCGATCGAATCGCTGCGCAGCGACGTCCCGCCGGCGCTGCTCGACATCGTGCGCCGCGCGCTGTCCAAGGACGTCGACCAGCGCTTCGCCACCGCGCTGGAGATGCGCAACGCGCTCGCCGCCGTGGCCCTGGATCCGAACCTCGCGGCGCACGTCGAGGCGGAGCCGGCCGTCGCCGAGGAGGCCGAGCGCGGCGGTCGCGTCGGGGCCCTGCGGCGCCATGTCGCCTTCTTTTCCGCGATCGGGCTGGCGCTGCTGGCCGCCGCGATACTTTTCGTCGGCGACCGCAGCGAAGTCGCCGATTCCGGCGCCAGCGCGCCGCAACCCGCGGTCGGCGTCATCTCACCGGCGTCGCCGCCGGCGCCCGTCACGCCGCATGCCGGCAACCCCGACCCGGCGCCGGCGATCGCCGCGCCCGCGCACGACAATGCCGCACCGGCGCCGGATGCCGCCGCCGTCGCCAAGGCCGCGGCCGCCACGCGCCTCGCGCTCGAGCGGCGCAAGGCCAGCGCGGCGGCCGCCGCGGCGCGCAGCCTCGCGACACCGCCGCCCGAAGGCACGGTCAATTTCGCGATCTCGCCGTGGGGCGAAGTCTTCGTCAACGGCGCGTCGCGCGGCATTTCGCCGCCGCTGAACCACGTCTCGCTGCCGCCGGGGACCTACTCGATCGAGGTTCGCAACGGCGACGCGCCACCGATGCTGGCCCGGATCGAGGTGCTGCCGGGACAATCGACGAACCTGCAGCATCGCTTCTGATCCCACGACCGCGGGGCATCTTTCCGCATGGCCGGCGGACCCGCGCCCGGCGCGAATGGCCCCGAATCCAACGCGGCGACGTGCGATACTTTCGCGATCGACATGGTGACCGGCCCGTGCCGGCGCGGAACGATCGCGGATGACGGAGGCGCTCTCCCCCAACCTGAAGGTGATCGGGCGGTACACGGTCCTGCGCGAGTTGCGGCGCGATCCGCACAGCGTCTCCTACGCCGCCGTCGACCCGGTCATGAACCGGGAACTCGTGGTGAAGGCGGTCCTGCTGCTGTCGCCGGATGCCCACGTCTCCGACAGCGAGCGCAAGCAGGTCGAGCAGGCGTTCGTGCGCCAGGCGCAGGCCGCGGGGCGCCTGCACCACCCGCACATCCTGACCGTGTTCGACGCCGGGCTCAGCCATGACTTCGGCTATCTCGTGATCGAACGCGTGGCCGGGCGCCCGCTGCACGACATCCTCGCGCACGGTGTCCGCCCGCCTTTTGCGCAATGCGCGAGCATCGCGGCGCGCATCGCGGATGCGATCGACTATGCGCACGGTCAAGGCGTCGCCCACGGCCAGTTGGGACCGCAGCACGTCTTCCTGCTCGCGGACGGCACCCCCAAGATTTCCGGGTTCGGCGGATGGATCGATGCCGGCGCGACCGGCGACGACGCGCTGGCGCGAACCGCGGACCGCCTGCCCTACTTCCAGAGCGAGCCGAGCGCCGAGACGCTGCGCGCCGACGTCCGTGCCGTGGGCGTGCTGCTGCACATGATGCTCACCGGGCGCGCCCCGCGTCCACCGGCGCCCGGCGCCCAGGCCACCGCCAACGGCTTCGCGCCGGTGGCCTCGATGCGCCCCGACATCCCGCTCGCGCTGGCGCGCCTCGTCGATGCGTCACTCGACCCGAAGCCGCCGCGCGCCGTCGCGACCGCCGGTGCGCTTCGCGATGCGCTCACGTCGTACATCTGGAACGAGCGGTCCAGCGCGATCGCCCCGGCGACGCTCGGCCTGCCGCTGTCCGCGCCACCGGGCAGCATCGTGTCGAAGAAATTCACGAACGAACCGCCGGCTTCGTCGGGTGGATCCGCGACGGCTTCGACGCCGGCGTCGTCGGCCGAAGTCGCTGCCGTCGAAGCCGCGGCCGCTGCCGCGGCGATCGAGCCGCCGGCGCCGCCCAGCCTCGGGCGCAGCATCGGGGATTTCGTCGACCGGTTCATCGACCAGGTCGTGCCGGTCGTGCAGCGCCACCGCTTCGTGTTGACGGCGGCGGCGTTGATCATCCTCGTCGCCATGGGACTCGGCACGCTGCTCGCCGCGCTCGGGCAGCGCGAGCATCGCGGTCCGGGGCCGATCGTGGTGCCCGGCAGCGCCACGCCGGGCCTCGCGCCGCAAGCGCCGACGGCGGGCGCCCCGGCAACGGCACCGGGCGCCGCCCCCGCGGTCGTCAGCGGCAATGGACGGCTGCAGTTCGATATCGCGCCGTGGGGAGAGATCATCATCGACGGCCGCCCGACCGGCGTGGCGCCTCCCCTTTCGCACGTCACGCTGGCTGCCGGACGCCATACGATCGAGATTCGCCATGGCAACCAGCCGGCGTGGATTGGCGACGTCGACATCGACCCGGCGCGGCCCCTGATCATCGAGCACCGATTCGAGTGAGGTCCATGCAGATCCCCCGCGGCCGCCGGCTCGCGCTGGCACTACCCCTGCTGATTCTGGCGGCCTGCCAGACCGAGCCGCCGGCGCCTCCGCCGCCCCCGCCGACACGCAGCATTGCCCTGCTCTATGACCAGCCCGCCGAGCGCGCGCTCGTCAATGGGATCCGCCTCTACGACGAAGGAACGTTCGATCGCGCCGAAGTGTCGTTCAAGGCGGCGCTCGGCGCCGGGCTGAAGGATCCGCACGACGTCGCCGTGGCGTACAAGTACCTGGCCTTCATCGCCTGCGCGTTCAACCGCATCCCCGAGTGCGAACAGGGCTTCCACAACGCCATCGCGGCCGATCGCGGATTCCGCCTGACCGAGGCCGAGATCGGGCACCCGATCTGGGGGCCGGTCTACCGGCGCGTGATGAGCTCGATGCCGCCCGCAGCCCCAGCGAACGCCGCGGCAACCCCGAACCGACAGGCTTCCGGCGACCGCAACAGTCGCTGACGGCATGACTCCGGAACTCCCCTCGCCCGCGCGAGCGAATGCGGCGGGAAGGGCCGACGAAAAACCGCGGGGTCAAAATCAAACCGCGGGGTCAAAGCGTGCGATGTCGCATTCGCAAACCGCGGGGTCCGAAACCGTGGCGCGTCAGAGGACCGAAAGCGCCCGCTCGAGATCGGTGCGTCCGTCCCACTCGACGTCGCCTGCCATGTGACCGGACGCGTCGAACAGCACGACGCGGAAGTCATGCTGGACGTGGTCGTCCATGACCCAGTAGCGAAGGTCCAGCGCCGCCGCCAGCGCCCGGGTGTCGGACTTCGAACCGCAGAGGAAATGCCAGTTGGCGGCCGTCAGTCCGCGCGCGGACCGGTAGCGCTGCCATTCCTGCGGCGTGTCGCGCTCCGGATCGTAGGTCACGACGACGAACTCCGCCGAAACGCCTCGGCGCGCGAGGATGTCCTGCATCTCGCGCATGACGAGCGCCGTCGTCGTGCAGGTCTTGCGACACGTCGCGTACGACATCGTGATGATGACCGGTTTGCCTTGGAGCTCGGCAATTCGGAGCGTGGACCCGTCGGACTCGGTCCAGCGCGCCGATGAAAGCGCGGCGAGCCGCGAACCGGTGGCCACGCCGCTGGCCTGCGCGGCGGTTCCAAGCGCGGCGCCCGCGATAACGACGATCGACGCGAGAGCCGCGCGAAGCCTCCGTGTCGTCGATGTCGTCGTTCGTGCGTTCATGGCGCCGCCGGGTCCTTGCCGTCGCAACGTCCTTGACGTTTCAAGGGCTTCAGCATCGCACGGCCGCGGCGCCACAATCGCTTCGGATGACCGGTCGACGGCCGGCATTTCGCGCGATTTCGCAGCGCGACGTTCCCGAAAATGCGTCGCATGCGGAGGAACGCCAACGTCATGGCGCGGGCCGCGCCCCCATGGACCGGGATCCTGCGCGGCCGAGGCATTCGCCGTGCGGATTGGCGCTGGTCCGGCGGGCTCGGACGGCGGGCGCTCGCGGCGTGCGCGTTCGGCCTCATCGCCCAAGCTGCCGCGTCAATGGACTTCGCCGGCCTGCAAAAGCTGATCGTCGATCGCGAAGCGCGCTCGGTCGAGGAGGTCCTACCCTGGCTTCCGCCGACGATGCGTTCCAGCTACGCGCTCGTCTTCCGCAGCCGCAGCCTGCAGGGCGCCAGCGAGGCGCATCCGCGCGTGCTGCTTTACGGGCCGGAGGCACGATTCATCGTCTCGTTCAACGGCGACGCCGGGGAGGCCGGCTACAACGCGCTCGAAACGATGGAGTTCGACGAGCGGACGAAGACGTTCACGTACCGCGAGATCGCCTTCCCGGCGGCCTCGGATGCGAGCTCGCCCGTTCGATTTTCGCCGCCGAATCCCGCGCGATGCACGGCCTGCCATGGAACCCCGGCGCGCCCGATCTGGGACAGCCATCCCTTCTGGCCCGGCATCCTAGGCGAACGCTACGGAGCGGCGCTCTCGGCGCACGAAGCCGACGCGGTTCGCGCCTTCCTGCAGGAGCAGCCGCGCCATCCGAGGTATCGGACACTGCTCGCGGCGGAGCGCTTCGCCGATACGCGCACGTTCAAGCCCTCGGCGCGCGAGCGATACCAGGGCACCGAGGGCGTCGCGCCCAACGAAGCGCTCGGCGCGGCGCTGGGGCGACTGAACTTTGCGCAGATCCTCGAGGCGCTCGCCGCAAACCCTCGATTCACCGACGCCCGCTACCTCCTGCTCGGGGCGATCGAACCGGAATGCAACGGCCTGGCGGCGTTCTACCCGGAGGACCGGCGCCGCGGCGTGGACGAGGCGCTGGCGCAATTCGGCGCCGGTTCAGCCCGCGCGAACGCTGAACTGCTGCGGCTCAAACGCCTGCGCGCCGCAAGCCTGGAAAGCGGCGACGAAGGACGACTCGATGCGCCGGAGACGCTCGATCGGTTCCGCTTCGTCGTCGAGCGCGAACTGCGGTTGCCGACGGATCGGTGGACCATGGCGCTGGAGAAAGGTACGTACGACTACGCCTGGTCGCCGGGCGCCGGCGCCGAAATGTCGCGCGACGTGCGCCGCCTCGTCGCCCGGGACGACGACGACCTCCTGCATCGCTACGACTTTCGCGCCGAAAACGGCCGGGAAGGCTACTGCGCCTACCTCGCCCGGCGCAGTCGCGACCTGCTGGCGCGGGCAGATCCGGCGCCGGCGGACAGCGCGCCCGCGCTGGAAGCCGCCCGCGTCGGGCTGATCGAAGCGTGCGTCGGATGCCATTCGACGGGCGTCGGCCCGCCGATTCCCTTCGACCGTCCGACGGCACTTGCTGCGCGGCTGCGGAATCCGGGGTTCCGGCACGGCACGCTCCTGGACGAAATCCGCTGGCGGCTGTCGGTGCAGGCAGGCGCGGGGCGGATGCCCCTGGGCCGCATCGTCGACGACGACGACCGCGCCTCGCTGCTCGCGTATTTCGCGTCGCTCGCCGACGTCCGCAGCGCCGAGGTATTGCCGCAGTCGGACTGAGTGCAATCGCCGGCCCGCGCGGAGAAGCCGCAGATGCGGCCGCTGATCGTCCCTTCATTCGGCCACAAATTCGGCCACAAATTCGGCCACGAAATCGGCCGCGCCTCGAATTGCAAGGTCCCCGCTCGATTTTTCGACCGATCGGGTCGACACCCCGCCGCATAACCTGTCCGACGGCTCGAACCGCCCGGCGCGCGCCCGAGGCCGAAAAAGGGCCCGACGCGCAGCCGACGGATAACTCAAGACATCGCCGGAACCAACGGCAGGGGGAACATCGATGACGTCAAAAAGACTCTGTATTGCGATTGCCGTCGCCGGCACGGTCGGAATGCACGCGGCAACCTGCCAGGCGGCCGATGCTCAACCGGGCGACACCGAGGCCCATCTTCGCGATCTCGAACGCAAGCTCGAGCAGAGCGTGCAGCGGATCGACGAGCTCAATCAACAGGTGCAGCAGTTGCAGAGGCAGCTCGGGGCCGGTGCCGCCGTGCCCGCGCCTTTGGCTGTGCCGGGGCCTGCGCCCACCGCTGCCCCTGCGGCCGCCGCGTCGCCGCCGCCGGCGGCCGCACCCGCCGCCGATTCGCGGATCGACGAGCTGACGACGCAGGTCGAGCAGCTCTCGCAGAGCGTCAGCCGGATGAATACCGACACCGGCGTCCCGCTGCACGGATTTGCCGACGTCGGCGCGCGCTTCTACACGCATACCGATCCGAACAGCAGCAACCCGGCGAACGGCGCAAACGAGAAGGCGATCGACTTCTACCTGAACCCGGAGATCGGCCCGCGCATCAAGACGCTGATGGAAATCGCGATCGAAACCAGCGAGTACGACCAGCAAGTCGGCATCGACATGGAACGCCTGCAGGTCGGGTATGTCGCCGGCGACGAACTCACGGTCTGGGCGGGGCGATTCCACACGCCCTACGGCTACTGGAACACCGCGTTCCACCATGGACCGCAGATCCAGACGTCGGCGCAGCGCCCGAAGTTCCTCGCGTTCGAGGACACCTATGGCCTCATGCCGGCGCACACGGTCGGCCTGTGGGCGACAGGCCACGCCAGACTCGGCAGCGGCCGCCTGACCTACGACGCGACGGTCGGCAACAGCCCGCGGATCCTCACGAACGGCGGCCAGATGGGAACCGGGCAGGTCGACATGAACCTGCTGGGATCGAACAACCATAGCGCCTCATCGCTCGTGAACGTCGGCTACGAGTTCGGCGGCGCGCTCGACGGCCTGAAGCTCGGCGTCGACGCGATGCGCTGGCGCACGACGGACGATGTGGCGCCGGCCCCGGACACGACGCAGGTCAGCTTCGCGGGTGCGTATGCGGTCTACGTCGCGAACGACTGGGAAATCCTGAACGAGTACTACCGGTTCCACGACACGAACACCAGCAGCGATGGCTCGACGCACAACAGCTGGGCGGCCTATTCGCAGGTCGGCTACACGCTGCTGGGCGCCTGGACCCCCTACGCGCGCTGGGAGGAGGCACAACTCGACCAGGCGGACAACTATTTCGCGGCGCTCGCGGCGCCCATCGGCGCGTCCTATCGCCGCTACGTCGGCGGCTTGCGCTACGACCTGGCGCGCAACACGGCGCTGAAGGCGGAGTACGGTTCCACCGTCTACCATGATCGCGGGCTGCAGAGCTACAACGAAGTTCGCCTGCAGATCGCCGTCCGCTTCTGATACCCACCGATTGCAGGATTCCAGGATGAAGATCAAGCCCTTATCGATCGCCGCCGCCGCAGCCGGCCTGCTGTCGCTGGCGCTGTCTTCCGCCGCTGCCGCGGGGGACATCTACCTGATCGCCAACCACGGCACGTCGATCACGCTGGGCGATGCGCACGACGTCTACCTCGGCGACAAGCAGTTCGCCGGCAGCGTGAAGCTCGTCCCCGTCGACAATTCCGCCGTGCAGGACGCGTTCCTTGCCAAGGTGCTCAAGATGGACGCCGCGAAGTACGGCAGCGCGTGGACGAAGAAGTCCTTTCGCGACGGTCTCACGCCGCCGGCCGTGAAGGGTAGCGACATCGAGGTCATCGACTTCGTGAAGCGTTCGCCGGGCGCCGTCGGCTACGTCGGAAGCGCGCCGGCCGGCGTGGACGTCATCGGGAAGTTCTAGGAAGCCGAGCGGCGGAGATATTCCGTCTGCCTTTGGTCACGCTCGTGCGGACGTTTCGCAATTGAACCGTCGCCCAAAAGGCTGACGCCGGAACTCCCCTCGCCCGCGCCAGCGGGAGCGGGGTGGGGGAGAGGGTGCCCGCCGGCCGGCATTCCCGCTCAGAACCCGATCCGCGGCCGCCTTGCGACGCGGTCCTCGACGATATCGTCGCCTTCGATCGCGTGGCGGTCATCGAGCTTCGCGTTGCCGAATGCCGCGAGCAGCACGCGCCGCATCTCGCGCGGCTTGAGCCGCGCGACGCGCGCCACGAGTTGCGGGTCGAGGTATTCCGGGAACAGCCGGCCCCACGCGTGTTCGTCGCGCAGCTCGCGGTAGATGCTGGCCGCCACGCGCCGCGCGCCGTCGTCGTCGGGCGGATCGATCTCGTAGACGTTCATCCGGTTCAGGATGGGTTCCGGAATCGCGCGCGCGTCGTTGGCCGTCGCGATCCATACGACATCGGAGGCGTCGATCGGGACGTTGGCGAACTCGTCGACGAATTCGGTTGCCGTCTCCGGCTCCAGCAACGCGTAGAGGCTGCCGAGCGGATCGTATTGCTGGTCGCCGCCCGCCTTGTCGATCTCGTCGACCACGATGACCGGATTGGCGTAGTCACCGTTGACGAGCGCGTCGAAGACCTTGCCGGGGCGCGCGTTCTTCCATTGCGCCGAAGCCCCGGACAGGATCCACCCGGCGGTGAGCGAACTCATCCCGACGAAGTGGTAGCCGGTCCCCAGCAGCCGGGAGACGCGCCTCGCGAAATGGGTCTTTCCGATGCCGGGGTCGCCGAGCAGCAGCATCGGCGACAGCTCGATGCCGTCGCACCCGGCCAGGCTCAGCGCGAGCTGGCGGCGGATGTCCTGCAGCGGCTCGGCGAAGTTCGGCAACTCCTCGATCAGCGCCTCGACGTCCGGCAGCGCGGCCGGCTTGATCGTGAACCGCTGGCCGCCGGAGCGGATCATCCGGACGTACGTCGCGCGCAGCGCGTCGTTGGCGCCCGTTCCGAGCTCCTCGAGCTCCGCAAGCGCCGCCTCGACGCGCGGCACGCGATAGACGTCCTTGAAACCTGCAATCGAGATCGGCTGCGCGATCGTTGGCGCGTACGTCATCCGGTCGAGCTCCCCGGTCGGCGCCGCGCAACCACCGCGCGGCGGCATCTCACGTGCCGATGATGACAAGCCTTCGCATCGGCAGCAAGATCCCCGGCGTGCGATGCGCCCGGCGGCGCCGATTGCAGCAGCCGGCCGCCGCGAGTGCCATGCGCGGCCCGACCGGCGGCGCGGGCCGGCGACGAGGGCGCCGGGATGTCCGCGATCGAATGCTAGACTTTCCGGTTTCGTCCCGGATCCGTCGTCCGCAGGACGATCATCTTGCTCAAGGTCATCGAGGTCGCGCCATGGCGGGTCATTCCAAGTGGGCCAACATCCAGCACCGCAAGAACCGCCAGGATGCGAAGCGCGGCCAGCTATGGACGAAGATCATTCGCGAGGTGACGGTCGCGGCGCGCGACGGCGGCGCGGACCCGGCGATGAACGCGCGGCTTCGCCTCGCGCTCGAGAAGGCCTCGGCCGGCAACGTCCCGAAGGACACCATCAACAAGGCGGTGCAGCGCGGCAGCGGCAAGCTCGAGGGCGTCAACTACGAGGAAGTCCGCTACGAAGGCTACGGCGTCGCCGGCGCCGCAGTGATCGTCGACTGCCTGACCGACAACCGGACGCGCACGGTCGCCGAAGTGCGGCATGCGTTCTCGAAGAACGGCGGCAACCTCGGTACCGACGGTTCGGTCGCGTTCCAGTTCCGCCATTGCGGCCAGCTGCTGTTCGCACCGGGCACATCGGAAGAAAAGGTCCTGGAGGCGGCGCTGGATGCCGGTGCCGACGACGTCTTCTCCAACGACGACGGCTCGGTCGAGGTCCTGTGCGAGGCGGGCCAACTGGCGACGGTGAAGGAGGCGCTTGAACGCGCCGGCCTGAAGGCCGAGGTCGCCGAGGTGACCATGAAGCCGTTGAACGAGACGGCGCTCGGTGGCGACGAGGCGGCCCGGATGCAGCGCCTGCTGGAGGCACTCGAGGACCTGGACGACGTCCAGCACGTCTACACCTCCGCGACCTTCGCCGATTGATGGGCACCGCCGCATGAGCCCCAGGGCGCCGGGACAGCCGGGCGCGACGTCATCGTCGCCGCGGCCGGCCGCGCAGCGCGTACGCGCGACATCGGGACGCGAGCAGCTGCGCGTCCTTGTCGTCGGCTCCGGCGGGCGCGAGCACGCGCTGGCGTGGAAATTCGCGCAATCCCCGCGCGTGCAGACGGTGCTCGTCGCGCCGGGCAATGGCGGCACCGCACGCGACAAGCGCATGCGCAACGTCGCGTACGCCGACCCGCGCCAGCTCGCCGACCTCGCGGCGTCCGAAGGCATCTCGTTCACCGTCGTCGGGCCGGAGGCGCCGCTGGCGGCCGGTATCGTCGACGAGTTCCGCTCGCGCGGCCAGCGCATCTTCGGCCCGACGCGCGCCGCGGCGCAGCTCGAAAGCTCGAAGGATTTCGCCAAGGCGTTCATGACGCGCCACGCGATCCCGACGGCGGGCTACGCGACGTTCACCGATGCCGCGTCGGCCCGCGCGTACGTCGAATCGCGCGGCGCGCCGATCGTGATCAAGGCCGACGGCCTTGCCGCCGGCAAGGGCGTCGTCGTCGCCGAAACCGTCGCGCAGGCGCACGCGGCCATCGACGCTCTGCTCGGGTCCGGTACGCCGGTCGGTGGCGAGGCACGCCTGGTGATCGAGGACTTCCTCGACGGCGAAGAGGCGAGCTTCATCGTGATGTGCGACGGCCGCCACGTGCTGCCGCTCGCATCCAGCCAGGACCACAAGCGGCTGCTCGACGGCGATCGCGGGCCGAACACGGGCGGGATGGGAGCCTACTCGCCGGCGCCGGTCGTGACGCCGACGATCCACGCACGCGTGCTGCGTGAAGTGATCCTCCCGACCGTCCAGGGCATGGCGGCCGAGGGCACGCCCTACAGCGGCTTCCTGTATGCCGGGCTGATGATCGACGGCAAGGGACAGGCGCGCGTGCTCGAATTCAATTGCCGGCTCGGCGACCCGGAAGCGCAGCCGATCCTGATGCGCCTGCGCACCGACCTCGTGGACCTGGTCGAACATGCCATCGACGGGCGCCTGGACGCGATCGAGGCGACCTGGGACCGGCGGACCGCGCTCGGCGTCGTCGTCGCGGCCCACGGCTACCCCGACTCGCCACGAAGCGGCGATCCGATCGCCGACGTGCCGCCGGACGCCGAGGACTGCGTGGTTTTCCACGCCGGCACGACGCTGCGGGGTGACCAGCCGGTGAGCAGCGGCGGCCGCGTGCTGTGCGCGACGGCGCTCGGGGACTCGGTGAGCGCCGCGCAGCGGCGCGCTTACGACGCCATCGGCCGAATCCACCTGAGCGGCATGCAGTTCCGTTCCGACATCGGCCATCGCGCCGTCGGCCGCCGCACGGCGGCGCGCGCGGCCGCGACCGAAAAGACCGGGGAGGCCTGAGCGATGACCGAAGTCGATGCCGGTGCCGTGCGCACGTACCTCGTCGACCTGCAACGGCGGATCGTCGAGCGCTTCGAGGCCTTCGACGCCAAGCCGTGGGGCGAGGACGCATGGGAAAAGCCGCAGGCCTCCGAGCTGCAGGGACGCGGCATCACGCGGATCGTCGAAAACGGCGGCCTGCTGGAGCGCGGGGGCGTCGGCTTCTCGGACGTCCGCGGCCGCAAGCTGCCGCCGTCGGCGGCAGCCAACCGGCCGGAACTCGTCGGTCGCGGATTCGAGGCGATGGGCGTGTCGCTCGTGCTGCATCCGCGCAATCCCTACGTGCCCACGGTGCACATGAACGTCCGCTTCCTCGTCGCGCGGGCGACGCACGCAGCGGACGTCTGGTGGTTCGGCGGCGGCATGGACCTGACGCCCTATTACCCGTTCGTCGACGACGCCCGGCATTTTCACGCGACCTGCCGCGATGCCGTCCAATCGTTCGGCAGCGACCTGCACGGACGCTTCAAGGCGTGGTGCGACCGCTACTTTTTCCTGCCGCATCGCGGCGAGGCGCGCGGCATCGGGGGGATCTTCTTCGACGATTTCAACGAGCTCGGGTTCGAGCGCAGCTTCGCGATGGTCCGCGCGGTGGGCGATGCCTTCCTTGCGGCCTACGTGCCGATCGTCGAGCGCCGGCGCGAGCTCGCCTACGGCGATCGCGAGCGCGGGTTCCAGGCCTACCGGCGCGGGCGCTACGTCGAATTCAACCTCGTGCTCGACCGCGGAACGCATTTCGGCCTGCAGTCCGGCGGACGAACCGAGTCCATCCTGCTGTCGATGCCGCCCTCGGCCGCGTGGCGCTACGACTGGAAGCCGGAGGCGGGCACGCCGGAAGCGGCGCTCTACGCCGAGTTCCTGCCACCGCGCGACTGGGTCTGAGGCCGTCCCCGGCCCCGCCACCGAAGAATCTGCCGGACGTGACGTCCAACGGCGCGCTCGAGGGCGCAACGACCGGTCCCATCGGGCTGCTCGGCGGGACTTTCGATCCGATCCACGTCGCGCACCTGCAGCTCGCGCGAACCGCGATCGCCCACCTCGGGCTGGCGCAGGTCCGCTTCCTGCCCGCAGGCCAGCCGTGGCAGAAGCCGGACGTGAGCCCGGCCGCGGCTCGAGCCGACATGGTCGAACTGGCCCTGCACGGCGAGAGCCGGATGTCCATCGATCGACGCGAAATCGACCGCCCGGGGCCGACGTACACGATCGACACGCTGCGCGAACTGCGCGCCGAGCTCGGCGCGGACGTCGCGCTCGTCCTTCTGCTCGGCGATGACCAGTTGCAGCGCTTCGACAGCTGGCGCGAATGGCGGGCGATCATCGAGCTGACGCACCTTGGCGTCGCCGCGCGCCCCGGCGACGCGGCCATGGCGGACGCCGGCCACGGCGAGCTTGCCGATTGGCTGCGGGCGCACCGTGCCCCGCCCGGCAGCGCACCGCGCGCCGCGGGGGGCTCGATCTTCCGGATCCCGATGGCGCCGATCGATTGTTCGGCCACCGAAATCCGCCACCTCGTGCGCGCCGCGGCGACTCCGCAGGAGCTCGACCGGCTCGCTCGGCTCCTGCCGGCCGCGGTCCTGGACTATATTCGGCTTCACCGACTCTACGGCACCGATCCGGCCCCGGCATCTCCAGGCTGAACCGCGGGCAGGCGCTGCCTCAACCGACACGACATGGACATCCGAAAGCTCCAGCGCACGATCGTCGACGCGCTGGAAGACGTCAAGGCGCAGGACATCCGGATCTACGACACGATCGGCCTGTCGGACCTCTTCGACCGCGTCGTGCTCGCCAGCGGCTCCTCGAACCGGCAGACCCGCGCGCTCGCCTCCAACGTCGCCGAGAAGGTCAAGGCCGCCGGCGGCCAGATCATCAGCGTCGAGGGCACCGATAGCGGCGAATGGGTTCTCGTCGATACCGGCGACGTCGTCGTCCACATCATGCTGCCGCCGGTGCGCGCGCACTTCGCGCTCGAGGAGATCTGGGGCGGCAAGCCGGTGCGGCTGCGCCCCTCCGCGGCCACGAAGGCGGCGGCCCGGAGCGCCGCCGCCGACGGCGACACGGCGCCACGCACCTTGCCCGGCCTGGCGAAACCGTCGCGGACGCGATCGACCGCGGCCGCGCGCACGGTCCGCGGCTCGGCCCGCTCCGGCTGACGCCCGTCGCGTCCCCGGCGCGAAAGGCAGCGCGGTGCGCGTCACGATCGCTGCCGTCGGCACGCGGCTGCCGCCATGGGCGGAGGCGGCGATCGACGAACTGCTGCAGCGCTTCCCGGCCGACTACAGCGTCACGGTCCGCGCCGTGAAGGCGGTCGCGCGCGGGTCCGCGAGCATCGAGCGCCTGCGCGCGACGGAGGCGGAGCGCCTTCGTGCCGCGTTGCCGACGGGCGCGCCGATGGTCGTGCTTGACGAGCGCGGACGCGAATTCGCCACGACGGACTTCGCGGCGAACTGCGCGCGCTGGGCCGCCCCGGGCCGGCTGCTGGGATTCGTCATCGGCGGCGCCGACGGCCTCGACGAGGATCTCGTCCGCGGCGCACGCGCCGTCGTCTCGCTGTCGCGCATGACGCTGCCGCACGCCCTGGCGCGCCTCATGCTGGTCGAGCAGCTCTACCGCGCCTGGTCGATCGGTGCCGGCCACCCGTACCACCGCGCCTGACGGATCGCCGCCGATGATCCACGCGCGCCAGGGCGCGGCCGACTTCTACCTCGCATCGGCGAGCCCGCGCCGGCGCGAACTGCTGCTGCAGATCGGCGCGCGCTTCGACGTCCTCGACGTCGGCGCCGGCAGCGACGAGTCGCAGCACCTCGGCGAACCCGCCGCAACCTATGTCGAGCGCGTCGCCGCGGAGAAGGCGCGCCGCGGGCTGGCGCTCGCGCGGGCCCGCGACCTGCCCGGGCTGCCGGTGCTCGCCGCCGACACCGTCGTGATCGTCGAGGGCGACGTGCTCGGCAAGCCGCGCGACGCCGACGAGGCGGCCGCGTTCCTCGCCCGCCTCTCCGGGCGGGCCCACGAGGTGAGGACGGCCGTCGTGCTGGCCCTGCACGCCGGCGGCGCGTTCGAGCGGTTCCTGGCGGAAACCTCCATCTCCGCGGTCCACTTCCGCGCGCTGTCGGCCGACGAGATCCGGCGCTACGCGGCCAGCGCGGAACCCTACGACAAGGCCGGAGGCTATGCGATCCAGGGACGCGCCGCCGCCTTCGCGGCGCGCATCGAAGGCAGCTACTCGGGCATCATGGGGTTGCCGCTCGAGACGGCCGCGCGGCTCCTGGCGGCCGCCGGGATCGGGTTGGACTGAACAGCGGCGGGACCATGGAAGACATCCTCATCAACATCACGCCGCAGGAGACGCGCGTCGCCGTGCTGCTCGCGGGCGTCGTGCAGGAACTGCACATCGAGCGCAGCGCCACGCGCGGGCTCGTCGGCAACATCTACCTCGCCCGCGTCGCGCGGGTCCTGCCGGGGATGCAGTCGGCGTTCATCGACATCGGGCTGGAACGCGCCGGATTCCTGCACGTCGCCGACATCTGGGAGTCGCGGCAGCACGGCGCCGAGAAGCCGCCGCCGATCGAGCGCCTGCTGCACGAGGGCGACTCGGTGCTCGTCCAGGTCATCAAGGACCCGATCGGCACGAAGGGCGCACGACTATCGACGCAGGTCAGCCTCGCCGGCCGGATGCTCGTCCACCTGCCGCAGGATCCGCACATCGGCGTGTCGCAACGGATCGAGGACGAGGCGGAACGCGCCCACCTGCGCGAGACGATCGCACGCCTGCTCGCGCCGGGCATGGGCGGCGGCTACATCGTGCGCACCAGCGCCGAGGACGCGACCGAGGACGACCTGCGCAGCGACGTCGAGTACCTGCACAAGCGCTGGGCCCAGATCCTGGCGGCGAGCCGCCAGGTGCCGGCGCCGGCGCTGCTGTACCAGGAACTGTCGCTCGGGCAGCGCGTGCTGCGCGACGTCGTGACCGACCAGACCGACGCGATCCAGGTCGACTCGCGCGAGAACTTCGTGATGCTGCAGGCGTTCGCGAACCAGTACGTGCCGCAGGTTGTCGCGCGGCTGCAGCACTACGGCGGCGAACGCCCATTGTTCGACCTCTACCAGATCGACGAGGAGATCGAGCGCGCGCTGGCACGCCGCGTCGACCTGAAAAGCGGCGGCTACCTCATCATCGACCAGACCGAGGCGATGACGACGATCGACGTCAACACGGGCGGGTTCGTCGGCAACCGCAATTTCGACGACACGGTCTTCAAGACGAACCTGGAAGCGGCGCAGGCGATCGCGCGCCAGTTGCGGCTGCGCAACCTCGGCGGAATCATCGTCGTGGACTTCATCGACATGGCGTCGGCCGCGCATCGCGACGCCGTGCTGGGCGAGTTGCGCAAGGCGCTGGCCCGCGATCGCACGCGCGTGACGATCAGCGGCTTCACGCAGCTCGGCCTGGTCGAGGTGACGCGCAAGCGCACGCGCGAATCGCTCGCCCACATCCTGTGCGAACCGTGCGCCGTCTGCGGCGGCCGCGGGACGATCAAGACCGCGCGCACCGTCTGCTACGCGATCCTGCGCGAAATCCTGCGCGAGGCGCGCCAGTTCGGCAACGCGAAGGAGTTCCGGCTGCTCGCCTCGCAGTCGGTGATCGACATGTTCCTGGAAGAGGAGTCGCAGGCGCTCGCGATGCTGTCGGACTTCATCGGCAAGCCGGTCTCGATGCAGGTCGAATCCGTCTACACGCAGGAGCAGTACGACATCGTCCTCACCTGAGGGAACACGGGAAACGGAATGCTCGAGGCCGCGCGCATCGTGGTGCGCCTGCCGAACCACCTCGGCGACGCCTGCATGGCGCTGCCGGCCCTGCGCCTGCTGCAACGCGCCGGCCGCCGGCCGGTGCTCGCCGGCAAGCCGTGGGCCGGCGAGCTGTTCGCCGGCTGCGGCTGGGAGGTGCTGCCGCTGCCGGCGCAGCGGCTGCCTCGCCTCGCGCTGCTGCGACAACGCGGCGGCGGCGGCGACGGCCTGCTGCTCACGAACTCGTTCTCCACGGCGCTCGAATTCCGTCTCGCGGGCCTGCGCAGCACCGGCTATGCGACCGACGGCCGGCGCGTGCTGCTGCGCCACGCGTTGGACGTTCCCGCCGGTCCGCCGCCGCACATGGTCGTCTACTACGCGCGCCTCGCCGCCGCCGCGATTCGCGGCGGCGCGCCGGCGGACTTGCCGGACCTGATGCCGGCAATCCCCGCGGCGCTGGACCTCCCGCTGGCCGACGCGCCTCGCGAGCGCGCGCGCCACACCCTGCGCGCCGCGGGCGTCGACGGGGCATTCTGCGTCCTGTGCCCGGTCGCCGTCGGCCTGCACCGCGGCCGCGTCAAGGCCTGGGCCGGCTTCACGGCGCTGTGCGAGACGCTGGCGCGGCGCGGTCACCGCGTCGTCGGCTGTCCGGGCCCGGGCGAGCACGATGCGGTCGCACGCCTGCTGCCGGGCGCAACGATCCTGCCGACCACCGATGTCGCGACCTTCGCCGCCCTTCTCGCGGCAAGCCGCCTCGTCGTCGCCAACGACAGCGGACCGGGGCACCTCGCCGCGGCCGTCGGCGTCCCGCTCGTCAGCATCTTCGGCGTGACGCAGCCCGACGTCACGCAACCCTGGGGACCGAACGTGACCCGCGTCGGGGACAGCGATGGCTGGCCGGACGCGCGCGTCGTCGAACGCGCCGTGCTCTATGCGCTGGAGTCGGACCGCGGCCAGGCGTCGCCGAACGCGACCGTCAGCAGCGCGTAGATGTGGCTCTCCAGCGTGTCGAGCAGGAACGAGTTGACGAGGCCGCCGATCGCGATGAGCAGCATCAGGCCGTAGGTCAGGTAGCGCGGCGCCTCCGGCTTGCGACTCGCGTAGCGCCATTGGCTGGCCCAGAGCCAGAACAGCAGCGCCAAGCCCGGCAGCCCCTGCTGGCTCCAGATCATCAGGTAGTCGTTGTGCGGATTGTGGGTGACCAGCGAATTCGGCGGATCGAGCCGCGGTCCGAGGCGGGCATATTCGTAGATGAAGCTTCCGGTGCCGCCCCCCAACCAGGGATGCGAGAGGATCAGCGTCCTCGTGTTGCGGATGAACGACAGGCGCTGACCCTCGACGGTCAGCGGGTCGCCCCGCTCCTCGAAGCCGCGTATGTCGCTCGCGCTCTGGTCCATCCGCTGCCGGAAGCGCGGCGCCGTCTCGTAGACGCCGACGGCCAGCACCACGGCGGCGATCGCGCCGAACGCGAGGCCGCGCATGCTGAAGAGGTGCACGGCCGCGAGCGGCAGCAGCGCGAGGAAAGCCACCTGGCCGGTCCGCCCGTCGTTGATGAAGTAGAGATTGAACAGCGCCGCGATGCCGTAGACGACCCAGATCGCCCGCTGCCGCGGCCGCACGCGCCACAGCCATAGCATCGTGTAGGCGACGAGCGCCAGCATCAGGCTGAATCCGGCGTGCCCGCAGAAGCCGGAATAGCGCCCGCCGTGGTCGTAGAGCGGCAGCACGCCGAGCCGTCGCAGGTAGGAAACCGCCAGCGCCAGCGCGAATCCACCGAGGAACGCGACGATCGCCCGCCAGCGCCAGGCCGGCTCCTCGACGATGCTCAATGCCACCGCGAGCAGCAGCAGCCCGCGGTAATGCCACCAGGCATCGACCGAGGCGCGCCAGGGCGCCGGCGACCACAGCATCGCGACGGCGATCCAGGCGAACAGCGCCAGCGCGGCGCGCGCGACCGGATGCGTGCGAATCCGCCGCCAGCGCATCGCGAAGTTGCCGGCCTGCAGCCCCGACAGCAGCCACGCGACGGCAAAAAGGCCGGTGCAGATCGACAGCGTCGCGATCGGCAGCGGCAGCGCCGCGCAGGACGCGACGGCGAGCCAGCGCGCCGCGTTCTCGAGGGCGTTTCGCCGCGCGCCGCCGGCGGGCGTGTCGCCGTCGCCGGCCGCGGCTCGCAGCGGCGCCTCAACGCCCATGGACGCGCTCCGCTTCGATCACCGACGCGCCCGCGATCGCGTCGCCCGGCGTGCCGTCGGCGAACTTGCCGTCGCCTGATTCGCTGTCTCCCGGCTCGCCGTCGCCCGACCGGAACTGCAGGCTGTGGAGGTGGGCGTACTGGCCGCCGCGCGCCAGCAACTCGTCATGCCGGCCCTGCTCGACGATGCGGCCGCGATCGACGACCAGGATGCGGCTCGCGCCCTCGATCGTCGAGAGCCGGTGCGCGATGACGAACGTCGTGCGCCCGCGCATCAGCACCGCCAGCGCCGCCTGGACGTGGCGCTCGGACTCGGTGTCGAGCGCCGACGTGGCTTCGTCCAGGATCAGGATTGGCGCGTCCTTGAGCAGGGCCCGCGCGATGGCAAGGCGCTGCCGCTGGCCGCCGGAAAGCTTGACGCCGTTCTCGCCGACGATCGTGCGCAGGCCATCGGGCATCTGCTCGATGAACTCCCACGCGTGCGCGGCGCGCGCGGCGGCGATGACGTCCGCCTCGCTGCGGTCGGCCGCCAGGCCGTACGCGATGTTCGCCGCGACGCTGTCGTTGAAGAGCACGACGTCCTGGCTCACCAGCGCGATGTTCTCGCGCAGGCTCGCGAGCGCCAGCTGCTGGATGTCGACGCCGTCGATGAGGATCCGGCCTGCGGACGGGGCGTAGAAGCGCGGCAGCAGCGAGACGAACGTCGTCTTTCCGCTGCCGGACGCGCCGACGAGCGCGACGATCTCCCCCGGATGCACCGCGACGTCGACGTCGTCGAGCGACGTGCGCGCCGCACCGGGATAGCGGAACGTCACGTGCTCGAAGCGCACCTCGCCGCGCGCGCGTCCAAGCCGGCGCTGGCCGCGGTCGTCCTCGCCGGGTTCGTCGAGCAGCGCGAAGACGCTGCCCGCCGCGGTCAGGCCGCGCTGGATCGCGTTGTTGACTTCGGTCAGCCGCTTGACCGGCGCCACCAGCATCCCGAGCGCCACCAGGAAGGCGACGAAGCCGCCGACGGTCGACGCCTCGCCGGCGGTCGCGTGCGACAGCGCGAGATACATGATCACGGCCACCGCGATCATCACCGCGATCTGCGTGATGGGCACCGTGGCCGAGGCCGGAACGGCCTCCCGCATCTGCGCGCGCCGGAAGCGGTCGCGGACCTCGCCGAAGCGGCGCGCCTCGTAGAGCTGTCCGCCGAAGATCTTCACGACCTTGTGGGCTCCGGTCGCCTCCTCGAGGATATGCGTGATCATGCCCATCGAGCGGTACCCGCTGCGGTTCGCGGCCCGCAGGCGGCGGTTGAACAGGCGCACGACGCCGACGACGACCGGGCCGACGCACAGCACGATCAGCGTCAGGCGCCAGTCCAGGTAGACGAGGTAGCCGAGGAGGCCGATCACCGTCAGCGAATCGCGCACGACCGCGATCAGCGCCGAGGACGACGCCTCGGTGACGTTGTTGACGTCGAAGACGACCTTCGAGATCAACGCGCCGCTCGACTGGTTGTCGTAGAACCGCGCCGGCAGCGACAGCAGTTTCGCGAACATCGCGCCGCGGAGGTCGCTCACGACATGGCTCGTGATCCAGGCCATCACGTAGCCGGTCATGTAGATCAGCACCGACCGCAGGACCGAAATGACGACGAGTCCGACCGGAATCGCCCAGACGAGCCGCGGGTCGGCGAGCCGCGCGCCGGCCGCCTGAAGTTCCAGGAGCCACTTGAGCAGCGCAGGAAATGCCGGCTCCGTGGCCGCGGTCAGCGCCATGCCCGCGATCGCGACCGGGAAGGCGCGACGATACGGCCGCACGTAGCGCAACAGGCGGGACAAAACCGGCCACGAGGCGCTTGTTGCGGGCGCGGACAGCGCCGGAAGGTGCTCGAGCAGGTCGGGGTTCGGGGGAGGCGTGGACGCCATGTATCGGCGGCGGGAGCGTCGCTCGGCCGGGGGGGTTCGTACCCGGCGCACGATAGCAGAGCGGGCACGCCGCCCCGCAACGCCCGCCGGCCGCGGGACGGCGCGCTCAGCGCGCCAGTTGCCGGTACAGCTCGTCCTGCCGTTGCGCGACGCGATCCCAGTCGCGCTGCCGCGCCAGCGCGAGCCCGGCTGCAGCCAGGCGCGCGCGCAAGGCGGGATCGACCAGCAGCCGCCCTACCGCCGCGTCGATGGCATCCGGATCGCCCGGTCGCGGCAACACGAGCGCATCGACGCCGTCGACCAGGTCGGCGACGATTCCGCAATGGTCCGCGCCGGAGACGACGACGGGCAGCCCGTGGGCCATGGCTTCGAGGACGACCATCCCGAACGTATCCTCGTAGGTCGGATGCACCAGGATGTCGGCCGCCCGATAGGCGGCATCCGGATCCGCGAGCGTCCCGGCGAAGACGACGCGCCCGGCCGCGCCGAGCGCCTCCGCGCGCCGCGTCCATGCGGCGACGTCCGCGTCGCCGCCGCCGACGACGAGCAGCTCGACGCCCGGCCGCATCCGGGCCATCGCCGAAAACAGCGCGGCCAGCCCTTTCTTCTCGAAATCGTTGGCGACGAAAAGCAGCGTCGTTCCGTCCTCGGCGAGCGGCCAGCGCGACCGCGCCTGCCGGCGCTCGTGGCGACGCTGCGCCGGGTCGCCCGACGGCCGCAGGCGCGCGGCGTCCACGCCCGGGGCGAGCATTTCGACGCGTCCGCGCAGCCGCGGGAAGTTGTCCTCCAGCTCGGCGCGCAACGGCTGCGACACGGCGATCACGAGCCGATCCGCCGCCGGCCGCAGGCGCGCGGACTCCAGCGCCAGATAGAACCACAGGCGCGGCCCGGTGACGACATTGAGCCAACGATGCAGCCTCTGCAATCGGGCGCGCCCGGCGAACAGGCCCACCCAGACGGTGCGGACGTGCACCGTCTGGACCTGGCCGTGCCAGGTGTTCTCGTGCGCATGCACCAGGTCGAACCCGCGCCGCGTCGACCACCAGGTCCAGACGCCGAACCACAGCTGGTTGATCCAGCGCGGCCGCAGGCCATCGAAGGGCACGCGGTGAAGAACCACGGACGCCGGCAGATCGGTCGACACGCCGGCGCCAAAGCGCTGCGCGAAAACATGGAACTCGTGGCGCGTCGCCAAGTGCGCCACGAGCGCGGTCGCATAGCGCTCGGCACCGCCGCCGCTCGCATCGAAGCGGCGGATCAGCACGGCGATGCGCAGCCGACGGTGTGCCGGGCCCGCGGCGTGCGAAGGCGCGTTGTCGCGCGGCGCCGTCATCCGCGCCGGTCCTCGTAGCCGGTCGCCACCTTGAGCAGGAAGTGCCCGAGGTGGGTCGACTGCGCGACGAGGACGCGCGGCAGCTCGAGACGATCCGAGGCGCGCGTCGCGCGCCCGCGTCGAACCGTCGTGGCCGACGCGAAGCCGGCCTCGGCCACGATGGCGCGATGCCGCGCCTCGAAGCGGCCGTACGGATAGCAGAAGTGGCGCACCGGCACCGCGAAGAGTGCTTCGAGCGCGTCGCGCGAGCCGGCGATCTCGTCGCGTGCCGCCTCGTCGTCGAGCGTCGTCAGGTCCAGGTGGCGGCGCCCGTGCGCTCCGATTTCCATGCCGGCGTCGACCCAGCGGCGCCAGTGGTCCGCATTCATGAGCGGCTTGCGGGCGATCCCCTTGCCGTCGTCCCAGCGATTGAAGTCGCCGATCAGCGACGACACCGCATAGCAGGTCGCGCTGAATCCATGGCGCTGCAGGATCGGAACGGCATGCTCGAGATTGTTGAGGTAGCCGTCGTCGAACGTGATGCCGACGATGCGTTCGCCGTCGGGGGCATCGAGCTGCGCGACGACGTCGCGCATGGCGACGCCGCGCCACCCGAGCACGGCCAGCATCCGCATCTGGCGAGCGAACGAACCCGGCGAGACGACCATGCCTCGCGCCGGCGTGCCGCGCGGCGGTGCGGCATCGACCTGGTGATACATCAGGATCGGGATCGGGATCGTCGTGCGCATCGGTTCCGGCCCGGCGGCCGGGGCTGCCGCGGCACGCGATAATACGCGGCCTCGCCGCCCGTCACCGCCGGTCGCAACCTTTCGCAGCCTTTGGCGATGGCGCCGGCGCCATGACCACCACAGACGACCCGGAACATGCCGATCGACGACAGCCAGCCACCGCAGCGCACGCCGCCGGCACGCCCATCCGACGCAGGTCCGAGAATCTCGGCCTACGTGATCACGTACAACGAAGCCGACAAGATCGAGGCCGCGGTGCGCAGCCTCGCCTGGGCCGACGAGATCGTCGTTGCCGACTCCCACAGCACCGACGCCACGGCCGCGATCGCCCGCGGCCTCGGCGCGCGGGTGATCCAGGTGCCGTTCGACGGATTCGGGAGACTGCGCAACCAGGTGCTGGCGCAACTCGACGGTGACTGGATCTTCAGCCTCGACGCGGACGAACGTTGCACCGCCGCAGCGGCCGAGGAGATCCGCCGCACGATCCGCGATTCCCCGGCGCACGACGCCTATCTCGTTCCGCGGCGCAACTACGTCTTCGGTCGCTGGATCCGTCATTCCGGCTACTACCCGGACTATCGCCAGCCGCAGTTGTTCCGGCGCGGCCGGCTGCGCTACACCGAGGACGCCGTCCACGAGACGTATGTCCTCGAAGGCTCGCTCGGACGCCTGCAGGAGGCGATCGCGCAGGTGCCGTTCCGCGACCTCGCGCAGGTCCTGCACAAGATGCAGCGCTATTCGACGCTCGGGGTCGAGCGCCTGGAGCAGCAACGCGTCGCGCCGGCGATGGCGGGCGCGCTGCTGCACGGGATGGCGGCATTTCTTCGTCACTACGTCGTGAAGCTCGGCTTCCTCGACGGCTGGGCCGGTTTCGTCATCGCATTCGCCAATTTCGAAGGCACGTTCTACCGCTACGCGAAGCACTACGAGAAGCAGCAGGGCCTCGTGCGCGAGCCGGAACTCCCCCGCAGTTTCCGCGAGTGACGGCATGAGCGCCCCGGCAACGCGCCAGGCCGACGGCCGCCTCGATGTCGTCGAGCCGACGCTGGCCAGCGAGGCCGGCCACTGCGGCCTGCTGCTCCGCAGCCTGCATGCGGCCGCGCCCGCGCTGGCCATCACGGTGTGGGCGGGCAAAGGATCGCAGCGCCTGTTCGCGGACCTCGGCAGCGTCGAACTGGTGGGCCATTTCTCGCGCCGTTGGCGCAAGCTGCAGGCCTATTTCCTCTACCGGCGCCTGCTGCGCGCGGGCGGCCCGATCCTCGTGCCGACCGCCGGGCGCTTCGACCTCGAAGCGATCGCACGCGCCGCTGCGGGGCCCGTCGGGCCGAACCGGGTCTTCCTCTATTTTCATCGTCTGGCGCTGAGTCCGACGAAGGCGCGCGCGCTGCGCCGGATCGCGCGACGCCAGCCGAATCTCGTGACGATCGGGACGACCCGCGCGATCGAGGCGCGGCTGCGGGATCTCGGATTCGAGGCGACCGGCGTCATGCTGCCGATGCCGCCGCGCCCGCCCGCCGCGGCCACCGGAGGCGCCGCGGCGGAGCCGTTCCGTCGCGTCGTCGTCGCCGGCGCGGCGCGGGCGGACAAGGGTTTTCATCACGCGGTGGCCCTCGTCGAGGCGATCCTCCGTCGGCAGCTGCAGATGCCGATCGCGCTGCAGGTGTCCGGCGACCACTACGCGCGGCACGACCCGGTGACGCGCAGCGCGCTGCGGCGACTCGCGCACGTGCATTCGCCGCTGGTCGCGACCCTGCCGCAGACGCTCGACGCGCCGGGTTTCGCCGACCTGCTGCGCGGCGGCATCTGCCTGCAACCTTACGAACCGGACGAGTACGCCGACAAGATCAGCGCCATCACGCTCGATGCACTCAACGCCGGCTCGCCGATCGTGACCGTCGACGGCACGTGGATGGCGGATATCGCGCGCCGCTTCGGTTGCGGCGAAGTGGCCGCGTCCAACGATCCGGACGAGCTGCTCGCGGCGCTCGAGCGGGTGCGGCGCGACTATGCGACGTACGCGCGGCGCGCGCTCGCGGCCGCCGCGGAACTCGACGCGGAGGAACGCTGGCAGCCGCTGCTGTCGCGGCTGGGCCTCGAAGGCCGATCGTCGACGTGACGCGCCGCCGGCCCTCGACGCCGGACTCCCTGGAGCGGTGCACCCGCGGCTACGAGTACTCGATCGCGACGGCGGCGACGCGCGGCTGCACGCGCAGCTCGTCGAGGAGGCGATCCTCCGGATTGACGCGCCAGGCGTCGGGCAGCGCGATCTTCGCGCTGCCGGCGAGATTGCGGTAGGCGACGACGACGCGGCAGCCGCCGTCGGCCGCCGCTTCCGGGTCGCTTTCGGCCGGCACGACGCGATACGCCATCAGGAGCGCCTGGAGGCTCTTGATGGCCGGGACGGCTTCGCCCGTCCCGTCGACCTCGATGCGCAACGCGCCCTGGGCCCGGATCCGCGCCTCGGCGAGGTCCATGATCTGTTCCGCGGTCACCGACAGCCGCTGCGCGAACTCGTCGAATCGAGCGCGGCCGACGACGAACACCAGCGCATCCTCCTTCAGCATCGCGCGACGCTGGTCGAGCAGTTCGCCGAAGACGGCGACCTCCAGCTGCGCGCTGCCATCGTCGAGCACCAGCGCACACATGCGTCCGCGGCGGGTGTTCTGCATCCGCGCGCCGACGATGACGCCGGCGAGCCGGACCGCCTCGCGCGCCTGCCGCAGGTCGGCCAGCCGCAGCGGCGCGAGCCGCCGCGCCTCGACCTCGTACTCGGCGAAGAGGTGGCCGCTGAAGTAGTAGCCGAGTGCGACCTTCTCGTTCGCGAGGCGCTCGCGTTCGCTCCATGCCGCCGTCGACACGTAGTCGATGGATTCCATCGCCGCCGGGCCCGCTGCGCCGAATAGGCTGCCCTGGCCCTCGGCGGCCGCCTCGCGCTCCGCATGTTCCAGAGCGCGCCCGACCGACGCGAACAGTCGCGCCCGGTTCGCGTCGAGCCCGTCGAAGCAGCCGGCGCGCACGAGCGCCTCGACCACGCGCCGATTGACCTGCCGTCGATCGACGCGGCGGCAGAAGTCGAAGAGGTCGCCGAACGGGCCGCCGCGTTCGCGCTCGGCCGCGATCGCCTCGATCGCGCCCTGGCCCGTGCCCTTGATCGCCCCCAGCCCGTAGCGGATCGCTTGCGCGTCGACGGGGACGAAGCGGTACTGCCCGTGATTGATGTCGGGCGCCTCGACGCGCAGCCCGTTCGCCTTCGCGTCGGCGACGAATTCCTGCACCTTGTCGGTGTCGCCCATGACCGCGGAAAGGTTCGCCGCCGCGAACGCCGCCGGATGGTGGACCTTCAGGTAGGCGGTCTGGTACGCGACGAGCGCGTACGCGGCCGAGTGCGACTTGTTGAATCCATAGCCGGCGAACTTTTCCATCAGGTCGAAAAGCTCGGCGGCGACGTTGGCCGCCACGCCGTTCTTCCCGGCACCTTCGACGAAGATGCCGCGGTGCTTCGCCATCTCCTCGGGCTTCTTCTTCCCCATCGCGCGCCGCAGCAGGTCGGCGCCGCCGAGCGAATAGCCGCCGATCGCCTGCGCGATGCGCATGACCTGCTCCTGGTAGACCATGATCCCGTAGGTCGAACCGAGGATGGGCTCCAGTCGCGGATCGAGGTACTCGACGCGCTGGCGGCCGTGCTTGCGGTCGCAGAAGTCCGGAATCAGGTCCATCGGACCCGGCCGGTAAAGCGCATTCAGCGCGATCAGGTCGTCGAGGCGGTCCGGGCGCGCGCGCTTGAGCAGGTCGCGCATCCCGCGCGATTCGAACTGGAATATCGCCGTCGTGTTGCCGCCCTGGAAGATCTTGAAGACGGCCTGGTCGTCGAGCGGGATGGCATCGAGCGCGAGCGTGCTGGACGGATCGAGCTGGCGCACGTATTGCAGCGCGAGTTCGAGGATCGTGAGCGTCGTCAGCCCCAGGAAGTCGAACTTCACGAGCCCGATCGCCTCGATGTCGTCCTTGTCGTACTGGCTGACGACCGCGTCGGTTCCGGGCGCGCAGTACAGCGGGCAGAAGTCGGTCAGCTTCCCCGGCGCGATCAGCACGCCGCCGGCATGCATCCCGACGTTGCGCGTCAGCCCCTCGAGCGGGCGCGCGAGCTCGATGAGCTGGCCTGCCTCCTCGTCGTTGTTCACCGCATCGGCGAAGGCGGGTTCGTCGGCCAGCGCCCGGTCCAGCGTCCACGGGTCGGCCGGATTGTGCGGAATCAGCTTGGAGAGCTGGTCGCACTTGCTGTACGGAAGATCGAGGACGCGCCCGACGTCGCGCACCACGGCCTTGGCACCGAGCGTGCCGAAGGTCGCGATCTGCGCGACGGCGTTGGCGCCGTATTTCTCCTTGACGTAGTCGATGACGCGGTCGCGATTGTCCTGGCAGAAGTCGATGTCGAAATCCGGCATCGAGACGCGCTCCGGATTCAGGAAGCGCTCGAACAGCAGGTCGTAGCGAAGCGGATCGAGGTCGGTAATGCCCAGGCTATAGGCGACCAGCGAACCGGCTCCGGACCCGCGTCCGGGCCCCACCGGCACCCCATGGCCCTTGGCCCAGTTGATGAAGTCGGCGACGATCAGGAAATACCCGGAGAACCCCATCTTGGCGATGGTGCCGAGTTCCAGATCCAGGCGTTCGGTGTAGGTCGGGCGTCGTGCGTCGCGTTCCGCGGGCTGCGGGTACAGCACGGCAAGCCGGCGATCCAGACCGGCGTACGAAAGCGCCCGGCAATGCTCGTCGACGCCGACGCCCTGCGGCGTCGGAAAATCGGGCAGCCGCGGCTTGTTCAGTTCCAGCGTCAGGTTGCACCGGCGCGCGATCTGCACCGCATTGTCCAGCGCGACCGGGACGTCGGCGAACCGCTCGGCCATCTCCGCCCGACTCTTAAAATACTGCTCTTCGGAGAAGCGGCGCGGGCGCCGCGGATCCGCCAGCGTGTGGCCCTCGGCGATGCAGACGCGAGCCTCGTGTGCGCGATACGCGTCGCGCGCGACGAATTGCACCGGATGGGTCGCGACGACCGGCAGGCCCAGCGTGCCCGCCAGGTTGATCAGCGACCGGCATGCGGCGTCGTCGCCGCGCCGCCCGGCGCGCTGCAGTTCGATGTAGAACGAGCCCGGGAAGCATCCGGCGAGGCGACGCGCGGCCGCCTGGGCGGCCTCGAGCGCACCGGCGGCCAGATGCGCCGCGATTTCGCCGTCGGTGCCGCCGGACAGCGCAATCAGGCCATCGCCGCCGCCCTGCTCGAACCAGGCCGGATCGAACTCCGCGCGCCCGCGGTGCGCGTTCTCCAGCCAGGCGCGGCTCAGGAGCCGGCACAGGCCGAGGTAGCCGGCCCGATCGCGCACGAGCAACAACAGGCGATAGGGGCGCTCGCGATCGGCGTGATTCGTGATCCAGGCGTCGCAGCCGAGGATCGGCTTGACGCCGGCCGCGCGCGCTGCCTTGTAGAAGCGCACCGCGCCAAAGAGGCTGGAACTGTCGGTCAGCGCCAGCGCGCCCTGGCCGTCGGCCGCCGCGGCGGCGACCGCGTCCTGGATACGCGCCACGCCGTCGACGATCGAGAACTCGGAATGAAGTCGGAGATGTACGAATCCCTGCGCCATCCGCGGATTCTATCGGGCCGCGGATGCGGTACGCGCACGCCCGCCGCGGCGGAATGGGAGCGCCTGCCGATACCGGCGGGCCACCTTGGCGCGACGAGCGACAAGGCACGCGACGGGCGCGCGCCGCGCGGCGCGCGCCGTCCTCCCGGCGCCGGCTGCGGCGTTATCGGATGGGTGTCCTGGAATCCACCATCACGTTCTTGTCTGAGTGAGGCCGGAATGAAACGAATTGTGATCGCTTTGTTGCTTGCGTGCGGCGTCCTCGGCGGCTGCGTCGTGCTCCCGCTCGGCTGCGGGCACGGGTATGAGCGCCACGGATGGGACCGCCGGTAAGTTCCATCCGGCGGCGGCGGACCTTGCGCCCGGAAGCGGCCGGGAAGCGGGCGGGACGCACCGCGCGCGGCGCCAAGTCTCGGTAGTGAGATTCCTGCCGATCACCGACTCGGCCGCGGGCTCAGCCGCGAGTGACTCGACCCGCGAAACCCCCGTTCGTGACCGGAAGATTCTCAATTCGGCCCGGCCGGGCATGAGAATGCGCGGAGGCCGGCCAAGACAGTTCAGGACTTTGGTATGATCTCATTCCCTAAGTCCCTATCCTGACTTTCACTCATGGCCATCAACTCTGCAAACATCGCGCCGCTGATCCGCAAGCGCGAGGCGCTCCTGAAGGAGCTCGGCGTCATCAATGAGCAGCTCCTTCGCACCGCGCTCGACACGGTCCATGCGAGCGTCGGCGCGCTGCCCGCGGGGCTCGGCAAGGGGGTCAAGGGCGACGGGGCACCCAAGGGCAAGCGCCGCAGCTGGTTCGAGCGCGGCGAGGCGCTTGCGCTGTCGAAGAAGATCCTGACGAAGCCGATGACGCAGGCCGACCTGGTGCGCGCGCTGGCGTCGGCCAAGGGCTACACGAAGGGCCTGGCCGCAACCGACCAGAAGCGCTTCCAGAGTGCGGCGTACCAGGCGATTGCCAATGGCATCGGCGCAAGGAAGCTCGTCCAGTTGAAGGACGGAAAGGTGAGCGCGCGCTGAGACGGCGCGCGCCTTCACCTTGCTCCGCATGTCCATTCCGCGGTAATCCGTTTACCGGCGGTTGCCATCGCGCCATCGCGGCGCCCTGCCGCCGCGATGGCGCCGCTCGTTCAGCCCAGCTTCACCGGCACGAAGATCTGCTGGCCGTTGCGCTCGATGAGCAGCGCGACGACCTTGCCATGGTGCTTCACTTCGTCGCGCACCTGCTGCACCGTCTTCGCCGGCTGGCCGTCGATCCCGACGAGCACGTCGCCAGGTTGGATCCCGGCCCGCGCCGCGGCGCCGGCCGCCTGTTCCACCATCAACCCGTGGTCGACGGACGCCTCGCCGCGCTCGTCCGAGGTGAGCGGCCGCAACGCCAGCCCGAGCGTCGCGCCGCCTGCGGAGGCCTGCTGCAAGCCACCCGTGTCCTCGCTGCCGGAGGAACCCAATATCGCATCGACATGGCGCGACGCGTGGTCGCGCCAGACGGTCAGATCGATGCGCGTGCCCGGCGTTCCCATGCCGATGTGCTGCGACAGGTCTCCGGCACGCGTCACCGGGTCCGAATCGACCTGCGTGATGACGTCGCCCGGCTTCAATCCGGCCTTCGCGGCCGCGCTATCCGGCTCGACGCTGGAGATGAGCGCACCGTCGGGCCGCGCAAGACCGAACGAGTCGGCGAGCGACTGGCCGAGATCCTGAACGACGACGCCCAGACGCGCGTGGCTGGCGTGCCCGGTCGCGACGATCTGGTCCTTGGCGTGCAGCGCGACGTCGATCGGAATCGCGAACGACAATCCCTGGTAGCCGCCGGTCTGCGAATAGATCTGCGCATTGATCCCGACGACATTGCCGTTGGCGTCGAACAGCGGCCCGCCGGAATTGCCCGGGTTGACGGCCGCGTCCGTCTGGATGAAGGGCACGACCGAGTCGCCCGGAAGCGAACGCCCCTTGGCACTGACGATTCCCGCGGTCGCGCTCTCGTCGAAGCCGAACGGCGCGCCGATCGCGAGCACGTTGTCGCCGACCTGCAGCGCGCTCGGGTCCCCGATCCTCACCGTGGGCAGGTCGTGCGCGTCGATCTTCAGGATCGCGACGTCGGTGACCGGGTCGGACCCCAGCACCTTCGCGGTGAACTCGCGCCGGTCGGCCAGCTTCACGGTCACGTCGCGCGCGTCGCGCACGACGTGGGCGTTGGTCATGATGAGGCCGTCGGGGGTCACGATGAACCCCGACCCGAGCCCCTTGAAAGGCTGCTCCGCGTTGCGCGGCGCCTGGAACTGGAAGCCCGGAAGACCCCGGAAGAACTGAAAGAACGGATCGTTCTCGTTCAGCGCCTGCGGTGCATCGCCATCCTGCCCGAGCTTGCGCACGCCTTCGACCGTGACGCCGACGACGGCCGGCCCCCAGGTC
Source organism: Burkholderiaceae bacterium (assembly GCA_035524275.1). Taxonomy (GTDB): domain Bacteria; phylum Pseudomonadota; class Gammaproteobacteria; order Burkholderiales; family Burkholderiaceae_F; genus DATKPC01. Next base: position 65,298 of record DATKPC010000086.1, read on the forward strand.
TTGACGATGTAGCGGTAATTCGGCGCGGCGACGCCCGGCGCGGGTGCGGGTTCCGTCGCGGGGGACACGACGTCTTTCCGGGCCATGTCCGACGACGGCTGGCGGTGGCCGAACACGTCCAGGATACCGGCGTGGCTGGGGGCGGCGACGCCGACCGCGAACGCGACGATGCCCGCCGCGGCCAGCGATGCCACGATGGGCTTGATTCGGATTTCCATGATTCCTCCTTTTGTGACAGTCTGCCGAGGATGTCGATGCCATGAACTCTAGGCACGCCGACTTAGCGGTGCATTAGCCGAGGGTTATGTCATCGTTAAGATCGAAGGGCGGGCGAGGACGGCGTTCTCGCCGGGCAATCGGTCAATCTTCCCGAGGCGACCATGAAAGACCCTGAATCCGTATCGCCCCCCACCGGATCGCCGGCGTGGGACATCGAGAAGCTCGTTGGCGACCTGCGTGACCAACGTGCCCGCTGGCGCAAGGCGCACGGCCGCACGCAGGGCCAGGGCGGGCGCGAGTTCCCGTCTCCGGCAGCGCTGCAGCGGATCGTGGAATCGCTGCGCGGCGCCCTGTTTCCGATGCGCCTGGGGCCGCCGGAGTTGCGCATCGAAGGCGAAGACGACTACGTCCGCGAGACGCTGCGCCAGGCTCTCGACGACCTGATGGTCGAGGTGCGGCTGGAGCTCGGCGGATCGCGCAACGCCAAGGGGGCGGCGCACGATGCGCTATGCGCCAGGGCCGCAGAGATCGTGCACGGCTTCGCTGCCCGTCTCGCGACCATCCGTGCGCTGCTCGACCAGGACGTCGAGGCGGCGTACACGGGCGATCCGGCGGCGCGCCACGTCGACGAAGTGCTGCTCTGCTATCCGGGCCTGCGCGCGCTCGTCAACCACCGCCTCGCCCACCTGCTCTACCAGCTCGGCGTGCCGCTGGTCGCCCGGATGATCGCCGAGATCGCGCACTCGGAGACCGGCATCGACATCCACCCGGGCGCGACCATCGGCCCGCGTTTCTTCATCGACCATGGAACCGGCGTCGTGATCGGCGAGACCGCCGTGATCGGCAGCGGCGTCCGGCTCTACCAGGCTGTCACGCTGGGCGCGAAAAGTTTCCCGGTCGGCGCCGATGGGGAACTGCAGAAGGGCAACGCGCGCCATCCGATCGTCGAGGACGACGTCGTGGTCTACGCCGGAGCGACGATCCTCGGCCGCGTCACGATCGGCCGCGGCTCGACGATCGGCGGCAATGTCTGGCTCACCCGCAGCGTTCCGCCCGGAACGCACGTCACGCAGGCGCAGTCGCGGCAGGAAACGTGACCGCCGGGGCGCAAGGCGCCCCGGCTCAATCCCACGCGACCTCGAAGACGCAGGCCGGAGCGCCTGCCGCCTCGCAGGCACTCTCCACGACGGACGCGCGCGGATCGACGAGTTCGCGGAACAGGCGCTGGAACGTCGCCGCGTAGAACGCGCATACCGGCCGCGTCGAGACCTGCTCGCGGCTGAGCGGGCCATGGGCCAGCGTGATTCGCAATGGTCGCCCGATCGCGTAGGAGAAAAGCCCGCTCCCGGCGAAGGTCCATGCGTGCCGCTCGATCGCAGCCATCAGCGCGCGGCTCGCGATGCCCGGCGGCAGCCATCGCAGGACGCGCTGCGCCGGGCGCGGAATGCGACGGCGCAGCAGGTACCCTGCCGTGAGGTCTCCCGCGGTGGTCGATACGCGATCGGCACGATCCGGCGCCAGCGCCGCGCGCACGCGACCGTGGAGCGCGACGACCTCCCGCTCGTCGACCAGCTGCTGCGGCATCGCGGCAAGGTATCGCGCCAGGCCAGCGTCCGTCATGACCTGGTCGCGCAGCGCCGCGCCCTCATGCCGCTCGAGGGCCTCCGCATAGCGCCAGATCGCGTTCGGGCCGATGCGCCCGGTGGCGTTCAGCTTTCCGCCTCAAGTGATTCCGGCAGCTGCTCCTTGCCGCCGCCGCACAGCGTGCCCTGCGCGACGACCGGGATCGCCACGGGCTGCCCGCCGGCGGCGCGCCGCTTCATCTTCGTGCTGTTTTCCGCGGCCGCCTTCCAGTCGCTGGTCGCTGCCGTGGCGCGGGTGCGTGACGTGTCGAAGCCGAAATCGACCTTGTTCACGGACTGCGGCCCCCAATAGCGGACGCGTCCGAGGTCGTAGAACTTGCGCTCGAAGCCGCTCTTCATGAAGGCCTTCAGGCAGCCCAGCATGTAGCGACGCTTCTCGCGATCGCGGATCCAGGGGTACGAGAAGAGCGACTTGCGGAAGTAGAAGCGCCGATAGTTGTTCATCACGCGGTCGAGGAGCTCGCCGCGCTCCATGGCGTCGGGCTTGATGATCGGCGTGACGAAGTTGTACTTCTCGAAGTCGAAGATCTTGACCTTGTCGCCGAGTTCCTGGAACAGCGTCGAGAACGGCCACGGCGTGTACATCGCCCAGTTGGCCATGTCGGGCTTCCAGTCGATGGCCATGCGATACGTTTCCTCCAGCGTCTCGCGCGTCTCGTTCTCCAGGCCGACGATGAACTGCGCTTCGGCGACAATCCCGGCATCGCGCAGCAGCTGGATCGCCTTGCGGTTCTGCGCGATCGTCGTTTCCTTGTTGAACCGGTCGAGCTTCAGCTGCGCCGCGGCCTCGGTGCCGAGCGAGACGTGTATCAGGCCGGCGCGCCGATAGAGCGGCAGCAGCGCCTCGTCACGGAGAATGTCGGTGACGCGGGTGTTGATGCCCCAGTTGATCTTCAGGTCGCGGGCGATCAGCTCCTCGCAGAACTGGACGAACTTCTTCCGGTGGATCGTCGGCTCCTCGTCGGCGAGGATGAAGAATCCAACCTGGTGGTCGCGCACGAGGCGCTCGATCTCGTCGACGACCTTCTTCGGATCGCGGATCCGGTAGTCGCGCCAGAACTTCCACTGCGAGCAGAAGCTGCAGGTGAACGGGCACCCCCGGGCCAGGTTCGGGATCGCCACGCGCACCCCCATCGGAATGTACGTGTACTTGCTCCAGTCCAGGATGTTCCAGTCGGCGTCGATCCCGTCGAGGTTCTTGACGGTCGGTGCGGCCGGGTTCGCGACGATCTGTCCGTCCCTGGCGTAGGCGATGCCGGCGATCGTTTCCCGGGCTGCGGGCCAGTCGCCCGAGTCGATCGCGCGGACCAGGTTGACGAGGATCTCTTCGCCTTCGCCGCGGACGATGACGTCGATCCACGGCGCCTCCGCGAGCACCTGCTGGTACATGAACGTCGCATGGATCCCGCCGAGCACCGCAACGGCCCCGGGGTGCACTTCCTTCGCGAGTTGCAGCAGCCGTTGCGCCTTGTAGATCGACGGCGTGATCGCGGTCGTCCCGATGATGTCCGGCTTCTCTGCCGCCAGCCGGGCACGGACCTGCTCCTCGTCGAGGTTGTCCGTCATCGCATCGATGAACTTCACCTCGGTGTATCCAGCCCCCTTCAGCGCCCCGGCGAGATAGGCCGCCCAGGCCGGTGGCCAGTTGCCGGCGATTTCTGCGCCACCGGAGTGGTAGTTGGGGTGCAGCAGCACAATCCGCACTTGGCGCCTCCACGCGTCCAGTCAGATTGACACAGCGTAGTGTCAACTTATTGTGCGAATTTGATCGGGCGCAAAGGAATGGGGTTGCCGCGCCGCAGCAATCGTGAACAGGCGATGGGCGGCGCGCGCGATGTCGCGCCGCGTGCCGAGGACTATGCGGAGCTTCCGTGAAAGGAAGTCCCGCGAAATCAGCCGACCGGCATCCCGGACGCGTCGAAGATGCCGTCGAACAGCACCGAACTGAGGTACCGCTCGCCGGAGTCCGGCAGGACGACGACGATCGTCTTGCCGGCGCTCTCGGGACGCTTGGCCACGCGCGCGGCCACGGCGGCGGCCGCACCGCAGGAGATGCCGGCGAGGATGCCCTCCTCGCGCGCGAGGCGGCGGGCATAGGCGACCGCCTCCTCGTTGCTGACCTGCTCGATCTGATCGACGAGCGACAGGTCGAGAACGTCGGGCACGAAGCCGGCGCCGATGCCCTGGATCTTGTGGGGCGAGGGCTTCAGCGGCTCGCCGGCGCGCTTCTGCGTCAGCACCGGACTCGCCGTCGGCTCGACGGCGATGGTCGTGATCGCCTTGCCGCGGGCGCCCTTGATATGGCGCGACACGCCGGTGATCGTGCCGCCGGTGCCGACGCCCGCGATGAAGATGTCGACCTTGCCGTCGGTGTCATTCCAGATTTCCGGGCCGGTCGTCTGCTCGTGGATCGCCGGATTCGCCGGATTCTTGAACTGCTGCAGCAGCACGTAGCGCGACGAATCGGACTGCACGATCTCCTCCGCCTTCGCGATCGCTCCGTTCATGCCCTTCGGCCCTTCGGTCAGCACGAGCCGGGCGCCGTAGGCGAGGAGGATCTTGCGGCGCTCGATGCTCATCGTCTCCGGCATCGTCAGCGTCAGCGGTATGCCCCGCGACGCCGCGACGAATGCGAGCGCAATCCCGGTGTTGCCGCTGGTCGGCTCGACGAGTTCCTTGCCGGGTCCGAGCAGCCCGCGCTTTTCCGCGTCCCACACCATGGCCGCGCCGATCCGGCACTTCACGGAGTACGCCGGATTGCGCCCCTCGATCTTGGCAAGGATCGTTGCCGGCGCGCCGTCAGCAATGCGGTTCAGGCGCACCAGCGGCGTGCGGCCGATCGACAGCGAGTTGTCCGCGAACCAGTTCGACATCACTCCCCCCGATGTTCAGATGGCGCCGCTCTTACGGCGGAACATCGGATGCTACAAGCGCAGCGAGCGCTGGCCAAGGCGCGCCTGGAGGAAGCGCGTCGCGGCCCAGATGTCGTCGTCCGGAGGCTGGTTATCGAACCCCGGCATCGCGGTGCCGAACGCCGCGACCGCGAGCCCGGTCGCCAACACGCGACGCTGCCGCCCGATGCTCCTCGCCATGTGGACTGCCGCCGAGACGGGATGCGACGCCGGCGCCGCGGCCGGGCAACCAGGGTCGATAGGGCCGATCAGTTCCGCAGGCCGAGGAAGACGCTCTTCTCCTTGACGCTGACCGACGGATCGTCCAGGGAGGCGACGCTGATCGAGATCCGGTGCGACCCGCTTGCGGTCGAATGCGGCGCGCGCAGCCGCAACGATACCGATTCGGTGGTCGCCGGTCCGACCTCGAACGTCTCCGGCGAGGCGAGCTTCAGGCCGTCGAGACCCTCGGCGCGGATCGAGAACTTGTGCCGCTTCTCGGCCGTGTTCATGACCTGTAGCCGATACACGTTCTCGACGTCGCCATCGTCGATCTCGCGCGCCAGCGCGCCGCGGTCGCGAATCACGTCGACCTTCAACGGCACGCGCAATGCGATGGCCGCCACCAGAGCCGTGCAGACGACGAGCAGCAGGCTCCCGTAGATCAGCGTGCGCGGCCGGAAGACGTGGGACCAGATCTCGCCGCGCGTGTAGTGTTTCTGCAGCGCGTGGGTCGTCGTGTAGCGGATCAGGCCACGCGGCAGGCTCGCCTTGTCCATCACGACATTGCACGCGTCGATGCACGCCGCGCAGCCGATGCATTCGTACTGCAGGCCGTTGCGTATGTCGATTCCGGTCGGGCAGACCTGCACGCAGATGTTGCAATCGACGCAGTCGCCGAGCCCGCGCGATGCGCGGTCGCGCATTCCGGCGCCGCGGCGCTCGCCGCGTTCCGCGTCGTACGTCACGATCAGCGTGTCCTTGTCGAACATGGCACTCTGGAACCGCGCATAAGGGCACATGTACTTGCAGACCTGCTCGCGCATCCAGCCGGCGTTGCCGTAGGTCGCGAAGCCGTAGAAAACGACCCAGAACGCGGACCACCCGCCCATCTGGAACGAAGCGAATTCATGGCCCAGTTCGCGGATCGGCGTGAAGAAGCCGACGAACGTGAAACCCGTCCACAGCGCCAAGGCGGCCCAGGTCAGGTGCTTCGCGGCCTTGAGGGCGAACTTGCGCGGCGACATCGGCTGCCGGTCGAGCGCCATCCGTTTCGCGCGGTCGCCTTCGATCTGCCGCTCGATCCACATGAAGATCTCGGTGTAGACCGTCTGCGGACACGCGTAACCGCACCACAGCCGGCCGCCGATCGCGGTGAAGAAGAACAGCGAATAGGCGCAGATGATCAGGATCGCCGTCAGGTAGATGACGTCCTGCGGCCACAGGACGAGGCCGAAGAGGTAGAACTTCCGCGCGGCCAGGTCGAACAGCAGCGCCTGGCGTCCGTTCCAGGTCAGCCAGGGTCCGCCGTAGAACACGAGCTGCGTCACCCAGACCATGACCCAGCGCCAACCCTGGAACCACCCGATCGAGTCGCCCACCTTCGCGCGCGGATAGATCTCGACCCGCTTGCGGTAGAGTTCCTCGACGTACTCCGTCGGCTTGTCCGCCGTCGGCTTGATGGGTATGACCGGCCCCGCGGGCGCCGTGGACTCCCTTTCCATGACCTGGTTCATCCTGTTCTGGTCGCGCGGCACGCGGGCCGCCCGGCTCCCTACGTCGTTCAAGTGGCAAGCGGGGATCTTGCCCTGCCAGCGCGCGGCGCGTTTGGCCGGGGTCAAGAGATGGCTCCGTCGGGATCCCGGCGAGAGCCTGCCCGGCCCGCGGTGTCGCCGGCCACGATGTCCGGCGCGCCCGCAGCCTCAAATATATATCTATATGGTTATCTAGTCAAATTTAGGAGGTCGATCCGCAGCGCCCGAAAAAAGAAAATCGGCCGCCGGCGCGTGGCGCGCGGGCGGCCGCCTCGAACCCGGCCTGTGCGGGCCGGATCGGGTGCCGACTTACGGCTTCTTGACGAACGCGGCGCAGTAGCCGTTCGGGGAGATCTCGTCGTCACCGGCGATGGCCTTGCATTGGCCCTTGTCCGTCGCCGACTTGCCCGGCATGAACTGGACACAGGCACTGCACTGCTTGCCGTCCTTCGGCGAATCCTGGTACTGCAGCGCCTTGCGCATCGCGGCGTTCTGCGCCGCGAAGGCTTCGCGCGTCATCAGCAGCACCGGCGCGACGGTGAGGGCCCCGGCCGCCGTTGCAAGCCAGCGGCGGCGGGACATTTCGTTCGATTGCATGTGCGTTTCCTTTCTTGAGTTGTGATCGGGATGCGAACGGGCGTCGCCGAAGCCTTCGCGCCCGCGCCTGCATTCCCTGCTACCGGGGTCGGCGTACCGACAACGGCGCGCCGCGCGCCATGTCGGCTTCGGTACGCCTGGGCACTTAACGGCCCCGACCGGCACCCCGCCGACACGGGCGCGATTATTACTCGATCCGGAGGCGGGGCGCTTCGCCGACCTTTCGACCGCGCGCCGAAGCAGCGTCGTCGTGACACGCCTTGCGCGTCAGGACAACCGCGCGGGTCACGCGCCCATCCGTGGGGGAATTCCCCTCCCAAACGCATGAATTCGATTACCCGTTAAGGCTACCACGATCTATCGCCTAGCCTGTTCGGGACTAGCATGGCTTTCGCGATTTGGAGCTCCGCCGCCACGCCCCTAAAAGAAGTGATGCGCGTGGCATAGGACGGTTTCGACTCCTACCGCATCCCAATGATCTGCTTTGTGTCACAAGGCAACGCACCATGAACCTGTCTCCACGCCGCCTCGTCGGCCTCGCCACCGCCGCCTGTGCCGCCCTGCTTCTGCTCGCGTGCGGAGGCGGCGATTCGTCCTCCGGATCGACGGCCAACCCGGTCGAAGCCGCGAGCACGAACCCGGTGCCGCGCGTCTCGTCGCTGCAGCCCGCGAGCGCCGCCGCCGGCAGCCCGGCCTTCACGTTGACCGTGAATGGCTCGCAGTTCGTCCGGACGTCGACGATCACCTGGAACGGCGTCGCGCTGACGACGACGTATGTCAGTTCCCAAAAGCTTCGAGCCTCGGTTCCGGCGGCCGACATCGCCACCGCAGGCAATGCCGTCGTCGCCGTCACGAACCCGGCGCCCGGCGGCGGCACGTCGAACGCCGCGACGTTCAACATCCAGGCGGTGAATCCGGTACCGGCGGTCTCCGGACTGTCACCCGGCAGCGTCGCCTCCGGCAGCGCGAGCTTCGCGCTGGCCGTGACCGGCAGCAATTTCGTCGCGACGTCGACCGTCAAATGGAACGGCACGGCCCTGGCGACGACCTACGTCTCCGCCACCCAACTCGGCGCGACGGTCCCCGCGGCGGACGTCGCGACGGGCGGCACGGCGAAGGTGACCGTGACGAATCCGACGCCCGGCGGCGGCACGTCGAACGCCGCAACCTTCGACATCATCGCGACGAATCCCACCCCCGCGCTGTCGTCGATCGCCCCGGCAAACACGACGGCCGGCGCCGCGAACTTCACGCTGACCGCGACCGGGACGAATTTCGTCGCCGCCTCGACGATCAACTGGAACGGCACGGCCCTGGCGACGACCTACGTCAGCAGCACGCAGTTGACGGCCACGGTGCCCGCCGCCGATGTCGCGAGCGCGGGAACGGCCCAGGTCAACGTGACAAGCCCGGCGCCCGGCGGCGGTGCGTCGTCGGCCGACACGTTCACGATCAACGCCACGAACCCGACGCCGACGCTCTCGACGGTCGCGCCCGCGAGCGCCACCGCCACCGGACCTGCCTTCACGTTGATCGTCAGCGGCAGCGGCTTCGTCTCCGCCTCGACGATCGACTGGAATGGCGCCGCTCTGGCGACGACGTACGTCTCCTCGACGCAATTGACCGCGGTCGTGCCGGCCGCCGATATCGCCAGTTCCGGCACGGCAAACGTCACGGTGGCCAGCCCGGCTCCCGGGGGCGGCACCTCGTCGCCGGTCTCGTTCACGATCAATCCGGCGAATCCGGCGCCGACGCTGAGCGGCGTGGCGCCGACCAGCATCAGTTCCGGCAGCCAGGCCTTCACGCTGACCGTCAACGGCAGCGGCTTCATCTCGACGTCGACCGTCGACTGGAACGGTACGGCGCTGCCGACGGCGTTCGTGTCGACGACGCAGCTGACGGCGCAGGTCCCGGCGTCCGACGTCGCCAATGCGGGCACGTACAACGTGACCGTCGTGACGCCCTCGCCGGGCGGCGGCACGTCCGCCTCGACACCGTTCACCGTCATCGCGACGAATCCCGCGCCGACGCTGGCCTCGATGTCGCCGTCGACCCTCGTTGCCGGCGGGCCGGCGTTCACGCTCACCGTCAATGGCTCCGGTTTCGTCGCCTCGTCGAGCATCGCGTGGAACGGCAACGCGTTGCCGACAACCTACGTCAGCGCGACGCAACTCACGGCGCCGATCGCCGCCTCGGCGATTGCCGCCGTCACCACCGCCAGCATCACGGTGAGCAGCCCGGCGCCCGGCGGCGGGACGTCGTCGGCATTGACGCTGAACGTCGTTGCCGGGCCCTACCTCGCGCAGTACAACGTCAGTCAGACGAGCGGGACCAACGGCGTGAATTCCCTCGCGGTCCCGTTCAGCGCACCGACGCACGCCGGCAGCACGATCTGGGTCGCAGTGACGATTTCCGATTACGCCGGCGTCCACACGCTGAGCGTCACCGACTCGCAGGGCAACGTCTATACGCTGCTCGACCAGGAGAACGACGGCAATCCGGGGTACCAGTCCGTGGCGCATTTCGTCGCGACGAACATCGCCGGCGACAGCACGACGCCCAATGTCGTGACGGTCTCGCACACCTGGGAAAACTACGACGGCGTCCTGGTCGCTGAAATCGCCGGCACCAGTGGCGCAGCGGCGCTGGTCGGCCACAGCGCCAACATCCAGGACGGCCTCGCGGCCGGGACGAACAACGTCACGTCGGGTGCGATCGCGGTCACGGCGGCGCAGACTCCGGCGCTGCTCGTCGCGCTGTCGATGAACACGTCAGGCGGCAGTTCGGACCTCGGCGGGACCGGCTTCGGCGGTCCGGCGGCCGGCAACGGGTTGGCCCAGGTGGCGCAGATGTGGAACTGGGGCATCAACCTGGCGACGCTCGCCACGGAACCGGTGACGTCCGCCGCCTCGGTCGCCGCGACGTTCAATGCGCCCGACAAGGATTCGTACGTGACCGTGGGGGTGGTGTTCCACTAGCCCTCTGCCCCGGCCCCTCTCCGCGACGCGGGCGAGGGGTGGGGGAGAGGTCGGCGCGACGCGACGCCCCTCAATGAAACAGCGCCGCAACCGTGACGAAGTTGTCCGTATCCGGCGCGCTGAAGAGCGCTGACGTCGTTCCGGTGCCCGACACGCTGGCTGTCGCGAACGTCGCGAGATTGACTCCCCATTTCCACACCGACGCGACGGTCGTCAGCCCCGAACCTGCCGCGGGCCCGCCATAGCCACTGCCTCCGATGTCGCTGGTGCCGCCGGAGGTATTCATGCTCAATGCGACCAGCAGCGCCGGGGCCTGCGTCGAGGCGACGGAGATCGGTCCGGACGTGACGTTGTTCGTTCCGGCAGCGAGCCGGTCCTGCTGGTCCTTGCTGTGCCCGACCAGCGGAGCGGTGGCGCTGGCGCCCGCCACTTCGGCCACCAGCACGCCGTCGTAGTTCTCGTTGCCCCACGACACCGTCACGACATCGGGCGACGAACTGTCGCCGCGGATGCCGGATGCGTAGAAATGGGCGACCGTCTGGCTTCCGGGTGCCGCGTCGTCGACCTGGTCGAGCAGCGTGAAGGCATTGCCCTGCGTATCCGAGACGGCGAGCGTATGGGCTCCCGCATAGTCGCTCAGCGTTACCGCGACCCAAAGCACGCTGCCCGCCGCGGTCGTCGCCTTGAACGGCACCGACAAGCTGTTGGCGCCAAGCGCCTGCTGCGTCTGGCCGACGTTGTACTGGACGAGGCGCGGCCCACTGCCGCCGCCGGAACCGCCGGACGACGAACCCGAGCTGCCGCTTGAATCCGATCCGCCACCGGACCCGCCGCAGCCGGCGACGCAGGCGGCGCCGAGCAGCAGCGCAAAGCGGAATCCGTTCTTCATCGACATCTCCCGGAAAGTGCATCGAGCCTCGCGGACGCCATGGTCGCCCGCGACGAGCCGCCGCGCCCGCCCGCGGCCTGCCCACCGTCAGCCGAAGGGCTCCGCCGATCGCCTGGGCGCGACGGAAGCCTCCGGTTCGATTCGCGACAGCGGAACGCGGCTTCGAAATAGAATGTCCGCTGCTCGTAGGTGCGGGATGCGGACTCGACATCGATCCACGGTCGCCCGGCGGCGCGCACCTCGTCGATGAGGACCGCCGCCGCAACCAAGGCAACGACCGGCCGCAACGCGCGAAGCCCGTATCGCGGCAGGGCGTTGCGCCTTGCGATCGGCATCGGCGCGATCTACGCGGCGGCGGGCATCGCCTGGATCATCGCGTCGGATGCGCTCGTCTCAAGAATCTCGACCGAACCCGCGTGGCTCGCCGCGGCGCAGCGCTTCAAGGGCATCTTCTTCGTGCTTGCCACGTCGGCGGGCCTGGTGGCACTCGTGCGCTCCGGCTACGTCCGCCTGCTGGCCGCCATCGAGGACGTGCAGTCGCGCGAGCTGCAGGTCCAGGACCTGTTCCTGCGGCATCCGCAACCGATGTGGGTCATCGACGCCGAATCGCAGGCTTTCCTGAAGGTCAACGAGGCGGCTGTGCGCCGCTACGGCTACGCCGAAGCGGAGTTCCTGCGGATGCGCCTGGACGACATCCGGGCCACGGATCCGGAGGCGACGCGGCGACCCGCGCGTCCGCAGCCGCCGGAGGCCATCGCCGATATCGCCGTGGAGCGCCATCGAAAGCGGTTGGGTGAAAAGATCCATGTCCGGGTCATGTCGAACGCACTTACGCTCGAGGGTCGCCCGGCGGTCATGGCGATGGCGATCGACGTCACGCAGGAGGTACTGTCGCGGCACGCGCTCGAACGGCAGGAGGCGCAGTTCAGGCAGCTTCACCAGAGCCTCGGAGAAGTCCTGTGGCTCGCGAGCGCGGATGAACGGGAGATTATCTATGTCAGCCCGGCCTTCGAAGGCGTCTACGGGCGTCGAGCGGAGGAATTCGAGCGCGACGCCTCGCTCTGGCTCGAGGCGATACATCCGGAGGATCGCGACGCGGCAACCGCTTCGCGCAATGTGCTGAAGGCCGCCGGACACTCCAGTTGCGAGTACCGGATCATCCGGCCTGACGGGAGCGTCCGCTGGGTGGCGGATCGCAAGAAGCTGATCGTCGACGCCGACGGCTTCGTCACGATGGTGGGCGTGATCGTCGAGGACATCACGGCCGCGAAGGAACGCGACGTGGCGCGCGCGACCACGCAGGCGGAACTCCAGGCCATGGTCGCCGAGCGGACCGCCGCACTGCAGCGCGCGAACGACGAACTCGACGCCTTCGCGAGGACGGCGGCGCACGACCTTCGGGCGCCGCTGAACGCGATTGCCGGATTCAGCCAGATCCTGCAGATCAAGCATCGCGATGCGCTCGGCGACGACGGCTCGCGCATGGTCATGCAGATCGAGCGGTCGGCCATGCAGATGGCGGAACTCGTCAACGACCTGCTGGGCCTGTCGCGCCTGACGACGGCCGAGATGTCGATCGCGGATGTCGACCTCGCGCCGCTCGTCCGCGAGATCGTCGGAGACCTGCGGCAGCAGCAGCCGGAGCGGCGCGTCGACATCGACATGCCGGACGTCCTGGTCCTCCGCTGCGATGCCGGCCTGGCGCGCTCGCTGCTTGCGAACGTGATCGGCAACGCGTGGAAGTTCAGCGGCAAGCGCGAACTCGCGCGCATCCGCATCGGCGCCGATGCGACGCCGGGCGGCACCGAGGTCTCGATCGAGGACAACGGCAGCGGATTTTCGGTCGACGATCCGTCCCGCCTGTTCAAGCCCTTCGAGCGTTTCCATCCGGCCTCGGAGTTCGGCGGCACCGGCATCGGCCTCGTGACGTGCCGGCGGATCGTCGAGAGGCACGGCGGCCGGATCCGGATCGAATCGACGCCAGGCCACGGAACGATCGTGCGATTCACGCTGGCGCCACCGAACCGCCTGCTCGCGGCCAGCGGCACGTCGCGGCTTGATCGCGAGCCGCATGATCGACCCGGGGCCAACCGACGCTGACGGGGTTCGGCGCCCCGTCCGCGGCGCGCGTCAAGCCGCTGCGGCAGGACCTGCGCGAACAGCCGCGTCACCGGGCGCGGCCGCCGTGGCGTCGACCGCGCTGCCCGTGGCGACGGCCCATGCCGACGATCTCGACGCGACCGGCCCGGCAGTCGCCGATGCCAGCCGCACGCTGCCGCTGGGCGCCGTCGTCGGCCGGGATGGTTCGGTCGACGATCCGCCGATCCGGACACGGCGAGGCAAGGGCTCGCCGCAAAGCGAGATCGGCCCGGCGCTCTTTCACGAGATTGCATCGCCGTTTACCGACTATGGCACCCCGCTGAACCTCGCTCCTAGCGTCGTCAGCTCGGCGCCGAACCTACGGAACCTGCGGTTCGTTCGCGACATCGCAGGCGGGCGTCCGCCTCAACACGGCGCGCCGATCACCGACACGGCCGGCCCGTCGGCCATCGGCACGCGGCCGATCAACGTTCTGCCGCCGTGCAACTACATGCTGACGCTGGACGCCGACCTCTGAGCGCGCCGGCGCGCAAGGCGCCGCGTTTCTCCGATCGCAAGCGCGGCGAAGTCTTTCTCCTCCAGGCCGTGCCGACGCCTCGCGTCGGCGAGGTCGCGTGGCGGCTGATCCAGCGGCTCGTCGGTCAGTCGGAACGTGCCCCAATGCACGGCGATCGCGGTCTTGGCACCGAGGTCGAGGAATATCCGCACGGCCTCCTCCGGGTTGACATGCTGGTCCTTCATGAACCAACGCGGCTCGTACGCGCCGATCGGCAGCAGCGCCAGGTCGAATCCGCCACCACGTTCCGGGACGTGCTCTTGCGCGAAGTGGTGACGGATGTCGACGAAATCGCGCGAGTAGCCGGTATCTCCGGCAAAGAACACATGGCAGTCGGGCGACAGCACCGCGAATCCGCCCCATAGGCTGCGCATCGCGTCCAGCGGCGTGCGCGCCGACCAATGCTGCGCCGGCGTCAGCACGATCTCGACGCGATGCGCGGCCGGCCCCGCGTCGATCACGTGCCGGTCCCACCAGTCGAGTTCGATCGCATGGCGGATCCCGCGCCGCGCAAACCAGTGGCGATGCCCGAGCGGCGCGACGAAGAGCGGCGACCCGCCGGCCTGGCCCGCCAGCGCCCGCAGCGAAGCGTCGTCCATGTGATCGTAGTGATTGTGCGACAGCAGCACGACATCGATGTGCGGCAGGTCGCGCATCGCAAGCCCCGGAGGCGTCTGGCGTCGCGGGCCAGCCCACTGGACCGGAAAGCAGCGCTCAGAGAAGACCGGGTCCGTCAGGACGTTCAGGCCACCGATTTGCAGCAGGACCGTGATGTGCCCGATCCACGTCGCCGACGGCTGCATCTGCAGGCCGGCGGACGCATTGCGATGCAGCCAAGGCAAGTCCGGCGATACGACCGCGATGTTCGCCGGCGGCGCGCCCGCGTCGCGCCGGCGCCATGCTTGCCAACGCCATCGCAGCAGTTCATGCAGGCGTTTGCGGCGGAACTCGACGTAATTGTTCTGGAAGCCGTCGGCGCGATGGTGCGGGCGCTGGCGATTGAAATAGGGATTTGTCACGGTGCGGCCTTCGCAGCAGGAAACCGGGCATGTGGCGCCAATCCCATCGGGACGACGAGCGCCCATGCCGAATTGCCGCGCCCTCGTCCTCACTTTGCGGTAGGCCTAAAGATTATCCGGGCGGCGCCGACAAAAGGATCGGGATAACCCGAATTCCGGCGCCGCCGGGCGCCGCCTCATGCCTGACCCGACATCCAGAAAAGACCTCCGTGACGAAAAGACTCCTCAGTTCCTTCACGATCCTCATCGAGCGGCGGCGCACGGAGCGGATGGTGGCCCATGTCGTCGCCAGCGGGCTGGCAATCGCGACTCTGTTCGTTGGCTATGCGAGCGCCCACCAACACGAAGTGGCCCGTGAACTGGAGTCGGCGATCGAAGCGCACGCGACGCCGTCGGTACGCTGGGCGCATGACGTGGGCGGCCGGCGGATGATCCAGGCGATCGTCCTGACCAATGACGACGACGTCGAGATTCGCAGCCTGCGCAATTTCATCGTCGGGGCCGGCGGATCCATCCTGCGCCGTCACAGCGCGACCCGCGCCCTCACGGTCGTCATCCCGGCCGACGAGATCCACGCCCTGGCGCAACGCCCGGACGTGATCAGTGTCACGCCGAATCGCGCGACGCAGCGGACCGCCAGCACGCTCGAGACGATCGCCGGCGCGCTGACCAGCAATGTCCGCTACGGCAGCACGAAGTGGGGCTATAGCGGAGGCGTCGACGGCAGTGGCATCGGCGTCGCGGTCCTCGACTCGGGCGTCATGGCCTCGCACAAGGCTTTCGTGAACGGCTACGCCGCAGGCCGGGTCGTCCGCGACGTCACGATGCTCGACAGCGCCCTGGGCAGCTGGGCCGCCGGAATCGACGGCGTCGAGACGCTGATGCCCGGCAGCGCCGCGCAAGCCCTGTACGAGAACGCGATCACGAACCTGCCCGGGCTCGCGAACGGCTTCAGCCGCGACGCGTTCGGCCACGGGACGCTCGTCGCCTCGGTGATCGCCGGCTCCGCCAGGTTCTATCTCGGCACGACGCCGGACACGACGGGCATCGCGCCCAACGCGACCCTCGTCGACGTGCAGGTCCTCGACGGGACCGGCAACGGCACGATCAGCGACGCCATCAACGGGATCGAATGGGTCATCTATCACGCCAAGGACTACAACATCCGCGTGTTGAACCTCAGCCTCGCGGCCTCGTCGACGCAGAGCTGGCAGACCGACCCGCTGTGCGCCGCGGTGCGCAGCGCCACGGCAGCGGGAATCACCGTGGTGGTCGCCGCCGGCAACTTCGGCCTGTCGACAAGCGGCCAGGAGGTCTACGGCACGATCTCCTCGCCAGGCGACGATCCCTCGGTGATTACCGTCGGCGCGGTGAACTACCACAACTCGCTCGCGCGGTCCGTCGAGACCGTCGATCACTTCAGCTCGCGCGGGCCGACGCTCGGCTCGTACGTCGACACGGGTGGCGTGACCCATGTCGACGACCTGCTGAAGCCGGACCTCGTCGCACCCGGCAATCTCATCCTGGGTGCCGGGGCGACGAGCGAAAACGCCGTCGGCGCGCGCTGGAACTATCTCGCGTCGAACTACTACAACAACCTCGTGCAGTCGACGGCCGTCCCGGAATATTTCGGCGAATCGCAGATGGTGTTGTCCGGGACCTCGATCGCGGCGCCGGTCGTCGCGGGTGCCGCGGCCCTCATGCTGCAGGCCAACCCGGGCCTCACCCCGCCGCTCGTCAAGGCGATCCTTCAATACACGGCGCAGCCGCTTGCCGGCTCCAACCTGCTGGAACAGGGCGCGGGCCTGCTGAACGTCGACGGTGCGGTCGTGCTCGCCAAGGCCTTGCGCACCGACATCGCCGCGGCGATCGCGAACGGGTCGATCAAGCCGGGCGCCGTGCTGCTCGCGTCCGGCAAGTCATTCCCGACGCCGACCTCGACGGTCAACGGCGCCGCGTTCAACTGGTCGCGCATCGCCGTCGTCGGCGGCAACCACGTCGTCAGCAGCCCCGCGTTGTTCACGGCGTACCAGCCCATCTACGACCCGCGCACGACGTGGGCCAACGGCGTCGTTCGCTTCCGGCAACCGATCTACTGGTCGGGCCTCGGCATTCCCGCCAACACCTATGTCCAATCCTTCAGCGACGTCGCGGCGACGAACCAGGCGCTCGTCACGGCCGGCGTGGTCAGCGCCGATGCGCTCAGCGGCAAGAGCGACCTCGTGGCAAAGACGGGCGCCTTCATTCCGACGGCGACGCTGTCGGGCCTGCTGGCCGCCGGCAAGGGTGCGGTCCTGGTCCAGGGCGACATCCTGAGCAGCGGCCTCGTGCTGAGCGAAGGACGGGTCCTCAGCGAGGGGCTGGTGCTGAGCGAGGGTCTCGTCCTCAGCGAAGGACTCGTGTTGAGCGAAGGCCTCGTCTTGAGCGAAGGGCTCATCCTCAGCGAAACCGGCGAAACCTCGGTCGTCAACTACGATACGACCGGCGCGCTGGCCGGCGAACCCTGAGACCCGCGGCCATGAGCGCGGCGGAGGGGACGAACGACGGCGGCAAGCGGCTGCCGTGGTGGGCGCGCGCGCACAAGGCGCTGATGCCGGACTACAACCGGCGCGCCGCAACCTACTGGTACACGGTCGTCCTGCTGGGCTACGCGACCATTGCCTGGAGCGGGATCGGCGTCGGCGCCATGGGGCCGGCGATCTGGATCCAGAGCGCCGTTGGCATCGCGATCGCGATGCTGGCCGCGTTGTTTCCGGTGCGGATACCGCGTTCCACGAACTCGCTGGCCGCGGGCGAGATCTTCATCTTCCTGGTCCTGCTGCTGCACGGACCGTCCTCCGCGACACTGGCGGCCGCCGGCGAAGCCGCCGTAGGGTCGCTGCGCACGTCCAGGCGTCTTTCCAGCCGCCTCGCCAGTCCGGCCATGGCAGCGATCGCGATGTACTCGTCCGGCACGGTGCTCGCCGCGCTGCGCGCAACGATGACGGCGCACGGATACAGCAACGGCGGCCTGCTGATCATCGCCACGATGGTCTTCGCCGTGGCGTACTTCGTCTGCAATACGCTGCTCGTGACGACCGTCCCGCGACTGAAGGCCAATGCCCGAATCCAGCTGCAGGACCTGCTGGGCGTGTTCGGATGGCTGGGCATCGTCTATGGCGGCAGCGCCGCGGTCGCAGCGCTGCTTTACCTCGCGTTCCGCGAGTCCGGCCAGGGCGTCCTCGTTGCCGCCATCCCGATCATCGCGTTGCTGCTCGCGACGCTTCACTTCTTCTTCCGCCACCAGGAAGCGAATGAAGCGGCCCGACGCGCGGCGTCGGACGCGCTCGCGCGCGAGGCGGAGGTCGCGGCGCGCCACATGCAGGAGCTCAAGGCGAGCGAGCAGCGCTTCCACAGCGCCTTCACGCACGCCTCGATCGGGATGGCGCTGTTGTCCTTCGAAGGGCGGATCCTCCAGGCGAACGCCGCGCTGCACGAGATGCTGCGCGAGCCGGAAGGATCGCTCGAGCAGCGCGGCATCGACGACTACATCTCCGGCGAGGACCTCGGCGCGATGAAGGAGCAGATCGGTCGCCTCAACGCCTACCAGCTCGAGGATTTCACGCTCGAGCTGCGTTTCCGGCGCAGCGACGGCGAGATGCTCTGGGCAGCCACGCACGGAAGCACGTTCTCCGAACCGGGCTCGCCCGCCGCCTGCCTGATCCTGCAGGTCCAGGACGTGACGGCCCGCCGCGAAGCGGAAGCCGGGCTGCATTTCATCGCCTTCCACGACGCGCTGACGGGCCTGCCGAACCGACGCCGCTTCAACGAGCACCTCGCCGCCGCGATCGAGCGCGCGCGCGAGGACCCGCGGCGCACGTTCGCGCTGATGTTCCTCGATTTCGATCGGTTCAAGCTGATCAACGACAGTCTCGGCCACAGCGCCGGCGACGAATTCCTGGTGCAGGTTGCCCGACGCATCCACGGTTGCCTGCGGCCGCACGACGTCCTCTCACGGCTCGGCGGCGACGAGTTCGCGATCCTCGCGATCGACCTGGCGCGCGAGGAGGACGCCGTCGCGCTTGCCGATCGCCTGATGGCCGCTCTGCAGAAGCCTTTTTCCGTTCGCGGCGCCGACCTCAACGTGACCGCCAGCGTCGGCATCACGTTCAGCAGTTTCGGCTACGAATCACCGGACGAAGCGCTTCGCGACGCCGACATCGCGATGTACAAGGCGAAGGAGGCCGGCAAGGCCCGGCACGCGATCTTCGATGCGGGCCTGCACGCCGAGGTCGCGCGGCGGTTGCGGCTGGAACGGGACCTGCGCAATGCGCTGGCCAACGCCGAGATGTCGCTCGTCTACCAGCCGCTGTTCGACCTGCGCGCCGGCGAGCTCATCGGCTTCGAAGCGCTCGCGCGCTGGAACCACCGTGAACTCGGCCTGGTCCGACCGGACGTCTTCATCCCGATCGCCGAGGAAACCGGGATGATCGTCCAGCTCACGGACTTCGTCCTCAATCAGGCCTGCGTCCAGCTGAAGACCTGGCAGGAGAGGGATCCGGCGTTCGCGCAGCTGCACATGCACGTCAACATCTCCGAAAAGGACATCGTCCACGAGGCCTTCGTGCGCCGCGTGATGCAGGCGATCCTGGGCGCGCGCCTGGAGCCGCAGCGCCTGACGCTGGAACTCACCGAGACGATCCTGATGGAACGCATCGAGAGCGCCCTGCCCGCGCTGGCCCAGCTCCAGGACGTGGGGGTCGGACTGAGCGTCGATGACTTCGGGACCGGCTACTCGTCGCTCGCCCACCTGTCGAACCTGCCGATCGATACGCTGAAGGTCGACCAGTCCTTCGTCCGCGAACTGCGCGCCGGGTCGAAGGACGCCAAGGTCGTGCGCGCGATCGTGCGCCTCGGCGCTTCGCTCGACAAGGCTGTCGTCGCCGAAGGCATCGAGACGGAATCGCAACTTGCGCAGCTGCGCGCAATGGGCTGCACGCGAGGACAGGGCTTTCACCTGGGCCGCCCGCAGGCCGCCGCCTCGATCGACCTGCTGCTGGACCGCATCGTCGCGCGCGAAGTCCCGGCCTTTGTCGAGGCGGCGTCGCTGGAGCGCCCGACCATCATCCATTGAGGCGCCGCGGCGCCGGCGGGATCCGAAGCGTGGCTCGTGCGACGCCGCGCGGCTCGAGTCGTTCGGAAGTGCCGGGGCAGAACGAATCCTCGGTCGTTGACTCCGGTTCGCTCCTCGCCCTCGTGCGCTGAAGTATTCCTGGCGTTCCATGCACGTCGGCTTGGTTCGGGCCGAGCGGCTGGGTTCTTTGCCGACCCTCTCCCCCGCCCCTCTCCCGCTCGCGCGGGCGAGGGGAGTCTTGTCGTCGAGAATTGAAGCGCCGCCCCAACGGCTGACGCCGGAACTCCCCGCGCCCGCGCGAGCGGGAGAGCGGGTCCGCGACGACGGCGACGCGCTGCTGATCAATACGGCCAATGGCCAGATCCTGCAGGTCGAATACGGGGTCTTTGGATAGTCCGCGGGCCGGTGCGGCGGGGGTGGCT
>DATKPC010000087.1:0-31293 GCA_035524275.1 Burkholderiaceae bacterium
CGTCGCAAATTGAGACGGCGCCCGCACGGCTGACTCCGGATCGCCCCTCGCCCGCGAAGCGGGAGAGGGGTGGGGGAGAGGGCCGCCCGCCAGGCCGCCCGACGCCACCGTCCCTCTAGAATCCGCCGGATGAACGCCCCCTCCCGCGCCACCGGCCTGCTGCTCAACCTCGGGCACGCGCTCGACCACATGTTCCTGCTGATCTTCGCCGCCGCGGTCGGCAGCATCGCGGCGGAGTTCGGCATCGCGCGCTGGGAGGACCTGATGCCGTACGGCAGCGGTGCCTTCCTGATGTTCGGCCTGGGATCGCTTCCGGCCGGGCGCCTCGGCGATCTGTGGGGACGGCGGCCGATGATGCTCGTGTTCTATTTCGGGATGGGCCTGTCTGCGATGCTCGTCGCGCTCTCGCGCGGCCCGTGGACGCTGGGCATCGCGCTCGGGCTGTTGGGGACCTTCGCGTCGATCTACCACCCGGTCGGCATACCGATGCTGGTGCAGGGCGCGCAGCGCCCGGGCCGGACGATCGGCGTCAATGGGCTTGCCGGCAACCTCGGCGTTGCCGTCGCCGCGCTGCTGACGGGGCTGCTGATCGAACTGGCCGGCTGGCGACTGGCCTTCGTCGTTCCGGGGGTTGCGGCGCTCGTCGCGGGTATCGCGTTCGCGCGGATCGCGCCGCGCGAGACGCCGCCCTCGGCGCGCGCCGCGCGCCCCGGAGCGGTCGCGCTGACGCGCCCGCAGGCCGCGCGGATCTTCCTCGTGATGACGGCCACGTCGGTGACGGCGAACCTGCTCTTCAACTTCTCGACCAACGGCAACGCGCAACTGCTCGCGGAGCGGATGGCCGGTGTCGTCCACGACCCGGCATTGCTCGGGCTGCTGCTGGGCGCCGTCTACGCCGTCGCGTCGATCGCCCAGGTCGTCGTCGGCGTGCTCCTCGACCGCGTGCCGCTGAAGCGCCTGTATTTCGCGGTCGTCGCGCTGCAGGTCCCGCTGTTCCTGCTCGCGGTGCATGCGCAGGGCTGGTGGCTGCTCGGGCTGCAGTTCGGGTTCATGGTGTTCATCTTCGGCGCGATCCCGTTCATCGACGCGACGATCGTCCGCTTCGTCGACGATCGCCTGCGTTCGCGCGTGGCCGGGATGCGCCTGACGGTGTCGCTGGGCCTCAGCGCGGCAGCGGTCTGGGCGTTGGGGCCAGTCGTCAAGGCCGGCGGCTTCACGACGCTGCTGATGTTGATGGCCGCGATATCGGTCGCCACGATCTTCGCGATCAGCGCCTTGCCCGGAGAACCGGTGGCGCGCACGCGGGCGCTGGCCGCCTGAGGCCCGCGGTCAGGGTCCCGCGGCGCCGATACCCTCCGGGTCCTGGCGTTGTCGAATTTTCCGTTGCCACGATTACCGGATTCAGGCACGATATTTGCAAAGTTTTGCATATGTCCGCGTTAGCGTCTCCGGAGTTTGGGGCTGTCCGACGAAACAGCCGTGCACCTCTCCGGATCTCGAGGATCGTCGCCACGGCGATCCTCTTTTTTTTGCGGAGGCGCCGCCGCGGGAGCGCTACGGCGCGTCCCGATCGTCGCGCCAGAGCTGGAACGCCAGGAACGCGACGACCGCGACATTGAAGAGCAGGACGCCGGCGCTCAGCGCCGTGGGCCGGTGCAGCAGGTGACGCACCTCGAACGGCACGTAAAGAGCCCCCGACAACGCGCCGAGCCACTCGCCCCAGCGCCGCTGGTGCCACAAGCCATGCGCCTCGGCGAGCCGGATCGCGACGTAGCCGCTGGCCAGCAGGACCAGCTGGCGCACATTGGCGTTGGCGAGCACATCGGCATAGCGCACCAGGATCGCCGGATAGTGCGCACCGGGATCGAGCCCGAAGTGGCTGATGAGGTCGACCGCGATGCGATGCAGGTCGTGATGCAGCAGGCTCAGGAATCCGAGGCTGGCGGCCAACGCGCCGATGCCCTTGGCGGCTTCGAAGATCGCGATCGTGCGCAAGGCGCGGCGACGGGCGATCGGATGGGCTGTGTGCGGGCGTGCAGGTCGGTCGGCGGTCATCGTGTCCTCGGGACGAATTGTCCCATGGGCGATGGGCGGTCCCGGGCGAGGTGGCCTGCGTCGGCCCTCTCCCCCTCCCCTCTCCCGCTTCGCGGGCGAGGGGCGATCCGGCGTCAGCCGGTTGGACATCGCTTCAATTCTCGACGACGGATCACCCCTCGCCCGCGAAGCGGGAGAGGGGAGGGGGAGAGGGAGCGGGCAAGGGAGCGGGCCGCGCCACCCGCCTCAGCGCGGCGGCGGCCGATCCATCACCCCCAGCGTGACTTCCGGAAAGTAGATCCCGACCTGCGTCCGCTCCCACCACGCGCCCGTCGCGGCGCGCGTGGCCGGGTCCGCGAAGCGATAGTCGTACAGCTGCGCGCGGACATACTTCGGCGGCGCATTCGCGAACGGATTGTCACCCAGCAGGTCGAGCACCGCCGGGCGCCCCTCGAGTAGCGCCAGCATCAGGTTCGCGAACCACGGATTCTCGCGGCTGCCGCCGAGCGCCGCGAACCACAACTGCCAGTCGAGCCGCGGTTGGTGCGGAATGTTCCAGCACGGTGCGCGCGCGACGGGTCCGGGCTGGTAGCGGAAGGCATACGCACGCCAGGTCCGCCCGTCGCGGGAACCTTCGATCACGATCTGCGGCCGTTCGGTCGTCATGTTCGCGAAGAGCCCGTACGGATTGACGATCGCGTAGGGCGCCAGCGCACGGGCCGCGAGTCCGACCAGCGGCAGGCCGTCACCTTCGAAGTCTTCCCACAGCCGATCGATGCCCAGCGAAACGACCACGACGGCCAGCGCCGCCGCGACCGCCGTGGCCGCGCGTCGCGGTCGCGGCGCCCGCTCGCCGACCCAGGCGACGAGGCGTCGCGGCAGCGCGAATTGCAGCGCCGCATCGTCGAACAGGAAGACGCAGAGCAGCGCGGTGAGCAGGTTGAAGAAGTTGAAGTTTCCGGTGAGGATGATCAGCGCCTGGAAGGCCAGCGTCGCGGCGGCCGCGAGCATCCGCAGATGTCGAGGCAGGAAGACGAGAAACACGAGTCCGAGCTCGAGCACGAGCGCGAACGCGGTGCCCGCGGAGAGCACCGCATCCGGCAGCCGCGCGGCGAACCATGCCGGCGGCGCCGGCAGCGGCTGCGTCCAGAAGTGGTACTGGAGCGCCGTGAGGTTGCGCCAGGTCGGATCGCCGGACAGGACCTTCGCGACGCCCGCCATGAAAAGGTAGCGGAACGCGAGGAAGCGGAAGAGCCAGACGACGATCCGCGAGCCGAACGGCAGGAAGATCGCCAGGAATCCGCTTTCGAGCAGCAACAGGTCCCACTGGAACGCGGTGAACTCCTGGCCGGCATGAAAGCACGAGAGATAGAGCACGTAGAGCAGCGGCAGCGCCACGCGCGTCGGCCAGCCGTTTCGCACGTCCAGGATCACGGCGGCGGCAAGCGCCACCCCGAGCGCGCAGACGCCGACAAGCGCCAGGTCGCCGGCGTCGAGCCAGAAGAGCGTCGGCACGAGGCCGAAGGCGCCGGTGCCCCACTGCTGGTGCGCAGCCTGCAGGTAGGCGGCCAGCGGCAGCAGGCCATCGCGGCCGACGAGCCCGCGCACCTGGACGCCGAGCGACGCGAAGGCCGACAGATAGATCGCGCCGAACAGGCGCAGGAACACCCAGCGCACGAGGTCGTAATGCTCGGCCTGCGGGTTGCGCCCCCACAGCGCGCGCGTCGCCACGGCGAGCAGCCCGCGCCGGCGCGCGAAGAACGCATAGCCGGCTTCGGCGGCTGTCGCGAAGCCCGGGACGTGCGCGTACAACCACCACCAGGCGCCACGTCCTGGCGCATGCCTCAGCACGCGGAACGTCGCGGCGGCGCCGCGGTAGCGCGTGCCATCGGCCTCCACCAGTTGAACCGCGCGCCGGCAGTCGTCGACCGGAATCGCCGGAAACTCGGCCGCGGCCTCCTGGTAGGGCCGAAAGATGATTGCGCCGCCCGTCAGTCCGCGCCAATAGTCGACCCAACTGCGGCAGATCGCGCAGTCGCCGTCGTAAAGCAGCGTGGCGGTTTCCATCAGTTATTCGGATGAAGTCCCACTCTAGCCCCTGGAGTGCAGGGCATCTTGATCAAAATTGAAATGCCATGCCGTATGCCGGAAGGGGTGGCGAGGGCGCTTTCCCACCCGGACGAGGGGGAGTGGCCCGGGCCGTGGAAAAAGCAACGGTTATCCCGCCATGCAGCAGTGCGTATCCGGCCAATCCGCGGCAGAATCCGGCGCGTCGAGTTACTGCGTGTCCAATCCACGTCATGCGCCTTCACCGACAAGGTTCGCGCGCCCCGGGTGACCCCAGCCTTCGCCCGACGGATCTCCTTGCCCGGCTGACCGGCGAGACGAAGACGTCGATCCAGGTCCAGATCCTGGTCGAGCCGCTCGTCGTCCTCTGCTGGCTGCTCGCGATGATCGGGTGGTTCGGGCAACTGTCCAATCCGCGCGCGATCCTTGCGGCCGTCTTCGCGTTCACGCTGGTTTATCCGGGCGCGGCGCGCTTCGATGAACCGCTGCCCGCCGTCCTCAAGTCGAACGCGTGGACGGCGTCCTCGGTGATCGTTGGCACGTCGCTGCTGATCTACTGCAGCGAATGGCGTGGCATCGGTCCGCGCGGCGCACTGTTCGCCTGGTACGGCGTGCTGCCGGTCGTGCTGCTCGCGGCGCACGCGGCCGCGCGCATCGTGTTGCGGCGGCGGGGCACGCACGACGCCGTTTCCGCACCCTCGCCACGGAGTCCCGCATGACCCGGAAAGCCGTGATCGCGGCGACGCTCGTCGGCGCGTCGTTCGTGCCGCTGGCCCATGCCGACACCGTGAAGGCCGGCCTGTGGGAAATGACGATCACGAAGCAGGTGCACGACGGGCGCGACATGACCGCGACGATGGCTGCGGCACAGGAAAGGATGCGCGCGGCGATGGCCAGCATGTCGCCGGAGCAACGCAAGATGATGGAGTCGATGGTCGGCAGCAAGGGTGCCGCGAACCCGGGCGGTGGTTCGGCGACGCGCATCTGCATCAGCCCGGCGATGGCGGCACGCAACGAGCCGATGGCCGATCCGCAGGGGCGCTGCCCGCCGGCGAACATCAGTCGCAGCGGCAACACGATGTCGTTCGAATTCAGTTGTACCCGCGAGGGCGTCACGACGACCGGCAAGGGAACCAATACGATCACCGGCGACACGGCGAATACGCACCTCGACATGACGTCGACCGACGCGCGCGGCACGCACACGACGCAGATGGAAACGACGATGAAGTACCTCGGTTCCGACTGCCAGGGCGTGACGCCGCTCGACGAACTCGTCAAGGGCGCGCAGGCGAAGTAGGCGCGCGCCGGCCCTCTCCCCCGCCCCTCTCCCGCTGGCGCGGGCGAGGGGTGATCCGTCGTCGAGAATTGAAACGATGTCCCACCGGCTGACGCCGGCTCGCCCCTCGCCCGCGACGCGGGAGAGGGGTGGGGGAGAGGGCCGCCGCGCGACCCACCGCGTCGCGCGGATGGCACAAAGCTTGCACCGATGGCGCTCGACCCGGGCTTTCCAGGAGAGCGCCCCATGAGCACCCCCGTCATCCCGGCCGCGCGGCCGGCGGCCGTCCCCCCGCCGAGCGAGGACCATCGCACCGGGCTCGGCAAGGAGGCGCTGAAGCGCGCCTTCCTCGACAACCTCTACTACGTGCAGGGCAAGTTCGCGGCGCTGGCGACGAAGCACGACTACTACATGGCGCTCGCGTACACGGTGCGCGACCGGCTGCTGCAGCGATGGATCAGCACCGCCTCCGACTACACGCGGCACGGCTCGCGCACGGTCGCGTACCTCTCGGCCGAGTTCCTGCTCGGCCCGCACCTGGGCAACAACATACTCAACCTCGGGATCGAGGATGCCGTGCGCGCCGCGCTGCATGAACTCGGCCTGAGCTACGAGACGCTGCTGGGTCAGGAGGAGGAGCCCGGACTGGGCAACGGCGGCCTGGGCCGCCTCGCCGCGTGCTACCTCGACTCGCTCGCGTGCCTCGAGATTCCCTCGATCGGCTACGGCATTCGCTACGAGTTCGGGATCTTCACGCAGCGGATCGTCGACGGCTGGCAGGTGGAGCAGACCGACAAGTGGCTGCGGCGCGGCAATCCGTGGGAGGTCGCGCGCCCGGAATGGGCCGTCGAGGTCCGACTCGGCGGACGCACCGAACCGTACGTCGACAAGGAGGGCAACCTGCAGGTGCGCTGGATCGCCGGGCGCACCGTCGTCGGCACCCCGTTCGATACCCCGATCCTGAGCTACCGCAACAACACCGCCAATACGCTGCGGCTGTGGCGCGCCGAGGCGCCGGAGTCGTTCGACCTGGGGACGTTCAACCGCGGCGACTACTACGGCGCCGTGCAGCAGAAGGTCGTGTCGGAGAACATCAGCAAGGTGCTGTATCCGAACGACGAGCAGGTCCAGGGCAAGGAACTTCGCCTGGAGCAGCAGTACTTCTTCGTCTCCTGCTCGCTGCAGGACATGATGCGGATCATGCGGGTGCAGGACATCCCGCTCGAGCGCTTCCACGAGAAGTTCGCGGTGCAGCTGAACGACACGCACCCGGCGATCGCGATCGCGGAGCTGATGCGGCTGCTCGTCGACGAGAACGGCATGCCGTGGGACCGCGCCTGGCTCGTCACGCGGCAGAGCTTCGGCTATACGAACCACACGCTGCTGCCGGAAGCGCTGGAGCGCTGGCCGCTCGCGCTGTTCGCGCGCGTGCTGCCGCGCCATATCGAGATCATCTACGAGATCAACGCCCGTTTCCTCGACGAGGTGCGGATGCGCTTCCCGGGCGACGCCGAGCGCGTCGCGCGCCTGTCGCTGATCGACGAGTCGGGCGAACGCTACGTCCGGATGGCCAACCTCGCGAGCGTCGGCAGCCATACGATCAACGGCGTCGCGGAGCTGCACAGCGAGCTGCTCAAGAAGGACGTCCTGGCCGACTTCCACGCGCTGTGGCCGGGCAAGTTCACGAACGTCACGAATGGCGTGACGCCGCGGCGCTGGATGGCGCTGGCGAACCCGCGGCTGACGCGGCTGCTCGCCGGCGCCATCGGCGACGACTGGATCCGCGACCTGGAGCAGCTGCGCCGGCTCGAACCGTGCGCCGAGGATGCCGCGTTCCGGCGCGAATGGCGATTCGTCAAGCGCTCGGTGAAGGAGGACTTCGCGCGCCAGGTGAAGCGCGCGACCGGCGTCGCGATCGATCCGGAGTCGATGTTCGACGTCCAGGTGAAGCGGATCCACGAATACAAGCGGCAGCACCTGAACGTGCTGCACATCGTCACGCTCTACCACCGGATCAAGAACGACCCGGCGTGCGAGGTCGAGCCGCGGACGTTCGTCTTCGGCGGCAAGGCGGCGCCCGGCTACCACTTCGCGAAGCTGATGATCCGGCTCATCACGGCGGTCGGCGATGTCGTGAACCACGATCCGGCGGTCAACGACCGGCTGCGCGTCGTCTTCCTGCCGAACTACAACGTGACCAACGGGCAGCGCGTCTACCCCAGCGCCGACCTGTCGGAGCAGATCTCGACGGCCGGCAAGGAGGCCTCCGGGACCGGCAACATGAAGTTCTCGCTCAACGGGGCGCTCACGATCGGAACGCTCGACGGCGCGAACGTCGAGATCCGGCAGGAAGTCGGGCCCGAGAACTTCTTCCTCTTCGGCCTGACGGCCGACGAGGTCCAGGCGACGTGGCGCGGCGGCTACGACCCGATGGCGATCTACCGCGGCAACGACGAACTTCGGGCCGTGATCGACCTGATCGGCGACGGGCATTTCTCGCGCGGCGATCGGGCGCTCTTCAGGCCGCTCGTCGACTCGCTGCTGCACCACGACCCGTACCGGCTGCTGGCCGACTACGCGTCGTACGTCGAATGCCAGGCACGCGTCGGCGCCGCCTACCGGGAACCGGAGCGATGGACCCGGATGGCGATCCTCAACGTCGCGCGGATGGGCAAGTTCTCGTCCGACCGCAGCATCCGCGAGTACTGCGAGCGGATCTGGCGCGCGTCCCCGGTCCGGGTCGCGCTGCTGGGCCGCGACGAGGTCCACGGCGACGAAATGCAGTGACGCGGCTTGCCGCGGGACGCCGCTCGTCGTTCTGCTTCTAGAATGGCCGCTCCGACCTCCAGGAGCTTCGCGATGAGCGCGACGAACCGCCGCACGGCCTTGCAGATCCGCTCGCTCGTGAAGCGCAGCGGCGAACTGGAACTTTCGCTCGCGAGCATCGAGGTGCCGGAACCGGCGCCGCACGAAGTGCAGATCCGCGTCGAGGCCTCGCCGATCAACCCCTCCGACATCGGCCTACTCTTCGGCGCCGCGGACATGAACACCGCGCGCGCCGGCGGGAGCGCGGACCGCCCGGTCGTCACGGCGAAGATCCCTGACGCCGCGATGAGGAGCATGGCAGGGCGCCTGGACCAGTCGATGCCGGTCGGCAACGAGGGGGCCGGCACGGTGGTGGCGGCCGGCTCGGCACCGGCGGCCCAGGCGCTGCTGGGCCGGAAGGTCGCGGCGATCGGCGGCGCGATGTACACGCAATGGCGCAACGTGCCGGCCGAGCAGTGCCTGCTGCTGCCCGAAGGCGCGACGGCGGCCGATGGCGCGTCGTCCTTCGTCAATCCGCTCACCGCGCTGGGCATGGTCGAGACGATGCGGCGCGAGGGGCATTCGGCGCTCGTGCACACCGCGGCGGCGTCGAACCTCGGGCAGATGCTGAACCGGATCTGCCTCAACGATGGCATCGGGCTCGTGAACGTCGTGCGCAAGCCGGACCAGGAGCGGCTGCTGCGCGACGCCGGCGCTCGACACGTCTGCAGCACCGCATCGCCGACGTTCACCGAGGAGCTCGCCCACGCGGTCGCCGAGACCGGCGCGACGATCGGCTTCGATGCGATCGGCGGCGGCCCGCTGGCCGGCCAGATCCTGACGGCGATGGAGGCGGCGGCGGCGCGCAAGTCGACGGAATACAGCCGTTACGGGACGTCGGTCTTCAAGCAGGTGTATATCTACGGCGGGCTGGACATGCGCCCGACCGAACTGCAGCGCAACTTCGGCATGACCTGGGGCCTCGGCGGGTGGCTGCTGTTCGTCTACCTGCGCAAGATCGGGCCGGAGGCCACCGAGGCGCTGAAGCGTCGCGTCGCCGCGGAACTGACGACGACCTTCGCGAGCCGCTACGCGAGGGAGATCTCGCTCGTCGAGGCGCTGCAGCCGCAGGAGATCGCGGCGTACGGGCGGCGCGCGACGGGCGAGAAGGTCCTGCTGAATCCGAACAAGTGAGCCGCGGCCCGCGTCGCGCCACGTCCGCCTTTTCGTGTCGCGCGGAACCATGGCATCCTGGCAGTCCGCGCCGCGGAATGTCCGTCGCGCGCACAAGAACCCGAAGGAGGAGCAGATGATGAGACGACATCTTCGCCACGGCGTCCCGTTGGTGCTCGCGCTTGCCGCCTGCGCGGCGAGCGCCGCGCCGTTTGCCGCCGGCAGCGCCGACGTGGCGCCGGGCAAGCCCATTGGCAACAAATACGTCTTCAGCGGCTTCGGCTGCAAGGGCGACAACGTCTCGCCGGAAATCAGCTGGAAGAACGCGCCGGCAGGAACGAAGAGTTTCGCGGTCCTCGTCCACGACCCGGATGCGCCGACCGGCGGCGCCGGTTTCTGGCACTGGCTCGTTGTCGACCTGCCGGCGTCGACGACCAGCCTGCCGCAGGGCGCGGGCAAGGCCGACGGCAGCGGGCTGCCCGCCGGTGCAAGGCAGATCACGACGGACTTCGGCGCGCCCGGGTATGGCGGCCCGTGCCCGCCGACGGGCGACAAGCCGCACCGCTACAACTTCACCGTCTACGCGTTGAAGGTCGAGAAGCTCGACCTGCCGCCGAACCCGACCGCCTCGCTGACCGGCTTCATGGTCAATGCGAACACGCTGGCGAAGGCCACATTTACCGGGCGCTACGGACGCTGACAGGCGATGTAACGACTCGCGCGACCGGAGATTCACAAACCGATAACAGGCTGAAGGAATTTCCGGACTAATCCGCGGATGCGCGGGCGACATCGCGCCCTATGGTTTCGGCAGGTCGGATCCCTTCGGAACGACCGCACCGAAACCCGGAAAGGAAGCGCGATGTCGATCAGCAGCCTCAATACCTCGTCCACGTCGATGGCCGAGGCGATGCAATTCATGCCCCCGCCGCCCGACGGCATGCCGGCGTGCCCGGACGGGCAGGGCGGCCAGGGCGGTGCGGGCGCTACCGGTGGCCCCCCGCCGGGCGGCGGACTGATGAGCAGCGTGATGAGCGCGTTCAGCTCGCTCGGGCTGGATACCTCGGCGCTGGCGCCGGGCCAGGGCGGCGACGGCAGTGCGGGTGCATCCGCGTCCTCGTCGTCCACCGACAGCAGCTCGTCGGCGCGGCAGGCGATGCACACGTTCATGCACGATCTGTTCAGCGCGTTGAAGGACTCCGGTTCCGGCGACAGCGCGTCGTCGGGCAGCGCCTCGACGTCGGCGACGTCGTCGTCGCCCTATGCCGGCCTGGAGCAGAAGCTGCAGGGGCTGGTCGCGGAACTCGGCGGCTCGTCGTCGTCGAGCTCCAGCGGGTCGTCTTCCAGCTCGTCATCGTCCTCGAGCCTGGACCAGCTGGGCACCGACTTCCAGAACCTCGTGAGCGCGCTCGGCGGCGGCACATCGGGCTCGTCGTCGGCCACGCTGCAGCAGTTCCTGCAGAACCTGTCGTCGAACGTCGCTTCCGGCGCGTCGTCGGCCTGGTCCTCCGGCGCGATGGTCAACGCGACCGCCTGACGGACGCGAGGGCCGGACGTACGCGAGGGCCGGACGTACTCGAGGTCGCGGTGTCACGCCGGCGTCACCGCGCCTCAATAGATTGCGGGTCGGACGGCGCCCGGCGCCGCATTCGCCACCCGAGTACGTCATCCGCACCTTGAGCCGGTTTCGCGACGATGCCACGGATGCGGCGCGGGCCCCCGCGGCAGCCGCGCCGCGCCGCGCATCGGACGGCGACGACGAGGCGCAGGTCGAACGCTACCGCGCGATCTTCATCTCCGACATCCACTTGGGCACCGCCGGCTGCAAGGCGGCGCACCTGCTCGACTTCCTGCGCCACAACGAATCGCAGACGCTGTATCTCGTCGGCGACATCATCGACGGCTGGGCGATGCGCGGCCGGTTCTTCTGGCACCAGACGCACAACGACGTCATCCAGAAGATCCTGCGCAAGGCCCGCAAGGGAACGCGCGTCATCTACATCCCGGGCAATCACGACGAGGCCGCGCACCCTTACTGCGGCCTCGACTTCGGCGACATCGAGATCCGCGCCGACGCGGTCCACGAGCTGGCCGACGGGCGCCGGATGTGGGTCGTCCACGGCGACCTCGCCGATGGCGTGATCCGGCACGCCAAGTGGCTCGCGCATGTCGGCGACTGGCTCTACGAATTCCTGCTGTGGCTCAACCGCCATGTCAACGCGGTCCGAGCGCGCCTCGGCTTCGGCTACTGGTCGCTCTCGCAGTACCTGAAGCTCAAGGTCAAGAACGCGGTGTCGTTCATCAGCGACTTCGAGGCGGTCCTCGCGCGCGAGGCGCGGCGGCGCGGCTACCAGGGCGTGATCTGCGGCCACATCCACCACGCCGAGATCCGCGAGGTGGCCGGGATGCTCTATTGCAACGACGGCGACTGGGTCGAAAGCCTGACGGCGCTCGTCGAGACGCTCGAAGGCGAGTTGCGCATCGTCACCTGGAACACGATCCTGGCCCCCGGCGTTCCGGTGCTGCGCTGGAACGATGCCGACCCGGTACAGGCCGCGGGGCCGGCTGCGATCCCGGCTGCCACCGCGGCTGCCACGCCGTCGCCCGAACTCGCGCTGCGTTGAAGATCCTCACCGTCACCGACGCCTGGCAGCCGCAGGTCAACGGCGTCGTGCGCACGATCGAGGCGACGAACCGGGAACTCGTCCGTCTCGGCCACGACGTCGCGCTCGTGACGCCGCTCGACTTCCGCACCGTGGCCTGCCCCGGCTATCGGGAAATCCGGCTGTCGCTGCTGCCGGGTGCCCGCGTCGCGCAGATGCTCGACGAGGCGCAGCCGGACGCGCTGCACATCGCGACCGAGGGCCCGCTGGGGCAGGCCGCGCGTCGCTTCTGCGTGCGGCACCGCGTGCCGTTCACGACGGCCTACCACACGCGTTTTCCGCAGTACCTGAAGGCGATGTACGGCGTGCCGGAATCGTGGGTCTACCGCTTCATCCGCTGGTTCCACGGTGCCGCGACGCGCGTGCTGGCGCCCACCGACCTCGTCGAGAGCGAACTGCACGGCTGCGGGCTGCGCAACACCGCGCGCTGGACGCGCGGCGTCGACATCGAGGCGTTCGTGCCGACGATGCCCGATTCGCCGCACGTCGGCGGCCTGGCCGGGCCGCGCTTCCTCTACGTCGGCCGCGTCTCGGTCGAGAAGAACATCGAGGCGTTCCTGCAGCTCGACCTGCCGGGCGCCAAGATCGTCGCCGGCGTCGGACCGGCGCTGGATACGCTGAAGCGCCGTCACCCCGAGGTGCGCTTCGTCGGCGTGCTGCCGCGCACGGAACTCGCGCGCCTGTACGCGAGTGCCGACGTGTTCGTGTTTCCGAGCCGAACCGACACGTTCGGCCTCGTGATGCTGGAGGCGCTCGCCTGCGGGCTGCCTGTCGCCGCGTTCCCGGTCCAGGGCCCGCTGGACGTCGTCGGCGGCAGCGACGTCGCGGTGCTCGACGAGGACCTGCGCGCCGCCGCGTTGAGGGCGCTCGAGATCCCGCGTGACCGCTGCCGCGCCTATGCGGAACGACGTTCGTGGCGCGGCGCGACGCAGCAGTTCGTCGAGA
This sequence comes from Burkholderiaceae bacterium, assembly GCA_035524275.1. GTDB lineage: Bacteria > Pseudomonadota > Gammaproteobacteria > Burkholderiales > Burkholderiaceae_F > DATKPC01. The sequence continues at coordinate 12,967 of DATKPC010000087.1, forward strand.
TGCAGGCGCCGATCGGCACGCGCGAACGCGTCCGCATTGCGGTAGGCTCGGCGTAGACGCAGGGCTGCGGACGCCGGCAATCCGCCGCGAGCAGCGCGCGATTCGACGACGGAGCGGGCCGCATGGCACGGTCGGCAATCGAGGGCGACGGGCACGCGGACGACCGCCATGCGGGGGCGACTGCGCGCGTGCGGATCGACAAGTGGCTGTGGGCGGCGCGGTTCTTCAAGACGCGCTCGATCGCGACGGACGCGATCGAGCTCGGTCGCGTCCGCGTCGACGGCGAGCGCGTCAAGCCGGCGCGCGAGGTTCGCGTCGGCGAGCGCATCGAGGTGGTCATCGGCGATTCGCGCACCGAGGTGATCGTCCGCGCGCTGTCGGACGTGCGCGGCCCGGCGCCGGTGGCGCGCGAACTCTACGAGGAAACCGCCGCGAGCCTCGAGCGCCGCGCGCGCCGCGCCGAGGTCAGGCGCTATGGCGCCGAGCCCGCGGCGAGCCTCCAGGGCCGGCCGACCAAGCGCGATCGGCGGCGGCTGGAGCGGCTGTAGCGCGTTTGACCTGCGCTCCGGGCTGCTCGGAGCGTGTCAGCCCGGCAACCGACGATGCCCAGCGCGCCCCGGCGCTGCCTCGGCCATCCCGCCGCGCCGCGCCGCCGCGGAATCCGCCTACCGCCGCCCGTCCTGCGCGAGCCACTTCGCGACCTTCAGCGAGAAGTACGTCAGCACGCCGTCGGCGCCCGCGCGCTTGAACGCCAGCAGGGATTCCATGATCACCGCGCGCTCGTCGAGCCAGCCGTTGGCGGCTGCCGCCATCAGCATCGCGTACTCGCCGCTCACCTGGTACGCGAAGGTCGGGACGCGGAACGTCTCCTTCACGCGCCGCACGACGTCGAGGTACGGCATCCCCGGCTTGACCATCACCATGTCGGCGCCTTCCTGCAGGTCGAGCGCGACTTCCCGCAGCGCTTCGTCGCCGTTGCCCGGGTCCATCTGGTAATTCGCCTTGTTCGACTTCCCGAGGTTGGCCTTCGAGCCGACCGCATCGCGGAAGGGGCCATAGAACGCCGAGGCGTACTTCGCCGAATAGGCCATGATGCGCGTATGGATGTGGCGACCGCGCTCCAGCGCGGAGCGGATCGCGCCGATCCGGCCATCCATCATGTCGCTGGGCGCGACGATGTCGACGCCGGCCTCGGCCTGGACCAGCGCCTGGCGCACGAGCACCGCGATCGTCTCGTCGTTCAGCACGTAGCCGTCGGCGTCGATCAGGCCGTCCTGGCCGTGAACCGTGTACGGATCGAGCGCGACATCGGTCAGGATTCCGAGTTGCGGAAAACGCGCCTTCAGCGCACGCACCGTCCGCGGGACGAGACCCTCAGGGTCGGTCGCGGCGCGCCCGTCATCGCTCTTCAATCCCTGCTCGATGACCGGGAACAGCGCGAGCGCGGGAATTCCGAGCGTCGCGCATTCCTCCGCGATCGGCAGCAGGTTGTCGATCGACAGCCGCTCGACGCCCGGCATCGATCCGACGGCTTCGCGCCGTCCGAGGCCGTCGACGATGAAAACCGGGTAAATGAGGTCATCGACGCTGACGCGGTGCTCGCGCATCATCCGGCGCGAGAAGTCGTCGTGCCGCATCCGTCGCATCCGGATCGCCGGGTACGCGGCCGAAGTGGCCAACGATGCCCCGTGGGCCGTGTAGCGATAATCGGTGATCACTCGTCCTGGGGCATCCATGGTGGCGAACTTTCCCGCGTCGCAGGGGTCCATAGTTTCAGACGATTCGTCGTCTCCCGCTCCCCCTCCCTGAGCGGGCTCCTCAACGATGAGGCCTTGAGACCCCGGCTAGCGCCGGGGTCTTTTTTCATGCGAGATGGTACGCGCTCGTGTCCGAGGCGTCGTGATGCGAGTCATGGGCCTTCGCCGAGCGCGTCGTCGAGGAACGCCTCGAGCGGTTCCAGGCCGTCGCCCCGCGCCGCGGAAAATGGCTGCAGCGACACCGGCAGCGGCATCGCGCCGGCGCGCCCGTGCGCCGCGGCCAGCGTGGAGGCAAGCTCCGAACGCGTCAGCTTGTCGATCTTGTTGAGCAGCACGTGCAGGCGCACACGCTCGATGCCGGGCTGCTCGGCAAGCCAGCGCATCAGCGTCTCGTCGGCCGGCATGAACGGGTGGCGCGCATCCATGACCAGGACGATCGCGCGCAGCAGCCGGCGCGTCTGCAGATAGGTTCCGATCAGCTCGTCCCACTGCACGCGTGTCTCGGCATCGATCTTCGCGAAGCCATAGCCCGGCAGGTCGACGAGGTAGGCGCGCGGCGCATCGGCGTCCGGATCGGCGCCGGCCTGCCAGATCGAGAAGAAGTTCAGCAGCTGCGTGCGGCCGGGCGTCCGGCTGGAAAACGCCAACCGCCGGCGGCGGGTCAGCGCATTGATGACGCTCGACTTGCCGGAATTGGAGCGGCCGACGAACGCGGCCTCCGGAACCATCGCCAGCGGGGCGCGGCGGATCTGTTGCGCATCGGCAACGGACGTCACGAAGCGGGCGGATTCGTAGCGGTAGCGGGTCATTTCGCGTGCATACCCTCAGCGCGGTCGAACGTTCGGCGCGGAGGTCCTTCGCGGTGGCAGGACGGGTCAGAATGAAGGATCGATGTCGGTCATGGGTAGAATACCGGGCTCCGATCCAGACCCCTTCAGAACATTCCCGGGACGTCACTTCATGCGCACCGATTCGCGCGTTCTTCTTGGCATGAATCCCGCCCTTGCGGGCCGTTGGTTCCGTTTCGCGGCGGTGGCCGGTCTTGTCGCTGCCGGCGCCATGGCGCTGGCGCCGCGCCTTGCCGGCGCCGCCGAAGACGCCGCGGCGACGCCCGCGACGCCGAAGGTCGATATCGCGAAAGGCCAGCAGATCGCCTCGTCGGTCTGTGCGGCCTGCCACAACGCCGATGGCAATTCGACGATCGCGCAGAACCCGCGGCTGGCCGGGCAACCCGCGGCGTACCTGTACAAGCAACTCGTCGACCTGTCGCGCAAGCCGGACGACAAGATGCGCCGCGAAAACGCCGTGATGTCGGCGTTTGCCGGACAACTCTCCGACGAAGACAAGCGCAATGTCGCCGCCTACTTCGCGAGCCAGGCGCCGAAGCTCGACGCCGCGCAGAACAAGGACACCGCCAACGACGCGCAGCAGATCTACCGCACCGGGATCGCCGAACGCCGCGTGCCGGCGTGCGCCGGCTGCCACGGCCCCGCGGGCGCCGGGCTGCCGGTCCTGTTCCCTCGGATCGGCGGGCAGCACGCCGACTACACCGAGGCCCAGCTGAAGGCGTTCCGAGACGGCACCCGGCGCAACAACGACGCGATGATGACGATCGCGCAGCGCCTGCGCGATCCTGAAATGAAGGAGCTGGCCGACTACGTGGCCGGCCTGCGCCGGCAGCCGTAGCGACGCGGGAGGATGATGGCGACCGGTTCGTCGTTCCTAGCCAGCCTGCGAACCGGGGTCCGAGCCGCGCTCGTGCTGGGCGCCGCGACGGCGCTCGTGTCCTGCGGTGGCGGAAGCGGCAACGGCGGCGGCCCGCCGCAGGTCCGCGCGATCAATCTCGTCTACGGCGGAAGCACCGCGTACGACGTGACGATCGCCGGCGCCAGCGCCGGAACGGACCTGTCGTTCGGGCAAGCGACGAGCCTGACGACCGTCGCCACCGGCGCCGTCAGCGTCGTGTTCGAGCCGACCGGAACGACGACGGCCGCCAGCACGACGACGCTCACCGCGTCCGACGACTACGACTACACCGTTCTCGGGCTCGCGGGCGCTTCGTCGACGACATCGACATCGACGAGCGCAGGCCTCTCGCCGATCGTCGTGTCGCAGAACAACGCGGCGCCGCCCAGCGGCGAGGTCAACGTCGTCCTCGTCCAGGCCGATCCGAACCAGGGCGCGCTCGACGTCTTCATTTCCGGGCCGTCCTCGACGCTGCCGTCCTCGCCGACCGTGAGCGCGCTCACCTACAACGGCAGCGGATCGACGCCGAACTCGGCCCAGTTGCAGTTTGCCGGCGGCGACTACGAAATCCGCGCGACCGCGGCCGGTGACACGACGCGCAAGATCGTCTTCGACTCCGGCACGGTGACGCTCGCGGCGGGTACCTCGGTGATGCTCATCGTCGTGCCGACGAGCGGGTCGGCCGCGACCTTCGCGCTGCTCGCGGCGCCGCTGTCGGGAAGCGTCTACTCGATCGCCGACCAGCGGGTGCAGTTGCGCAGCGGGAATTTCACGCCGTCGACCGGCTCCGTCGATTTCTTCCTGGATCCGACCGGCACGGCGAACTCCTCGACGACGCTCCTCGCCAGCGCCCAGGCCTTCGGCTCGCTGGGGCAGTACGCCACCGTGTATCCGGGGTCGTATCACGCGTCGATCGCCACGACGGGCGCGCTGACCGAGATCGTCGGGGCCGACCTCGCGCTGGCCGCCGGCACCAGCGTCAGCCTGTATGCGACGGGCGTGCAGGGCGACGTCTCGCCCTACCTGCTGCGCCTGCTCGCGGTGACCGACGACCTGACGGCGCCGCCGACGGGGCAGGCGAAGCTGCGCGCCGTGCAGCTGGCGCCCGACCTCGTCACCGGCACCGGCAACGGCTACGACCTCGTCGCGCTGACGTCCACCGGGACGATCGCGCAGCGGATCGCGGTCAACCTGACGTATCCGGCGGCGTCCGCGTACGTCACGCTGCCGCCGGGCACTTACGCGCTGGCCGTGGTCGCGACCGGCGCGGACGCGCCGCTGCTGCCGAATTCCACGGGCGTGTCGTTGAGCCTGTCGGCCGGCGATGTCTACACCGCGGTCGTCTACGGATGCCAGAGCCCCGGCGCCGGCGTGTGCGCCGGCGGCACGACGGCGGTGTCGATCGTCACGCAGCAGGATCCGTAGGTCGGCGAGGCGGCGGGCGCCCTCTCCCCCACCCCTCTCCCGCTCGCGCGGGCGAGGGGAGTTTCGTCGTCGAGAATTGAGGCATCGCCCCAAGAGCCGGCGCCGGAACTCCCCTCGCCCGCGCGAGCGGGAGAGGGGTGGGGGAGAGGGCGCCGGCCACTCCACCCGCCACGCCCTAAGCCTTCCCGAACACCTCGTTGAGCTGCTGCGTCACCCGCACGAACGTCGTGCGCTTGGACAACTCCTTCAGGCGTCGCGCGCCGACGTAGGTGCATGCGGATCGCACGCCGCCGAGGATTTCCTGCGCCGTCGCCGCGACGTCGCCGCGGTCCGGAATCAGCACTTCCTTGCCTTCCGCGGCGCGATAGTCGGCGACGCCCCCGGCGTAGCGGTCCATCGCCGCCTTCGAACTCATCCCGTAGAAGCGACGCATCCGCTGGCCATCGCGCTCGACTTCCTCGCCGCCGGACTGCGCGTGGCCGGCGAACATGCCGCCCAGCATCACGAAGTCGGCGCCGCCGCCGAAGGCCTTGGCGACGTCGCCCGGCGTCGTGCAGCCGCCATCGGCGCAGATCAGCCCGCCGAGTCCGTGCGCCGCGTCGGCGCATTCGATGACGGCCGACAGCTGCGGGTAGCCGACGCCGGTGAGCTTGCGCGTCGTGCAGACCGAGCCGGGACCGATGCCGACCTTGACGATGTCGGCGCCCGAGAGGATCAGCTCCTCCGTCATTTCGCCGGTGACGACGTTCCCCGCGAGGATGACGAGCGACGGGTAGTCGGCGCGGATCTTCGCGACGAACCGCGCGAAGCTCTCGTGGTAGCCATTGGCGACGTCGATGCAGACGTAGCGGATCGCGTCGCCGGCCTCGGCCATCACGCGGCGGAACTTCTCCTCGTCGTGGCGCGTGATCCCGATCGAGAAGAACGCCGCCGACTTGCGCTCGAGGCCCCGCATGAAGGCGACGAGCCGCGCCGGCTCGTAGTGCTTGTGGAGCGCGACCGACAGGCCGAAGGGCTCGAGCGCGCCGGCCATCTCGATCGTCCCGGTGCTGTCCATGTTGGACGCGATGATCGGGATCCCGCGGTAGCATTCCTTCGAATGCCGGAAGTCGAACTCGCGGGTGATGTCGACGTCGGCGCGCGACGTCAGCGTCGAGCGCTTGGGCCGGATCAGGACGTCCTTGTAGTCCAGCTTGATCTCGTGCTCGATATGCATGGCAGTGCTCCAGCCAGGGCTTTCCCGGCGAGCGTGTCGAAGCCGGAATTCTACTGGCGGCAAGGTGCCTCGCCGGCGGCGGTTTCGGGCCGTCGAACGGCGGATCGGCAAGTCGGCGCAACTCCGCGCGCGCGGCGGGGTCCAACCGGTCGAACGCCCGTCCGTAAGGATGGTCGATCCGGCGCGACCAAAGCACGTCCGGGGAACAAAACCATGCTGATCAAGCCACGCACCGATATCCAACCTTCCGACATCACGCCGCGCGCCGTCTGGCATTCGCGCCGCGACCTGCTGCGCGCTGCCGTCGCCTCCGGCGTCGCGATCGGCGGCGCGGGCCTCGTGGGCGTCCGCCACGCCCGGGCGCAGGGGGCGCCGGGAGCCGGCGAGAAGCTCGTGGCGACGCCCAGCCCGCTGTCCGTGATGGAGAAGCCGACGCCGTACAAGGACGTCGTCGGCTACAACAACTACTACGAGTTCGGCACCGACAAGTCGGATCCGGCGCGCAACGCGCCGGGGCGCCTGCAGGTGCGACCGTGGACCGTTCGCGTCGAGGGCGCGGTTCACAAGCCGCGAACCTTCGACATCGACGACTTGCTGAAGCTCGCACCGATCGAGGAGCGCGTCTACCGGCTGCGCTGCGTCGAGGCCTGGTCCGCGGTCGTGCCGTGGGACGGCTATCCGCTGGCGGAGCTGCTGAAGAAGGTGGAGCCGACCGGGTCGGCCCGCTTCGTCGAATTCACGACGCTCGCCGATCGGAAGCAGATGCCGGGGCTGTCCTACGGCGTGCTCGATTGGCCGTACACCGAGGGCCTGCGCCTGGACGAGGCGATGCACCCGCTGACGCTGCTGACCCTTGGCCTCTACGGCGAGACGCTGCCGGCGCAAAATGGCGCGCCGGTGCGCGTCGTCGTGCCCTGGAAGTACGGCTTCAAGTCGGCAAAGTCGCTGGTGCGGATCCGCCTCGTGGAAAAGCAGCCGCTCAGCAGCTGGAACGCCGCCGCGCCGCAGGAGTACGGGTTCTACTCCAACGTCAATCCGAAGGTCGACCATCCGCGCTGGAGCCAGGCCACCGAGCGGCGCATCGGCGACGACGGCCTGTTCGCGAAGCGCAGGCCGACGCTGATGTTCAACGGCTACGCCGACCAGGTCGCGTCGCTGTACGCCGGCATGGACCTGCAGAAGTACTTCTGACGACGGCGAACGACGACGTGTCCACGGTCCCGATGTCCGCTCCCGCCGCCCGCTCCCAGGTGTCCCAAGCGCCCCAGGCCGCGACGACGCGGCCGCGCAACCCCGGGCAGATCGGCGCCCGCCCCTTCGCGCTGCTGCGGGCGACACTGTTCATGGCGGCGCTGCTGCCGCTCGCCCGCCTCGTGGTCCTTGGCGTGCGCGACGCGCTGGGCGCCAATCCGGTCGAGTTCGTCGAGCGTTCGCTCGGCACCTGGACGCTCGTGATGCTGTGCGTCACGCTGTCGATCACGCCGCTGCGGCGCGCGACCGGCTGGACCTGGCTCGTGCGGCTGCGGCGAATGGCCGGCCTCTACGCGTTCTTCTACGCCGTGCTGCATTTCACGACGTACCTGTGGCTCGACCAGTGGTTCGACTGGGCGGCGATCGTCAAGGACGTCGCGAAGCGCCCGTACATCACGGCCGGATTCGCCGCGTTCGTCGGGCTCGTGCCGCTCGCGGCGACGTCGACGTCGGCGATGCAGCGCCGGCTCGGCGGCCGGCGCTGGCGCAACCTGCATCGACTGGTCTACGCGATCGCCGGCGCAGCGCTGCTGCACTACTTCTGGCACAAGGCCGGGAAGCACGATTTCGCGCAGCCGGCGATCTACGCCACGATCATCGGCGTGCTGCTGCTGGCGCGGCTGCGCCGGCCTGCGGCCGCCGCGATCACGGAAGCGTCGATTCCGCCGCGAACAGGTCGTTGAACGTCTCGCGCCGGCGCACCTCGTGGACGCGGTCGCCGTCGACGAGGATCTCCACCGCGCGCGGCCGCGAGTTGTAGTTGCTGGCCATGCTCATCCCGTAGGCCCCGGCCGACATCACCGCCAGCAGGTCGCCCGGCTGCGCCACGAGGGGCCGGTCGCGCGCCAGCCAGTCCCCGCTCTCGCATACGGGCCCGACGACGTCCGCGAGCAGCGGCGTGCCCGGGCGCTCGCGCACGGCGACGACCTCCATCCAGGCGTCGTAGAGCGCGGGCCGGATGAGATCGTTCATCGCGGCATCGACGATGACGTAGTTGCGCGCTTCGGTGCACTTGACGCCGGTGACCCGCGCCAGCAGCACGCCGGCATGGCCGACGATCGAGCGGCCGGGTTCGAACATGACCGTCTTGCGGCCATGCCCGCGCGAGTCGACGAGGCCGAGCACCGCGGCGACGAGTTCGCCGGCGCCCGGCGGCCGCTCGTCGCGGTACGAGATCCCGAGCCCGCCGCCGAAATCGATGTGCGCCAGCGCGATGCCGTCGGCCTCGATCTGGTCGACGAGGTCGAGCAGCCGCGCGGCCGCATCCAGGTACGGTCCGACCTGCGTGATCTGCGAGCCGATGTGGAAATCGATGCCGGTCACCGCGATCGCGGGCCGCCGCGACGCCGCGCGATACAGGTCGCGGGCGACCTCGAACGGGACGCCGAACTTCGTCTGCTTCAGCCCGGTCGAGATGTACGGATGGGTCTGCGGATCGACGTCCGGGTTGACGCGAACCGAAATCGGCGCGCGCATCTGCAGGCCGCCGGCGATCCGATCGACGACGTCCAGTTCGTCCACCGACTCGATGTTGAAGCAGCCGATGCCGGCGCGCAGCGCCATTTCGATTTCCGCTTCCGTCTTGCCGACGCCGGAGAACACGACGCGCGACGGATCGGCGCCGACCGCGAGCACGCGCGCGAGTTCGCCGCCGGAGACGATGTCGAACCCGGCGCCGGCCCGCGCGAGCAGGTCCAGCACCGCGAGGTTCGAGTTGGCCTTCATCGCATAGCAGATCTGGTGCGGTCGCCCGCGCAGCGCATCGGTATACGCGCGCAGGCCGGACTCGATCGCGCGGCGGGAGTAGACGTAGGCCGGCGTGCCGAAGCGCGTGGCGATGCCTTCGAGCGAGACGTTTTCGCACGCCAGCACGCCCTCGCGCCGCGAAAACGCGGGCGTCGCGGCGCGGGCCGTCATTTCGTGGGTTCCGGCGTGTCGTTCGGCGTGGCGGCGTCCGGCGCCGGCGCGACGGCGGGCGGCGCTTCCGCCTTCGGCGCTTGCGGCGTCTGCGGCGCTTGCGGCGGCATCGGCCAGACCGCGTTCTTCGGATAGCCGACCACGTAGAGCGGGCCTTTCTGCCCGCATCCGGCGAGCGTCGCGGACGCCGCGGCGGCCCCCACTACAATGGCCGCGAACGTGGTGACGGACCTCGCACGACGGGCCGGCCCGCGACCCCGATTAGCCTGTTGACCCCACATAGTCCGAGGAATCTAGCATGACCGAGTCGGAGTTCCTCGACGCCGCGGAATCCACGCTGCGCGCGATCGAGCAGGCGCTCGATGCGAGCGCGGCGGATGTCGACGTGGAGCGCAGCGGCAATGTCCTGACGCTGGTGTTCGACGATGCCTCGCGCGCCGTCGTCAACATCCAGGTCCCGATGAGCCAGATCTGGCTCGCCGGGCGCAGCGGCGCGCACCACTTCGCGCTGCGCGAGGGTGCGTGGGTCGACACGCGCGACGGCACCGAACTGTTCGCGGCGTTGTCGCGCGTCGTCTCGGCGCAGGCCGCGCAGGCGGTGGTGTTGAAGCCGAAGCGGTAGCGCCGCGCGTTGCCGCCGCGAGGCGCGCAGCGGTTGACCGGTCCGGTGATGACGCCGCGCGGGCGGCAAGACGAACCTGTCGGCGGCGCTCAGAAGATCTGGTCCTTCACCTCGTCGCGCTTCTTCTGCTCCTCCGCCGGCAGCGCATCGTCGAGCCCCAGGCTCGCGACGCCCTGGCCCGGCGGATACTCCTCGAGGTAATACTCGCCGCCGATCGTCACGACGCCCGGCGGCGGGTCGCGCAGCACGTCGGGCGCGTTCTTCAGCACGCTGCCCATGTAGCTGATCCAGATCGGCAGCGCGAGGCCGCCGCCGGTCTCCTTCTCGCCCAGCGCGTGCGGCTGGTCGAAGCCCATCCACGCGATCCCGACGATGCCCCCGCCGTAGCCGGCGAACCACGCGTCGTGCGAATCGTTCGTCGTCCCCGTCTTGCCGGCGACGTCGGCGCGCTTCAGCGACGCCGCCTTCGCCGCGGTGCCGACGTGCGCGACGTCGCGCAGCATGCTGTCCATGATGAAGGCGACGCGCGCGTCGAGCACGCGCGGCGCCGTCGAGCCGGCGACCTTCGGCTGGGCCTCCATCAGGATCCTGCCGCTCGCATCGGTGACCCGCGCGACGAGGTAGGGGCTGAGCAGATAGCCGCCGGTCGCGAAGACCGAATACGCCGCGAGGTGCTGCCACGGGGTGACCGAGCCGGCTCCCAGCGCCATCGTCAGGAACGGCGGGTGCCGCTCCGGATCGAAGCCGAACCGGGTGATGTAGCGCTGCGCGTACTGCGGGGTGATCGCCTGCAGCACCCGGATCGAGACCATGTTCTTCGAGCGCGCGAGGCCCTGCCGCAGCCGCAGCGGCCCGTCGTACTTCCCCTCGAAGTTCTTCGGCTCCCAGACCTGCCCGCCGGTCTGGTCCGGATCGACGACGAGCGGGGCGTCGTTGACGATCGTGCTGGGCGTGAAGCCCTTTTCCAGCGCCGCCGCGTAGATGAAGGGCTTCAGGCTCGAACCCGGCTGGCGCCACGCCTGCGTCACGTGGTTGAACTTGTTGAGGTTGAAGTCGAACCCGCCGACCATCGCCCGCACCGAGCCGTCGCGCGTATCCGCCGCGACGAACGCGGCCTCGACCGCCGGCAACTGGACGATCGACCACGCGCCCTTGGCGTTCTTCGCCAGCCGGATCACGGCGCCGGGCACGATCTTCTGCGCCGGCTGCGCGCGCGGCCCGAGGCCGGCCTGCGCGACGAAGCGCAGCCCGTCGCCGTTCACCGTCACGACCTCGCCGCCGGCGAGCTGCGCCTGCACCTCCTTGGGCCCGGCCTGCAGCACGACGGCCGCCGGCAGCCCGTCGCTGTCGATCGCTTCGGCGAGCGCGTCCTCGATGCGCTGTTCGCGTCCGGCGGCCGGTTCCATCGTCACGAACGCCTCCGGGCCGCGGTACCCGTAGCGCCGGTCGTAGTCGAGCACCTGCGCGCGCAGCGCGTTGTCGGCGACCTGCTGGTCGTCCGAGAGGATCGTCGTGTAGACGTTCAGCCCGCGCGAGTAGGTCTCCTCGTGGAAGACGTCGAACATCAGCTGCCGCACGGTCTCGGCGGCGAATTCCGCGTGCACGCGCGGGTGGATCTGCGTCGTGGTCACCGTCAACGCGGAGCGCGGGCGCAGTTCCTCCGCGATCGCCGCGTCGTACGTCGGCTTGTCGATGAAGCCCAGCGTCTGCATCCGCCCGAGCACGTACGACTGGCGCGCCTTCGCGCGCTTCGGGTTCACCAGCGGGTTGTAGGCGCTGGGGGCGGCCGGCAACCCGGCCAGCATCGCGGTTTCCGCGACGGACAGGTCCTTCAGCGGCTTGCCGAAGTAGATCTGCGCCGCCGACGCGAAGCCGTAGGCGCGCTGGCCGAGGAAGATCTGGTTGATGTAGACCTCCAGGATCCGGTCCTTGGAGAGCGAGGACTCGATCTTGTAGGACAGCGCGATCTCGTAGATCTTGCGCAGGTAGCTGCGCTCGGAACTCAGGTAGAAATTGCGCGCGACCTGCATCGTGATCGTGCTGCCACCTTGGCCGCGCCGGCCGGAGGCGAAGTTCGCGAGCGCCGCGCGCGCGAGTCCGGTGACGTCGACGCCGCGATGGTGATAGAAGCTGTCGTCCTCCGCGGCGAGGATCGCCTGCTTAAGGCGTTCCGGAACGTCCTGTATCGGGACGTAGGTGCGCCTTTCCTCGCCGAATTCGCCGATCAGGACGTTGTCGGCCGTCCAGACGCGCAGCGGAATCTTGGGCCGGTAATCGACGAGGCTGTCGATCGGCGGCAGGTTGGCGTAGACCAGGGTGAACGCGAAGCCGAGCAGCAGCGTGGCGGCCAGCGCGCCGCCGACGACGATGCCGGCGACGGCGGCGGTCCGCCGTCCGGTGCGGGAGTTGAGCCACGCCAGCGCGCGATCGACGAGGTCGCGTGGGGAATTCCGGGCGGCGCTGTCGTCGTTGTCGTCGTTACGTTCGGGCACGATGTCGATGGGTGGCGGAGTGGGGCCGCCGCGCGCGCCGCGCAGGAGCGCGTCTCAGGAGTGGAACCTGCTGCGCCGCAAGGGCGGTGCCGCGCGCCGATCGCGCGTCATGCCGGCCTGGGCCCCGGGGTGCGGTGGCACGCGGCTGTGCAGCGGGAATTCGCTCGTTATCCGGCGATGGCCGGAACTCGAAGCGGCGGATTATAGAGAGGTCGCCGTACGCGCCGTGGCGCCGGGGCGGCCGGGGCCGGGCCAGGGGGGAATCACCCGCTCCCATGCCGGTAATCGGCCCGCATCGCGCGGTCGGCGCGCGGTAATCGTCGAAGTGGCCTGATTTCCCGCCTAATTTCAAGGGTGACAGGGCTTGTGCAGACTTTGGGTCTATTGTTAGCATCTCAAGTACATTGCGACAAACGCGCGATAAACTCTCGAAAGATAAGGCAAATGCCATTTCGCCCCGGTTTCACCTCGGAACGGGCACATCGCGGCTGCGCGGGATCGCGCGCGTGAAGGCCGCCACCGCGGCGGTTCTCTTGGCTTTTTTTTCCAGCCGACCCTGACGGGAGCTACACCTTGGCTTTCGAGTTGCCCTTCTCATCCAAGACGCCGCCGCTGGTCGGCCTCGACGTCGGTTCATCGAGCGTCAAGCTGGTCGAGCTGTCGGATGCTGGCGGCACGATGCGGCTGGAGCGCTATGCCATCGAGCCGCTGCCGCGCGGCGCGGTCGTCGACGGCAACGTCGACAAGATCGACATCGTCGCCGAGGCGGTACGCCGCGCATGGCGCCGGTCGGGGACGAAGATCAAGAACGTCGCGATGGCGCTGCCGCCGTCGGCCGTGATCACGAAGCGGATCGCGCTGCCGGGCAACCTGCGCGACGAAGAGATGGAGATGCAGGTCGAGAGCGAGGCGAACCAGTACATTCCGTTCGCGCTCGACGAGGTGAGCCTCGACTTCCAGGTCCTCGGGCCGATCCCCAGCGCGCCGGACGACGTCGAGGTGCTGATCGCGGCCTCGCGCAAGGAGAAGGTCGAGGACCGGATGGCGGTGGCGCAGGCCGCCGGCCTGAAGCCGCTCGTCGTCGACGTCGAGTCGTATGCGTCGCGCTCCGCGCTCGAGCGGCTGATCGCGCAGTTCCCGAACGAGGGCGAAGGCCTCGTCATCGCCGTGTTCTACATCGGCGCCAACACGACCAGCGTCGCCGTGCTCCACGGCGGCGAGGCGATCTACGAGCGCGAGCAGCCGTTCGGCGGCCAGCAGCTCACCGGCGACATCGCGCGCGCCTACGGCATCCCGTCGGAAGAGGCGGAGCAGAAGAAGCGCAGCGGCGACCTGCCGGCCAACTACGAGACCGACGTCCTGAAGCCCTTCATCGACACCGCGGCGACGGAAATCACGCGGGCGCTGCAGTTCTTCTTCACGTCGACGCCGTACACGCGCGTCGACCAGATCATGCTCGCCGGCGGCTCGGCGGTGCTCACCGGGCTGCCGGAGGCGCTGATGGACCGTGCCCAGGTGCCGACGTCGGTGATCTCGCCGTTCAAGGGCATGGAAATCTCCAGCGCGGTGCGCGACAAGCAGCTGCGCCTGGACGCACCGGCGCTGCTCGTGCCGTGCGGGCTCGCGATGCGGAGGTTCGACTGATGAGGATCCGCATCAACCTGCTGCCGCACCGCGAGGCGCGGCGCGAACGCCAGAAGAAGGCGTTCTACGTGATGACCGGCCTGTCGGTGCTGGCCGGCGCCGTGCTGGTCGGCCTCGTCTGGTCGATCCTGCAGGGCTACATCAACGGCCAGCGCGACCGCAACGCGCTGATCGAGGCCGAGAACCGCAAGCTCGACGTGCAGATCCGCGAGATCGCGACGTTGAAACAGGAGATCGAGGCGCTGCGTTCGCGCCAGAAGGCCGTCGAGGACCTGCAGGCCGACCGCAACCAGCCGGTCTACCTGATGGACGAGCTGACGAAGCTGACGCCCGAGGGCATCTACCTGAAGTCGATCAAGCAGGAGGACCGCAAGGTCAGCCTGACCGGCTGGGCGGCGTCCAACGAGCGCGTCTCCGAATTCCTGCGCAACCTGCAGAACAACGGCCGCTACCTGGAGAAGCCCGAACTGGTCGAGATCAAGATCGCCAGCCAGGGCCCGCAGGGCATCCAGCGCCGGCTGTTCGACTTCGCGCTGAATTTCACGATGAAGGCCACGCCGGAGCGCGTCGCCGCGCCGGCGCCGGGCGCCACGCCGGTCAAGCCGGTCGCCGCCGCGAGCAACGGCTGATGCGCGCGCCCCGACCGACGATGCTTGCCACGACGATGGCCCAGGGAAGGTGACGATGGCGACCGGCCGCAATATCGCAGCGCAGTTCAAGAACCTCACGCTCGACAACGTCGGCACGTGGCCGATCCTGCCGCGGCTCGTGCTGTGGGGCGTGATCGTCGCGCTCTGCGCCGTGGCCGGCTGGTGGCTGCTGTGGAGCGACCAGCAGGCCGAACTCGAGCAGCTGCGCGCGCGCGAGGACTCGCTCAAGCAGGAGTTCAAGACCAAGCTGCAGCAGGCGATCAACCTCGACGAGCTGCGCCGGCAGAAGGACCAGGTCGGCCAGTATGTGCTGACGCTGGAGAAGCAGCTGCCGAGCAAGGCCGAGATGGACGCGCTGCTGTCGGACATCAACCAGGCCGGCATCGGGCGCGGCCTGCAGTTCGAGCTGTTCCGGCCGGGGCAGACCGTGCTGCGCGACTACTACGCCGAGCTGCCGATCGCCGTGCGCGTCAGCGGCCGGTACAACGACCTGGGCGCGTTCACGAGCGACATCGCGAACCTGCCGCGGATCGTGACCCTCAACAACCTCAACCTGCAGGCCGGCACCAACGGCGTGCTCGCGATGGATGCCACCGCGAAGACGTTCCGTTACCTCGACGAGGAGGAAATCTCGAACCAGCGCAAGGCACGCGACGCCGCCAAGCAGGGCGCGAAGAAGTGACGGAATGCCGATGAAGCCGATCCGTTTCCTCCTGCCGCTTGCCGTCTCCGCGCTCGTGTCCGCGTGCGGCATGTCGAGCGATGCCGAACTGCAGCAGTGGATGAACAACCTGAAGGCCTCGATGAAGCCGAACACCGAGCCGGTGCCGGAGCCCAAGGAATTCGTGCCGTACGTCTACGACGCGGCGAACCAGATCGATCCGTTCGATCCGCAGAAGATCCTGATGGCGGTCGCGCGCCAGCAGCAGGCGCGCGCCAGCGCGAGCGCGATCCGGCCCGACCTGGACCGGCGCCGCGAGGTGCTGGAAGGCTTTCCGCTCGACCAGATCCGCATGGTCGGGATGATGCATCGCGACGGCACCAACGTGGCGCTGCTGGAAACGAGCGGCGCGACGCACCTGGTGCGGATCGGCAATTACGTCGGCCAGAACTTCGGCCTCGTGACGCGGATCTCGGAGACCGAGGTCCAGTTGAAGGAAATCGTGCAGGACGCGGCGGGTGAATGGGTCGAGCGGCCCGCCAAACTCGAATTGCAGCAAGGCGCCGGAGGCAGCCAAGCGCAGCAAGGGAGCAAGAAATGAGTTTTTCGGTTAAGCGTCTGGTCATGCTGGCGGCGACGTCCTGGATGGCCGCGGCATTGCCGCTCGTGGGCCACGCGCAGGATGCGGCGCCCGCCGCCGCCGCGGTCGCCTCCAACAGCATCGAGCGCATCGACGCGACCCAGACCGGCGGCGGCGTCTTCCTGACGATCCAGCTGAAGGATGCGGTCGTCGGCACGCCGCCGAGCTTCTCGATCGAGAACCCGCCGCGGATCGCGCTCGACCTGCCGCAGACGAACAACAACCTCGGCCGCAGCGCCGTGGAGATCAACCAGGGCGACCTGCGTTCGGTCAACGTCGTGCAGGCGCAGGGTCGCGCGCGCGTCGTGCTGAACCTGCGCAAGGCGGGCCCGTACACGGTCAACGTCGAGGGCAACACGGTCCGCGTCGCGATCGGCTCGACGGCCGACACGACGACGTTCCGGGCGCAGGACGCCGCGCCGGCCGCGGCTCCGGTCGCCGCCGCCGCGCCCGCGCCCGCCGCCGCGCCGGCGCCGGCTCCGGTCGCCACCGCCGCTCCGGTGGCCGCACCGGCCGCCGCCGCCTCCGGCGAGCGCGCCGTTCGCGCGATCGATTTCCGCCGCGGTGCCGAAGGCGAGGGCCGGATCATCGTCGACCTGAGCGACCCGGGCACCAGCGTCGACATCCGGCAGCAGGGCGCCAACGTCGTGGTCGACTTCCTCGGCGCGTCGCTGCCGGACTCCCTGCGCCGCAAGCTCGACGTCACCGACTTCGGCACGCCGGTCGCGATGGTCAACACCTTCCCGCAGGCCGGCAACGTCCACATGGTGATCACGCCGCGCGGCCAGTGGGAGCAGAACGCCTACCAGAGCGACAACCGCTTCGTGATCGAGGTGAAGCCGGTCAAGGAGGATCCGACGCGGCTGTTCCAGGGCGGAAGCCGCCAGGGCTACCAGGGCGAGCGCCTGTCGCTGAACTTCCAGAACGTCGACGTCCGCGCGCTGCTGCAGGTCATCGCCGACTTCACGAACCTCAACATCATCACCTCGGATTCCGTCGGCGGCTCGATCACGCTGCGCCTGAAGGACGTGCCCTGGGACCAGGCCCTGGACATCATCCTGCAGAGCAAGGGCCTCGACATGCGCAAGAACGGCAACGTGATCCTCGTCGCGCCGAAGGACGAGCTCGCGGCCAAGGAGAAGCTCGACCTGGAAGCGAAGAGCCAGATCGCTGACCTCGAGCCGCTGCGCACCGAGAGCTTCACGGTCAACTACCAGAAGGCCGACGACGTCCGCGTGCTGCTGTCCAACGAGAAGCAGCGGCTGCTGTCCAAGCGTGGCAGCGCCGTCGTCGACGTGCGTACCAACCAGCTGTTCGTCCAGGACACCGCGTCGAAGCTGGAGGAGGTCCGGCGCCTGCTGGCGCGGATCGACATCCCGGTGCCGCAGGTGATGATCGAGGCCCGGATCGTGCAGGCCAACGACCAGTTCACCCGCGACCTCGGCGCGCGCTTCGGCATCGCCAAGGTCTCGCACAACTACTGGCTCAACAGCGGCGCGAATTCCTACTACGGTCCGTCCAACGGGACGAACATCCCGACCACGAACACGAACAACCCGAACATCTCGATCAACAACGTCACCGTCGGGAGCCCGAACTTCGTCAACCTGCCGGCGCCCGGGCTGAACAGCTACTCGGCCGGCAGCGTGGGCCTGACGCTGTTCAACAACAGCCTCTCGGCACTGCTGAACCTCGAGGTCTCCGCACTGGAGCTCGACGGCAAGGGCAAGGTCGTGTCCAGCCCGCGCGTCATCACGGCCGACAAGGTCAAGGCGTCGATCGAGCAGGGCACGGAAATCCCGTACCAGAGCGCGTCGGCCGGCAGCGGCATCGGTACCGTGCAGTTCCGCAAGGCCGTCCTGCGCCTGGAGGTCACGCCGCAGATCACGCCGGAAGGCTCGATCTTCCTCGACGTCAAGGTCAACAAGGACACGCCGAACTCCAGCATCAGCACCGGCGCGGGCGTCGCGATCGACACCAACGCCGTCGTCACGCAGGTGCTGGTCGAAAATGGCGGCACGATCGTGCTGGGCGGCATCTTCCAGGACACGGTCACCGACACGACGACGAAGATCCCGGTGCTGGGCGACATCCCGGTCGTTGGCAATCTGTTCAAGGCGCGCTCCGTGAACAACCAGCGCACCGAGCTGCTGATCTTCATCACGCCGCGCGTGATCTCCGACAAGGTGAACGAGGTCGCGCGGTAGGCGGCGGGCTGCGCGGGAAAGCAACGGGAGGCGATCGCCTCCCGTTTTTTTTGCGGGTGGGTGTTCGGGCGCGGGCCCTCTCCCCCACCCCTCTCCCGC
>DATKPC010000088.1:0-2953 GCA_035524275.1 Burkholderiaceae bacterium
ACTCCCCTCGCCCGCGAAGCGGGAGAGGGGCGGGGGAGAGGGCCTTGAAACCGCCCCGCGCGTCCGCATCTTCCTGCCATCGGGGCCTGCACGGGCGCAGGCCGGGCTGGGATACGGAGGCAATCCATGAACATGCTGGTCAGGCGTCAACCCATCGGTTCGCTCTTCGACGATTTCTTCAACGACTGGTTCAACCTGAACGCGGGTCCGCTCGCCGCGCGCAGCGCGGAACTGCCGGCCGTCGCGCGGGCGAGGATGGATGTCCTGGACAAGGGCGCCAACTACGAGATCCGCGTCGACCTTCCGGGCGTCGCCAAGGAGGACGTTCGCGTGACCGTCGAGGGCGCGCGCGTCGCGATCGCCGCGGACACGAAGGGCGAGCGCGAGGTCAAGGACGGCGACAAGCTGCTGCACAGCGAGCGCTTCGCGCGCAGCTATGCGCGCAGCTTCGAGCTGCCGGTCGAGGTCAACGAGGAGGGCGCCGAGGCGAAGCTGGAAAACGGGGTGCTGAACCTCGTGCTTCCGAAGCGCGTCGCATCGGCATCGCGTCGCCTCGCGGTCCGGTAACGCGGGTCGCGCGCCCTCGCGCGCGGCACGCCGGGGAGGTGCGGTCCCTGGACCGGGAGGCACCTTCCCGGCTGCTGCGTAGAATGCCCGGGTGTACTCCGAAATCGACCACCAGATGATGAGCCGCGCCATCGGGCTGGCGCGGCAGGCGATGTGGCACGCGACGCCCAATCCGCGTGTCGGCTGCGTCATCGCGCGCGACGCGCGGGTCCTCGGCGAGGGCTACACGCAGCCGCCCGGCTCCAACCATGCGGAGATCGAGGCGCTGCTCGACGCGCGCCGAAACGGCCATGAATTGCACGGGGCCACCGCGTACGTGACGCTCGAGCCGTGCTCGCATTTCGGGCGAACGCCGCCGTGCGCGACGGCGCTCATCGAGGCGCGCATCGCGCGCGTCGTCGCGGCCGTCGAGGACCCGAATCCGCTCGTCGCCGGGCGCGGGCTGGAAATGCTTCGCGAGCACGGCATCGACGTGCGCTGCGGCCTGCTGCAGAGCGAGGCGACCGAGATCAACGTCGGTTTCTTCGCGCGGATGAACCGCGGGCGTCCGTGGGTCCGGATGAAGATCGCCGCCAGCCTCGACGGCAAGACGGCGCTCGACAACGGCGTGTCGCAGTGGATCACGTCGGAATCGGCGCGCGCCGACGGGCACGCCTGGAGGGCGCGCGCCTGCGCGGTCCTGACGGGCATCGGCACCGTGAGGGCCGACAATCCGCGCCTGAACGTCCGCCTCGTCGAGACGTCGCGCCAGCCGATCAAGGTGCTGCTCGACAGCCGGCTGGACGTCGATCCGGCGGCGCGTCTGTTCGACGGCACTCCGGTCCTCGTCGCCTGCGCCGTGGAGCCGGGGGCGCGCCTCGGCCCGCTGCGCGACAAGGGTGCGGAGGTCATCGTGCTTCCGGACGAGCACGGCAAGGTGGACCTCACGGCGCTGATGCGCGAGCTGGGCCGGCGCGGCTGCAACGAGATCCACGTCGAGGCCGGGTTCAAGCTCAACGGCTCGCTGGTGTCGGCCGGCCTCGTCGACGAACTGCTCGTCTATCTCGCGCCGCTCCTCGTCGGCGAAGCGCAGGGGATGGTGCACCTGCCGGCGCTGTCCGACCTCGGCCAGGCGCGCCGCCTCGCGTTCCGCGAGGTGACGCAGGTCGGCGAGGACATCCGCGTGCTGGCGCGCTGGCAGTGAAACCGATCCGGCCGATGAGGTGGATGACGCAGGCCGCGCAGCGGCACCGGACGCACGAGGCTCTCCGATGTTCACGGGACTGATCGAAGGCATCGGCCGCATCGAGCGCGTCGATCCGCTGCCCGACGGCGGAATCCGCGCGACGGTCACCGCGCCGGCGGCGCTGCTCGCGGACGCCCGGGTCGGCGACAGCATCTGCGTCAATGGCGTGTGCCTGACCGCGGTCGAGCTCGCGCCGACCGCGTTCGCGGTCGACGTCTCGCGCGAGAGCCTCGCGCGTTCCGCCGGACTTGACCGGCCGGGCGCCGTCAACCTGGAGCGTTCGCTGCGACTCGGCGACCGCCTCGGCGGCCACCTCGTCTTCGGCCATGTCGACGGCGTCGGCGAGGTCGTGAGCCTCGAGCCGCTGGGCGCCTCGTGGGAGTTCGTCGTCCGCGTCCCGCGCGAATTGGCGCGCTATGTCGCGGTCAAGGGCTCGGTCGCCGTGAATGGCACGAGCCTTACCGTGAATCGCGTGACCGACACGCCGGCCGGCTGCGAATTCTCGATCAACCTCATCCCGCACACCTACGAGGTCACGACGTTGAACGGACTGCGCGCCGGCAGCCGCGTCAACGTCGAGGCCGACATGATCGCGCGCTACGTCGAGCGGATGCTGCAGGAGC
Organism: Burkholderiaceae bacterium; assembly: GCA_035524275.1. Lineage (GTDB taxonomy): Bacteria > Pseudomonadota > Gammaproteobacteria > Burkholderiales > Burkholderiaceae_F > DATKPC01. Next base: position 2,416 of record DATKPC010000088.1, read on the forward strand.
GGGCGATCCCCACCTGACCCGCTGCGCGTCGAATTGCGCCGCGCGGCCTCAATCGCGCCGATTCGGCGGGACGATGCCGTGGCGCTGCATCCGGCGGTAGACGGTGGCGCGGCACGTCGCGAGGCGGGCCGCCGTGCGGGTCACGTTCCAGCGGTTTTCGCGCAGCGCCGCCAGCAGCGCGGCGCGTTCCGGTGCCTCCTGATCCGCCGCGGCGGCGGGCGCGTCCTCCGCGGTCGGCGCGAACGACGTCGAGCTCACCGCTGCGCGCGGGCGACGCGGGGCGCGCGCCAGCCCGAAGCACACCTGCCCGCTGGGCAGGAATCGCATCGCGAAAGGATCGGTGGCCCGGCCCCGGCCGGCGACGAGGTCGTCGAACCGGACGTCGAGGATTTCCTCGACGTGGCATCCGGCGAGCGACGCCATCTCGCAGCCCCATTCGCGCTGGAACTCGCGGTTCGCGGAGATGATCGTGCCGCCGTCGTCGACGGCCCGCAGGCCGTCGACCGCAACCTCGAGGAACGCGCGGCGCCGGCTGACG
>DATKPC010000089.1:0-71469 GCA_035524275.1 Burkholderiaceae bacterium
TGCTGCCGGCCGAAGCCAACCTGATGGCGGTGACGCACTACCTGGAGGCGCTGGACCTGCAGAAGGACTGGGTCAAGGTCCATACGATCATCGGCGGCAAGAACCCGCACCCGAACTTCCTCGTCGGCGGCATGCCGTGCGCGATCAACATGGACGGCGACGGCGCAGCCGGAGCGCCGCTCAACATGGAACGCCTGAACTTCATCAAGGCGCGCGTCGACGAGATGGTCGAGTTCGTCAACAACGTCTACCTGCCGGACGTGCTCGCGATCGGCACGATCTACAAGCAGGCGGGTTGGCTGTACGGCGGCGGGCTGTCGGCGACCAACGTGCTGGACTACGGCGAATACTCGAAGGTCCCCTACGACCGCAAGACGGACCAGCTCCCCGGTGGCGCGATCATCGACGGCAACTGGGACCAGGTCCATCCGGTCGACCCGCGCGATCCGGAGCAGATCCAGGAATTCGTGACCCACTCCTGGTACACGTATGCCGACGAGGCGCGCGGCCTGCACCCGTGGGACGGCGTCACCGAGCCGAACTACGTCCTCGGGGCGAAGACCAAGGGGACGCCGACCGACATCCAGTCGCTCGACGAGAGCGCGAAGTACTCCTGGATCAAGTCGCCGCGCTGGCGCGGCCACGCGATGGAGGTCGGCCCGCTGGCGCGCTACATCCTGGCCTACGCGCACGCGAAGGCCGGCAACACGTACGCGCAGCGCCCGAAGGAGCAGATCGAGTTCGCGGCGCAGATGATCAACAGCGGCGTTCCCAAGGCGCTGGGATTCGCCGAGACGACCTACACGCTGAAGCAGATGCTGCCGACGACGATCGGCCGGACACTCGCGCGCTGCCTCGAGGCACAGTACTGCGCCGAGATGATGGTCGACGACTGGAACGACCTCGTCGGCAACATCCGCGCCGGCGACCGGGCGACGGCCAACGTCGACAAGTGGGATCCGGCCTCGTGGCCGAAGGAATGCAAGGGCGTCGGCACGGCGGCCGCGCCGCGCGGCGCGCTGGCGCACTGGATCCGCATCAAGGATGGCAAGATCGACAACTACCAATGCGTCGTGCCGACGACGTGGAACGGCAGCCCGCGCGATCCGAAGGGGCAGATCGGGGCGTTCGAGGCGAGCCTGATGAACACGCCGATGGCCAATCCGGAACAGCCGCTGGAGATCCTGCGCACGCTGCATTCGTTCGACCCGTGCCTCGCCTGCTCGACCCACGTCATGAGCGCCGACGGCCATGAACTGACGCGCGTGACGGTGCGATGAGGACGCCGATGCCGCACGCCCCGAAGACTTCCCTGGAGAGGATCATGAAACGCATGCCCGAGCGCCGCGCCCGTGCGCTGTGTCGCCCTGCCATCGCCTTCCCCCTGCTGCTTCTCGCCGGCGCTGCCGTCGCGCATCCCGGACACGGCGACGGCGGGTTCGCCGCCGGCTTCGTGCATCCGTTCCTAGGAGCCGACCACCTGCTGGCCATGGTCGCGATGGGCCTGTGGATCGCACTGCTTCCGGGGCCGCGCGCGCGCGTCGCCGCAGGCGCCGGGCTGCTGGGGCTGATGGTGGCCGGGGTCCTCGTGGGCGCCTTCACCGTCGCCGCCGGCACGCCCGTGCCGGCCGTGCTCGAATCCGCGCTGGCGTCCACCGTCGTCGCGTCCGGGGCCCTGCTGGCCCTGCATCGCGGCGTGCGGCGCCCGATCGCGTTTGCCGTGCTCGGTGCCTGCGCGCTGCTGCACGGGTTCGCGCACGGCGCCGAGGCGTTCGGCTCCTCGCTCGCGGCCTTCGGCGGCGGCTTCCTCGCGGCGACGGTGGTGCTGCAGTCCGTCGGGCTCGTGGCCGGCTCCTGGCTGGCACGCACGCGCGCGCTCGGGTGGCGGGTTGCCGGCACGGCCATCGGCGCGGCCGGCGTCGTGCTGCTGGCCTCGCGCCTCTAGCGCGCCGCACCCGCGGAGGAGACACGATGACCACGAGCCAAATCGAGCACCTTGCCGAGGCCACCGGAGCCGACGAGGAGGCGGTCCAGCACGGCCAGTCCATCAAGTCGGTCTACGTCTACGAGGCGCCGGTGCGGATCTGGCACTGGATCAACGCCGCCGCCATCACGGTCCTGGCGGTCACCGGCTACTTCATCGGCACGCCGCTGCCGACGCAACCGGGCGAGGCCAGCGCGAATTTCCTGATGGGCTACATCCGGTTCGCGCATTTCGCGGCCGGTTACGTCTTCGCGATCGGTTTCATCGCCCGGATCTACTGGGCGTTCGTCGGCAACGCGCATTCGCGCGAGCTCTTCTCGCTGCCGATCTTCACGCCGGCGTACTGGCGCGAACTCGGCTGGATGCTGCGCTGGTACCTCTTCATCGCGCCGCGGCCCAACCGCTACGTCGGACACAATCCGCTCGCGCGATTCATGATGGTGCTCATCTTCGTCGTTGGCGCGGTGTTCATGATCTTCACCGGCTTTGCGCTTTACGGCGAAGGCGAGCAGACGGGTTCGTGGGCCGACCGGCTCTTCGGGTGGGTCCTGCCGCTGCTTGGCCAGTCGCAGATGGTCCACACGCTGCACCATTTCGGGCTGTGGGCGATGGTGACCTTCATCGTCTCGCACGTCTATGCGGCGATCCGCGAGGACATCATGGGCCGCCAGAGCGTCGTGAGCACGATGATCTCCGGCTACCGGACTTTCAAGGACTAGCCCGTGGGACGCGACGAGACCCCGAGGCCCGGCAGCGACCCGGGCACGGGCGCAAGCCGCGCGACGGTCCTCGGGATCGGCAACCTGCTGTGGGCCGACGAGGGTTTCGGCGTGCGCTGCGTCGAGGCGTTGCAGACCCGCCACGAGATCCCGGACGATGTGCGCGTGATCGACGGCGGCACGCAGGGCCTCTACCTGATCCACCACGTCCAGGACGCCGACCGGCTGCTGATCTTCGATGCCGTGGACTATGGCGAGGCGCCCGGTACGCTCGTCGTCGTCGAGGGCGACGCCGTGCCGCAGTACCTCGGCGCGCGCAAGATGAGCCTTCACCAGACCGGCTTCCAGGAAGTGCTGGCGCTGGCCCGGCTGACCGGTCGCTTCCCGCGCGACGTCGTGCTGATCGGCTGCCAGCCCGAGGAACTGGAGGACTACGGCGGCAGCCTTCGTCCGGTGGTCAAGCAGGCGCTGGAGGACGCGATCGTTCGCGGTCTGGCCGTCCTGTCCTCGTGGGGCATCGACCTGACGCGACGCTCGACGCCGCTCGAAGAGACGGCCGCGGTCACGCTTCCGCACCTGGCGCTGGCGCGGTACGAGGGCGAGCGTCCGAGCGAAGAGACGGCGTGCCGGATCGGCGACGCGCGCTTCCTGGCGCGCGCCGACGCCTGATGTGCATCGGGATTCCCATGCGCGTGATGGCGCGCGAGCCCGGCTTCGCGACGTGCGTCGGACGCGGCAGCACCTGTCGCGTCAGCCTGGCGCTCACGGGCGACGTGGACGTCGGCGGCTGGGTCCTGGTATTCAAGGACTCGGCGGTCGAGAGCCTCTCGGCGGCGCGCGCGGCCGAGGTGAATTCCGCGCTCGATCTGCTGCAGGCCGCGCTGGCCGGCGAGTCGCTGCCGCTCGACGACCCGGGATTCGCGCTGCCGTCCGCGATGCCGCTGGAGGACTTGACGGTGCTCGCCGAACGACCGCGATTCGCTGACCAGGAACCACGATGATCGACATGACCGTCTCCACCCCGGACGCCGCGGCCTCGCCGGCACCCGGGTTGATCGTTCAACTCGCCGCGGCGCCCGCCGCCGCGTGGATCGGCGTCGCCAGCATCGACGCGTTCCTCGCGGAACGCGGCGCCGCCGTCGTCTTCATCTGGAGCGACGTCGCGCGATTCCCGGAGTGCCTCGACGTCGCCGTGGTGCTGCCAGAACTGCGGCGCGAGGTCTTCGGGACGGATCCGGCAGCGCTGCGCATCGGCGTCGTCGCGGCGAGCGACGAGGCGTCGATCGCCCGTCGGTTCGGCGCCGAGAGGCGCCCGTCGCTCGTCTTTCTCCGCGACGGCGAATACGTCGCGACCGTCGCCGGGATGCACGACTGGACCGACTTCGTCGCGGCGGTCCGGGCCGCGCGCGACGCCGCGCCGTCGCGCGCACCGACCATCGGCATTCCGGTCGTCTCGGCTGCACCGCCATCCCGCGTGGGCGCCGCGCGCTCTTCCGGCTGCACCGCATCATGAGCGATGTCCCGTCGCCCGCCGGCGATCCCACGTCGAGGCCCGCGTCGATGTCGAAGCCGTTCCCCGTTCCCGTCCGTGTCATCGGTCCCGGCTCGCAGGTCGAGGACGAGACGCTCGAATACCTCGCGCTGCCGCAGGGCATGTCGACCTACGCCGCCCCGCGGCTGCCGGAGGGCGCGTCCTTCGCCGGCCGCGCGGCGGCCCGCGCGGTGCTCGGCGCCGTGCAGGAGGCGCTCGCGCAGTTCGCCGCCGGACGGCGACCTGCCGGCGAGACGGTTCGCGTCGACCTGCGGCACCTTGGCAGCGCCGATCGCGAACTGGTCGACCAGGTGCTGGGCGAAGGCGAAGTCGCGGCACGGATCGTCGCCGAGCCGCCGATCCGTATCCAGGAATCGATCTTCGCCGGCGTCTGGCGCGTCGTCGCGGGCGAGGGTGGCCGCACGAGCGGCGATGTCGTCGAAATCGGCGCCGTTCCGCGAATCGTCGTCGACGCCGCGCGGCAGGTGACGGCAGCCGCGGCGCCGGCCGGACTTCCGGCGGGCGTCATGAATGCCCCGGCCGTGATGAGCGAGATCGACTCGCATGCGCAGCAGCATCGACCCGGTGATGCGGCCCACGTGGTCAACCTGTCGCTGCTGCCGCTGAGCGAGGAGGATCGGGCCGCGATCGACGCGGCGCTCGGCGCCGGTCGCGTCGACATCCTTTCGCGGGGCTACGGCAATTGCCGCATCGCCAGCACGGGCAGGCCGTCCTGCTGGCATGTCGTCTACTTCAATTCGCAGGACACGGTGATCCTGGATACGATCGAGATCGTCGACGTTCCTGAAGCGGCGTGTGCCGCGCTCGAGGACCTGCAGGATTCCTGCGAGCGCCTCGAAGACGTCCTGAAATGGCTGCACGAGGACCGCGGATGAACGGCGCGCACTTCGAGGGCTCCTACCTCGGCGACCGCTCCCGGCTGCCGGCCGGTGCGCGCCTCGAATGCAAGATCTGCTGGTGGGTCTACGATCCCGCGCAGGGCGATCCGCAATGGCAGGTCCCTGCCGGGACTCCGTTCGCCGAATTGCCGCCGCACTGGCGCTGCCCGCAATGCGACGGGGATCCGGATCAGTTCATGGTCGTCCATGACTGAAGCCGTCGCCGCGGCACCCGCCGCCGCGCGGCGGTTGCAGCAGGCCTTCGTCGACATCGCGCAGGATCGGATGGCGGGCCTGCCGATGGTCCATCCGGACGTCGGCGTCGAGGCGGTCGGTTTCGCGCCGCATCCGGGCCCCGACGGCGAAGAAGGATGGCTCGGCGTCCTGATCACGTCGTGGTGCATGAACCTCGTCTGGATTCCGGCGACGCCGGATGCGGCCCGCAGCGTGGCCTCGCCGGGAGCGACGCGGCTGCATGCGCTGGGCGACTCGGCCTACGCGTTCATCGGCAGTCACGAAGCGATCGCGGGCCACGGCCGCTTCGAAGCCTGCTCGCTGTTTTCTCCGATGAGCGACTTCGCCGACCACGCCGCCGCGCGTGCCGTCGCCGACGAAATCCTGAGATCGCTGCGGAAGGCTGCGCAGCAGGCCGGCGGCGAGCAGGCGGCGACCGCGCGCGAGACGGTGGAAACCTCGCGTCGTCGCTTCCTGTTCGGCGGTGCTCGGCCATGACCGCGTTGTCGATGGCCGATTCGTAGATGGCCGCTTCGTCGATGCCCGCTTCGTCGATGCCCGCTTCGTCGATGGCCGCGTCATCGATCGCGATCCGCTTCGCCGACGGCGGCGCCGAGGTGCAACTGCCCGCGCGTCCCCCGACGGAAAGCCTGCTGCGCGGCCAGCCCGCGGAGGCTGCGACGCGGCTGTTGCCTCGCCTGTACGCACTGTGCGGCCGCGCGCATGAGCTCGCCGCACGCCTGGCGATCGACGCCGCCCGCGGCGGACGCTGCGCGGCCACGAGCGCCGAGCTCGCCGACCTGCGGCAGGAAGCGATTCGCGAGCACGCGCGCGCGCTGTTCCTCGATTGGCCGGCGCAATTCGGCGACAACTCGCCGGAAAACGACGCCGCGCGCGATGCGGCGCTCGCCACGTGCCCGCTGTTCCGCGGGCAATCGACGCCGGAGGACACGCGCCGCTGGGTCGACGTACACGTCGCCGGTTCGATCGACGCGGCCGATGCGCTGGCGCTCGAGACCGGTGACGTGTCGATCGCGGAGGCCTGGCGGCGCGAGGGGCGAACGCTGCCGGCACGATTGCTCGACGCGATCGCCCCGACGGCCGGGCAATGCGCCGACGCCGGTTGCCCGCCGCTGCCGCTCGAGCCCGACACGGCGTGGCGCGAAGATCCCTGGCGCGAACTGGGCGCGGTGCGTCAGGCCGCGGCGTCCGGCCCTTTCGAAGAGGCTGGGAATCCCTCCTATGAAACGGGTTGTTGGCATCGACCGGCGACGCACGGCCCTCGGCAACCGCGCCACGCCGGCGATCGGCTGATGGCGCGCGTCAAGGAGATCGTCGCGCTTTCGCGCGGCGCGCACCACGGCCTGGGGGCGCGCGCCTGGAGGCTGCGCCGGGGTGAAGCGTTGGCCTGGGTCGGCATGGCACGAGGCATCTTGATCCATGCCATACGCCTGGACGCGGACTGTGCGAGGATCGCGTCCTATCGCGTGCGGGCCCCGACCGACTGGAACTTCGCGCCCGGCGGGCCGGTCGAGCGCACAATTCGCGCGCAGGTGCGTTCGTCGGGCGCGCCACACGGCCCATCGACGCGCGCGCCGTGGGCAATGACCGCGCGGGTCTGCGCTGCCGCGTACGCGCCCTGTTATCCCCTCGAAGTCGGGAGCGCTTGAAAGACGATGCACGAGTTGAGCCTGGCCGGAGGAATCCTGCGCGTGGTCGAGGAGGCCGCGCAGCGGGAACGCTTCGTCCGCGTCAAGCGCCTGACGCTCGCGGTCGGGACACTCGCGGGGATCGAGGTGGACGCGCTGCGTTTCGCGCTCGACGCGATCGCGCCGGGCACCGTGCTTGCCGGCGCTGACGTCGTCGTCGAGAGCGAAGCGGGAACGGCGTGGTGCCTGGCGTGCCAGGCGAGCGTGGCGATCGAAGCACGCGCCGAGCCCTGCCCGGCCTGCGGCAGCGGATGGTTGCAGGCGACCGGCGGCACGGAGCTGCGCGTGAAGGACCTCGTCGTCGAGGACGCCTGTGCGGACCCGGCGCTCCAGTTAGGCTGATCAAGGAGAAGACCATGTGCATCGTCTGCGGTTGCGGCGACGCTTCGGGCCCGGCTCACGGGCACGACCACGGCCACGCGTCCGAAGGCGGCGAGCTGCTCCACTACGGCGAGGGACCGGCTCGCGTCTCCGTACCCGGCATGAGCCAGGAACGGACGATCCGCCTCGAGCAAAGCGTGCTGGCGGCGAACGACCGCCTCGCGGCCCAGAACCGGCAGCACTTCGGCGCGCATCGCGTGCTGGCTCTCAATCTCGTCTCCAGCCCCGGATCCGGAAAGACGACGCTGCTCGTCGAGACGCTGCGCCGCCTGCGCGAGGGCGATCCGCACCTGGGCCTCGGCGTCGTCGAAGGAGACCAGCAGACGAGCTTCGATGCGGAGCGCGTACGTGCGACCGGCGTCCCGGCCGTCCAGGTCAATACCGGCAAGGGCTGCCACCTGGACGCGCAGATGGTTGGCACCGCGTTCGACCGTCTGGCGTTTCCGGCGACCGGTGGCGTGCTGTTCATCGAGAACGTCGGCAATCTCGTCTGTCCTGCGCTATGGGACCTGGGCGAGGCTGCCAAGGTCGCCGTGCTGTCAGTCACCGAAGGCGATGAAAAGCCGCTCAAGTACCCGGACATGTTCGCCGCCGCGAGCCTGATGCTCCTCAACAAGATCGACCTGCTGCCCCACGTGCAGTTCGACGTCGAAAAGGCCGTCGCGTTCGCGCGACGCGTCAATCCGAGGATCCAGGTCTTGCGCCTGTCGGCGACGACCGGCGCCGGATTCGAAGGCTGGCTCTCCTGGATCGCGCACGAGCTGGCGCATGCGCGCCACGAGACGCACCATCACCATGACGGCCACGACCACGATCACGACCACGACCATGGCCATGGCCATGGGCATCCGCCCGCGGACGCGGCCGAGGCGGAGGTCAAGGCGCTTCGGGCGCGCGTGGCAGAGCTCGAAGCCCGCCTCGGCGCCTCGCGCTGACGGCTGCTGCACGTTCAGCGCGCGGACGCCATATCACCGGCACCCTGGCCGATCACCCGCCGATGCGCGTCGACTTCCCTTCTGCCACCGCCACCGTGCTCTCGACCCGGCAGCGGATCCGCGTCCGCGGCGCGGTCCAGGGCGTCGGATTCCGGCCGCATTGCCTGCGGTTGGCCGAAGCCCATGGCCTGACGGGCTGGGTTCGAAACGATGCCGACGGCGTCGCGATCGAAGCGCAAGGCGTCCCGGGCGCGCTCGAGGCCTTTGTCCGCCAGCTGCTGGCCGAACTTCCCGCGCTCGCGCGCGTCGATGCGCTGGAACGCGAGACCTGCGCCGCCGATCCGCATGAAAAGGGCTTCGTCATCGCGACGAGCGAGCACCGCTCCGCGTCGACGACCATCGTGCCGCCCGACGCGGCAGCCTGCGGCGACTGCCTCGATGAACTCTTCGATCCGGGCGACCGGCGCCATCGGTATCCGTTCATCAATTGCACCCACTGCGGGCCGCGATGGACGATCACGCGACGCCTCCCGTTCGACCGCGCGCGGACCAGCATGGCCGCCTTTGCGCTGTGCGATGCCTGCCGCCGCGAATATGCCGACCCGCGCGACCGACGCTTCCACGCGCAGGCGACGGCGTGCCCGCGTTGCGGCCCTCGGCTGCTGCTCCACGACGCCCGCGGGGAGCCGATTCCGAGCACGGACCCGATCGCCGATGTCGCCGACCGGATCGCGCGCGGCGACATCGTCGCGATCAAGGGCGTCGGAGGCTTTCACCTGGCGTGCGATGCCCGCCAGCCGGCCACGGTGCGGCGGTTGCGCGCGGCGAAGGACCGCGCTTCGAAGCCGTTCGCGCTGATGTGCCTCAACCTCGCCGACGCCGCCCGCTGGGGCGACGTGGACCCGGACGCCGCGGCGCTGATGCAAGACACGGCGCGTCCGGTCGTCCTGCTGCGCAAGCGTGCGGGCGTCGACGACGAACTGCCGGATATCGCTCCCGGCAGTGCCGAGATCGGCGTGATGCTGCCCTACGCGCCGTTGCACTGGCTGCTGTTCCACGCACTGCTGCGGCGGCCGGCCGGCGCCGCATGGCGATCGGCGGCAAGCGGCGTCGCGCTCGTGATGACGAGCGCGAATCCGGGCGGCGAACCGCTCGTGATCGACGAGGAGGAAGCCTTCACGCGCCTGGGTGGCCTTGCGGAGGCGTACCTCGCGAGCGAGCGCGCGATCGTTTCGCGCTGCGATGACAGCGTCGTACGCAGTACGCGGGACGGAACGCACGGCGGTCGCCAGTTCATCCGGCGCGCCCGTGGATACGTCCCGCTGCCGATACGCCTTCCCCGGATACCGGCGGACGCGCCTTCGGTGCTCGCGTGCGGCGCCGGCCTCAAGTCCACGGTCTGCGTCACCCGCGGCAATGAAGCCTACCTGTCGCCGCATATCGGCGACCTGGACAACACCGCCAGTTGCCTCGCGCTGGAAGAAGCGGTCGCGCGCCTCGTCGACTTCCTCGATGTCGACCCGGCCGGCATCGCGCACGACCTGCATCCGGAGTTCTTCAGCACGCGATTTGCGATCGACGGCGCGCAACGCCGCGGGCTGGAAGCCCTCGCCGTGCAGCACCACCACGCGCACATCGCGGCGGTCTGCGCCGAGCACGGCGCCGACGGACCTGTCCTGGGCCTCGCGCTCGACGGCGTCGGCTTGGGACTGGACGGTGCGGCGTGGGGCGGCGAGCTCCTCCGCGTCGAACGCGACGCGTTCGAGCGGATCGCGCGATTCGCGCCGCTGCGGCTTCCGGGCGGCGACGCGGCGGCGCGCGAGCCCTGGCGCGTCGCCGCGTCGGTGCTGCACGCCGTCGGACGCGGCGATGCCATCGCGGCCCGCTTTCCGCGGCAGCGCGCCGCTCCGACGGTCGCGCAGATGCTGTCGCGCGGCGTCAATTGCCCGCCGGCGTCGAGTGCCGGGCGCGTATTTGACGCGGCGGCCGCGCTGCTGGGTCTCGTCGAGATCAATGGCCACGAGGCTGAGGCGGCGATGGCGCTGGAGGCCGCCGCGGATGATTTCGGCGCCGCGGCGGCGTGGCCCGGCGCGTGGCGAATCGACGACAGCGGCGATCTGGACCTGCTGCCGCTGCTGCGGTGCGTCGCCGATGCCGAGGAACGGCGCCGAAGCGAGGCTGCCGCGCGGTTCCACGCGACGCTGGCCGAGGCCCTCGTCGAATGGACGCTCGCGCAGTCGCTGGCGAGCGGCGTGACCACGGTGGCGCTCGCGGGCGGCTGCTGGCTCAATCGACGCCTGCGCCGCGCGGTCGTCGCGGACCTGTCGCGACGCGGCCTGCTCGTGCTCGAAGCGCGCGAAGCGCCGCCGAACGACGGCGGCGTCGCACTGGGGCAGGCGTGGGTTGCCCTGCATCGGATGTGGGAAAAGAAACGGGAAGCCTGAACATGTGCCTAGCCATTCCTGCCCGCGTGACCGAGATCCTCGAGGACGGGCGCGCGATCGTCGATCTCGGGGGCGTTCGGCGCCCGATCTCGCTCGCGCTCGTCGAGGACTGCCGCATCGGCGACTACGTCATCGTCCATGTCGGCTACGCGCTCGGGAAGCTGGACGCGGAGGAGGCGGAACGGACGCTGGCGCTCTTCGCCGGATTGGACGCCGACGCGGCCGGGCCCGCAGCCGACGCGATGCGCGCCGCATGAAGTACGTCGACGAGTTCCGCGACGGCGCGCGCGCGCGCACGATCGCCGCGCGCATCCACGCCGAGCTGGATTCGGCCCGTCGCTACAGCTTCATGGAGTTCTGCGGCGGCCACACGCACGCGATATCGCACTACGGCATCTCCGATTTGCTGCCGCCGCAGGTCCACATGATCCATGGCCCCGGCTGCCCCGTCTGCGTGCTGCCGATCGGACGGATCGACCTCGCGATCGGGCTCGCGCTCGAGCGCCGCGTGATCCTTTGCACGTATGGCGACACGATGCGCGTGCCGGCCTCGGAAGGGCTGTCGCTCATCAAGGCCAAGGCACGCGGTGCCGACATCCGGATGATCTACTCCGCCGCCGACGCGCTGGCCACGGCCAAGGCGAATCCGGACCGCGAAGTCGTCTTCCTCGCGATCGGCTTCGAGACGACAACGCCGCCGACCGCGCTCGTGGTCCGGCAGGCGCAGGCCGACGGCCTGCGCAACTTCTCGGTGCTGTGCTGCCACGTGCTGACGCCGTCGGCGATCACGCACATCCTCGAATCGCCGGAAGTCCGCCGCTTCGGCACGGTCCCGATCGACGGCTTCATCGGGCCCGCGCACGTCTCGATCGTCATCGGATCCGCGCCCTACGAGCACTTCGCGGAGGAATATCGCAAACCGGTCGTCATCGCCGGCTTCGAGCCGCTCGACGTGATGCAGGCGATCCTGATGCTGGTGCGCCAGGTCAACGACGGTCGCGCCGAGGTCGAGAACGAGTTCGTCCGCGCGGTGACCCGCGACGGCAATGCGGTGGCGCAGGCGCAGGTCGCCGAAGTCTTCGAACTGCGCCCGAGCTTCGAGTGGCGCGGCCTCGGGGAGGTCCCGTACAGCGCCCTCAGGATTCGCGATCGCTACCGCGAATTCGACGCCGAGGCACGCTTCGGCCTCGCCTATCGCCCGGTGCCGGACAACAAAGCCTGCGAGTGCGGCGCGATCCTGCGCGGCGTGAAGAAGCCGACCGATTGCAAGCTGTTCGGCACCGTCTGCACGCCGGAAACGCCGATGGGCTCGTGCATGGTGTCGAGCGAGGGGGCCTGCGCGGCACATTACACTTACCGGCGCTTCCGCGACATCGACGTCAAGGTCGCGTGATCCAGGATTTCCCGCGATGGATTCCGCCGTCAAGCCGCACTACGTCCGACCGCTCGACCTCAAGCGCGGACGTATCGACATGAGCCACGGTGCCGGCGGTCGCGCCTCGGCGCAACTCGTCCGCGAGCTTTTTGCGCCGGCCTTCGACAATCCGTTCCTCGGCGAAGGCAACGATGGCGCGCGCCTGCCGGCGGCCGCCGGGCGCCTCGTCATCGCGACCGATGCCCACGTCGTCTCGCCGTTGTTCTTTCCGGGCGGCGACATCGGGTGCCTGTCCGTCCATGGGACCGTCAATGACGTCGCGGTGATGGGGGCGACGCCGCTCTACCTCTCGGCGAGCTTCATCCTCGAGGAAGGGCTGGCGCTTGCGGACCTGAAGCGGATCGTCGACTCGATGGCCGGCGCGGCGCGCGAAGCGGGCGTGGCGATCGTCACGGGCGACACGAAGGTCGTCGAGCGCGGCAAGGGCGACGGCGTCTTCATCTCGACGACCGGGGTCGGCGTGTTGCCGGACGGTCGCGACATCGGCGGCGCCAACGCGCGGGCCGGCGACGCCATCCTCGTTTCCGGGACGATCGGCGACCACGGCGTCGCGATCCTCTCGATGCGCGAGTCCCTTGCGTTTGAAACCGAGATCCGCTCGGATACGGCAGCGCTGAACGGGCTGATCGCCGGCGCGCTCGCGGCGGCGCCCGGGCTCCGCGTCCTGCGCGACCCGACCCGCGGCGGACTCGCGACGACGTTGAACGAGATCGCCTCGCAGTCTGGCGTCGGCATGCTGATCGACGAAAGCGCGATTCCCGTGCGGCCGCAGGTGGCCGCGGCCTGCGAGTTCCTCGGGCTCGATCCGCTCTACGTCGCGAACGAAGGCAAGGTGGTCGCGATCTGCGCCGCGGCCGACGCCTCGGCCGTGCTCGCGGCGATGCACGCGCATCCGCTCGGACGGGACGCGTGCCGCATCGGCAGCGTCACGGTCGATGCCCATCGCTTCGTCCAGATGCAGACGCGCTTCGGCGGGCGCCGCGTCGTGGACTGGCTCGCGGGCGAGCAGTTGCCTCGCATCTGCTGAACGATGCGCCTGCTCCTGCTCACGCATGCGTTCAACAGCCTGGCGCAACGCCTCTTCGTCGAGTTGCGGGAGCGGGGGCACGACGTTTCCGTCGAACTCGACATTGCCGACGCCGTCACGCTCGAGGCGATCGAACTCTTCACGCCCGACCTGGTGATCGCGCCCTTCCTGAAGCGCGCGATACCGGCTGCCGCGTGGAAGGCGGTCCCGTGCCTCGTCGTCCATCCGGGCATCGTCGGTGATCGTGGCCCCTCGTCGCTCGACTGGGCCGTACTCGATGCCGAGGCGGATTGGGGCGTCACAGTGCTGCAGGCGAATGCCGAAATGGACGCCGGCGACGTCTGGGCCGAGGTTCGCTTCCCGATGCACGGCGTGCGCAAGTCCGGCCTCTATCGCCACGAGGTGGCGGCCGCCGCGATCGACGCGGTGCTGCTGGCGGTGCAGCGGCAAGGCATGCCGGGCTGGCCGATCGCGCAACCGCCGGCCACGCCCGCGGCCCGTGGCCGGTCGCGACCGGCGATGCGACAGCAGGACCGAAGCCTCGACTGGGCGACGATGGACACGGCCACGATCGTTCGGCGTTGCGGCTCCGCGGACGGCGCGCCGGGCCTGCGGGATACGCTGTTCGGCAGGCCGTGCTGGCTCTTCGACGTCGCGCCGGCGTCCGCGGCGCTCGCGCAGCGTGCGCGCGAGCGCATGCCGGGCGCCGTGCCGGGCTCCGAAGCCGGCCGTCGGGACGATGCGATCCTGCGCCTGACGTGCGACGGCGCCGTGTGGATCGGGCAGGCCAAGCCGGCCTGGGATGGCGCGCACGATGGCATGCCGTTCAAGCTGCCGGCCGGCATCCTGTTCGCGGCCGAATCGACTGCGCTGCCGGCGTACCCGGTTGCGCTTCAGCACGACGCGTCGGAGTATGCGGAGCTGCGCTACGCGCAGAGCGGCGACGTGGGCACGCTGGAATTCGAGTTCTACAACGGCGCGATGTCGACCCGCCAATGCCTCGCGCTGCGCGATGCCGTCGCCGACGCGATGCGCCGTCCGATCCGTGTCCTGGTGCTGGCGGGAGGACGCGACTTCTTCAGCAACGGCATCCATCTCAATGTCATCGAAGCGCATGCCAGCCCGGCCGACGAGTCCATGCGCAATATCGAAGCGATGGACGATCTCGTGCTGCAGATCCTGTCCGCGACACACCTGCTGACGGTGAGTGCGTTGCGCGGCAACGCCGGCGCCGGCGGTGCCTTTCTCGCGCTGGCCGCCGACGAAGTGTGGACGCATCCGGGGACCGTGCTCAACCTCCACTACAAGAACATGGGCAACCTGTACGGCTCGGAGTATTGGACCTATACCTTGCCGGCGCGCGTCGGCGACTCGAGGGCACGCGAGATCGTCCAGGAACGCTTGCCGATCGGCGCGCGGCGAGCGCTCGCCGAAGGCCTGGTCGATGCGCTGATCGAAAGCGCCGACGCTGCCGCCGTGTCGATCGACGCGGCGATCGCGACGCGTGCCGCGCAGCTGGCGGCGGATCCGTCCTACGAGCGCCGCCTCGCCGCAAAGTCATCACGGCGCGCCCGCGACGAGGCGGCACGACCGCTGGCGCGCTATCGCGACGACGAACTGGCTCGGATTCGGCGCAACTTCTACGGCTTTGATCCGAGCTACCACGTGGCGCGATACCACTTCGTGCGCAAGCTGCCGCACGCCTGGACGCCGCGCCACCTCGCCGTCCACCGCGAGGCCGGCGCCGGGCGCCTTCGCGCGGCGGCGCCGGCCTGAGTCGCTTCGATGGCGTCCGCGCGCATCGATGCCGTCGGCCCCGCGAAGGGGTCTGCGCACGTGCTCGTCGTCGACGACGAACGCCATTCGGTCGACGCCATCCGGCGCACGCTCGAGGATCATTTCGCGGTCGACGTCGCCTACTCGGCCGACGAGGCGCAGGCGCTGCTCGAAGGAACGGCCGATGCGACGTTGCCGGACGTCATCCTGTGCGACCAGCGCATGCCGGGCACGACGGGCATCGAATTCCTCAAGGCTGTCCGCGATCGCTGGCCCGAGATCGTGCGCATCGTCGTCTCCGGCTACACCGACGCCGAGGACATTGTCGCCGGCGTCAACGAAGCGGGCATCCATCGCTACGTGCTGAAGCCGTGGATGCCCGACCAGCTCGTCGCGATCGTCGCCGAGGCGGTCGACGCGAAGCGGCTGCAGTACGACGTGCGACGGATCGACCTGGAACTGCGCGCCGGCACGCGGGCATTGCGGCGCCGCGTCCGCGAAAGGCAGGAGGCGATCGAGTTGCACCACGAATTCGATCGCCTGGTGCGCTCCTCGGACAGCCCGCTGGACGAGGTCTGCCGCGTTGCGCAGCGGGTGTCGCGGTTCGACCTGAACATCCTGATCCAGGGCGAGTCGGGGACCGGCAAGGAACTGCTCGCGCGCGCGATCCATCACGCCAGCCCACGCAGCTCGCGCGCGTTCGTCGTCGAGAACTGCGCGGCGCTGCCCGATACGCTGCTCGAGTCGGAACTCTTCGGGCACAAGCGCGGCGCCTTCACGGGCGCCTACCAGGACCATACCGGCCTGTTCCAGCGCGCCGACGGCGGCACGATCTTCCTCGACGAGATCGGCGACACGTCGCCGGCGTTCCAGGTCAAGCTGCTGCGCGTGCTGCAGGAGGGGGAAGTCCGTCCGATCGGCGCGTCGCAGTCGATCGCGCTCGACGTCCGGGTCATCGCCGCCAGCCACCGGGACCTCGAGGCCGAAGTCCGCGGCGGCCGGTTCCGCGAGGACCTTTATTACCGGCTGTCCGGAGTCACGTTGACCCTTCCGCCGCTGCGCGAGCGCCTCGCCGACGTCGCTGTCCTGGCCCAGGCCCTGCTGGAGCAGGCGGCGGGCGAGCTGGGCCTGCCGTGCCTCGGTTTCGCGCCCGACGCGCTCGCCTGCATCACGACGTACCCCTGGCCCGGCAACATCCGCGAGCTGCGCAACGAGATCCAGCGCGGTCTCGCGTTGAGCGACGGCGGGCCCGTCTCGGCGGCCGTCCTGTCGCCGCGCATCCTGCGGGGCGGCGCCGGCGAGACGCTGGCCGTGCCCATCGTGCCGCAGAGCGGGACGCTGCAGCAGCGGCTCGACGCGATCGAGGCGGCGCTGCTGAAGGAGGCGCTGCTGCGGCACCGGTGGAACAAGACGCAGGCGGCCAAGGAACTGGGGCTGTCGCGCGTCGGGCTGCGGCAGAAGCTCGTCCGGTTCGGACTCGAGGAGCGCTGATGGATTCCGGCACGGAACGGTTCAACGTGCTCTGGCTGCAGTCCGGCGGTTGCGGCGGCTGCAGCATGTCCCTGCTGTGCGCCGACACGACCGACTTCTTCGCGCTGCTCGAAGGCGGCGGCGTCGACATGGTCTGGCATCCGTCGCTGTCGCTGGCGTCCGGCGACGAGCTGCTGAAGGTTCTCGAAGGTGCGCTTGCGGGCCGGTGGCGGCTGGATGCGCTATGCATCGAGGGCTCGGTGCTGCGCGGCCCGAACGGAAGCGGCCTGTACCACGTGATGGCCGGAACCGGCCGGCCGATGGCGGCGTGGATCCGCGAGCTGGCTCTCGTCGCGCGGCACGTCGTGGCGGTCGGCACCTGCGCCGCTTTCGGCGGCATCTCGGCGATGCGCGGCAGCGGCACCGACGCGTGCGGGTTGCAGTACGACGGCGCTCATCCGGGCGGCGCGCTGGGAGCCGCCTTCCGCACGCAGGCGGCCGATGGCGTCGCGTGGCCGGTGATCAACGTCGCCGGCTGCCCGACCCATCCGGACTGGGTCGTCGAGACGCTGCTGCGCCTCGCGGCGGGCCACCTCGGGCCGGAGGATCTCGATGCGCTCGGCCGACCACGCTTCTACGCCGACGAGTTGGTGCACCACGGCTGCACGCGCAACGAGTTCTACGAATTCAAGGCCAGTGCGGAGAAGCCGTCGGACCTCGGCTGCCTGATGGAGCACATGGGGTGCAAGGGCACGCAGGCGCACGCGGACTGCAACCGTCGCCTGTGGAACGGCAGCGGATCGTGCACGCGTGGCGGGTACGCCTGCATCAGCTGCACGGAGCCCGGCTTCGAGGAACCCGGGCATCCGTTCCACGCGACGCCGAAGATCGCCGGCATACCCATCGGATTGCCGATCGACATGCCGAAGGCCTGGTTCGTCGCGCTCGCCTCGTTGTCGAAGTCGGCGACGCCGGCGCGCGTCAGGAAAAACGCCGTCGCCGACCATCGTGTCGTCGCGCCGGCGATCCGCCGTACCGGAAGAAAATGATCGCGCCTTGCGCGCCAGCCACGTGAACCGGCTCGTCGTCGGTCCTTTCAATCGGGTCGAAGGCGACCTCGAAGTCCAGCTGACGATCGCGGACGGGCGGGTCGCCGAGGCGCGCGTGAATGCGCCGATGTACCGCGGTTTCGAGAACATCCTCGTCGGTCGCGACCCGCACGATGCCTTGGTCGTCGTCCCGCGAATCTGCGGCATCTGCTCGGTCTCGCAGTCGATGGCCGCGGCACGGGCGATCCAGGCGCTGGGAATGCCGCCTCCGCCGGCCGCGGGACGCGACCTGCTCAACCTGATGCTGGCCGTCGAAAACGTCGCCGACCACCTGACGCACTTCTACCTGTTCTTCATGCCCGACTTTGCGCGCGACACCTACCGCGACCGGCCGTGGTTCGCCGAGGCGGCGCGCCGGTTCGCGGCCGCGTCGGGCGCGCACGCGCGCGCCGCCGTCGCCGCGCGGGCGCGCTGGTTCACGATTCTCGGCACGCTCGGCGGGAAATGGCCGCACACGCAGTCGCTGCTGCCGGGCGGAAGCGCCCGTGCCGTGGACACCTCCGAGGTGGTACGGATCGGGTCGCGCGTACGCGAGCTGCGCGGCTTCCTGGAGCGCACGCTGTTCCAGGCTCCGCTGGAACGCATCGCCGCGCTGTCCGACGCGGACACGCTGGCCGCGGAGTTCGACGCGGTCGCGGGCGACTTCGGTCTCTTTCTCCGGATCGCTCGCGATGCCCGCCTCGATGCCCTCGGGCGCGGCCCGGGGCGTTACCTCAGCTACGGCGCCTACCCTCAGGACGGCGGCGCGCATGAGTTCGGCGCCGGCGTCGCATCCGGCGGCATCCGCGAGGATGTCGACCTGTCGGCAATCACCGAAGACGTCTCGAGCAGCCGATACGCGCCGGGTCCGCCGCGGCACCCGGCCGAAGGCGTGACGATTCCGCGCGCCGATCGCGCGGACGCCTATACGTGGAACAAGGCGCCGCGCTATCGCGGCAACGTCCTGGAAACCGGCGCGCTGGCGAGGCAGGTGGTCGGCGGACAGCCGCTGATCGTCGCGGAGGAGCGTCGGGCGGGCGGTTGCGTCTACACGCGCGTCCTGGCGCGTCTCGTCGAGACGGCGCGCATCGTTCTCGCGATCGAGCGTTGGGTCGCCCGCCTGCGCCCCGGCGAGCCGTGCCATGTTCCCGGCAAGCTGCCGGACCATGGCGACGGTGTCGGAACGACGGAGGCCGCGCGCGGCAGCCTGGCGCACTGGCTCTCGGTTCGCGACGGCAAGATCAGCAGTTACCAGATCGTCGCGCCGACAAGCTGGAATTTCGCGCCACGCGACGCCGGTGGGCGACCCGGAGCGCTCGAAGCGGCCTTGGTCGGTGCGCCGGTCGGCCCCGACGAGAAGACGCCGGTCGCCGTGCAGCACATCGTGCGTTCCTTCGACCCGTGCATGGTTTGCACGGTGCATTGATGCGCAGGCCTACGCCACCCCGCACTTCAACAGCCTGTCAACCTGCTGCCTGCGCCAGAGCGGGCAATTCGACGACGAACTCCGCACCCGCGCCGGTGTCTTGCGCGCGTAGCGTCCCGCCGTGCTGTTCGACGATGCCGTAGCTGATGGACAGCCCGAGGCCGGTCCCCTGCCCCACGGGCTTCGTCGTGAAAAAGGGATCGAAGATCCGCGGCAGCACCGTCGGCGGGATCCCCGGCCCATTGTCGCGGAAGCTGACGCGAATCCGGTCGCCGACTCGCTCGGCGCGGATCGCGAGCCGCGGTTTCGCGGGCGCCGCGCCGGCTTCGTCGTCGCCTGCCACCGCGTCGTAGGCGTTCTGGATCAGGTTCATGAACACCTGCAGCAGCTGGCCCGCCGATCCGAGCACCAGCAGGGCCGGCGCCGCGTCCCAATCGACCGCCATCTCACGCCGCGCGCCCTTGCGGACCCAATGGACTGCCCGCTCGATGACCGCGGCCAGGTCGACGGGTTTCGCCTCCGCGCGATCGACAGCGGAAAAGCGCTTCAGGCCATTGACGATTTCCGCGGTGCGCTGGGCGCCCTCCAGCGTACCCTCGATCAGCGGCGGGAAGTCGTCCAGGATGCGGTCGATCTTCAGTCGTTCGCGAAGTTCCTGCAGCGGCGCCGGCCCCAGCCCGTCGTGCATCCCGTGGATGTATTCCGAAAGGCGCCGGCAATAGCGCTCGAGCGCGTGCACGTTGCCCAGCACGAAGCTGATCGGATTGTTGAGTTCATGGGCGACGCCGGCCACGAGACGCCCGAGCGACGCCATCTTCTCCGAATGCAGGAGCTGCTGCTGCGTGCGCTTCAACGCGGCATGCGCCTCCTGCAGCTGTTCGTACGCGCGGCGAAGCTCGCCGACCGGGCGGCCGACAAGCACGAAGCCGGCACGATGTCCGCTGCCGTCGAATCGCGGCGTGCACTGGACCTCGACGGGCACCGCCTGCCCGTCACGCGACCGCAGGTGCAGTTCGATCGTGTCGCCGAGGCGCTCCCGCGACGAGGCCACTCGCGCCGTCATCATCCGCGCCAGCTCCACGTCGCGCGGATCGGCCAGCAGTTCGTAGACCGAGGTGCCGATGAGGTTCGCGTCGCTTTCACCGACGAGCTCGCACAATGCGCCGTTGATCTCCTCGATCCGCGCGTCGTCGGAGCAGGCAATGACGAGGTCCGACATCGCGCCGAGCACGCTGAAGATGAACTGGTGCGAGCGCTCCAGCTCGGTGTTCTTCTCCTCCAGCGCGACTTCGTCGGCAATCAGCTTCGTGTAGACCTCGTCCATCTTGTGGATGACGTCGAGCCACGTCGCCTCGTCGATCCCTTCGGGTCCAGCCGGTGGCGGCTGCGGCAACGCGGACATCGGCGCCGGCATTGCGCTGCCAGCCGACGGTGCGATGCCACCGTGCGCTCCAATGCGGCGCTTCGTTCGGCGGGGGGGCGTCGTCGACGGGGCCATGGAAGGGGAAGGCTGCGTTCGCTCGGCGGCCGCATGACTCCCGATCGTTCGTCAGCAGTTCGCGCGAGCACGTGCCCCTAGGATAACGTAACCGGGGGGACGCTCGCCGCTATCTGAAGAACCCGCCCGGTGCCCACCGCCGCGATCGACTTGCTTCGATCGGCGCAGGCCGGCGAACAGACGACATGCACAAGTCGCAAGTCGATGTCGCAAAGCCGTCTGGTACCGATCGACCACACGTCGAACTCTGAACATCGGGTCGCTATCCGGCCCGCGCCGGGAATACGACACAGGTCGTGGTGGCGTGAGCAAACAGCTTGCCATCCGGGGCGACGATGCGCGCTTCGGCCGTCGCCATCTGGCGGCCGCTGTGCACGGCCTTGCCGATGGCACGCAGCGGACCGGTGTCGGTGGTGGCGGCCCGAACCATGTGCACGCTGAGGTGCGCCGTGGTGTAGCCGACGCCGACGCCCAACGTCGTCTGCACCGCGCAGCCCAGCGCAAAGTCGAGCAAAGTGGCAAACCAGCCGCCATGCACCACGCCCATCGGATTGTAGTGCTTGAGTTGAGGCGTGCCCTGGAATACGGCATGGCCAGGACCGATTTCGATCAAGGCCACATCCATCGTCTGCGCCATGTGTGGATAGGGCAGTTCACCACTGAGCAGGCTCTGCATGATCTGCAGACCCGTCTTGCCGGCCAGGGCACTGCCGGGTGGCACGCCGGGCGCGCCACCGCCCGCGTGCAGCGCGGTCTCAACGCGTTCTCTTTGTCGAATCCAGGCCTCTGCCGTATCCAGCTTGTTCATGGCTCACCTCGACGTCTCGGAAATAATAATTATGATGCTCGTCATGTTACCTGCGAGGATGCGCCATGCACGCCCCATCGAGCCGCAAGGACATCAGCCACGAACGCATCGTGGCGGTCGCCGCCCGCGCGATCCGCGGAGGTGGCTTCCAGGGCGTGGGCGTAGCCGACATCATGAAAGAGTCCGGTCCGACCCACGGCGGCTTCCAGGCCCGCTTCCGCAATCGCGATGCGCTGCTGGCGGAGGCCCTCGAACGCGCCGGCCAAGACACGGCAGCCCGAGAACAGTTCTCACGGGTGTTTTCCATGGAAATTCGCCACCGCACGATCACGGTGAATGGGGTCTCCCCAGGACCGACCGACACACCGGTGTTTCGTACTCGACCCGCAGAATTCTTCGAAGGACAGCAGAAGATGACTACGATGGGACGCATCGGACGAATCGAGGAGACCGTCAACGTGGTGGCTTTTCTTGCCGGGCCCGGGGCCAGCTGGGTTACCGGGCAGAACATCCGCGTCAACGGCGGGCGGGGCCGAGCATGGAACCGAAGATCGGTATCGTTCTCGGCGCCACCCGCGGCAAACGAACCGGATCACTTCCCGAGGGGGTGCTTATCAACGCCGCGAATCCCGGCGTGACATTGACGGATGGGACCCGGGATTTCATGGGCACGGTCTTCAAGGCCGACGAAGCGCAGACACCTGCCGAGGCGCCGGCGCCGATTCTGTCGCGGGCGACAATGCCTCCGGGTACGGTCGCTCCGTACGGAGAGCTCGTCGAGCGGATGCAGGTGATTCCGTTTGCAGACACGCCCCTATGAATCAGGGCGCCATGTGCAGCCTCGATGATCCAACGCCGCTGTTTCGATTCATCTCAGGCGGGCAATCAGTTGCCACTTTTGCCCGAAATTCGGTTACTCCCACTCGATCGTGGCGGGCGGCTTGCTGGAGATGTCGTAGACGACGCGGTTGATGCCGCGGACCTCGTTGATGATCCGGTTCGACACGCGCGCCAGCAGGTCGTGCGGCAGTTCGGCCCAGCGCGCCGTCATGAAATCCTGCGTCTCCACCGCGCGCAGTGCCACGACCCACTCGTAGGTCCGCCCGTCGCCCATCACGCCGACGGACTTCACCGGAAGGAACACCGCGAACGCCTGGCTGGTGCGCTCGTACCAGCCGGAAGCGCGCAGCTCGTCGATGAATATCGCGTCGGCGCGGCGCAGCAGGTCGGCAAATTCGCGGCGCACCTCGCCGAGGATCCGCACGCCAAGGCCGGGCCCGGGGAACGGATGCCGATTGACCATGGCATCCGGCAGGCCGAGGGCCGTTCCGAGGCGGCGCACTTCGTCCTTGAACAGGTCGCGCAGCGGTTCCAGCAGCTTGAGCTGCAGCGTCTCCGGGAGTCCGCCGACGTTGTGATGCGACTTGATCGTCGTCGCCTTCTTTGTCGTCGCCCCGGCCGATTCGATGACGTCGGGGTAGATCGTCCCCTGCGCCAGCCACTTGGCGCGCGGCAGCCGCCGCGCCTCTTCCTGGAAGACCTCGACGAATTCGCGCCCGATGATCTTGCGCTTCGCCTCCGGATCGGCGACGCCGGCCAGCCGCGAGAGGAATCGCTCCGACGCGTCCACGTGGACGAGATGCACGCCGTAGTGGCGCTCGAACGTTTCGACAACCTGCGCCGCCTCGCCGGCGCGCAGCAGCCCGGTGTCGACGAAGACGCAGGTGAGCTGCGCCCCGATCGCGCGCTGGATCAGCGCCGCGGCAACCGAGGAGTCGACGCCGCCGGACAATCCGAGGATGACTTCCTCGTTTCCGACCTGGGCGCGGATCGCCTCGACGGCTTCGGCAACGTGGTCCGGCATGTTCCAGTCGCCGCGACAACCGCAGATGTCGCGGACGAATCGCCTCAGGATCGCGCTGCCCTGCAGCGTATGCGTTACTTCCGGATGGAACTGCAGCCCATAGAAGCCGCGCACCTCGTCGGCCATCGCCGCGACCGGGCAGCTCTCGCTCGACGCCATCAGGCGGAATCCCGGCGGCATCTCGACGACGCGATCGCCGTGGCTCATCCAGACGCGCAGCATGCCGTGTCCCGCGGCGTTCGCGAAGTCCTGGATCCCCTCCAGCAGCTTCGTGTGTCCACGCGCGCGAACCTCGGCGTAACC
Organism: Burkholderiaceae bacterium; assembly: GCA_035524275.1. Classification (GTDB taxonomy): domain Bacteria; phylum Pseudomonadota; class Gammaproteobacteria; order Burkholderiales; family Burkholderiaceae_F; genus DATKPC01. Next base: position 23,532 of record DATKPC010000089.1, read on the forward strand.
GAACTCCCGCACGGCCCCCAACTCGACCTTGCCGCCGAGCTGGTGCGCCATCGTCTGCATGCCGTAGCAGATTCCGAGGACCGGGACGCCGAGTTCGAAGACCGCCGACGGCGCGCGGTCCGTCGCCGTTTCGTAAGCCGACTGGTAGCTTCCGGACAGGATGATTCCGCGCGGCGCGAAACGTCGGATAAAGTCGTTGCCGACATCCGCGGGATGCAGTTCGCAGTAGACCGACGCTTCGCGGACGCGCCGCGCGATCAGCTGCGCGACCTGCGAGCCGAAGTCGAGGATCAGGATTCGATCGTGGGCCATGCGGTCTTCTTGCGGTGGGCCGTCCGGTAGCGCACGGTCCGGGTTGCGCGCCCTACTCGACGCGATAGTTCGGGGCTTCCTTCGTGATCGTCACGTCGTGCACGTGCGATTCGCGCATGCCGGCGTTCGTGATCTCGACGAACTCGGCCCGCGTGCGCATGGCCTCGACCGACGTGCACCCGCAGTAGCCGAGGCTGGCGCGCAGGCCGCCGGCGAGCTGGTAGACGATCGACAGCACGCTGCCCTTGAAAGGAACCATCCCCTCGATGCCTTCCGGAACGAGCTTCTCGACGTTGGCGTCCGAGTCCTGGAAGTAGCGGTCCGCGGCACCGCGCTGCATCGCGCCGAGGCTTCCCATCCCGCGGTAGGTCTTGTAGGAGCGGCCCTGGTAGAGGATCACCTCGCCCGGCGCCTCCTCGGTCCCGGCAAACATGCTGCCCATCATCACGCTGTGCGCGCCCGCCGCAAGTGCCTTCGCGATGTCGCCGGAATAGCGGATGCCGCCATCGGCGATCAGCGGCACGTTCGTCCCCTCGAGGGCACGAGCGACGTTGGCGATCGCGGTGACCTGCGGCACGCCGACGCCGGCGACGATCCGCGTCGTGCAGATCGAGCCGGGACCGATGCCGACCTTCACGGCGTCAGCGCCGCGTTCGACGAGCGCGCGCGCGGCATCGGCCGTCGCGATATTGCCGGCAATGACGTCGACCTGCGGGAAGTTGCGCTTGACCCAGGCTACGCGGTCGAGGACGCCGCGGGAATGGCCATGCGCGGTGTCGACGACGATCGCGTCGACGCCGGCCTTCACGAGCAGTTCGGCGCGCTCCTCCTCGGCCTCCCCGACCCCCATCGCGGCGCCGACGCGCAGCTTGCCGTGTTCGTCCTTCGCGGCGCTGGGGTGCTCCGTCGATTTCGTGATGTCCTTGACGGTGATGAGGCCGCGCAACTCGAAGTCGCTGTCGACGACGAGAACGCGCTCGAGGCGGTGGCGATGCAGCAGCGCCTTGGCCTCGTCCAGCGTCGCGCCCTCGTGCACCGTGACGAGACGCTCCCTCGGCGTCATGATCTCCCGCACCGGGGCGTCGAGGCGGGTCTCGAAGCGCAGGTCGCGGTTCGTGACGATGCCGACGACGCGTCGCCCCTCGATGACCGGCAGGCCGGATATCCGATGCACGCGCGTCAGTTCGATGACGTCGCGGATGATCATGTCGGGCGGGATGGTGATCGGCTCGCGGACGATGCCGGCCTCGTGGCGCTTGACCTTCAGGACTTCGGCCGCCTGCTGCTGCGGCGGCATGTTCTTGTGGATGATTCCGATACCGCCCTCCTGCGCCAGCGCGATCGCGAGGCGCGATTCGGTGACCGTGTCCATCGCCGCAGCGACGAGCGGCAGGTTGAGGGCGATGCGCCGGGAAAGGCGGGTGCTCAGGGAGGCTTCGCGCGGGAGAACGTCGGAATACGCGGGAAGCAGGAGTACGTCGTCGAAGGTCAACGCCCTCTCGGTCAACCGCATGGCAGCAGGTCCTGTTGACTCAAAGCGGGATTATAAGCATCGAGGGCGCGGCCACCGCCCGCGGACCGCCCGTCCCGGCGCGTCGCCGCGACGCGGCCGATCCGCCCCGCCGGCGATATCCGGGATAGAATCACCACAATTGGGGTATGTGCGGAGCGCGCACGATGAAACTTGCGATTCGCCGAATGGACTCACGTCCGTTGGCCCGTTGGACGGCCCTTCGCATCGCTCGCGTCGGCCTCGCGCTGGTCCTTGCCGCGGGAGCCATCGGATCGGCATCCGCGCAATGGGCGTGGAAGGACGACAACGGGCGGATGGTGTATTCCGACAGCCCGCCGCCGTCCGGCATCCGGGCGGGCCAGATCGTCCGGCAGCCGTCGGTCGCCGCCCCGGCGCCGACGACCGCTCCCGCGGGCACGCCGCCCGCCGCGAATCCCGCGACCTCGAGCGTCAACCCAGAGCCCGGCGGACCCGGGAGCCCCGCGGCGGCGGCGCGCGGCGGCGCGACCGATATCCGCGAACCGACGACGCGGCCGGCGCCGAAGAGCCTCGCCGACCAGGAGCAGGAGTTCCGCAAGCGCCAGCAGGCGCGCGCCGAGGCGGAGAAGAAGGCGGCCGAAGAGGAGTCGAAGTCGGCGCAGATGGCCAAGGACTGCGAACGCGCCCAAGGCTACATCCGGTCGCTGGAAAGCGGCATCCGGATCAACCGGACCGACGCCGGAGGCAACCCGCACTTCCTCGACGAGAACGAACGCGCCGCCGAGCTCGAGCGGGCCCGCTCCAACGCTTCGAGCGTCTGCCACTGAGCGACACGACGCTTCAGCCGGTCGCGCGCCGTCCCTTGAGCGTGGCGCGGATGCGCCTCGCCTCCTTCGGATCCACCCGCAGCGGCCGATAGATCTCGACCCGGTCGCCGTCGGCCAGCGGCGTGTCGAGGCGTCGTGCGTGGTTGAAGACGCCGGCGTCGATCACCGTCTGCGGATCGACGGGCAGCCAGCCGGCGGCGACGATCGCGTCGGCCACGGTGCTGCCCGCCGCCAGCGTCACGTGCCGCTGCTCCAGGACTTGCTCGCCGGCATGGCGGACGACGAGGACTCGCACCGCGCCGTTCTCGTCAGCCATGGCGCGCCTCGGCTTCGCGGACGAACGCGTCGACCAGCGAGCCCGCAAGCGCATCGAAGACCGGCGCGATCGCGCGACCCAACGGGCCCGCGATGAACTGGTACTGCAGCAGCAGATGCACGCGGCAGCCTGCGTCGCCGAGGGGCGCGAGCGTCCAGGTCCCGGCGAGATGCTTGAACGGCCCATCGACGAGTTCCAGCGTCAGCGACGCCGGACGGTCGAGCCGGTTGCGCGTCGAGAACTTGCTGCGCACGCCGCGGTAGGCGATCTCGATCGTCGCCTCCGTCGTGCCCGGGCCGGTCTCGAACTGCCGCGCGGCCGCGCACCACGGCAGGAAGCGCGGGTAATGCTCGACCGTGGCGATGAGGTCGAACATCTGCGTCGCCGCGTACGGGACGATGACGGAGCGCTCGATGCGATGCATGGTGCAGACGCTAAACTGGTCGATTGTACGGATGTTCGTCCGCGCCGGCCGCGGACCGTGACGGCGCGAACGAATGTCGATAACGAAAAACCGCAAGGCGCTCCACAACTATGCGATCGAAGAGCGCTTCGAGGCCGGTCTCGTCCTCAAGGGCTGGGAAGTCAAGAGCGTACGGGCCGGTCGAACGCAGCTCAACGAGGCCTACGTGATCGTCCGCAACGGCGAGTTGTACCTCATCAATGCGCACGTCTCGCCCCTGGCGACCGCCTCGACGCACGAGGTCGCCGAGCCGACGCGAACGCGCAAGCTCCTCCTTCACGGCGCCGAGATCCGCAAGCTCATCGGCAAGGTCGAACGCGCCGGCTATACGCTCGTGCCGCTGGACCTGCATTTCAGCAAGGGGCGCGTCAAGCTCGCCCTCGGTCTCGCCAAGGGCAAGCGGCAGTTCGAGAAGCGCGCGGCGGACGAGGAACGCGACTGGAAGCGCACGCAGAGCCGGCTCCTGAAGCAGCGCTCCCGCTGACGCGCGTCGCGTGGGTCCTTCAGGGACCGGGATCGGGCCCCGGCGCTTCCCGGCGCGTCGCCTCGCGGCTGCGGCCGCGCGCCCCCAGGATCATCGCGACGGCAATGCCGATTCCCGCCAGCGCGACCAGGATCTCGATCACGGCGCGGCGCCGGCAACGGCGGCCAGCCGCCTCCAGGTCTCGACGATCGAATCCGGATTGAGCGAAATCGACTCGATGCCCTTGCCCATCAGCCAGATCGCGAAGTCGGCGTGGTCCGACGGGCCCTGCCCGCAGATACCGACGTATTTCTTCTGCGCGCGACACGCGTCGATCGCGCGCGCGAGCAGCATCTTGACGGCCGGGTCGCGCTCGTCGAAGCCTTCCGCGACGAGCGCGGAGTCGCGATCGATGCCGAGCGTCAGTTGCGTCAGGTCGTTGGAGCCGATCGAGAACCCGTCGAAGTACGCGAGGAACTCGTCGGCAAGGAGCGCATTGGAAGGTACCTCGCACATCATGATGACGCGCAGCCCCTTCTCGCCTCGCCGCAACCCGTGCGACGCGAGCAGTTCGGAGACGCGGCGCGCCTCGTCCACAGTGCGCACGAACGGGACCATGACCTCGACGTTGACGAGGCCCATATCCTCCCGCACGCGCTTGAGCGCCTTGCACTCCATCTCGAAGCTCTGCAGGAACGTCGGCGCGATGTAGCGGGCGGCACCGCGGAACCCCAGCATCGGGTTCTCCTCGTCCGGCTCGTAGCGCGTGCCGCCGATCAGCTTGCGGTATTCGTTGCTCTTGAAATCCGACATGCGCACGATGACCGGCTTGGGCCAGAATGCGGCGGCGATCGTGGCGATGCCCTCCGCGAGCCGGATCTGGTAGAAGTCGCGCGGCGTCCCATAGCCGCGCGCCAGGCTTTCGACGGCGCGCGCCAGGTCGGCGTCGATGTTCGGGTATTCGAGCACGGCGCGCGGATGCACGCCGATATGGTTGTTGATGATGAATTCCAGGCGCGCCAGGCCGACGCCGGCGTTCGGCAGGCCCTGCATCTCGAACGCGAGTTCCGGATTGCCGAGGTTCATCATGATCTTGACCGGCAGGTCCGGCATCCGCGTCGCGGCGGCCGTCTCGACCTCGACGTCGAGGTTGCCGTCGTAGACGTTGCCCGTGTCGCCCTCGGCGCACGAGACCGTCACGATCGCGCCGTCGACGAGGTGTCCGGTCGCGTCCCCGCAGCCGACGACGGCGGGTATGCCCAGTTCGCGCGCGATGATCGCCGCGTGGCAGGTCCGGCCGCCGCGGTTCGTCACGATCGCCGCGGCGCGCTTCATCACCGGCTCCCAATTGGGATCCGTCATGTCGGTCACGAGGACGTCGCCCGGCTGGACGCGGTCCATCTCCGAGGCGTCGTGGATGATGCGCACGGGCCCGGCGCCGACCCGCTGGCCGATCGCGCGCCCGCTCGCCAGGACGGTCGAGCGCGACTTGAGGCGATAGCGTTGCGTCTGCCCGTGGACGTCGCGCGACTTCACGGTCTCCGGGCGCGCCTGCAGCACGTAGATCTTGCCGTCGACGCCGTCGCGCCCCCACTCGATGTCCATCGGCCGGCCATAGTGGCGCTCGATCTCCATCGCGTAGCGCGCCAGTTCCAGGACCTCGTCGTCGGCGATCGAGAACCTGCGACGGTCGGCATCCGCGACGTCGACGGTCCGCACGGTCCGCCCGCTCGTCGCCGCCGGATCGAATTCCATCTTGATCAGCTTCGACCCCAGGCTGCGCCGGATCAGCGCAAAGCGCCCCGCCTTCAGCATCGGCTTGTGGACGTAGAACTCGTCCGGGTTCACGGCGCCCTGGACGACGGTTTCGCCCAGCCCGTAGCTCGACGTGATGAAGACGACGTCGCGGAAGCCGGACTCGGTGTCCATCGTGAACATCACGCCCGCCGCGCCGCGATCGCTGCGGACCATCCGCTGGATGCCCGCGGACAACGCCACCTCGCCGTGCGTGAAGCCCTTGTGGACGCGGTAGGAGATCGCGCGGTCGTTGTACAGCGATGCAAAGACGTGGCGGATCCGGTCGAGGACCGCCTCGATGCCGACGACGTTCAGGTAGGTTTCCTGCTGGCCCGCGAACGAGGCGTCCGGCAAGTCCTCGGCAGTCGCGCTGGATCGCACCGCAACCGGCAGGTCGCTCGTTCCGGCGGAAAGCCACGCGTGGAACTCGCGGATTTCGCGTTCGAGTTCCGCGGGGAACGTCCCGTTCGCGACCCAGTTCCGGATCTCGGCGCCCGCCGCGACGAGCGCCTTGACGTCCTCGACGTCGAGCGTCGCCAGCCGCTGACTGATCCGTTGGGTCAGCGAATTGGCATCGAGGAAGGCGCGGAAGCCATCGGCCGTCGTCGCGAAACCGTCGGGCACGCGGATGCCATGCTCGGTCAGCTGGCTGAGCATCTCGCCGAGCGACGCGTTCTTGCCGCCCACCGAATCGACGTCCGTCATCCGCAGTTGGCTGAACGGAATGACGTAGCGACCTCGTTTCATGCTTTCTCCCGATTGCGATCGACGACGCGGATGCGATCGGCCTGCGCGAGGCCTTATCCAGGCTCGCGGGCGGCCATGGGACGTCGGAATGCGGGCTCGACCGCGAATCACTTGCACCGGCGGTGGCCCTCGCGGGCCGCCGCGCCGGGCCCGCAGACCCGGCTTAAGCGCGGGTGCGTCGGGGCGACGGCGCGTCATCCGGCCGCCCCTGTGCCAGAATTCGCGCGGATTGTACCGACCCCAGGCCACCTGACGACCGGGTTTGCCCGACGAAAGGCCGAAACCGATGCCCGATCGCCACAAAGCTCGGTCGAACGACCGCCACGTGTTCTTCGTCTCCGACGGTACCGGCATCACCGCCGAGACGATGGGGCACAGCATCCTGACGCAGTTCGAGCAGATCCGCTTCCACCAGCACCGGATCCCGTTCATCGACAGCGCCGAGAAGGCCCGGGAAGCGGTGTCGAGGATCAATGACATGGCCGAACGCGATGGCCAGCGCCCGCTCGTGTTTTCCACGCTGGTCGACCCGGACGTCAGCGCGGTGCTGCGCCAGGTCAATGCGATGACGCTGGACCTCTTCGAATCGTTCGTCGAGCCGCTCGAAATCGAACTCGGCGTGCGTTCCACGCATACGATCGGCCGCTCCCACAACATGTCCGACGCCGAAAACTACAAGCGTCGGATCGAGGCGATCAATTTCGCGCTTGCGCACGACGATGGCCAGTCGACCCGCAGCCTGCAGAGCGCGGACGTGATCCTCGTCGGCGTGTCGCGCAGCGGCAAGACGCCGACCAGCCTTTACCTCGCGATGCAGTTCGGCATGAAGGCGGCCAACTACCCGCTGATCCCGGAAGATTTCGAGCGCGACGCGCTGCCGGAGGCCCTGCCGCAGTTCCGCAGCAAGCTCTTCGGGCTGTCCATCGCGCCGGAGCGCCTCGCCGAGGTACGCCACGAACGCCGGCCGAACAGCCGCTACGCGTCGCTGGAGAATTGCAGCTATGAAGTGGCCGCCGCCGAGCGCATGATGCGGCGCGAGGGCATCCGCTGGCTGTCGTCGACGACGAAATCGATCGAGGAGATCGCCGCGACGATCCTCAACGAAATCCGGCTCCAGCGCCCGGCGCCCTGACGGCGGGCGCCGCGCGCCGCCGACGCGTCAACGGGACGCGTCGTAGATCCACGAGCGGCTCAGCGGAAGCGCCGTCGGCCCGGGTGCGGCCTGGCGACTGGCGAGCACCTGGTAGATGTTGATCCAGCCGCGGTCGAATCCGTAGCTCGTGCCGCCCAGGTAACCGAGCCAGGTGCGCGTTCGTTCCTCCCCGACGAGCGCCACGGCCTCGTCGCGGCGCGCCTCGAGGCGCGAGAGCCAGCGGCGCAACGTGAGCGCGTAGTGCGGGCGAAGGCTCTCGACGTCGGCGACCTCGAAACCCTGCGAGGACAGGTCGCGGATCGCCGTGTGGAGGTGCGGCAGTTCGCCCCCCGGGAAGATGTACCGGTCGATGAAATCGCCGGCGCCGCCGCCCACCGGCCGGTTTTCGACATCCGCCGACGAGATGCCGTGGTTCAGCAGCAGGCCGCGGTCCCTCAGCATCCGCGCCAGCACGCCGAAATACGTCGGCAACCGCCGCAGGCCGACGTGTTCGTACATCCCGATGCTGGAGATCTTGTCGAAGCTCGCGGCCCCGAAGCGTGCCTCGAGGTCACGGTAGTCGAGGATCTCCACCGTCACGCGATCCGCCAGCCCGGCCTGCGCGATCCGCTCGCGCGCCTCGTCGTGCTGCGCGACCGACAGCGTGATGCCGACGGCCTGCACCCCGTAATGGCGCGCCGCATGCAGCACCATGCCGCCCCAGCCGCAACCGACGTCGAGGAGGCGATCGCCCGGTGCCAGGCACAGCTTGCGGCAGATGTGGTCGAGCTTCGCGACCTGCGCCTGCTCCAGCGATTCGTCGCCGCGCTCGAAATACGCGCATGAATAGATCATCCGCTCGTCGAGCCACAGGCGATAGAAGTCGTTGCCGAGGTCGTAATGGCTGCGGACGTCGGCGAGATCGTCGGACTTCGCGTGCCGCGCCGGGATCAGCGCGCTGCGGCGCGTCGCCGGGCTTCCGAACGAGTCTGCAAGCGTCGCGGCGATCCGGATCGATTCCATCAGGTCGCCTTCGATCTCGATCGTGCCTTTGACGTAGGCCTCCGCGAGCGCGCCCAGGCTGGGTTCGCCGAGGTGGGCCAGGCGCGCGACGTCGCGCACGCGCCAGGTCACCTGTGTCGATGGACCGAAATCGACACGCTCGCCATCCGGAAGTTCGATCCGCAGCGGAACGCCGCCGCGCTGGCGCATCCGCGCCGCAAGTTCCTCGAGCAGCACCCCGGCATGCCGCTCGGCCTGTCGCCGCGATACGCGACTCAGTAACGCCTCTCCCCACATGAACGCGCCTCCATCGGTGCAGTTCACCCGGGTGAACACCCGAGCGCCCCCCTGCAAGACGGATCCGGCTGCCGAAGAAGGAAAGTCCCATGGGCTTCGACCGCCGGACAAGCAGCGAGCGGCCGGTCGTTGTATTCCGCCGGGCCGTCAGCGCACGATTCACGAAGTCATTGTGCACTGCGGCCGACTCGAAAGACCTACCCCGTTTCGGTGACGCGTCGCCGTTCGAAGAGGCACACCGCGGCGGCGGTCGCGACGTTGAGCGATTCGACGCCCGCGGCGATCGGGATCGTGACGCGACGCGAGCAAACCTCGGCCACATCATGGGATATGCCCCGCCCTTCGGCGCCGAAAACCCACCCCAGCGCGCCCGACGGTGGCGTCATGGCCCACAGCGAGTCCGCGTCGTGCGCAGCGCATGCGATCCACGGTCCGTCCAACGTCGCTGCAAGGTCCGCTGCGCCGACGTTTTCCGTCATCCGGAGGACGAACTGCGCCCCCATGCCGGCGCGCAAGGCTTTCGGGGACCAGAACGAGGCGCAGCCTGGACCGCCCAGCACATGGCGCAGGCCGGCCGCGGCGGCGACGCGAAGCATCGTTCCGACGTTGCCGGGATCCTGGATGCCGTCGAAATAGGCCAGGTCGTCGCGGCTGGCGTGCGGAAGCGGGTCATTGCGCGACGCCACGACGAGGAGAAGCCCGCTGCCGTGCTCCACCGGGGCCAGCCGGTCGTAGAGCGAAGCCGCGAGTTCGAATGCCGGCGTGCCGAGGCGCCGCAGCCTTTCACTGACGAGGCCCATCTCGCCGGCGGCGGTGTCGGTTCCGCGCCGGACGATCCACGCCTGCGGCACCGTGCCGGCGTCCAACGCCGCCCGCGCCAGATGAACCCCTTCGGCAAGCGTCCGTCCGCGCAGACGATGCTCCCGCGGCTGCTGCGCAAGACGCAGCCAGGTCCGGTAGGCCGGGTTCGCTGCCGACGTGACCGGCTTCATCGTCGATCGCGTGCGGCCGCCCGCACCGGGGCGAAGGTTCGTCGGTGGATCTCGCACGGACCGAGGCGATTGAGCGCCTCGACATGGGCCGCCGTCGGGTACCCGAAATGACGATCGAAGCCGTAGCCTGGGTAGCTGCGCGCCAATTCGCGCATGAGGCGGTCGCGCGTCGTCTTCGCGAGGATCGATGCCGCCGAGATCGCCGGCTCCAGCCGGTCGCCGCCGACGATCGCGCGCGCCGGAATCGACAGGTCCGGGAGACGGTTCCCGTCGACCAGCGCGAAACGCGGAGCCGGCACGAGTCCTTCGACGGCGCGACGCATCGCGAGCAGGCTCGCGGCCAATATGTTCAGCCGATCGATGTCGTCATGGCCCACGGCGACGACGGACCAGCACGCGGCGCACTCGCGAATCTCGGCGGCGAGCTGGTCGCGGCGCGCCGGCGTCAGCTGCTTCGAATCGCGCAAGCCCGAGATGGGACGTCGCGGGTCGAGGACGACCGCGGCGGCAACGACCGGCCCGGCAAGCGGGCCGCGGCCCGCCTCGTCGACGCCGCACGTTCCGTCCCGGTCGCTGCCGTCGAAGGCAGCGATGCCCGGCGCCCGGCGTCTCGCGGCTGGCGTCACGGCGTGGTCCGCGGATCGAGGCCGGCGACGTCGCAGATCGCATCGGCCGCCAGCGCCGCCGTGTCGCGAGACAGATCCTCGTGGAGCCGGCCGAAACGTTCAACGAGTCGCACCCGCCCCGCCACGTCGTCCAATTGGCGTCGAAGCGCCGCGGCGAGATTCCGCGGCGTCGCCTCCCGCTGCAACAGTTCCGGCACGACGTCATCCTGCAGCAGCAGGTTCGGCAGGCCGACCCAGCGCGCGTGGGCCTGGATCCGGGTCAGCCACGCGGACAGCGCCGGCATCCGATAGGCGATGACCATCGGGCGCTTGAAGAGCGCGGCTTCGAGCGTCGCCGTTCCGCTCGCGACGAGGACCGCATCGGCGGCGGCCAGCGCATCGTGCGAGCGTCCGTCGAGCAGGTGCAGGCGCGAACGTGCCGTCGGCGCGGCGCCCAGCAAGGCCTCCAGGCGCGGGCGCAGCGACGGCGCGGCCACCGGGACCACGAACTGGAGCGTCGATTCCTCGCGCGCCAGAAGTTCGACGGCGCCGAGGAAAGGCGGCCCGATGTAGTCGATCTCGGCGCGGCGACTGCCGGGAAGGACCGCCACGACGCGCCCCGCGGAAAGCTGCAGCGCGCGCCGCGCCGCGGTCGCGTCCGGATGCATCGGTATGACGCTCGCGAGCGGGTGGCCGACGTAGGTCGCGCGGATCCCTGCCCGGTCATAGAGCGCCTGTTCGAAGGGAAAGACCAGAAGGACGAGGTCCGCGGCGCGCCGGACCGCCTCGATCTTGCCCGCCCGCCAAGCCCAGATCGACGGGCTGACGAAATGAACCGTCGGGATGCCGCTCTCGCGCAGCGCCGATTCCAGGCCGAGATTGAAGTCCGGCGCATCGACGCCGACGACCGCCCGCGGCCGCGCCTGCAACAGGCGCTCGCGAAGCGCCGACCGCATTCGCAGGAGCCGCGGCAACTCGCGGATCACTTCGACGTAGCCGCGGACCGACAGTTCGCGGACGTGCCACCACGCGTCGCATCCTTCCGCAAGCATCCGGTCGCCCGCGATCCCGGCGCATTGCAGGTCGCGAACGCGCGCGCGCAGCGCGGCGACGACCGGTGCCGCCAGCACGTCGCCGGAGGCTTCGCCGGCGACGAAGCCGATCAGAGGCGTGGGCGACACGCTGCGGAAAAGCGGCGCCGCGTGACGACGGCGATCTCGAGCATGTTCACTGGGGACGTTCCAGTTCGGGATGCGGGCGGCTAGCGTACGATCCCGCGGCCCGGCTCGGCGAGGAACGCGGCAAGGCGCCGCAGGTGCGTCGCGCAGCCGGCATCCGCGAGCGCCTGCTGTTCGAGCGCGGCGCAGGCCTCGTCGACCGACAGCGAACTGCGATAGATCGTCCGGTAGGCGCGCCGCAACGCCGCCAGGACCTCGGCATCGAAGCCGCGACGGCGCAGCCCTTCGACGTTGATGCCGGCGGGGCGAAACGGATTCCCGCTGCCGATGACGAATGGCGGCAGGTCCTGCACCAGCGTGGATCCGCCACCGGCCATCGAATGCTCGCCGACGCGGCCGAACTGGTGCACCCCGGTCAGGCCGCCGAGGATGGCCCAGTCGCCGATCGTCACGTGACCGCCCAGCTGAACGCTGTTGGCGATGATCGTGTGATCGCCGATCGTGCAATCGTGCGCGACGTGGACGTAGGCCATGATCCAGTTGTCGCTGCCGATGCGCGTCACGCCGCCACCGCCGCTGGTGCCGATGTTGAGCGTGCAGCATTCGCGGATCGTGTTGCCGTCGCCGATGACGAGGCGCGACGCCTCGCCGGCATACTTCTTGTCCTGCGGCGGGCCGCCGACCGAACAATGCGGGAAGATGCGGTTTGCGCGCCCGATCGTCGTGCGGCCCTCGATGACGACGTGCGGCCCGACCGACGTTCCGGCGCCGATCTCGACATCGGGCCCGATGATGCAGTACGGTCCGATCGAGGCGTCGTCGGCGAGGCGCGCGCGCGGGTCGACGACGGCCGTCGCGTGGACCTCCGCCATCATTCGCCCTCGTTCGCGCGGACCTTGCGGTAGGTGCACAGCATGTCCGCCTCGCAGACGACCTGCTCGTCGACGCGCGCCTTGCCCGAGAGCTTGATGACTCCGCGCAGCGAGCGCTCGACGTTGACCTCCAGGCGGAGCTGGTCGCCCGGATGCACCGGGCGCTTGAAGCGCGCGTTGTCGATGCCGGCGAAGAAGTACACCGAGTCCGGCTCCGGCTTGCGTCCCGCCGAGACGAACAGGAGGATCGCGGCCGCCTGGGCCATCGCCTCGATGATCAGCACGCCGGGCATCACCGGATAGTGCGGAAAATGCCCGCTGAATACCGGCTCGTTCATCGAGACGTTCTTCAGCGCGACGATGCGCTTGTCGCGCTCGAGCTCGACCACCCTGTCGACCAGGATGATAGGAAAGCGATGCGGCAGGTGCGCCAGGATCGCATGGATGTCCATCATGGTTCGCCTCGCGGATTCGAATTGTCGTGTCGCCCTTCGAGACGCCGGATGCGGTCCCGCAGGTCGCCGAGGTGCCGCAACAGCGCGGCGTTGCGCTCCCAATCCCGGTTCGACATCATCGGGAAGAAACCGGTGTAGAAGCCCGGCTCGCGGATCGAGCGCGAGACGAGCGTGCCGGCACCGATTACCGTGCCGTCGGGAATCGACAGGTGGCCGGCGATCATCGCGGCGCCCGCGAGCTGGCAGCGCCTGCCGATCGTCGCGCTGCCGGCGATGCCGACGCAGCCGGCGATCGCGGTCTGCGCGCCGATGCGGCAGTTGTGCGCGATCTGCACCTGGTTGTCGATCTTCACCCCGTCCTCGACGATCGTGTCGCCCATCGTGCCGCGGTCGATCGTCGTGCCGGCGCCGATTTCCACGTCGTCGCCGACGAGCACGCACCCGACCTGCGGGATCTTGACCCAGCCGCCCTGGAACGGCGCGAAGCCGAAGCCATCGGCGCCAATGACGGCGGCGCTATGGACGATGCCGCGTTCGCCGATCCGACAGCGCGCATGCACGACCGCCCCGGCATGCAGGCGGGTATCGGAGCCGATGCGAGCCTCGGCGCCGACGAAGGCTCCGGCGCCGATCCACGCCCGCGCGCCGATCGTCGCGCCGCGTTCGACGACGGCATGCGCATCGATGCGGGCGCTGGCGTCGACATCGGCGCCCGGGTCGATCGACGCCGTCGGATCGCGATACGGCGCGGGCGTCGGCTGCGGATAGAGCAGCTGCGAGGCGAACGCGAACCACGCGTACGGCTGGTCGGATTCGAGCACCGTGCCGGCGTCGCGGCCGGCGGGAAACACGGCTTCGCGCTGCGCGGCGCTGAGCACGAGCGCGGCGGCGGCCGATCGTCGGGCGGCCGCCTGGTAGCGCGGATTCGCGAGAAAGGCGACGTCGGTCGGGCCTGCAGCCTCCAGCGACGCGACGCCCTGGATCAGGCGCCCGGCATCGCCGTGGACCTGCGCCCGCAGGACGCCGCCCGAGCGCTCTTCGACCGCACCGGCAAGCTCGGCGACGGTGAGCCCGATCGCGGACATCCGTTCAGAATGGACGAGGCAGGCTCATCGGACCCGCGTCACTTCGACACGGCGTTGAGCTGCTTCAGGACGCGATCGGTGATGTCGATCCGCGGTCCGACATAGACCGCATCCTGCAGGATGAGGTCGTATTTCTCCTGCTCCGCGAGCTGGCGGACGATCCGCTGGGCGCGTTCCAGCAGGCCCTGGAGTTCCTCGTTCTTGCGCTGGTTGAGGTCCTCGCGGAATTCGCGCTGGCGGCGCTGGAAATCGCGGTCCATGTCCTGCATTTCGCGCTGGCGCTTCGCGAGCTCGCCTTCGGCGAGTACCGGGCCGTCCTTCTCGAGCTTGTCGGCCATCGACTTGAGGCGCGCGCCCGCTTCCTGCAGTTCCTTGTCGCGCTTCGCGAATTCCTGCAGCAGTTTCTGTTCCGCCGCCTTCGCCGGATCCGACTCGCGAAGGATCCGCTCCGAGCTCACGAACCCGATCTTGATTTCCTGTGCGCCGGCGCCCGCGGCTGACATTGCCAGAAACCCCGGCAACAGCAATGCGGCAAGCTTCAACCAGCGGTTCATGTGGGCCTCGACGCGTTGTAGAACGGGCCATTGTGCCATACCACGATGGCGTCAGAACCCGGTTCCAATCTGGAATTGGAAGCGTTGCGTACGATCTTCGGGCTGGCGTTTCAGCGGCGTCGCCAGGCTGATCTTGAGCGGGCCGATCGGCGAGATCCATGCGATGCCGCAGCCGAACGAATAGCGCAGGTCGGCGAAGCGCACCGATTGATCCGGTCCCCAGACCTGGCCGCTGTCGAAGAAGCACAGCGCCCGAAGCGAGCGGTCGGCCCCGGGCAGCGGAGCCTGCGCCTCGATCGAGCCGGTCAGCATCCGGTTGCCGCCGAGCGGATCGCCGTTCGTGTCGCGCGGGCCGAGCGAACCCGGCGCGAAGCCGCGCACGGTTCCGATGCCGCCCGCGTAGTAGTTCTTGAAGAGCGGGTAGGACTTGCCGTCGTAGGCCCCGCCCCAGTCGGCCGCGCCGTTGAAGGCGAGCGTGATCTTCGAGGTCAGCGGAAGGTACTGCTGGATCTGGTACGTCGTGCGCCAGTAGCGCAGGTCGAGCGTCGGGAACGTCGCTTCCGCATAGGCGCGCTGATAGCGGCCGCGCGACGGCGACAGGATGTTGTCGCGGCTGTCGCGGGCCCACCCGACGCTGCCGATGACCGCGCGGGTATCGGGGCCGAACTCGTTGACGTAGTCGACGTAGCGCAGCGGGCTGGCCGTCGTGAGACCGATGATGTTGTCCTCGAAGCCGACGCCGAAGAAGACCGTGTCGAATTCGGTGAAGGGGATGCCGTACTTGACCGATCCGCCGCGGGTCGCGACGTCGACCTGCGCCAGGCCAAGGCGCGCGAGGTCCGACTTGCGCTCGTAGACTTCGGTCGTGCGGCTGATGCCGTCGGCCGTGACATACGGATCGGTTTCGCTCAGCGCGATCGTACGCGTCGACTTGCTCGTGTTGACGTCCACGCCGATCGCGTGCCCGGTACCCAGCACGTTCTGCTGCGTGTACGCCGCGTTCAAGACCAGGCGTTCCGTGCTGGAGTAGCCGGCGCCGGCGGAAATCGATCCGGTCGGGCGTTCCTTCACCGTGAAGTTGACATCGACCTGGTCCTGCGAGCCCGGCACCGCCGGCGTCTCGACCTCGACCTTCTCGAAGTAGCCGAGGCGGTCGATCCGGTCGCGCGACAGGCGCACCTTGTCCGCGTCGTACCAGCCGGCCTCGAACTGCCGCACCTCGCGCCGGATGACCTCGTCGCGCGTGCGCGTGTTGCCGACGATGTTGACGTGCCGCACGTAGGCGCGCCGGCCCGGATCGACGACGATCGTGTAGGCGACCTGCCGCTTGTCGCGATTCGCTTCCGGCACCGGATTGGCCGTCGCGAACGCGTAGCCGAGCGTGCCGAGCCGATCGGTGATCCGCTTGCCGATGGCATTGATCCGCTCGCCGTTGTAGACGTCGCCCGGCTTGACGTCGATCAACGGCGCCAGTTCCGGCTCCAGCCCCAGCAGTTCGCCCGCGAGCTTGACCTCCGAGACCGTGAAGCGTTCGCCTTCGTTGAGGTTGATCGTCATGAAGATGCTGGTCTTGTCCGGGCTGATCGTGACCTGCGTCGACTCGATGTTGAAGTCGAGGTAGCCGCGGTTCTGGTAGTACGAGCGCAGCGTCTCGAGGTCGCCCTGCAGCTTCTGCCGCGCATACTTGTCGCGGCTGTTGTACCAGGTGAACCAGCCCGGCGTCGTGAGTTCCATCGCGTCGCGCAGCGTCGAGTCGGAGAACGCATGGTTGCCGGTGAAGCGGATCGAACGGATCTTCGCCGCGTCGCCCTCCTCGGCGGTGATCGTGATGTTCACGCGGTTGCGCTCGACCGGCGTGACGGTCGAGGTGAGCTTCACCGCATAGAACCCGCGCGACAGGTACTGCCGCTTCAGCTCCTGCTCCGCGCGGTCCAGCAGCGAGCGGTCGAAAACGCGCGCCTCGGCGAGCCCGACTTCCTTCAGCGATTTCTTGACGGTGTCCTTGTCGAACTCCTTGACGCCGATCAGCTCGACCGCGGCGATCGACGGTCGCTCGTCGACCGACACGACGAGGACGTCGCCGTCGACCGCAAGGCGCACGTCCTTGAAGAGTCCGGTCGCATACAGCGCGCGGATCGCCGCGACGCCCTTGTCCGGGTCGTATCGGTCGCCGACGCGCAGCGGGAGATAGCTGAAGACCGTGCCGGCATCGGTGCGCTGGATTCCGTCGACGCGGATGTCGCGGACCACGAACTCCTGGGCCGCGACGCTGACGGCGCTGCAGGCGATCACGGCGGCGGCGAGGCGGCGCAGGGTCGGAGCCACCGCGGCGCCCTTGAGATTGCGGCGTTTCAAGGCGGACAATCGATTCCGGAATCCGGACGGGCCAGGATTATCGTTATGAGAGCAGTCGCACCACGTCGTTGCAGAGTGCGAGCACCGTCAGGAGGGTCAAGACGGCGATGCCGATTCGCTGCCCTATCGCCACCGCGCGGTCCGACGGCGGACTGCCGGTCAGCAATTCGGCGGCATAGTACAGCAAGTGACCGCCATCGAGCATCGGCACGGGCATCAGGTTCAGCACGCCGAGGCTGATCGACACCAGGGCGAGGAAGCCGAGGTACGCATCGAGCCCGATCCGCGCGCTGCGGCCGGCGTAGTCCGCGATGGTCACGGGCCCCGAGAGATTGCGCCACGAGGCCTCGCCGATGACCATCTTGCCCATCATGCGGACCGAGATCGCCGCGGTGTCCCACGTCTTCCCGACCGCGAGCTCGACGCTCTCCAGCGGCGCATAGCGGACGCGAACGAGATCGCTGAATTCGACGCCGATGCGGCCGATCGTCCCGAGCTTGGGATCCGTCGCCCGAGCCGGCGTCACGACGAGCTCGACATGGCGGTCGCTGCGAACCAGCCCGAAGCGCAGCGGCCGTCCCGGCGCGGACCGGACGCGTTCCGCGACCTCCCGCGCGTAGGCCACCGGCGTACCGTCGATCGACTCGATGCGGTCGCCGGCGAGAATGCCGGCCGCGGCGGCGACGCCATCGGGGTCGACGCCGGCGACGACGCTGCGGCCCGGATGCGCGTGCAGGCCCAGGCGGTCGAGGAAGTCGGTATCGACGTCGCGCAGCAGGTCGGCGGGCGCCGCCACCTCGAGCGTGCGCTCCGCCCCGTCCGCGCCGACGACCGTGAAGCGCAGGGGCCCCGGCTGCAGGCTATGGCGCAGGATGCGCCAGCGCAGGTCCGGCCACGAACGCACCGCGTCGCCGTCGATGGCCGTGACGAGGTCGCCGGACCGCAGGCCGCCGATGGCCGCCGGCGTCGACTGCGGGGGCGTGTCGACGACCGGGCGCAACTCGGCGACGCCGACGAGGTTGAGCCCGGCATAGATGGCCACCGCAAGCAGCAGGTTGGCGACCGGGCCCGCCAGCACGATCGCCGTGCGGCGCGCCAGCGACTGCCGATTGAACGCGCGCGAGCGCTCGGCGGCCGCGACCGGCCCGCATTCGGGGTCGCGTTCGTCGAGCATGCGCACGTAGCCGCCGAGCGGAATCGCGCCGACGACCCATTCGGTCCGGTCGCGGCCGCGCGTGGCGCGCAGCAGCGGCCGGCCGAAGCCGACCGAGAAGCGCAGGATCTTGACGCCGCAGGCGCGCGCCACGGCATAGTGGCCGAACTCGTGGATGATGACGAGGACGCCGAGCGTCACGATGAAATAGAACAGAGTCAGCATGGTTCCCTTGCACCGGGCCGGCCGACGCCGCAGGCCGCCGGACGGAAGACTACCGCGCCCTGCCCCGCCCCGCAGGACCGGCATCGGGGCGGCGGCCCGCGGCCGCTCGCAGGTCGGGTCGCAGCACGTCAGCCGCGACCGCGCAGCAGCAGCACGACGAGCGGCAGGACCGGCAGCAGCGCATCGATCCGGTCCAGCACGCCGCCGTGCCCCGGAAGCAGCGCGCTGCTGTCCTTGACGCCGGCAAGGCGCTTGAGCAGGCTTTCGAACAGGTCGCCGACGATCGACGCCGCGACGACCAGCGCGAGCAGCACGACGGCCGCGGCCGCGCCGAAGTCGTCGATGATGCGGTTGCTGACGAGTTGCGGCCCCGGCCAGGTCGCGCGGAACAGGAACGCCAGGGCGACCACGGCGGCGACCGCGCCCCAGGCGCCGGCCCACGTCTTGCCCGGGCTGATCTGCGACGCGAGCTTGCGACGGCCGAACGCGCGGCCGACGAAGTAGGCGGCGATGTCGGCCGCCCAGACGATCGCCATCGCGGAGACGAGCGCCACGGCGCCTTCGCGCAGCAGCACCTGGATGGCGCACCAGACGGCGACCAGGAAAAGCAGCGCGAGCACGACGAGAACCGCGGACCGGCGCCCGATGCCGCGCCGCTGCGCGCGCACCAGCGCGGCGGCGACGCCGAGCCAGGCGAGCATCGCGGCGCCGCACGCGACGCGGGCGGCGTCGGCCGCGAGCCCCGGCCACTGCCACTGCAGCGCGAGCAACGCGGCGCCGAAGGCTGCACCGGCCGCCGCCGCGGCGGCGTCGCGCGCGCCCGCCAGGCGAAGCCATTCGAACAGGCCGACGCCGACGACGACGGCGGCCACCGCGCTGAACGCGAGCGCCGACCACGCCAGCGCGCCCAGCAGGACCGCGACCAGCACGAGCGCCGTGATTACGCGCTGGCGCAGCATCGGCGGCTCATGCGGGGCGCTTGACCTGGGCGCTGGTGCGCCCGTAGCGCCGTTCGCGCTGCGCATAC
Organism: Burkholderiaceae bacterium; assembly: GCA_035524275.1. Classification (GTDB taxonomy): domain Bacteria; phylum Pseudomonadota; class Gammaproteobacteria; order Burkholderiales; family Burkholderiaceae_F; genus DATKPC01. The sequence continues at coordinate 42,881 of DATKPC010000089.1, forward strand.
CAGCGCAGTGCCTGGTCGAGATCCTCGCGATCGAAATCGGGCCACAGGACATCGGCGAAGTACAGTTCCGCGTAGGCCAGCTGCCAGAGGAGGAAATTGCTGATCCGCCGCTCGGCGCCGGTGCGGATCAGCAGGTCAGGGTCCGGCGCGAACGACAGCGCGAGACGCGCCGTGATTCCCGCCTCGTCGACGACGACGGCCTCGCCGGCGGCCGCTTCGGCGCACAGTCGCTGCACGGCCTGCACGATGTCCCAGCGTCCGCCGTAGCTGGCGCAGATCGTCAGGTTCAGGCGCCGGTTGGCGGCGGTGCGGCGTTCCGCGGTTTCGATCAGCGTCCGCAGTTCGCCGTCGAAAGCGGCCAGGTTGCCGGCGACCCGCAGCCGGACGCCGGCCTCGTTGAGCCGATCGATCTCGCGCTGCAGCGCCGCGACGAACAACCGCATCAGCACCGACACCTCGTCGGCCGGGCGGCGCCAGTTCTCGGAGCTGAACGCGAACAGCGTCAGGTATTCGATGCCGCGTTCGACGCAGGCTTCGATCGTCGCGCGCGCCGCCTCGACGCCGCGCGAGTGCCCGGCCACGCGCGGCAGGTGGCGTTCGACGGCCCAGCGGCCGTTGCCGTCCATGATCACCGCGATATGGCGCGGCGGCGTGGCGTCCGGTGCGGTCATCCCGGTCGAATCCCGTGCCCGAGACTCAGACGGTCATGATCTCCTTTTCCTTCTCCGCGCCCAGCTTGTCGATGTCCGCGATAAAACGGTCGGTCAACTTCTGGATGTCGTCCTGCGCGCGGCGCTCCTCGTCCTCCGAGACCTCCTTCTTCTTGAGGAGGTCCTTCAGGTGCGTGTTGGCGTCGCGCCTCAGGTTGCGGACCGCGACCCGCGCCGCCTCGGCCTCGTGCCTCACGACCTTGGTGAGGTCGCGGCGCCGCTCCTCGTTCAACGCCGGCATCGGGACCCGGATCAGGTCGCCCTGCGTCGCGGGATTCAGCCCGAGGTCCGATTCGCGGATCGCCTTCTCGATCGCCGGCACCATCTTCTTCTCCCACGGCTGGACCGTGATCGTGCGGGCGTCGCCAAGGCCGACGTTGGCGACCTGGTTGATCGGCACCATCGATCCGTAGTAGTCGACCTGCACGTGGTCGAGCAGGCCGGTGTGCGCCCGCCCGGTGCGGATCTTCGCGAGATCGCCCTTCAGCGTCTCGACGGACTTGTGCATCTTCTGTTCAGCGGCCTTGCGGATCTCTGCGATTGCCATGTCCGATTCCGATGGGTTAGCGCGCCGCGCAGGTTCCGGCTGCCCTGCGACGCTTCGCCGTCGCTGCAGCCCGGGCCGCGGCTGCGGCGCTGCGCGCCGCCAGCCAGCCGCGGGTTCGCCTCAGACGTGCACGAGGGTGCCCTCGTCCTCGCCCATGACGACGCGCTTGAGGGCGCCCGACTTGAAGATATCGAAGACCTTGATCGGAAGCCTCTGGTCGCGGCACAGCGCGAACGCCGTCGCGTCCATGATCTGCAGGTTGCGCGTCAGCGCCTCGTCGAACGTGATCGTGGCGTACCGCGTCGCCTCGGGGTTCTTCTTCGGGTCGGCGCTGTAGACGCCGTCGACCTTCGTCGCCTTCAGGACGATCTCGGCGCCGATCTCCGAGCCGCGCAGCGCCGCCGCGGTGTCCGTCGTGAAGAACGGGTTGCCGGTCCCGGCACCGAAGATCACGACCTTGCCTTCCTCGAGGTAGCGCAGCGCCTTCGGCCGGATGTAGGGCTCGACGACCTGCTCGATGTTGAGCGCCGACTGGACCCGGGCCTCGATGCCGGCATTGCGCATCGCGTCCTGCAGCGCCATCGCATTCATGATCGTGGCCATCATCCCCATGTAGTCGGCCGTCGCGCGGTCCATCCCGCGTGCACCGAGCGCGACGCCGCGGAAGATGTTGCCGCCGCCGATCACGATGGCGAGCTCGACGCCCGCGCGCACGACGTCGCCGATGTCGGCCACCATGCCCTCGATCGTCGAACGGCTGATGCCGAAGGCCTCGTTGCCCATCAGGGCCTCGCCCGAGAGCTTCAGCAGGACCCGCTTGTAGGCCGGCGTCGCCATGGCGTCAGGCCGTCGTTCCGCGCGCCGCGGCAGCCTGCGCCGCGACCTCGGCGGCGAAATCGGACTGCTTGCGCTCGATGCCCTCGCCGACGACGTACAGGATGAACCGGTTGACCGTCGCGCCCTTCTGCTTGAGCAGCTGCTCGATCGTCAGCTTGTCGTCCTTGACGAAGACCTGCCCGAGCAGCGTGTTTTCCTTGAGGTACTTCTGGACCGCGCCTTCGACCATCTTCGCCTGGATCTCGACCGGCTTGCCGGACTCCGCGGCCTTCTGCCGCGCGACCGAGCGCTCGGTCTCGATCAGTTCGGGCGCCACCTCGCTCGCGCGCAGTGCGCGCGGCTTCGACGCCGCGATATGCATCGCGATGTCCTTCGCGACATCGGCATCGCCGCCGGTCACGTCGACGAGGACGCCGATCTTCGACCCGCCGTGGACGTAGCTCGCAATGCGGCCGGTCGCCGGCAGGCGCGTGAACCGCCGGATAGACAGGTTCTCTCCGATCTTGCCGACCAGCGCGGCGCGTACCGCGTCGACCGTCGAGCCGTCGAGCGGCAGGGCGGAGAGCGCCGCGACGTCGGCAGGGTCCTGCGCGGCGACGAGTTGCGCCAGGTTGCGGCCGAGCGCGAGGAAATCGTCGTTCTTCGCGACGAAGTCGGTCTCGCAGTTCAGCTCGACGATCGTCGCGAGCTTGCCCGCCGCGTCGATGTTGACGGCGACGATGCCCTCGGCGGCGACGCGACTGGCGGCCTTCGAGGCCTTGCTGCCGAGCTTGACGCGCAGGATCTCCTCGGCGCGCGCCATGTCGCCCGCCGCCTCGGAGAGCGCCTTCTTGCATTCCATCATCGGCGCGTCGGTCTTCTCGCGCAGTTCCTTGACCATGCTCGCGGTGATTTCCGCCATCATCAGCTCCAGCCATGTCCGGCGCCCGCGCGTCGCGCGGCTGCCACTTCGTTCTTCATCCGATCGAGGACTGTGAAAGGGGGGCTCGCGCCCCCCTCAGCACCACTCGTCACGGGTCGATCACGTCGAGGTTCCGGCGCTTCAGGCCGGCTCTTCCTCACCACTGACCTCGACGAACTCGTCGCCGCCGGTGGCGACGGCGCCTTGCACGCCCGCCGCCCGGCCTTCGAGGACGGCATCGGCCATGGCGCGCGCATAGAGGCGGACCGCGCGGCTGGAATCGTCATTGCCCGGGATCACGTAGGAGACGCCCTCCGGCGAGTGGTTCGTGTCGACGACGCCGACGACCGGAATGCCGAGCTTGGCGGCTTCGGCGATCGCGATCTTGTGGTAGCCGACGTCGATCACGAAGAGCGCGTCCGGCAGCGCATTCATCTCCTTGATGCCGCCGATCGACTTGTTCAGCTTGTCGACCTCGCGCTGGTACGTCAGCGCCTCCTTCTTCGACATCCGATCCAGCCCGCCTTCCTGGATCACCTGCTCCATCTCCTTGAGCCGCTTGATCGAGGTCTTCAGCGTCTTGAAGTTGGTCAGCATCCCGCCGAGCCAGCGCTGGTCGATATAGGGCTGGCCGGCCCGTCGCGCCTCCTCGATGAGGATCTCGCGCGCCTGGCGCTTCGTGCCGACGAAAAGGATCGTTCCGCGGTTTCCTGCCAACTGGCGGACGAAGCGCGTCGCGGAATTGAAATTGTCGAGCGTGCGCTCGAGATTGATGATGTGGATCTTGTTGCGGTGACCGAAGATGTAGGGGGCCATCTTCGGATTCCAGAAACGGGTCTGGTGGCCGAAATGCACGCCGGCCTCCAGCATCTGACGCATCGTCACGGACATCGAGGTTCCTTCCAAGGTTGGGTCCGACACCGCCGTCGCGGTCGCCGCGGAAAGACCACGACGACACCTTGGAGACGGGGTGCGCGATTTGAACTACGTTTTCCTGCCGATCGCCCGCAATCGGTCGTCGATTTTCCGCGACCGGACACCTCGGGCCGGACTTCTCTGGCCGAGCTTTTCAGGCAATTGGCAAGCCGAGTATTATAGCTTTATTGATCGCGCCACTGTGCGCTCCGGCTTTCTATGGCTCCGACCCCCAAGAACACCGAGGAAATCGCCCAGATGCGGGTCGCCGGCCGGCTCGCGGCGGAGGTCCTCGATTTCATCGCCCCGCACGTCCGTCCCGGTGTCACGACCGGGGAACTCGACCGCCTCTGCCACGACTACATGGTCAACGTGCAGGGAACGGTGCCGGCGCCGCTGAACTACGCGCCGCCGGGCTACCGCCCGTACCCGCGCTCGATCTGCACCTCCGTCAATCACCAGGTCTGCCACGGGATACCGGGAGACCGCGTGTTGAAGTCGGGCGACATCGTGAACATCGACATCACGGTGATCAAGGACGGCTTCCACGGCGATACCAGCCGCATGTTCATGGTCGGCGAAGTCTCGATCGCCGCGCGCCGGCTCTGCGAGGTGACGTTCGAGTGCATGTGGCACGGGATCAACGCGGTCCGCCCGGGCGCGCGACTGGGCGACATCGGGCACGCGATCCAGGTCCACGCGGAGAAGCACGGGTACAGCGTCGTGCGCGAATTCTGCGGCCACGGCATCGGTCGCCGCTTCCACGAGGAACCGCAGGTCCTTCACTATGGGCGCCCCGGAACCCTGGATGCCCTTGTCCCGGGCATGACCTTCACGATCGAGCCGATGATCAACGCGGGCCGGCGCGAGATCCGCGAACTCGCCGACGGCTGGACGATCGTCACGAAGGACCACAGCCTCTCGGCGCAGTGGGAACACACGGTGCTTGCGACGCCCGAGGGCTTCGAGATCCTGACGGTCTCGGCCGCCATGCCGCCGCCGCCCTCCTTCATCGAGGGCAAGGTCGTCGTACCGGGGCCGGCCACGCCGGCACCCGCACCGATCGACGCTTGACGCCGGGTCCACGGTCGCGATGAACGACCCCGGGTTTACGCTGCGCGCGCAGCTGCGCGAGCAGCGTGCCCGGCTGGTCGAGGCCTTTCGCGGCGGCGCGCCGGTCGAGAGGCTGCTGCGCGGACTTTCCAACACCGTCGACGGCTGCGTGCGAACCGCCGTGAAGGCGGTCGGGCTCGGCGACCGCGTCGCCGTCGTCGCGGTCGGCGGCTATGGCCGCGCCGAACTGTTCCCGCATTCCGACGTCGACGTCCTGATCATTCCGGCACGCGAACCCGATGCCGCGGACCGCGCGGCGATCGAGACCCTCGTCGGATCGCTGTGGGACCTCGGCGTGACGATCGGGCACGCGGTGCGCACGATCGCCGAGTGCGTCGACGAAGCGCGCCGCGACGTCACGGTGATGACCGCGGTCCTCGAGGCGCGGCTGGTCGCCGGGCCGCGCGCCGTCATCGAGGAACTGGACGCGGCCATACGCGGCGTGGTCGATCCGCAGGATTTCTTCCGCGCCAAGCAGCTGGAACAGCAGTTCCGCCATACGAAATACCAGGACGCCGTCTACAGCCTCGAGCCGAACTGCAAGGAAAGCCCGGGCGGCCTTCGCGACCTGCAGGTCCTGCTGTGGGTCTCGCGGGCGGCCGGCCTCGGCTCCTCGTGGCGCGAGATGCACCAGAGCGGACTGCTCACCGCCGCCGAGATCGCGACGATTCGGCGAACCGAACGCACGCTGCGGACGATCCGCGTCTGGCTGCATATCGTGACCGGACGGCGCGAGGACCGCGTCGTGTTCGATGCGCAGAACGAAGTCGCGACGCTGCTGGGCGTCCGTCCGACCGCGCATCGGCGCGCGAGCGAAGTGCTGATGCAGGCCTACTACGGCGCGGCCAAGAGCGCGACGCAGGTCAATACGATCCTGCTGCTGAACATCGAGGAGCGGCTGTTTCCCCGGCCGGACATCGAGCCGGCGCCGATCGACGCGACGTTCCGCGCGCATCACGAGCGCCTCGATCTCGCGGACGCCGACGCGCTGGATCGCGATCCCTCGGCCATCCTGCGCGCGTTCCCGTTGTTGCAGCAGCGCACCGAACTCAAGGGCATGTCGGCGCGCCTGCTGCGGGCGATCTGGCACGGCCGCGGCCGGATCGACGCGAAGTTCCGCGCCGACCCGGCGAATCGCGAGCTCTTCCTGTCGGTGCTGAAGCACCCGCGCGGCGTCGTGCACACGCTGCGCAGCATGAACCAGTGGTCCATCCTGGGCCAGTACCTGCCCGTGTTCCGGCGGATCGTCGGGCAGATGCAGCATGACCTTTTCCACGTCTACACGGTCGACCAGCACATCCTGATGGTCGTGCGCAACCTGCGGCGGTTCTCGCTCGCGGAGTTCGCCCACGAGTATCCGCTTTGCAGCCAGCTGATCTCCGATTTCGAGGGCGCGTGGCTCCTGTATCTCGCGGCCATGTTCCACGACGTCGCGAAGGGCCGCTCCGGCGACCACAGCGTGCTCGGCGCGCGCGACGTGCGGCGGTTCGCGCGCGAGCACCGGCTGGCGCCGGACGACGCCGACCTCGTCACGTTTCTCGTCCAGCACCACCTGACGATGTCGCACGTGGCGCAGAAGCAGGACCTCGCGGACCCGGACGTCGTCACGCGCTTCGCGCAGGTCGTCGGCACGGACCGCCGGCTCGTCGCGCTGTACCTGTTGACGGTCGCCGACATACGCGGCACGAGCCCGAAGGTCTGGAATGCGTGGAAGGCGCGCCTGCTGGAGGACCTCTTCAAGCTCACGCGCCGCGCCCTGGGCGGCGAGGGCCTGCCGGCAACGGCGGAACTCGAAAGCCGCAAGCGCGAGGCGCTTCACGTGCTGAAGCTCTATGGCCTGTCGGCCGGCGCGCACGAACCGCTCTGGCGCCAGCTCGACATCGTCTATTTCATGCGCAACAGCGCGAAGGACATCGCCTGGCATACGCGCACGCTGCTCGTGCACGTCGACACCCGGCATCCGATCGTGCGCGTCCGCCTGGCGCCCGCGGGCGAGGGCATCGAGGTCCTGCTCTACACGCGTGACCGGCCCGAACTCTTTGCGCGGGCCTGCGGATTCCTCGGCGCCCACGGGCTGAGCATCCTCGACGCGAAGATCCATACGACGCGGCACGGCTACGCGCTCGATACCTTCCTCGTGACGGACCACGGGCGCGCCGGGCACTTCCGCGAATTGCTGCAGTCGATCGAACGCGACATGCCGGCGTCGATCGACGACGAAGGCGAGATGCCGGCGCCGACAATGGGCCGGCTGTCGCGCCAATCGCGGCAGTTTCCGGTGCTCCCGGCGGTCCGGCTGCAGCCGGACGAAGGCGGGACCCACAGCCTGTTGACGATCGTCGCGACCGACAGGATGGGCCTCCTCTACACGATCGCGCGCGTACTGGCCGCCAATGGCATCAACGTCCACACGGCGCGGATCATCACGCTGGGGGAGCGCGTCGAGGACGTCTTTCTCATCGACGGCGCGCTGCTCTCGACGCCCAAGGGCCAGTTGAAGCTCGAGTCCGACCTGTTGCAGGCGATCGCGACCTGATCGGCCGGCTTCGCGGAAGCGCCCGGCGGGGTGGGTATACCCGCAAACCGCGCGCCGATTCAGGATGACTGGCCGGCGGCGACCGCCGAAGCGTCACTCCCGGATACCGTAAATGCGCAAGAATTTGCGCTTGGTGCCATGCCGCGCCAGGGCGCACGACCCGAATCCGGCATGCCGAGGTGCTTTCAGGGGATGCCATGGGCCGTTCGACCGGGGTCGAGGTACACGACGTCTGGAATGCCGCCGAAACCCTCGTCCACGAGGGCCTGCAGCCGACCGCCGAAAGGATCCGGCAGAAGCTCGGCCGCAGTTCGCGGGACCACATCGGGCCCCACCTCGAAGCCTGGTTTGCCGGCCTTGCGCCGCGCCTGGATCAGGCGCCGCCTGCCGCCGACGTGCCGCCCGGCGTCCTGGCTGCCGCCGACCATCTTTGGCGATCCGCCTGCGAGCAGGCGGAAACCCGGGCGCAGGCGACGATCGCGTCGCTGGAGCAAGCCCTCGATCAGCTTCGCGCCGATTTGGCATCCGCCGCGGAAGCGTCGAAAAACGTCGAAACGACGCTGCGCGCGTCGCTCGACGACACGCTGGCGGACCTGGAGTCGCAGCGCCAGCAGGCCGCGCGCGACGCGCAGCGTTTGACCCTCGCGGGCGATGCGCTGGCGCACCGTGACGCGGAGCTCGATGCGGCCCGCCGCGCGGCCGACGACCTGCAGTTGCGCATCGACGGGCTGCGCGCAGCGGCCGATGAAGCCGGCGCCGAGTGGCAGCTGCGGATCGACGTCCTGGAGCGGCAATGTCGCGACGCGGTGACCGAATCGGCCGCGCGTGGCGAACGCCTCTCGAGTCTCGAGGAAGGCCTGGCCACGGCGGTCGCCGAGCGGGACGCCAGTCGCGCCGCGGCTGCGGCAGCGGCCGAAGAGAACGAGCAATTGATGCGCACGCTCGCGCAGGAACGCGAGGCGTCGCTGGCCGAACGCGCCACCCGGCTCGTCGATTTCGACGCGCAGCGGCACACGCTCGAGGAGCAGCACGCGGCTTCCGAACGGCGACTTGCTGCCGACATCGATCGCGCGCGCGACGAGGCCGGCCAGGTCTACCTGAAGCTGGTTGCCGCCGAGCGTGAGCGGGACGAATACGCGAACCTGGCGGCTGCACTGGCGGCCAACGAAGAAGCGCAGCGAGAGGCCGTCGCCCAGGCGCATTCGGAAGCCGCCGAGTCACGCCGCCAGGCGCAGGCGATCCGGGCCGAACTCGAAGCGGAACATGCAGCGCGAGAGCACGCGCTGCGCGAGGAGCACGACCTCCTGGCGCAGCGCGCCGCCGATGGCGCGGAGCGCGCGGCGCTCGAGCTCGAGCACGCCACGGCGGCAGCCGTGCAGCTGGAGACGAAGCTCGACGCCGCGGAGCGCGAAGCCTCCGCGACGATCGCGCTGATGAGCGAGCGCCTCGAGGCCATGCGGTCGCAGAACGAGGCCCTCGCGGATCAGGTTTCGACGAGCCATGCGCGGATCCAGGGGCTCGAGGCGAGGCTGGCGACCGAGGATGCGATCGTCGCCGACCAGCACGGGCGGCTCGCCGAGCAGGATTCGCGGCTCGGCGAACTCGACGCCCGCTGTGCCGAACAGGCCTCCCGGTTGTCCGAGCAGGAGACGCGCCTTGCCGAACAGGAGGCCCAGCTGGCCGACCAGGAGGCTCAGCTCGTCGAACAGTCGAACCAGCTTGCGGAGCAGCACGCGCGAATGCAGGAGCAGGAGGCCCGGATCGCGGAGCAACGGGAGCGCCTGGCCGAACACGAGGCGCGAGCTGCCGCGCCCGGCGAGCACGCCGTCGTCGCGGAAGCGCCTCACATCGACCTGAACGCTGCCGCGGACGATGAGTCCGGGATCGACGCGATCGTCGGGACCACGGCGACGTTGGACTGCGTCGCGGCCGATCCGGTCGCGGGCGCTTCACGGAGCGTGGAATCGGCTCCGCTGGCGAGCGGCGCGGACTCCGAGGAGGTCGCGCGCCTTCAGGCCGAACTCGCGGAACTCAAGGGTCAGCTCTGGGCCAAGGACGCGCAGTGCCGGACGCTGATGCGCTCGCTCGCGGCGCAGACGGCGATCGCGCCGAGCCTGCCCGCCAGTCATCGGATCGACAAGACCCGGCGCGCGCCGACTCCCCGCTCCTCGCGCAACATCTGATCAGCGGAGTTCCCGCGCATCGGCGTATCGTCGGTGCGCGATGAACCATCGACGCCGCCCTGCGCTGCTCATACCCATGGCCGCGGCGGCGGCGATGGCGCTCGCGGCCGGGCCGATTCCTTCCGTCGCCGACTCCGGCGCGTCGTCGCCGAGCGAGGGCGGCGGGCCGCGCCGCAACGTCTACGGCGATCCGTTCATCGCGGTCACGCACGGGATGCCCGGCTGTCCGGTGCCGGAAGGACCCCTGCTGACCGAGGCGGAGGCGAATGCCGAAGCGCACTGGCGCTCGCAGCGCGGTGCGAGCTGCTACCTGTCGGGGCGCTGCCGCCTGTCGAACGCCTACCTGTACGACAAGGAGATCATTCCCCGCGTCGAGAAGGCGATTCGCGCCGACGGCCGGTACGACAACACGAGCGTCTGGGTCCTGGGCCAGCGCCGCTGGGTCTACCTCAAGGGCTGCGTCGCGTCGGCGGAGCAGGCCGGGAACCTCGAGCGGCTGGTCCGGAACATCGACGACGTCGAAATCGTCATCGACGAATTGTCGGTCGGCGCGGCGACAAAGCCGAAGTATGCGGTGGAGCGATCCTCGGAAGCCGCGCCGCCGCGCTGAACGAGGGGGCGGTTCAGTCCTCGGCGCCCGCGTCCGCGAGCCCCGGGAACAGGACGTCGGTGAAACCGAGCTTGCGCAGGTCGTGCATCCGCATCGGGTACAGGATGCCGTCGAGGTGGTCGCACTCGTGCTGCACGACGCGCGCGTGGAATCCGTCGACCGTCCGGTCGATGCGCCGGCCCTGCGGATCGAATCCGCGATAACGCAGTTTCGCAAAGCGCGGGACGATGCCGCGCATGCCCGGTACCGACAGGCAGCCCTCCCAGCCCTCCTCGTGCCTGCTCGACAGCGGCTCGAGAACCGGATTGACGAGGATCGTCCGCGGCACGATCGGCTGCTCCGGATAGCGCGGGTTCGGCGTCCCGTCCTCCGAGCCGAAGATCACGACGCGCAGCGACACGCCGATCTGCGGCGCGGCGAGCCCCGCGCCGTTGGCCTCCTTCATCGTGTCCAGCATGTCCTGGACGAGTTCATCCAGCTTGGGATCGTTGAACGCCGTGACCGGCTCGGCGATCTGCAGCAGCCGCGGGTCGCCCATGCGAAGGATCGGACGGATCATGCGGCGCTCGCCAGGGCCTGCTCGAGCAGCCGGACCGCGCGAAGCATCGTCGCGCGCATCACCGGGTCGAGGTCGGCGAGCTTGATCTCGTCGCGGCTGTCGCCGCGGCCGGCGGCATGGTTGACGACCACGGCCAGCGTCGCATAGTCCAGCCCGGCCTCGCGGGCCAGCGAGGCTTCCGGCATGCCGGTCATCCCGACGAGGTCGGCGCCATCGCGCGCCAGCCGCTCGATCTCCGCCGCGGTTTCCAGGCGCGGCCCCTGCGTGCAGGCATAGACGGCCCCGTCGTGGGCCGGCTCGCCGCATGCCGCCGCCGCGCCGATCAGGAGTTCGCGCAGCCGTTCGGTGTACGGACGCGTGAAATCGACGTGCGTGACCGGCACGTCGGCACCCTCGTAGAACGTCGACTTGCGACTGTGGGTGTAGTCGATGATCTGGTGCGGCACGACCAGCGCGCCCGGCCCGATGTCGGCGCGGATCGACCCGACGGTCGTCACCGCGATCACGCCGGCCACCTTGAGCTCGCGCAGCGCCCAGATGTTGGCGCGGTAGTTGATGTCGTGCGGCGCGATCGTGTGCCCGTAGCCGTGGCGAGCCAGGAACACGACGTCGCGGCCGGCGAGCTGGCCGAACGTCAGCGCGCCGGACGGTTCCCCGTACGGCGTGCGCATGACCTGCCGGCGCGGCGACGACAACGCCGAGAGGCGTGCAAGGCCGCTTCCGCCGATGATCGCGTACATCGCTTTCTCCTTCCCTGTCCGGACTATTTTTCGAGGAGCCGCCGGAAAGCGGCTTCGTCGATGACTTCGATCCCCAGCTCGCGCGCCCGGTCCAGCTTCGAGCCTGCGTCGGCGCCGGCGACGACGAAGTTCGTCTTGCGTGACACCGAGCCGGCCACGCGCCCGCCGGCCGACTCGACGAGTTCCTTGGCGGCGTCGCGCGTGAAGTGTTCCAGCGTGCCCGTGAGCACGACGACCTTGCCGGAAAGCGGCCCGGCCGGAGCGGCGTGGGCCGCGCCCTCGTGCTCGTCGGCGATCGCGATGAATTCGCGCAGGCGCTCGATGATCTTGCGATTGTGCGGCTCGCCGAGGAAACGCTCGATGGATTCCGCGACGACCGGCCCGACGTCCTCGACCTGCATGAAGTCCGCGGCGCCGGCCCGCAGCAGGCTCGCCAGATTTCCGAAGTGGCGCGCGAGCGCTGCGGCGGTCGCTTCCCCGACGTGGCGGATCCCCAGGCCATAGACGAATCGCGCGAGCGTCGGGGTGCGCGCCGCGGCAATCGCGCGGACCAGGTTGCCGGCCGAGCGTTCGCCCATCCGGTCCAGACCGGCCAGCGTCGCCGCGTCGAGCCCGAACAGGTCGGCCACGGAGCGTACCTGTCCGCCATCGACCAGTTGCTCCACGAGGCGCTCGCCGAGCCCATCGATGTCCAGCGCGCGTCGGCTCGCGAAATGCAGGACCGCCTGCTTGCGTTGCGCGGCGCAGAAAAGCCCGCCCGTGCAGCGCGCGATCGCCTCGTCGGCCGGCCTCTCGATCGCCGATCCGCACACCGGGCAGGCGGCCGGCATCACGAAGGGGCGCGCCGACGGCGGCCGGCGATCGGCGACGACTCCTACGATTTCCGGGATGACGTCGCCGGCGCGCCGGACGATGACCGTGTCGCCGACATGGACGTCTTTGCGGCGCACCTCGTCCTCGTTGTGCAGCGTCGCGTTGGTCACCGTGACGCCGCCGACGGCCACCGGCGCCAGGCGCGCGACCGGCGTGATCGCACCGGTTCGCCCGACCTGCACATCGATGTCGAGCACCTGCGTCATGACCTCCTGAGGCGGAAACTTGTGGGCGATCGCGAACCGCGGCGCACGGGACACGAAGCCGAGCCGCTCCCTCAGGTTCCGGTCGTCGACCTTGTAGACGACGCCATCGATGTCGAACGGCAGCTTCTCGCGCTTGGCCTGGATCCCGCGATAGAAGCCGAGCAGGCCCTCGACGCCACGGGCAATCCGCCGCTCGCCGTTCACGGGCAGGCCGCTTCTCGCCAGCAGGTCCAGCGTGGCGGCATGCGACGGCGGCTCGATGATGCCGGCGAGCTCGCCGACGCCGTAGGCGAAGAACCGCAGCCGCCGTTGCGCCGTGATCTTCGGATCGAGCTGGCGCAGGCTGCCCGCCGCGGCGTTGCGCGGATTGGCGAACTCGTGCTCCTCGCGCTCGCGCTGCCGCGCATTGAGGCGGTCGAGGTCGGCGCGGAACATCAGGACCTCGCCGCGCACCTCGAGCACGGCCGGCGACAGCCCCGCGAGGCGAAGGGGAATGCCGTGGATCGTCCTCACGTTCGGCGTCACGTCCTCGCCCACCGTGCCGTCGCCGCGCGTCGCGGCGGCCACGAGGACGCCGTGCTCGTAGCGCAGGTTCACGGCAAGACCGTCGAACTTCAGCTCGCAGCAGTAGGTCACGTCCTCGTCCACGGAACGCCCGAGCGACGCGTCGCGCGCCAGGGCGTCGCGCACCCGCTGGTCGAAGGCGCGAACCTCGTCGTCGTCGAGCGCGTTACCGAGCGAGAGCATCGGCACCGCGTGGCGCACGGAAGGCAGATCCGCACGGGCCGCGCCGCCGACGCGCTGCGTCGGCGAGTCGGCGGACGCCAGTTCCGGATGTTGCGCCTCGAGCTGCTCCAGCTCCCGCATCAGCCGGTCGTATTCGGCGTCCGGGATCAGCGGAGCGTCAAGCTCGTAGTAGGCGCGATTGTGCCGCTCGATGTCCTGTCGCAGCGCACGGACGCGCCGCGCGGCGGACGAATCGGCATCGATGCGCATCGGCGATCGTCGCGCAGCGGCTAGGTATAGAGGCGCTGCGCGCGCAGTCCCGCCGGCTCGATGCCGGCGGCGCGCATCTCGCCGTACAGCCGGGCGAGCTGCGCCTCGATCGTCGCGAGCGACGCGCCGTCGATCGGTCGACCGTTGTCGTCGACGACGCGCGCGACCAGGGCTTCGGTCATCTGCAACCCGGCAGCGAACATCTGGCGCAGCGGATCCGCGTCCGCCGGCGCGATCGGCACGTCGAGTTCCAGCTGCAGGCTCGCCGCACGCGCCTCCGGCGCCGCCAGCGTGAACATGCGCCGCCCGGCCTCGTCGTAGCGGACCCAGCGCAGCGCACCGGTGGACACGAGGTCGACGGCGGCGGCCGCGTCGGCCACCTGGTTCGCCGTCCACGTCCCCTGCGACGGCTCGAGCGTCAGTCCGATGCGGACGTCGAATCGGCTGCACAGGCGATCGAGTTCCGCGGCCTGCGTCGCGACCCGCGCGACATCGGGCGGGTCGAAATCGGCGTCGAGCGCGAGCGCAACCTGCTGGACCGCGGCAACGAGGCGCGTCAGCTCCGGCTCGCCCAGCGTGTGCCGGCGCGACGCCAGCTGCGCCGCGACGAGCACGTCGCTGTAGAAGCCGAAGCGGTCCGGCCTGCGCCATTGCTGCGCCCGCGCATCCCAGACGACCAGGTGGATCGGCGTCGGAAGCAGTCCGGGCGTCAACCGGGTCGCCGCGTCGTAGACCGCGACACCGTCGACCGCGTGCGCACAGCGCAATTCGACCGCGAAATCCAGCAGCGGATCCTCGACCCATTCGTGCGATGCCGCCTGCGCCGCGGCCGCGCCGCCCGCCCCTGCGATCGGTGCCGGCGCGCCCATCGATGGCCCGCGGCGGTCGCGAACCGATGCGGCGAGTGCCGGCGGCAGCGTCGGTTCGCGGCGGACCGCTGCCGGGCCGCCGGCGGCAGCCGGCGCCGCGCCAGGCGTTCGGACTTCCGCCTCCGGTACCGGGCCGCCGACGTCGCTCGGCTCCCTCGTCAGCTGCGGCTCGACACGCGCCAGGCGCACGGTCGACGGCGGCGCCTCCCACGACGGCGGCCGCGGAGACGGGTCCGCGTCGCCGCCGGCGAGCAGCGCATCGCCGACCCCGCTACGCAGGTCGGCGCTGAACTGCCGCAGCGTCCTGCGTTCCTGCCACTTGCCGTAGGCGAACAAACCTGCCAGCAGGACGCCGGCGAACGCGAGTAACGCCAGTTGCAGGTCGCTCATGGGCTCGGGATTCGTCGGGCTCGACCGCCGGGTCAGGCTCCCTCGACCGCCGCCAGCTGGACGGCGCTGTCGATATCGACCGCGACGATACGCGACACGCCCTGCTCCTGCATCGTCACGCCGACGAGCTGCTCCGCGAGCTCCATCGCGATCTTGTTGTGGGTGATGAACAGGAACTGCGTACCGCTCGTCATGACCCGCACCAGGCGACAGAAGCGCTCGGTGTTCGCGTCGTCGAGCGGCGCGTCGACCTCGTCGAGAAGGCAGAACGGCGCCGGATTGAGCTTGAACATCGCGAACACGAGCGCGAGCGCGGTCAACGCCTTTTCGCCGCCCGACAGCAGGTGGATCGTGCTGTTGCGCTTCCCCGGCGGCTGGGCCATCACCTGGACGCCGGCGTCCAGGATCTCGTCGCCCGTCATCACGAGCTTGGCTTCGCCTCCGCCGAACAGCGTCGGAAAGAGTTCGCCGAACTGCGAATTGACCTGGTCGAAGGTCTTTTGCAGCAAGTCGCGGGTTTCGCGGTCGATCTTGCGGATCGCATCCTCGAGGGTTCCGATCGCCGTCTTCAGGTCGGTCGACTGCGCGTCGAGGAACGTGCGGCGCTCGGTCGCGGAGCGAAGTTCCTCGAGCGCCGCGAGGTTCACGGCGCCGAGGTCCGCGATCGCGCCGGCAAGGCGGGTGACTTCCGCCTGCAGCGCCGGCGCGCGTGTCGTGTCCTTGAGCAGCGGCATCAGTTCCGCCTCGTTGGCCCCCGACTCCGCGAGCTGCTGCTGGAACTGCTCGACCGCCAGGCGGGCGGCCTGCTCCTTCAGTTGCAGTTCGGTGATCCGATCGCGCAACGGTCCGAGCTCCCGCTCGGTCACGAGGCGACGCTCGTCGATGGCCCGCAGGCGCTGCGCCAGGTCCTCGTGCCGGCTGCGCGCCTCGCGCAGCGCCTCCTCGGCCCGGGCCCGTCCGTCGAGCAGGTCGGCCAAGCCGGCACGCGCGGCGCTGTCGTCGAGCCGCGCCTGCTCGAGTTGCGCCTGGTCGACTTCGGCGGCGAGCCGGACCGCATCGGCCGCCGCGACCGAAATGCCGTGCGCGACGTCCTGCGCGCGCGTGCGCGTCGCGCCGAGCTCGAACTCGACGCGCTGAAGCTCGGCCCCGAGAGCGCGACTTGCCTCGCGCGCCTCGCGCAGGCTGCGATCCGCATCCTCGTACGCGCCGCGCGATGTCTCGACAGCCTCCTGGCGCGCGGCAAGTTCCTGGTCCAGGTCCTGGAACCGCTGCTCCGCGTCGCGACGCTGCTCCTCCAGCTCGCTCTCCTGCGCATGGATCTCGCGCAATTCGTCGGCAATCTGCCCCGAACGATGCTGAACGCGGCTCACCAGCTCCTCGAGCCGAACGAGTTCGATCTGCAGCGCATGCAGCCGGGCGCGATTCTCCTCGACGGCGCGCCGCGCCGCGGCGAGGGCTTCGTCGGCGGCGCGAACGGCGGATTCCGCGCGCACCGCCTCGGTCGTCGCGCCTTCGAGCACGAGCGCCTGGGCGCGAGTCTCGCGCTCCAGCGAGTCGATTTCCTGGCGTCGCGCGAGCAGGCCCGCCTTGCGGTCGTCCGGCGCGTGGAAGTGGACGGCATAGCGCGAGACCCGATGGCCGGCCCGCGTCACGAATTGCCCGCCGACCGGCAAGCGCGCGCGCTGCGCGAGGCCGGTGGCCACGTCGTCGACGATGAAGACACCGGCCAGCCAATCGGACAGCATCGCCGGAAGGCTCGCATCGTGTCCGCGGACCTTCGACGCCAGCGCGTCGAACCCGGCGAATTCCGGCTGCGGGCGCGCGACGGCATCGGTCGCGCTGAAGAAGGCGAGACGGGCCGGCGGCGCGGTGCCGGCAAGTCCGCCGAGTCCGTCGAGGTGGCCGACTTCGAGCGCTTCGATCCGCTCCCGCAGCAGCGACTCGAAGGCCGACTCCCATCCCGCCTCGACCTGCAGCTTGCGGAACAGCTTCGGCAGCCCGTCGAGCCCCTGCGCGCGCAGCCACGGATCGAGTCGCTCGTCGGCCTCGACGTTGTGCTGGATCTCCTTGGCGGCATGCAGCCGGGCCTGCAGCCGCGCCAGGGCTTCGGTCTGCGCGGCGCGATCCGCGGCCGTGGCCTGACGGGCCTCGTGCGAACGCTCGAGTGCGGCCTCGGCATCGACGCGGCGCGCTTCGTGTTCCTCGGCGGTCGCCTGCAGGCGCTCGACCTCGGTCTTCAGTTGCGCGAGCCGCGCCTCGTCCGGGGTTCCCAGCGAACGACGCTCCTCGTGGAGCCGATCGCGACGCTGCGCCAGCGCGGAAAGTTGCCGTTCGACCGCGTGGCCGCGCTCGCCGGCGTCCTCGATGGCCCGCTCGGTCGCGGCGGCCTGCGCGCGCAGTCCCGTGAGATGCTCGCGCGCCTCGTGGTACGCGGACTCGAAGCCCGGCAGCTTCGCGTCGTGCTCGGCAGCGATCTCGCGCGCCTCGACGAGCGCGCGCTCCAGGTCCTGCACGGTCCGCTCGAGTTGCGCCGCCCTGGCCTGCAGTTCGTCGTGCTCGGCCTGGCGCCGCCCGCGGGTCTGGTTCAATGCCTCGATCTGGTGCGTCAATCTGGCCCGGCTGTCGACGATCAGGCGGATCTCCGACTCCAGCCGTCCGATCTGCGCGTTGACCTGCAACAGGTCGCCATGGGCCGCATGGACCGCGTCGCCGCCGGTCACGTGAGCTGCCCGGACGTCCTCCAGTTCGCGCTCGGTCGCGCGCAATGCCGCGGTGGACCGCTCCAGCGCGACGGCAGCGCCATCGGCGTCCGCTGCCGCGCGCGCGCGCTCGTTTTCGGCGTCGCGGCGGCGCACCAGCCAGTGCAGATGCTGGTGCTGGTCGTGCCGCCCCTTGAGGTCGTGATACTGCTGCGCGACCGCGGCCTGCTGCTCGAGTTTGCCGATCTGGCCCTCGAGTTCCCGCAGGATGTCTTCGACCCGCGTCAGGTTGTCGCGCGTGTCGCCGAGCCGGTTCTCCGTCTCGCGGCGCCGCTCCTTGTATTTCGAGACGCCCGCCGCCTCCTCCAGGAAGACGCGCAGGTCCTCCGGGCGCGCCTCGATGATCCGCGAGATCATGCCCTGGCCGATGATGGCGTAGGCGCGCGGGCCCAGGCCGGTGCCGAGGAACATGTCCTGGACGTCGCGCCGCCGGACCGTCTGGTTGTTGATGTAGTAGCTCGACGCGCCGTCGCGCGTCAGCACGCGCTTGACGGAGACCTCGGCGAAGCGGCCCCATTCGCCGGTCAGGCGCCCGTCGCTGTTGTCGAACGTCAGCTCGACGCTGGCGCGCCCCGCCGGCTTGCGGTTCGCGGAACCGTTGAAGATGACGTCCTGCATCGACTCGCCGCGCAACTCGGCCGCCTTGGACTCGCCAAGTACCCAGCGGACGGCATCCATGACGTTCGACTTGCCGCAGCCATTGGGGCCGACGACGCCGACGAGCGACCCCGGGACGTCGATCTGCGTCGGATCGACAAAGGATTTGAAGCCGGCGAGCTTGATCTGCCGTAGATGCACGTTTTGCCGAGTCCGGGAACTGGCGCGCCGGCGTGCCCGGCTTGGCGCCGCAACGCGACTCGCGCTGCAATGCCAAGCGGTGCACCTGCCACGGATCCGGAGCGCCGGGTGGTCGAAAGTCTATAATCATAGCCAACACCGGCTCGGGTTTCGTTCGTCCGTCCTTCGGTCGCAAGGCCGGCGTGCGTGTCGAACTGCGGGTTGGACCACCCGATCCGCTCCAGGCCCTCGGCGAGGGCGGATCCAATTACGCGATTCCGTCATCCATCGCCGTCATGACCACCCGTCCCCGTCGAAAGCTCGAAACCTTCCCGAACCCGGCCGCTGGCCGCGATTACGTCATCCACATCGACGCGCCGGAATTCACGTGCCTGTGCCCGCTCACCGGCCAGCCCGACTTTGCGCGCCTCGTGCTCGACTACATACCGGACCGCCACTGCGTCGAGTTGAAGAGTCTCAAGCTCTTCCTCTGGTCGTACCGCGACCGCGGCGCGTTCCACGAGGCGGTCACCAACGAGATCCTGGAGGAAATCGCGGGCGTGCTGAAGCCGCGGTTCGCGCGCCTCAGCGCGCACTGGTACGTCCGCGGCGGCATCTTCACGACCGTCGTGGCCGAGCACCGCAAGCGAGGCTGGAAGTCGACGCCGTACGTCGACCTCGGTCGCATCGAATCGGCCGACGCCAGCCACCGATGAATCCGGACCTGGACCGGCTGCAGCCGTATCCGTTCGAGCGCCTCAGGGCGTTGCTGGCGGGTGTCGTGCCGCCGGCGGGCTTCGAGCCGACGATCCTGTCGATCGGCGAGCCGAAGCACCCGACGCCCCGGTTCATCGTCGAGGCGCTGTGCGGGGCGGTCGGCGGGCTGTCGAGCTATCCGGCGACAGCCGGTGAGCCGCGGCTGCGCGAGGCGATCGCGGCATGGGTCGCGCGCCGCTACGCGATCCCGGCGCCCGATCCGCAGCGGGAGGTGCTGCCGGTCAGCGGCTCGCGCGAGGCGCTGTTTGCGTTCGCGCAGGCGGTCGTCGGCCGGCGCGCCGGCGCGCGCGTCGCGATGCCCAATCCGTTCTACCAGATCTACGAAGGGGCCGCGCTGCTGGCCGGCGCCGATCCGCTGTACCTGCCGACGACGGCCGACAACGGCTTCCGGGTCGATTTCTCGCGGGTTCCGGACGCCGAATGGGCGAACGTGCAGGTGGCCTATGTCTGTTCGCCCGGCAACCCGACCGGCGAGGTGCTGACGCTCGAGGACTGGAAGCTGCTCTTCGAGCTGTCTGACCGCCATGGCTTCGTGATAGCCGCCGACGAGTGCTACTCCGAAATCTACTTCGACGATGCACCGCCGCTGGGCGCGCTGCAGGCGGCACGGATGCTGGGTCGGGCCGGATACCCGCGGCTGGTCTCGTTCGGCAGCCTCTCGAAACGCTCCAGCGTCCCCGGCCTGCGCTCCGGCTTCGTGGTCGGCGACGCCGCGCTCGTCAGCCGCTTCCTGCTTTACCGTACCTACCACGGCGCCGCGCTCGGCCCCCCGATCCAGGCGGCGAGCGTCGCGGCATGGGGCGACGAGGAGCACGTCGCGGAGAACCGCCGCCTCTACGACGCGAAGTTCCGCGCCGTGCTGCCGGTCATCGCGGCCGCGCTGCCGGTCGAGCGTCCGCCAGCAGCGTTCTACCTGTGGTTGCGGACGCCGATCGACGATGCGGAGTTTGCCCGCCGCCTCTACGCGGAATCGAACGTGACCGTGCTGCCCGGCAGCTTCCTCGGTCGCGACGTCGACGGAGTGAATCCCGGCCGCGGCTACGTCCGGGTCGCGCTCGTCGACGTCGAGGCGCGCGTCGTGGCCGCCGCGCACCGGATCGCCGATCTCGCACGGCGCCTTTAAGGAACAGGATGGACATGGAAAAGACGATCGAGGAAGCCTGGGAGAACCGGGCGTCGCTGTCGCCCGGCTCGGCGCCGGCCCCGGTTCGCGCGGCGGTCGAGGCCGTGATCGACGGACTCGACCGCGGGCGGCTGCGCGTCGCCGAGCGTCGCGACGGGCCCGGACCCCGCTGGCACGTGCACCAGTGGATCAAGAAGGCCGTCCTGCTGTCGTTCCGGCTGCAGGACAACCGGGTCATGGCATCGGGCCCCGACGCCATGACGCGCTATTTCGACAAGGTCGAGACGAAATTCGCCCGCTATTCGGAGCAGGACTTCCGCGACGGCGGCTTCCGTGTCGTGCCGCCGGCCGTCGCGCGTCGCGGAGCGTACATCGCCCGCAACGTCGTGCTGATGCCGTCGTACGTGAACATCGGCGCCTACGTCGACGAGGGAACGATGGTCGACACGTGGGCGACGGTCGGATCCTGCGCCCAGATCGGCCGCAACGTGCACCTGTCGGGCGGCGTAGGCATCGGGGGCGTCCTGGAGCCGGTCCAGGCCGGTCCGACCATCATCGAGGACAACTGCTTCATCGGGGCGCGGTCCGAGATCGTCGAGGGCGTCGTCGTCGAGGAGAACTCGGTCGTCTCGATGGGCGTGTTCATCGGCGCCAGCACGCGGATCTACGACCGGGCGACCGGTGAGATCCACTACGGCCGGGTTCCCAGCGGATCGGTCGTCGTCTCCGGGTCCCTGCCGGCCGCCGACGGCACGCACAGCCTGTACTGTGCCGTGATCGTGAAGCGGGTCGACGCACAGACCCGCGCCAAGACCGGCATCAACGACCTGCTGCGGGAGGCCGATCCGGCGCGCTGACGGACCGCGCCGATCGACCGCTCCGATTGACCCCTCCGATTAACCGCTCCGATTGACCGCTCCGATTGACCGCCAAATCGAGCGCATTGCGCCGTACCGCGGCAACCCGGTTGCGCTTATCCTTTGCAGTTCCGGCGTAGCGCAACCCCGTCGAGGACCCGCACAATGGCTCTGGACCGTCTTTTCAACCTCCTTGCCGAAAAAAACGCCTCTGACCTCTTCCTGAGCGCCGGGGCGCCGGTCACGATCAAGATCAACGGGGTCTGCGTCCCGATCAACCAGGAGCGGCTGCAGCCGCAAGGCATCGTCGCCCTCCTGGCCGAGCGCCTGAACGATGCGCAGTTCCGCGAGCTGGAGGAATCCCGCGAGCTGAACATCGCGCTGCCGGTGCAGAACGTCGGCGCCTTCCGCCTCAGCGCGTTCATGCAGAGAGGGACGATTTCCGCGGTCATTCGCTATATCCCGCGCGACATTCCGCGCCTCGACGAACTGATGCTGCCGGCGGTGCTGAAGGACCTCATCACCGCGCGCCGCGGCCTGCTGCTCGTCGTCGGTGCCGCGGGGTCCGGCAAGTCGACGACGATCGCGTCGATGCTCGACCATCGCAACGAGCTGTCGACCGGCCACATCCTGACGTTCGAGGATCCGATCGAGTTCACGTTCCGCAACAAGAAATCCATCGTCAACCAGCGCGAGATCGGCGGTGACGCGTCCTCGCTCGAGATCGCGCTGCGCAGCGCGATGCGGCAGGCACCGGACGTCATCTTCATCGGCGAAATCCGCGACCGCGAAGCGATGTCGGCGGCGCTCGCCTACTCGATGTCGGGGCATCTCGTCGTCGCGACGCTGCATTCGACGAACAGCGCCCACGCGCTGAACCGGATCATCAGCTTCTATGGGCCGGAAAACCGGGTCGCGCTCTACCAGGACCTGAGTTCGTCGTTGCGCGCGATCGTGTCGCAGCGCCTGGTGCGCTCGAAGAAGGGCGGACGCGTGCCCGCCGTCGAAATCCTGATGAACGCCGGCCGCGTCGCCGACCTCGTCGAACGCGGCGATATCGTGTCGATCAAGGAAGCGCTGGAGCAGAGCCTCGCGCCCGAGAGCCAGTCTTTCGAGCAGAGCCTCTACGAACTGCTGCAGAAGGGCGCAGTCACGCGCGACGACGCGCTCGGCGCGGCGGACTCGCAGAACAACCTGCTGTGGCTGATCAACAATGCCGGCAAGACGCGGCCGACGGCCGAGCCGCCGCCTCCGAAAAGCGGCGGCGACGGCGCCACCTTCTCGGAATTCACGCTCAACATCTGACGACCGGCGGCCCCCGGCACGCTCCGCGCCCCATCGATGTCCACCGTCCTGCAACTCGTCTCCGAGCTGATCCGCCGCCCGTCCGTCACGCCGCAGGACGGCGGCTGCCAGCGGATGCTGGCCGACCGGCTGCGGCGCATCGGCTTTCGTGCCGAGAGCCAGGATCGCGGATCGACCCTCAATACCTGGATGATCCGCGGCAGCGCCCGTCCGCTGCTCGTGTTCGCAGGCCACACGGATGTCGTGCCGCCCGGCCCGGGCTCGCAATGGCGATCGGATCCGTTCGAGCCGTCGTTGCGCGACGGCTACCTCTACGGGCGCGGCGCCGCCGACATGAAGTCGTCGATCGCGGCCTTCGTTGTCGCCTGCGAGCGCTTCGTCGAACTGCACCCGCACCATGCCGGCTCCATCGCGCTGCTGCTCACGTCCGACGAGGAGGGCCCCGCGACCGACGGCACCGTCGCCGTCGTCGAGGCGCTGCGCGCCCGCGGCGCGGAGCTCGACTTCTGCATCGTCGGCGAGCCGACCAGCGAAAAGCAGCTCGGCGACGTGATCAAGAACGGGCGCCGCGGATCGCTGTCCGGACGGCTGGTCGTTCGCGGGATCCAGGGGCACGTGGCCTATCCGCAATGGGCGCGCAATCCTGTCCACGAGCTGGCCCCGGCGATGGCCGAACTGGCGGCGGAAACCTGGGACCACGGCGACGTCTACTTCCCGCCCACGACGTTCCAGGTGTCGAACATCCGCGCCGGCGAAGGGGCGCTGAACGTGATTCCCGGCCGCTGCGAGGTGGATTTCAACCTGCGCTTCTCCCCGGCCTCGACCGCACGTGACCTGATGGCGCGCATCGAGGGCATCCTGGCCCGCCATGGGCTGGCCTACGAGATCGCGTGGACCGTCGGCGCCGAACCGTTCCTGACCCGGCCGGGTCCGCTCGTCACGGCGATGTCGGCGGCGATACGCGAGGCCGTCGGCTGCGAAACGGCGCTGTCGACCGTCGGCGGAACGTCCGATGGACGATTCCTGGCGACGCTGTGCCCGCAGGTCGTCGAATTCGGCCCGGTCAATGCCACGATCCACAAGGTCGACGAATGCATCCGCGTCGACGATCTCGAGCCGCTGATGCTCGTCTACCTCGGCGTCCTGCGACGCCTACTCACCTGAGATCCCGGAAAGTCCAGCCATGACATCGATCGACGCCAAGGCCAACCTGCGCACGCTGCGCGACGTCGTCCGCTATGCCGTGTCGCGATTCAACGAGGCCGGCGTGTTCTTCGGCCACGGGCAGATCGACGCCTTCGACGAGGCGGTCTTCATCGTGATGCGTTCGCTGCACCTGCCGCTGGAACGCCTGGAGACCTTCCTCGATTCGTTCCTGACGCACGCGGAGATCAATTCGCTGCTGGAACTGATCGATCGCCGCGCCAAGCGGCGGATACCGGCGGCCTACCTCGTGAAGGAAGCCTGGCTCCAGGGCTATCGCTTCTACGTCGACAATCGCGCCATCATTCCGCGGTCCTTCATCGCCGAACTGCTGAAGGACGAACTGGCTCCCTGGATCGACGACGTCAACAACGTGCGCGAGGTCCTCGACCTGTGCACCGGCTCCGGCTGCCTCGCGATCATGGCGGCGGACACGTTCCCCTACGCCTCCGTCGACGCCGTCGACATCTCGAAGGACGCACTGGCCGTCGCGGCGCAGAACGTCGAGGAGTACCGGATGGGCGGTCGGGTCCGCCTCGTCGAGTCGGACCTGTTCTCGGCGCTGGACGACAAGCGCTATGACCTCATCCTGTGCAATCCGCCCTACGTCACGGAAACCGCGATGGCGAAGCTTCCGAAGGAATACACGCACGAACCGAAGCTCGCGCTCGCCGGGGGCATCGACGGCATGGACGTCGTGCGCTATGTCATGTCCGATGCGGCGAAACACCTGAAGCCGGACGGGATGCTCGTCGTGGAGGTCGGCGACGGGCGCGCGATGGTCGAGCAGCTCTATCCCAAGGTGCCGATGAACTGGTTGACGACCAGCGCCGGCGACGACATGGTCTTCCTCGTGCGCGGCGAAAACCTCCCGTAGGCCTTTGCGCCGGCGGCGCTGCCGCGGGCGTCCGACGATCCTTCCATGCTACGCCTGCTCGGCCTGACGCTGGCGCGCGGTGCCCGCGTGCTGTATCGCGACGTCAACTTGACCGCGCCGGACGGCGAACGCATCGGCCTCGTTGGCGCCAACGGCTGCGGCAAGTCGACGCTCTTCGCCGCGATCCTGGGCGAACTGGGCGCGGAAGCCGGGGACATCGAGACGCCCCCCTTGGAGCGCATCGCGCACGTGGCGCAGGACATCGATGCCGTCGACGAACCGGCGATCGACTACGTCGTCGGCGGTCACGCGCCGCTGGTGGCGGCACGCGCCGCGCTCGACACCGCCCAAGCCGGGACGGATGAACTGGCTCTCGCGGAGGCGCATGCTCGGCTCGCGGATCTCCACGAAGGCGCGATCCTTGCCGCCGCCGCGACGATCCTGAACGGGCTCGGGTTCTCCAGCGCCGACGGTGCGCGCGCGGTGCGCGAATTCTCCGGCGGCTGGCGCAATCGCCTCGCGCTGGCGCGGGCGCTGATGCGACCGTCCGACCTGCTGCTGCTCGACGAGCCGACGAATCATCTCGACCTGGACTCGGTCGTCTGGCTCGAGGCGTGGCTCCGTCGCCAGCCGGCCACCGTGCTGGTGATCTCGCACGACCGTGAATTCCTGGACCGCTGCACCGGCACGACCTGGCATGTCGGCGACGAGACGATCCGCCGCTATGCGGGCAACTATTCCGCTTTCGAGATCGCCTGGCTGGAACAGCAGCGCCAGCAGGATGCCGCGGCCCGGCAGTACGAAAGGACCGCGGCGCACCTGACGCGCTTCGTCGAACGTTTTCGTGCCAAGGCGACCAAGGCGCGCCAGGCGCAAAGTCGGCTGAAGATGCTCGAGCGCCTGGAGGCGATCGAACCGGTTCGGGCAACGCGCGAATGGCGCTTCGAATTCCCGGAACCGGAGCGCGTCCCCGATCGGCTGCTTTCGGGCGAAGCCCTGCGGCTCGGCTATGGCGAACGGACCGTCCTCGACGGCGTCACGTTCTCGCTCGGCGCGGGCGACCGGATCGGCGTGCTGGGCGTCAACGGCGCCGGGAAGTCGACGCTGGTAAAGGCCATTGCGGGATCGCTTCGCCCGCTCGGGGGCGAACTGCGCCCGGCCGCCGGATTGAAGGTCGGCTACTTCGCGCAGCACCAGCTCGATCAACTCGACCCCGACGAGAGCCCGTTGCAGCACCTGCGGCGCCTCGCCCCCGATCGCCGCGAACAGGAGCTGCGCAATTTCCTCGGTATCTATCGGTTCGGCGGCGAGATGGCGACGGCGCCGATCGGACCGCGCTCCGGAGGCGAGAAGGCGCGTTGCGCGCTGGCGCTGCTGGCCTGGCACCGCCCGAACCTGCTCGTGCTGGACGAGCCGACCAATCATCTCGACATGGAAACGCGCGAGGCGCTGACCGTCGCGCTGTCATCGTTCGAGGGCGCGCTGCTCCTCGTTTCGCATGATCGGCACCTGCTGCGCGCCGCGACCGACCAGCTCTGGCTGGTCCATGACGGGCGCCTGGCGGCGTTCGAAGGCGACCTGGACGACTATACGGCGCTGGTCCTTGCGAGCCGGCGATCGCGCGACGGCGCGGAAGCCCGCGGCGCCATGGCGGGAAGCGACGCCGCGACCCGCCGCGACGAGCGCAAGCGACAGGCGCAGGAGCGGCAGCGTCTTGCGGCGGCGCGAAAACCGCTCGCCGACCGGGTCGAACGGCTCGAGGGCGAGCTCGCGCGCGTCAGCGACGAATTGCGGCAGATCGATGGCCGTCTCGCAGACGGCTCGTTCTACCATGAGGGGGATCCGGCGGAGGTCGCCGCGACCCTGAAGCGCCGCGCGGAACTTGCACAGGACGTCGAAAGAATAGAAAGTGCGTGGCTCGAGCTGCAGACGAAGCTCGAAGCGATCGGTTGAGGGGAGCGCGATGGAACCATTGAAGGATGTCAGCGAACGCCATCGCTTCGACGTCGACCGCCTCGCCGCCTACCTGGCGAGCCGCCTGGACGGCTTCGAAGGACCTCTGGAAGTCAGGCAGTTCAGCGGCGGCCAATCGAATCCGACCTACCTCCTCGGCACGCCTTCGCGCCGCTATGTCATGCGCAGCAAGCCGGGGCCGGTCGCGAAACTGCTGCCCTCGGCGCACGCGATCGAACGCGAGTACCGGGTGATGCAGGCTCTTGCCCGGCAGCACTTCCCGGTGCCGCGCATGGAGGTGCTGTGCGAGGACGAAAGCGTGATCGGGCGCGCGTTCTACCTGATGCAGCACGTCGAGGGCCGGATCTTCTGGAACCAGTCGTTGCCCGGGATGTCCGCGGCCGAGCGCGGCGCGATCTACGACGAAATGAACCGCGTCATCTCGACGCTGCACCGGATCGATCCGGTGGCGGCCGGGCTCGGCGACTACGGCAAGCCCGGCAATTACTTCCAGCGGCAGATCGCCCGCTGGAGCCGGCAGTACCAGGCCTCGGCCACCGAAACGATCGAGGCGATGGACCACCTGATCGACTGGCTGCCGGCGCATGTGCCGCCGGGCGACGAAGTCGCGATCGTCCATGGCGACTTCCGGCTCGACAACATGATTTTCGATCCGCAGCTTCCGCGCGTGATCGCCGTGATCGACTGGGAACTGTCGACGCTTGGACACCCGCTGGCCGACTTCAGCTACCACTGCATGACGTGGCACATCCCGGAAAGCGGGTTCCGCGGCATCGGCGGCCTTGACCTTGCCGCGCTCGGGATTCCGTCGGAGGACGAATACGTCGGGCGATACTGCGAGCGCACCGGTCGCGGACCGATCCGCCACTGGAACTTCTACCTCGCCTACAACCTGTTCCGGATGGCCGGCATCCTTCAGGGCGTCTACAAGCGGGCGACGGAGGGCCTGGCGTCGTCGGACGAAGCACACGACCATGGGCGCCGCGCGCGGGAACTCGCGGAGCTCGGCTGGCAATACGCGCGGCGCGTCGACGCCGATCGCTGACGGCCGGCTACTTCTCCATGAACCACGTGAGCACGGTCTTCACGATGAAGCCGAGCATCCCGAAGGACAGCACGAAGAACAGCACGAACGTCCCGAACCGCCCGGCCTTCGACTCGCGTGCCAGGTTCCAGATGATGAACAGCATGTAGAGCATGAACGCGGACAGCCCGAACGACAGGCCGAACCGCGAGATCTGCTCCTCGGTGAATCCGAACATCGCGCGGCGTCAGTAGCGCAACGCGGCCGCCGACGTATCGACGAGATCGCGGTACGCATGCCAGGTCGCGTGGCCCAGCACCGGCACGGCCACGATGAATCCGAGCATCAATGTCGCGATCGACACGACGGTCGCGACGATGATGAAAAGGGCCCAGATCAGCATCGGCACCGGATTCTCTCCGACCGCCCGCACGCTCGTGAGCAGCGCGCAGCGCAGCCCGACCTGGCGCCCCATCAGCAGCGGCGGCGAGATCGCGGTCATCGCGAACACGATCGCGGCGCCGAGGCCGCCGAACAGCAGCCAGACCAGCAACGGCAGGTCGCTTTCCGGCCGCGCCGCATACGCGAGCAGCGCCCGCGGACCGTCGATTCCACCGGGCAAGACCAGCGCGAACAGCGCCGCGGAGACGGCGACCCACATGGTCGCGGCGAACATCAGCAGGAGCCCGAGGACGACGAGCGGGGGCGTGCCGCGCCGCCACGCGTCGACCACGTTGGCCAGTGTCGGGCGCTCGCCGCGGCCGAGCAACCGGCTCAGCTCGTAGAGACCGGTCGCAAGGATCGGACCGACCAGGACGAAACCGGAAAACGCGCCCGCGAGCACGTAGGCCCGCCCCCACGCCAACGAGAGGACGACCATGCCGCCAAGCGCGACCAGCAGCCCGTGCAGCAGGCTGGGTCCGGGCGT
>DATKPC010000090.1:0-19797 GCA_035524275.1 Burkholderiaceae bacterium
CTCCCCTCGCCCGCGCCAGCGGGAGAGGGGTGGGGGAGAGGGCCGACCCGACGCAAGGCCGCCGGATGACGACCGACCGCATCGTCGACCCCGCGGCGGCCACGCCGAACGAGGAATCCGTCGAGCGCGCGCTGCGCCCGCGCCGCCTCGCGGAATACGTCGGCCAGGCGAAGATCCGCGAACAGCTCGAGATCTTCATCCGGGCGGCACGCAATCGCGGCGAGGCGCTCGACCATGTGCTGCTCTTCGGGCCACCGGGCCTGGGCAAGACGACGCTGGCGCACATCGTCGCGCACGAGATGGGCGTCAACCTGCGGCAGAGCAGCGGGCCGGTGCTGGAGCGACCCGGCGACCTCGCGGCGCTGCTGACGAATCTCGAGCGCAACGACGTGCTGTTCATCGACGAGATCCATCGGCTGTCGCCGGTCGTCGAGGAGATCCTCTACCCGGCGCTGGAGGACTTCCAGATCGACATCATGATCGGCGAAGGCCCGGCGGCGCGGTCGATCAAGATCGACCTGCAGCCGTTCACGCTGGTCGGCGCGACGACGCGCGCCGGCATGCTGACGAACCCGTTGCGGGATCGCTTCGGGATCGTCGCGCGGCTGGAGTTCTATACCGAGGCGGAACTGGCATCGATCGTCGGGCGGTCCGCGAAGCTGTTGAAAGCGCGGATCGACCCCGCCGGCGCCGTCGAAATCGCGCGGCGCGCCCGCGGCACGCCGCGCATCGCGAATCGCCTGCTGCGCCGCGTGCGCGACTACGCGGAGGTGCGCGCGGGCGGCGGCATCAGCAGCGAGGTCGCCGATGCGGCACTGACGATGCTGGAAGTCGACGCTCTCGGCCTCGACGTGATGGATCGCAAGCTGCTGCGCGCGGTCCTGGAGAAATTCAGCGGCGGGCCGGTCGGCATCGACAACCTGGCGGCGGCGATCGGCGAGGAGCGCGACACGCTGGAGGACGTCGTCGAGCCGTTCCTGATCCAGCTGGGCCTGCTGCAGCGCACGCCGCGCGGTCGCATCGCCGCCGCGGCCGCCTATCGGCATTTCGGCCTGGCGCCGGAGTCGCGCGGCAGCGGCGATTTGTTCTGATCGACCCGGAGCCGCGACGCCATTTGCCGGCGACCCGCGGACGGCGGTAGGCTGGAGGGCGTTTCCCGGGAGCGCCGGATGCGATTGCCCCTGCTGTCCGTGGCCTGCTGCGGGCTGCTTGTCGCCTGCGCGACGCCGGCGCCGCCGCCGGATGTCGCCGGACTTTTCCAGGATGCGCACTTTGCGCCGCCCGCGAAGGCGATCGACGTCAGCGACGTCTTCGCGGTCAGCGACGCGATGCGGCATTTCCTGCGCGTCGAGATCGCCGGCGAACTTCGGCGCGAAGGGCGCACGCACGGGCTCGTCGACGCGCTGCTGCGGCGCGACGGCCTTCACCTGGAATACGATGCGGCGCTGACGCGCAACGCGGCGGAAGCCTTTTCCGAGCGCAAGGGAAACTGCCTGTCCCTCGTCATCATGACCGCCGCGCTCGCCAAGGAACTGGGGCTCGGCGTGCACTACCAGCAGGTCGACATCGATACGAGCTGGAGCCGCACCGGCGACCTGGCGTTCCGCAGCACGCACGTCAACGTCGACCTCGGCCGGCGCATTCTCGACCCCTGGAGCGGCTACGACCCGTCCAGCAACCTGACGATCGACTTCGTCCCGGCGTCGGACATCTGGGGCGTACGCACGCGCGAGTTGCCGGAGCGGACGATCGTCGCGATGTACCTGAACAACCGCGCCGCCGAGAACCTGGCCCGCGGCGCGGTCGACGAGGCGTACTGGTGGGCGCGCGAGGCGATCCGGCAGGCGGCGGATTACACGAGCGCGTACAACACGCTGGCCGTCGTCTACCTTCGGCACGGCGACTACGCGCCCGCCGAGCGCGTCCTGAGGGCGCTCGTCGCGCGCGACGCCGGCGACGTCACCGCGCTGTCGAACCTGGCCATCGTGCTGGAACGCGAACACCGCGATGCGGAATCCGCGCAACTGCGCGCGCGGCTCGCGAAGCTCGAGCCGTTGCCGCCGTTCCACTATTTCCTGCAGGGGATGGCGGCGTTGAAGCGCGGCGACGACGAGCTCGCGCGCGCGCTGTTCCAGAAGGAGGTCGATCGCGCGGACGCGTGTGGCGAGTGCCATTTCTGGCTCGCGCTGGCCGACCTTCGCGTCGGCAGGACCGCCGAGGCGCGCGCGCAGCTGGAGGCGGCGGCCGACAACAGCACGTCGGGCGCCGAAGCGCAGCTGTACGCGACGAAGCTCGCGCACTTGCGGTCGATCGGGATGCCGTAGCGGAACCACAGGGCGGGCGGGGGCGCCCACGGCATGCGCCCCCCAAGAAAATCGGCGGCCTCGCGGCCGCCGATCGAATGCCCGCCCGGTCCGCCCCCGCAGGGGCGGCCCGAGGCGCGATCAGAACTTGTAGGTTCCGTCGATATACAGCGTGCGTCCGAGCGGATCCGCGTACCGGCCATCGTAGCCGATCTGGTTGCCGCCGGTCGTGCGCAGCGACAGCGGAGGCGCGCGGTCCGTGATGTTCTTGATGCCGGCGTCCAGGTGGATCGCCTTCGTCACGTCGTAGCGCGTCTGCCAGTCGAACGTCGTGTGCGGCTTCACGTCGAGGCCGGGGAACGCGGTGAGCCCACCCGGGGCACCCGTCGCCGTCGAGACGCGGATCGTCGCCTGGTCGGCCGTGTACGAGACGTCCTTGTAGCCGGACTTGTAGTGCGTCGTCAGCGTATGGCCCCAGGCCCCGTACTCGAAGCCCAGCTTCAGGTCGCCGATGAAGCGGAAGATCACGTTGTCGTCCGCGCCGAAGACGCCGAGGCTCGACTGGTAGCCGCTGCCCGGGAAGACGTACTTCGCGCGATAGATGTACGTGCTGTTGAACTGCCCGGTGAACGTCCCGAAGCCCGTCTTGATCCGGTTCGTGATGTCGAAGTCGATGCCGGAGTACTCGGCGCGTGCCAGATTGACCGGCGACTCGGTCAGCGCCAGCGTCTTGAACTGGCCGATCGGGTCGGTGATGACCTGGAAGTACTGCTGGTACAGGCCGGGGTTCGCGAAGGCAAGCGCTTCCGGGATCGCGGAGATCTGGTCCTTGACCTTGACGCTCCAGAGGTCGAGGCCCGCCGTGATCGTCTTCGTCGGCTCGACCCGCAGCCCCACCGTCCACTGCTTCGAGTGCTCGGGCTTCAGGCCGGCGCCGCCGGAATTCGGGTTGCCGCCTTCGTAGACGTCGTACTGCTGCGCTCCCGGACGGCAGCCGGAAGTCAGCGGACCGGTCGTGAACGGGCAGTTGTACGTGCCGTTCGTGTTGCCGGCGAACTGGATCGGCTGCGAGATGTCGACGAGCGTCGGCGCGCGGAAGCCGGTGCCGTACGAGCCGCGCAACAGCACGCTGTCGACCGGCTGGAAGCGCAGGCTGAACTTGTACGTCGCCGCGTTGTACGAATTGCCCTGGGTCGACGTGCCGATCGGGTTCAGGTTCGCGTCGTACGAATCCTTTTCCTTGACCGCGCCGTACGAGTCGTAGCGGACCGACGTCGTCGCGTCGAAGTGCTTCGCGATCGGCGTCAGCAACTCGCCGAACAGGCCGTACGCCGTGCGCGAGGCGTCGATCGGCAGGTCACCGCCGCCGCCGCCGATGATCGCGTCGGTGTAGTTGGGCTGCATCGCGCTCTGGCCCTCGTAGATCGTGCTCGGCGAATCGTTCCAGCGCTGCCGCGAGATCTCGAAGCCGGTGCCGAGCGACGCGGCGCCGGCCGGCAGGTTGAAGATGTCGCGCGACCCCTTGATCGCGACCGTATCCATCTGCGACACGGTGTAGTCGATCAGCTGGTGCAGCACGGCCGGGGCGATCGCGGCCGCGCCGGAGCCCGCCGGCTGGAACGGATCGAACGTGCCGGCATTGATCAGCGAGAAGAATTCATTCGAGCTGGTGTAGCCCGACAGCGTGTAGTCGTACGAGCGGTCGATCGAGTGCGTGTACGCGAACGAATAGTCCCAATTGAGCGCCGTGCCGTCGCCACCGAGCGTCAGCGTCTGGCCGTGGACCTCCCAGTCGTCGGCGCGGTTGCCGGCGTCCGCCAAGCGCAGGTACATGAGCGCGCTTTCCTGCCCCGGCACGAACGCCGGATCCAGGCCCTGCAGGTACGGATAGAAGTTCGTGACGTACTTCGTGTACAGCGGGCTGTTCGTCGGGATCGAGGTCGGCTGCGCCGGCGGGGCGTAGCGCGCGATGACCTTCGAGTTCGTCAGGATCAGGTCGGAGAACAGCGTCAGGTCCGGCGACACGGCCCAGTGGCCGCTCAGGAAGCCGTTCTGGTGCTGCGTTTCCGGCAGGTCGTCGACCCGCGCGGCGTAGTCGAAGCGGCACTGGCCGTTGCGCGAGACCGTCGGCGACGGGCAGTTGCCGTTGGTCACGAGATACGGGTTGTAGACGTCGTCGAAGTTGTTGCCGCCGGTTGCCGTGTCGTAGACCTCGATGTTGCCCGGGACGCTGTTGATGCTGTTCTGGTACAGGTAATACTGCTTGCCGTTGTAGTTGAACGGCACGACGCCGGTCTTCGAGAAGCTGCGGTACGCGGCCGGCAGCGCCGCGGTGTGGTCGAAGCTCAGGCTGGCGAGGATGTTGTACTTGTCGTCCTCGAGCGAGCCGAAGCCCTTGGTCAGGCTCGCCGACCAGCTCTTGCCGCCGGCGTGCTCCGGCTGCGTGTAGTTGAGCTCCGCGGTGCCCGCCGTCGAGTTCTTCTTCAGGATGATGTTGATGACGCCGGCGATCGCGTCGGAGCCATACAACGCGGAGGCGCCGTCGGTCAGGATCTCGACGCGCTCGACCGCGGCGAGCGGGATCGTGTTCAGGTCGACGACGTTCGACACCCCCGCCGAGGCGTTCAGTACGCCGCCGTTGGCCGGCGCGACGCGGCGGCCGTTGACGAGCACCAGCGTGTACTGGCCCGGCAGCGCGTGCAGCGCGGCGTTCATGACGCCACCCGATGCCCCGTTGACCGAATTGGACGCCGGCACGAAGTTCTGCACCGCCGGCAGCTTCTGCAGCAGGTCCGTCAAGGTCGTGACGGCGGCCTGCTCGATTTCGGCGTGCGTGACGACCTGGACGGGCAGCGCGCCCTCGTTGGCGATCCGCTTGATCGACGACCCGGTGATCTCGACGCGCTCCAGGTTCTGCGGCGCCTGCCCGGACGACGAACTGTCCTGCGCCCAGACGAGCGCCGGCAGCCCCATCAGCAACACGCCGCCGCCGGCGGCAGCAATTGCCCGGGCCATCGCTGTGGCTCTAAATGTTGACACGGTCATTTCCCCTCGCGAAAGAGATTGATTCGTCGACTGGCGATCGCTTTGACCGCCGTGGCGCTTTCTTGAGGCATCGATCCTTGCCGTGGTGCATCGATGCGTGTTTCCCGTGCGCCTTGTTGCGGCGCAAAATGCGCCGCCTTGTCAACGAACTGTGCGGCGATTGTCAGAGTTTGGTAACGCGTTTGGCAATACCGATTCGAGTGAGGTCGCGGCGTTGTTGCGTACATCACACAGACGATTGAGGCTTATGTCACCGGCGCGATTGCACGCGCGCGGGGCGCATGCGCCCGGCGCCGGGGCGCCGCTCCAAAGGGCTCAGGCCGCGCGCGAAAGGCGCGGCACCGCGGCGAGCAGCGTGCGCGTGTAGTCGTCCTGCGGTGCAGCGAGAACGCGATCCGCGGCGCCATATTCGACGATCCGGCCGCCGCGCATCACCGCGATCTCGTCGGCCAGGTATTCGACGACGCCGAAGTTGTGCGTGATGAAGAGGTAGGCGATGCCCAGGTCCCGCTGCAGCTGCGCGAGCAGGTTCAGGATCTGCGCCTGCACCGAGACGTCGAGCGCCGACGTCGGCTCGTCGCAGACGATCAGCTTCGGCTCGACCGCGAGCGCGCGTGCAATCGCGATCCGCTGGCGCTGGCCGCCGGAGAATTCGTGCGGGTAGCGGCCGAGCGCCTCCGGCCGCAGCCCGACGCGCTGCATCAGCGCGGCGAGGCGATCCTGGCGATCGGCGCGGCCGATGTCGGGCCGCAGCGCCGCGACCCCCTCGGCGAGAATGTCGGCGACGCGCATGCGCGGGTCCAGCGACGCGAACGGGTCCTGGAAGATGATCTGCGCGTTTCGCCGCGCCTGGCGCAACGCCTGGCCGTCGAGCGAGCCCAGTTCCCGGCCCTCGAGGCGCGCGCTGCCTTCGATCCGCGCGACGCCGCGAAGCAGCTGCAATAGCGCCTTGCCGGTCGTCGTCTTTCCGCACCCGGACTCGCCGACCAGCGCGAGCGTACGTCCGGCGTCGAGCCGCAGCGATATGCCGTCGACGGCCTTGTAGTGGTCGCGGACCCGCTGCAGCAGGCCGCCGCGGATCGGGAACCAGACCTTATAGTCGACGAGTTCCAGCAGCGGAGCCGCCGCGGACGCGCCGGGGCGCTCAGCCGGCGCCCCCGGCAGCGCCCCTGCCGACACGCCTGCCGGCGTGACCTCGCCGTCGCCGCCGGCCGGGCGTCGTGCCGCCTGCTCGGCCGCGCGCAGTACCGATCCGCCGTCGCCCGCGCCGAGATAAAGCATGCAGCGGACGTCATGGGTGCCCAGCGGCCGCACGAGTTGCGGCGGCGTCGTCCGGCAAGCCTCCTGCGCAGCCGCGCAGCGCTCGACGAAGCGGCAGCCGGGAAACGGCCGGTCGAGCGGCGGCACGGTCCCGGGAATCGCGGCGAGGCGTCGACCGCGCGCGCCGGATTCCGGCAGCGCGCCGAACAGGGCCTGCGCATACGGGTGCAGCGGCTGCGCGAAGAAGTCCCCGGTCTCGGCGACTTCGACGACCTGTCCGGCGTACATCAACGCGACGCGGTGCGCCATCTCCGAGACGATCGCGAGGTCGTGCGTGATCAGCATCATCGCCATCCCCTGCTCCCGCTGCAGCTCGCGCAGCAGGTCGAGGATCTGGCGCTGGATCGTGACGTCCAGCGCCGTCGTCGGCTCGTCGGCGATCAACAGGCCCGGTTCGGCGGCCAGGGCGATCGCGATCATCACCCGCTGCTTCTGGCCGCCGGACAGCTGGAACGGAAAGGCCCCGAAGCGCCGCGCCGGCTCCGGCAGCCCGACGCGCGCCAGCCAGTGCAGCGCGCGCTCGCGCGCCGCGGCGCCGCGCAGCGGCGTGTGCCGCTCGATCGCCTCGACGATCTGGCGCCCGACCGGCAGCACCGGATTGAGGCTGGTGGCCGGCTCCTGGAAGATGATGCTGATACGGCCGCCGCGGATGTCGCGCATCCGCGACTCCGGAAGCTGCGCGATGTCGGTGCGCTCGAGCACGATCGTGCCGCGCGCGACGCGCCCGTTGTCCGGCAGCAGGCGCAGGATCGACAGCGCCGTCATGGACTTGCCGCAGCCGGATTCGCCGACGACCGCGAACGTCTCGCCGCGCCGGATCGACAGATCCAGCGCGTCGAGCGCATGCACGACACCGGTCTCGGTCTGCAGCACCGTGTCCAGCCCGCGGATATCGAGCATGGGCGTCACGTGGCCTCCGCCGGTCGCCGTCGCTGCGGACGCGCGGCGCGGGCGCGCGGGTCGAAGGCGTCGCGCACCGCGTCGGCGAACAGGTTTGCCGACAGCACGACCCCCAGCATGAAGACGAACGCCGCGCCGAGGTTCCACCAGACCGCCGGATCGCGCGACATCTCGGAGCGCGCCAGGTTGATCATCGAGCCGAAGCTCGACGAGGTCGGGTCGACGCCGACGCCGACGTAGGACAGGACGGCCTCGTAGAGCACGAGTGCCGAGAAATCGAGCACCGTGACGATCAGCACGAGGTGCATCACGTTGGGCAGGATATGCGCGAACATGATCCGCACGTCGGCCACGCCGAAGGCGCGGGCCGCCTGGACGTAGTCGAGCTCCGCGAGCTTCAGCGTTTCGGCGCGCAGCAGCCGGCACAGCGTCGACCACCCGGTGACGCCGAGGATCAGGCACAGCAGCAGCAGGCGGAATTCAGCCCGTTCCAGCCCGGTATCGAACCACTGCGGGTTCTTGTCGATCCAGACCTGGATCAGCAGCACGAGCGCGGCAATCAGCAGCACCGAAGGAATCGACGACAGCACGGTATAGAGGTACTGGATCACGTCGTCGACCCACCCCCTGTAGTAGCCGGCGAGGATCCCGAGCGCGACCGCGAAGGGCAGCGTCGCCGCCGACGACAGCGTGCCGATGACGGCCGCGGTGCGCACGCTCTTCAATGTCTCGTAGAGCACGTCATTGCCGGTGAGGTCGGTGCCGAAGACGTGGTAGTGCGGCCACAGCGCGGCGACCCAGCCGATGAAGAGCGCGAGCAGCGTCAGCGTGGTGGCCATCGCGCGCCACGGCAGCGCGGTCCGGTTGGCGGCCACGTCGCGCGCCGCCCGCGCGAAGCCGACGCCCTCCAGGCGCGCCTGGTGCGCGACGACCAGCGCGAGCAGCGCCAGCGCCACGACCGCGCCGCCGGCAAGCCCCGCCGCCGAGCGTGCCAGCACGTCGCCGAGCCAGTCGCGTTCCGGGTCCCGCAAGTGGGCGCCGCCGAACTTCAGCCGCGGGAATCCGCGCGCCTCGCGGCCGCCGACGACGAGCGTCTCCTTCGTGAACGAGCGGTACGCCAGCGGCTCGGAGTAGGTCTTCTCGCGCGCGTCGATCGCATGCGAAAGCAGGTGGTCGAGCAGCGAATAGGCGCGCGGGGCGTAGACCGGGGCCGCGCCTTCCACGCCGTCGATCCGCGGCCGGTAGTGGACCGAGTCGAGCAGCGCGATCGCGGCGAACGCGAGCAGGACGATCGCCGCGCACATCGCCGCCGCATCGTGCGTGACGAAGCGCCACAGGCGCCGCAGGTCGGCGTCGCGCTGCACGCGCGCGACGTAGGCGGCGACGGCCAGCGCGACGAGCCACAGCGCGAGGTCGGTCCAGATGAAGACGAACTTCATGGGAAGACGAACTTCATGGGAAGACGAACTTCATGGGATGGCGGACGTCATGGGCAGGCGAACCTCGGGCGCGGCCGATCAGGCGAGCCGGACGCGCGGATCGACCCACGCGTACGCGAGATCGGTCGCGAGATACGCGGCGATGTAGAGCGCCGAGCCGAGGAAGACCATCGCGTGGACGATCGCGAAATCCTGCGCGACGATGGCCTCGATCGTGTAGTTGCCGAGCCCCGGGATCGCGAAGAACGACTCGAAGACGAGCGAGCCGAGGAAGGCGTAGGGCAGCAGCGCGCCGACGTGCGTCAGGATCGGCAGCCAGCTGTTGCGCAGCACGTGGCCGAAGAGCACCGCCGGCTCGGCGAGCCCCTTGGCGCGCGCCGTGCGGACGTAGTCCTTGCCGGCCTCCTCCAGCAGCATCGCGCGGAACAGGCGCGCCTCCGAGCCGAGCTGGAACAGGACGCCGACGACGATCGGCAGCAGCAGAAACTTCGGCGCATCGAGCCCGCCCTCGTAGCCGGAGATCGGGAACTCGTGCAGCGTCTTTCCGAACAGCCATTGGGCGACGATGATGTAGAACAGGCTCGAGATCGACATCATCACGACGCACAGCACGGTGCCCCAGAAGTCGAGGTAGCTGGCGCGGAAGAAGACGAGCAGCAGCGCGAAGGCGATCGCCACCGCGGTCGTGAGCAGCGTCATCGGCAGCATCAGCAGCGCGCTCGGCCCGACGCGCTGCGCGATCTCGTGGCGAATGTCGCGGCCGTTGTCGGCGCGGCCGAAATCGAGCGAGAACATCGACAGCGACCGCTCGAAGAGCAGCGTGTGCGTGACCTTGGCCGTGCCGCGGGCGCCGGCGTCGAACCACAGCGGCACGTCGTAGCCGTGCTGCACCTTCCAGGCGTCGATCGCGTCCTGCGTGACGCGCTTGCCGCCGAGGTTCAGCCGCGCGATGTTGTCCGGCGAGTTGACCGCGAAGAACAGCGTGAACGTCAGCAGGTTCACGCCGACGAGGATCAGGACGGCGTAGAACGCCCGTCGGATGACGTAGTTGATCATCGGCGGCGGCCCGGGACCGGTCCTCAGGCCCCGGCCGCCAGCGTGCGGCCCGCCGTCATCCGCTCGCGCCGGCGCCAGGCGACGAACGCCGGGGCCACCACGGCCGCAGCGACGACGCCGAAAGCCCACAGCGGCCACCAGATCGGGCGGTTCCAGGTCGCGATCTCGGCGGCGCGGCGCGCCGGGTCCAGCCGGACGTACTCCAGCCGGTCGCGGATCATCGAATCCGGCACGCCGTTGGCAACCCAGTCGTGATAGCCGCCGAACGCGTAGGGGAAGTAGCCGAACGCCCAGGGACAGTCGTCCTGCAGGATATGGATCATGCGGTCGATGAGCTGCTGCTTCTCCGGGCCGTCGTCGAGGTACTTGAAGCGGTCGAACAGCCGGTCGAACTCGTCGTTCTGGTAGTTCGACTCGTTCTGCCCGTTGCCGTGGGTCGCGGCGCGCGAGCCGGGTCCGTAGAGCAGGAAGAGGAAGTTCTCGGCGTCCGGATAGTCCGCCTTCCAGCCCCACCAGAAGATCTGCTCGGTCCCGTTGTTCATCTTGTCCTGGAACCGGTTGTAGTCGGTCGCGCGGACCTCCAGCTGCACGCCGAGCTTCGCGAACTGCTTCGCGACCCACTCGACCTCGGCCTTGGACTCCGGCGTCAGCGCACGCTGGTAGTCGTAGTTGATGACGAGCGGCTTGCCCGTCTTTTCGCTGATGCCGTCGGGGTAGCCCGCCTCCGCGATCAGCTTGCGCGCTTCGTCGATCGACTTGCGCCGCGGCTGGCCGTCGACGACGTCGTAGACGACCCGATCGATACCCTCGACGCCGTCGCGGTGACCGAAGATCCGCGGCGGCAGCGGCCCCATCGCCGGCACGCCGGACTTGTGCTCGAAGACGCGGACGAATTCCTCCCAGTCGATGGCGATCGACAGCGCCTGGCGCAGCTTGCGATTGCGGACCTGGTCCTGGGGCGTCTTGCCCTTGCCCACGACCGGGTCCCACCAGTTGAAGCCGATGTACCAGTTGGACACGTCGGTCGTCTGCGGCAGCCGGATGCCGCGCTCGCGAAAGCGCCGCGCGACCTCCTCCGAATTCAGGGCATCGACTGCGTACTTGCTCGCGCGATCGACGCGCCAGACGTCGTCGACGTCGTAGAAACCCTGGACGAATTTCGTCTCCAGCGGCGTGACCTCCTTCTCCAGGCGCGCGACGATCCGGTCGACGAACGGCATCATCTTGCCGCAGTCGGCGAGAAGCCCGGCCTCGCGGTCGCCGGGGGCGCCCTCGCAGGGGTACGGTTCGCCGCGGAAGTTCGGGTTGCGCGTCAGCACGATCTCGCGGTTGTCGACGTACTGCGTGACCATGTACGGGCCGGTGCCGACAGGCCAGTAGTTCATCGTCAGGTTGTTGCCGGCCATCCCGGGCTGCGCGTAGAACGCATCGGCCTCCCACGGGACCGGCGCGAAGAACGTCATCTGCAGCCAGTACTTGAACTGCGGGTACCTTCCCTTGATCCGGATGCGCAGCGTGTGGTCATCGAGCGCGACCGCACCGGGCATCTCGTACTTGCGGAAG
This sequence comes from Burkholderiaceae bacterium, assembly GCA_035524275.1. GTDB lineage: Bacteria > Pseudomonadota > Gammaproteobacteria > Burkholderiales > Burkholderiaceae_F > DATKPC01. Next base: position 11,627 of record DATKPC010000090.1, read on the forward strand.
TCAAGGAACGGCAGGTCGGCCGCGGTCGGCGGCAACGCGGCCCGCAATTCCTTGTCGACCTGCTGGATGCGCAAGCCGTATTCCTTCAGCCCGACGACGTAGTCGGCGAGCACCGCGAACGCCTGTGACTGGATCCGCGTCGTCGCGAGGCGCCGGATCGCATAGACGAAATCGTCGGCGACGAGTTCTCGCGTGCCCTGCACCGGAAAGTCCTGCGGCCGGTACTTGCCGGCCACGTCGGCGGCCGTCAGGTGGTGGTACAGGTAGCGGCCGTCCTTGTCCTTCGCGAAGGCCGGGTGCGGCGCGAACACGATTCCGCGACGGATCGGAATGTCATAGACGCTCTCGGCGACCCGTTCCGGTGCCACGTCGGCCGGCAGCGTCCTGCCGTCCGCGCCGACGTAGCGCGGCTCGACGACGCGCTCGGCGGAACGCGGCACCAGTTCGTACGGCCGCTTCAGGTAGTGAAAGCGGTACGGCGGCTCGTACGAAAGGTAGACATACGGCGTCTCGTCCTCGGAGTAGGACGCCGTCGGGTCGAGGAATTTCGGCGTGCGGTCGTCGAACGCCGTGTAAAGGACATTCTGCGACTCGGATCCGGACGGGTTCGGGCTCGCCGGAATCACGTGCTCGCCGCATGCGGCAAGCCCGGCAACGACCGCGAGCGGGGCAAAGGCCCGCGCGGCCCTCAAGCGGACCGGCAAACGCCCCAGCACGGCGACCGCCTTGGCATTCCTGAACCCCCGCGCGGCCCGACGGACTCGCGCCGTCCTCGGCCGCCCCGCCCCGCCATGAACGCGGATTCTAACCGCAGGCGCGGCAACCCCCGCGCCTGCCGCCGGCACCCGGCGGCGGCAACGGCTAAAATGCGCGCCGTGCCGAACGAACGTGCGGCCGCGGACCGGCCTCCGGACGTTTCGGCCGGTGCGGCATTCCGCTGGAATGTTCGCGTCTACTACGAGGACACCGACGCCGGTGGCATCGTCTACTACGCGAACTTCCTCAAATTCTTCGAGCGTTGCCGCACCGAGTGGCTGCGCGCGTGCGGCGTCGACCAGCACGCGATGGCCACGGGCGGCGGCGTGCAGTTCGTCGTCACCTCGGCGCAGGTCGACTACCTGCGGCCGGCCCGCCTCGACGACGAGCTGCTGATCGAGGCGAGGATCGTCGCGGCAAGGCGCGCGAGCCTCGTCTTCGGCCAGGGCGCGTGGCGCGACGGCGTCGAACTGGCGCGCGGCCGGGTTGCGGTGGCCGCGGTGGATGTCCGCAGCCTGGCCCCGGTCCGGCTGCCCGACGGCCTGCTCGAGAAGGCCGCCGCCGTCGCGGCGCGTGCTCCCGGCCACGGACCCGGGTGAATGGCGACGTTCCTGGCGCAGTGCACCACGAAACCCCAACAGTCGCTATCCTCTCGTCCCGCGCCCTTCCCATCCTTCCCGGTTCCCCGGGTCCCCTTCCGAAGCCCCCGATGAACGCCGCCGCCGACCTTTCCATCCTGTCGCTGATCACGCGTGCCACGTTGGTGGTGCAGCTCGTGATGACCCTGCTGCTGCTCGTCTCGCTCGGTTCGTGGACGGCGATCTTCAGCAAGTGGTTCGCGATCCGCCGCACCCGCGGCGAGACCAACGAGTTCGAGCGCAAGTTCTGGGGCGGATCGGATCTCGCTTCGCTCTACGAGGCGGCGTCCAATCCGCGCCGCAAGACGGGCGCGCTGGAGCGGATCTTCGAATCCGGGATGAGCGAATTCCTGAAGCTGCGCGACCGCGCCGGCAATGCGGCCGGCGATCGCAGCGCGCTGCTCGACGGGGCCCGGCGCGCGATGCGCGCCGCCTACCAGCGCGAAATGGACGCGCTCGAGTCGCGCCTCGCGTTCCTCGCGTCGGCCGGCTCGGTGAGCCCCTACATCGGCCTTTTCGGCACCGTGTGGGGGATCATGCATGCGTTCACCGGCCTTGCGAACCTGCAGCAGGCGACGCTCGCGACCGTGGCCCCCGGCATCGCGGAATCGCTGATCGCGACCGCGATCGGCCTGTTCGCCGCCATCCCGGCGGTCATCGCGTACAACCGTTTCGCGCACGACATCGATCGCCTCGCCAACCGGTTCGAGACCTTCATCGAGGAGTTCTCGAACATCCTGCAACGGCAGAGGTAGGCGCGATGGCAATCCTTGCGAGGCGCAGCGGCAACGGACGCCGCCGCATGATGGCCGACATCAACGTCGTGCCCTACATCGACGTGATGCTGGTCCTCGTCGTCATCCTGATGGTCGCTGCGCCGTTCGTGCAGCCGAGCCTCGTCGACCTGCCCACCGTCGGCAAGGCGTCGCGCGCCCCGGACGCGCCGATCGCGGTCTTCGTCTTCGCCAACGGCACCTTCAAGCTGCGCGACAAGGCGGGCGAGCGCACGATCGACCTGCCGGGAATCATCTCGGCCGTGACCGACCGCCAGCGCGCCGAACCCGATACGCCGGTCGTGATCTATGGCGACAAGGCCGCGCGCTACGAGGACGTCACGAAGGTCATGAACGAGCTGTACAAGGCCCGCGTGCGGCGAGTCGGCCTGGCGGTCGTCAACCCGGCCACGCCGCCGGGCTGATCGCCCGATGCCGCTGAGCCAAGTCACGCCGAGGGCGCCGCGCCGCCCGCGGCAGCCGCGCAATACGGCCGCGTCGTTCCTGCTCGCGGTGACGATGCATGCGCTGCTGTTCGCGGCGCTGTGGTTCGCGGTGCAGTGGCATACGGTCTCGGAGGACGCGCCCGCCGCGGCCGAGTTGTGGGACGTGCCGGCGCCGCCGTCGGTCGTCGTTCCGGCGCCGCCTCCGCCGCCCCCGCCGCCGACCGTGACGAACGAGCCGGAGCGGCCCGACGCCGACATCGTCGAGAAGCAGGCGAAGGCGAAGCCGCTGCCGGAGCCCACGCCGCCTCCGCCGCCGGAGCCGGTCAAGAAGCCGGAGCCCAAGCCGGAACCGAAGCCGGAACCGAAACCGGAACCCAAGCCCGAGCCGAAGCCGAAAGAGGAACCGAAGAAGCCGCCCGAGCCGAAGAAGGCCGACGAGCAGCGCGCGCAGCGCGACGCGGAGAAGCTGCGGCAGGCCGAGCTGGAGCGCACGCTCGCCGCCGCCACCGGCTCGGCGGGTGGATCGCCGTCCGGGACCAGCTCGACCGCGCGCGGCGGCGGCGGGCGCAGCATCGACCCGACGTACGCCGGCCTCATCAAGAACTGCATCCGGCCGAAGATCATCTTCGATCCGACCGGCGCGCCGGCCGACGCCAAGGCCACGTTCAACGTCGACCTGCTGCCCGACGGCTCGCAGTCGGGGCCGCCACGCCTCGTAAAGCCGAGCGGCATCCCGAGCTACGACGAGGCGGTCGATCGCGCGATCCGCCGTTGCGATCCGTTCCCGCGCCAGAGCGACGGCACGGTTCCGCGGTCGATGACCCTCGACTTCCGGCCTAACGAGTGAACGCTCCATCGATCGGACGAAGACCCTGCCGCGCGAAACGTCGAGACTTGCCGGCTCGAGGACCCTGTCCGGCCCGCCCGGCGCCGCCCCCATGCCCACGATAAAATCCGCCCTCATGAAGAACACGGTCCCTTCCGCGACGGTTCGCGCCGCGCGCGTTGCCTTCGCGCTGGCGTTGGCTATCCTCGCCGGCGTCCTGGCCCGGCCGGCATCCGCGCAGATGCGGGTCGAGATCACCGGCGTCGGTTCGCAGCAGTTCCCGGTCGCGGTCGCGAACTTCGCCTCCGACGGCAGCGCGCCGCAGGACGTGCCCGGCATCATCCGGGCGGATCTCACGCGCTCCGGGCTGTTCCGCCTCATCGATCCGGGCGCGGCGCCGATGTCGGAAGCCGTGACCGTGAACTTTCCCGACTGGAAGTCGCGCGGCGCCGATGCGCTCGCGGTGGGCTCGGTCTCGCGGCTCGCCGACGGTCGCTACGACGTCCGCTTCCGCCTCTATGACACGGTCAAGTCGGCGCAACTCGACGGCCAGGCGTACGTGAGTTCCGCGGAAGAACTTCGCCTGACCGCGCACAAGATCGCCGATCGGATCTACGAGAAGCTCACGGGCGACAAGGGCGTGTTCGCGACGCGCATCGCCTATGTCGTGCAGTTCGGCCGCGCCTCGTACGAATTGCAGATCGCCGACGCCGACGGCGCCAACCCGAAGACCGCGCTGCGCTCTCGCGAGCCGATCATCTCGCCGACCTGGGCGCCGGATGGCGACCACATCGGCTACGTGTCGTTCGAGACCGGCAAGGCCGCGGTCTACGTCCAGGCGCTCAGTTCCGGCGAACGCCACATGGTCGCGAACTATCGCGGCAGCAACAGCGCGCCGGCGTTCTCGCCCGACGGCAAGACGCTCGCGGTCGCGCTGTCCAAGGATGGCAACACCGAGATCTACGCGATGAACGTCGACGGGTCCAACCTGCGCCGCCTGACGCAGAATGCCGCGATCGACACCGAGCCGGTGTTCTCGCCCGACGGCGGCAGCATCTATTTCACGTCGGATCGCGGCGGGCTGCCGCAGATCTACCGGATGTCGGCGAGCGGCGGCGACGCCACGCGGATCACGTTCAACGGCGACTACAACATTACCCCGCGGATCAGCCCGGACGGCAAGACGCTCGCCTACGTCTCCCGCCGCAACGGGCTGTTCCAGGTCGAAGTGCTCGACCTGGCGACGGCGCAGGAACTTACCGTGACCGATACGGTCCACGACGAATCGCCGAGCTTCGCGCCCAACGGGCGCCTGCTGCTTTACGCGACCGAAGTGGGAGGGCGCGGCATCCTCGCGTCCGCCTCGGTCGATGGTCGCGTGCGAACCCGCCTGACCGGCCCGAACGGCGATGTTCGCGAGCCCACGTGGGGCCCTTTCTCAAAATAGCGGAGGTCTTAAGATGATATCGGTCCGAACACTGACCCTGGTCGCCTGCACGGCGGTTTTCGCCGTCGGGTGCTCCAGCACGAAGCTGCAGGAAAAGCCAGCGCCGGTGACCGAGGCCGCACCCAAGTCGGCGCCGACCCAGCCGGCACCGCAAACGGGCGCCGTGACGCCGGTGGAGACCGCGCCGATGGCCATGGACCCGCTCAACGATCCGAAGGGCGCGCTCGCGAACCGCAGCGTCTACTTCGATTTCGACAGCTCGTCGGTGAAGCCGGAATCGCAAGGCGTCATCGAGGCCCATGGCCGCTACCTGGCGTCGAACAAGGGTCGCCACGTGACGGTCGAAGGCAACTGCGACGAGCGCGGCGGCCGCGAATACAACCTGGCGCTCGGCCAGCGCCGCGCCGACGCGGTTCGCCAGCGCCTGACGCTGCTCGGCGCCACGGACGCGCAGATCGAGTCGATCAGCAACGGCAAGGAAAAGCCGCGCGCGATGGGCCACGACGAAGCGGCCTGGGCCGAGAATCGCCGCGCCGACATCGTCTACCGCTGAGCGGAGGCGGGGCACCGGCGGGACCGGCGCCCCGCTCGACGAGGATCCGGGTCGCGCGCCGCGCCGCGGGCTCCACCGCGGCGACCGGCGCGCATTGCATTTGAGGGGAGCAGGAAGCGATGCGTGACATATTCCCGAACCGATGGCAGGCCGGCACATTTACCAAGGGTGCACGGTGGTCCGCCCTGCTCGCCCCCGTCGTCGCGTTGGCCGCGACGCTCGGCGCCGCCGGCAGCGCGCAGGCCGCGCTGTTCGGCGACGACGAGGCGCGCAAGGCGATCCTCGACCTGCGCCAGCAGGTCTCGGATCTCGCGACGAAGGATCAGCAGCAGATCTCCGACCTCGGCAAGCGTCTCGATCGGCTCGAAGCGGGCCAGAGCGGACAGCTCGAGCTCGCGAGCCAGATCGACGCGCTGCGCCAGGACATCGCGAAGCTGCGCGGGCAGGTCGAGCAGCTCACGAACGACGTCGCGACGCTGCAGCGGCGCGACAAGGACCTTTATACGGACCTGGATGCGCGCCTGAAGAAGCTCGAACCGCAGAGCGTCACCGTCGACGGCCGCGCGACGCAGATCGACCGCGGCGAGCAGTCGGCGTACGACACGGCGCTGTCGCAGTTTCGCGCCAGCGATTTCCGCACGGCCGTGACGAGCCTGCAGAATTTCGTCGCGCGCTACCCGGATTCGCCGTTCGCGCCGTCGGCGCAGTACTGGCTGGGCAGTTCGTACTACGCGCTGAAGGACTACAAGTCCGCGATCACCGCGCAGCAGGTCGTCGTCGATCGCTACGGCGACTCGCCGCGGGCACCGGAGGCGCTGCTCAACATTGCCGCGAGCCAGGTCGAGCTGAACGACCGCGCCAAGGCGCGCGTGACGCTCAACCGGATCGTCAAGGACTTCCCCGACTCCGACGCGTCGAAGCTCGCGAAGGAGCGCCTCGCGTCGCTCGGGCGCTGACCGGCGAATGCGGTCGGTGACGGGCCCGACGGCCCGCCACCGGCGGGCCCCTATAATTTCGGGTTGCACGGCGTGTGCCGCCCGCCTGCCATCGCGGCGGCGGGCGCGGTCGGGTCGTTAGCTCAGTCGGTAGAGCAGCGGACTTTTAATCCGTTGGTCGCAGGTTCAAGTCCTGCACGGCCCACCAGAAAAATCAAAACGTTACGGCATTTTGTTCCGTTGGAGTCCGTCCCAAAGGCGCCTCCAGGTACAAAATGGGTACAGTCGCCGCGCGCGAGGGCGCTCATGGCGACGCTCGTAAGGAGTCCATCTGGAAAGTGGAAGGCGGTCATCCGGCGGAACGGCTGGCCGACGACGGCGAGGAGCTTTCGCACCCGCCGGGACGCCGAGGATTGGGCCCGCCGCGCCGAGGACGAGATGGTTCGCGGCCTCTTCATCTGCCGCAATGCTTGCGAGCGCGTGACGGTCGCCGAGGCCTTCGATCGCTATGCGCGCGAAATATCAACGCAGAAGAAAGCCAGCACCCGACTTCGCGAGGTTCCCCGCATCGGCACACTCGCTGCGCACTTCGGGAAGTATTCGCTTGCCGCTGTCACCCCGGAACTCGTCGCGGCATTTCGGGACCGACGGCTCGCCGACGGCAAGGCAAACAACACGGTCCGGCTGGAACTCGCGCTGCTCGGGCATCTGTTTACGATCGCCATGAAAGAGTGGCATCTTGGCTTGCAACTCAACCCGCTGGCGAACATTCGAAAGCCGAGTCCAGGGCCGGGCCGCAATCGGCGGTTGGTCGCGGATGAGCAACAGCGCCTGCTCGCCGCAGTCTCCGCGCACAGCAATCCCATGCTTGGGTGGATCGTCCGGCTGGCAATCGAAACCGGCATGCGCCAGTCCGAGATTGTGAATCTGCGCCTTGACCAAGTCGACTTGGGCCGTCGCGTCGTGCGACTGACTGACACGAAGAACGACTCGGCACGTACCGTACCACTGTCGAAAGGCGCGGTCGACATCCTCGAGGCCGCACTCTCGAATCCTGTGCGACCGAAGGGTGTCGAGCTGGTTTTCTTCGGAGAGCCGGGCCGACAAGGAAAGCGGAGGCCGTACCAATTCCTGAAGGTTTGGGGAGAGATACGCAAACGCATAGGCATCGTCGACCTTCATTTCCACGACTTGCGGCACGAGGCTATCAGCCGATTGGTCGAGGGTGGCTTGTCTGATCAAGAGGTCGCGGCAATCAGCCGACACAAGTCCATGCAGATGCTCAAGCGGTACACGCACCTAAGGGCCGAGGATCTCATCGAAAAATTGGACCGACTGCGGGTCGTCGGGTTAGCTCACGGCCACCCTTCGGCCAGCGGAATCAGCCGCTCGGATCCACAGCGCTGACTCCACGAGCGGGTAGCGCGCGCAACCGCAATACGTCGGGAAGACCACTGCTCGCACAGGTCCGCCGTTAGGAAAAAAACGGCGCCACAGCGCCGCTCCCGAGTCTTGGCATCGGGACGAAACGGCGCATCCGCCTTCGCTTTGCAATTCCGGCACGGAGCGTCGGCGGGCGAAAACGCACCGGCTGCGCGGTCCGCGTGCCGCTCGGCGCCACCGCAAATCATTCCGCATGGGTGACGCTGGCTCACCCGCTGGCCCGGATGATTCACCACAACAAAAACCGGTGCCGCCCGAACGACGGCGCAAAGACGGACCCCTTTCGTTGATTTGCCATTCGATTCATCTACTTAGGAGCATGGAAATGAAGAAGATCTTGATCGTTCTGGGTGC
>DATKPC010000091.1:0-41318 GCA_035524275.1 Burkholderiaceae bacterium
CTCCCCCCGCCCCTCTCCCGCCGCTGCGCGGGCGAGGGGAGTCTCGTCGTCGCGATGGCGCAAGTCGTTCGCTCAGACGTCGCCGGAACTCCCCTCTCCCGCTGCACGGGCGAGGGGAGTGTCGTCGTCGCGATGACGCAAGTCGTTCGCTCAGACGACGCCGGAACTCCCCTCGCCCGCGAAGCGGGAGAGGGGCCGGGGGAGAGGGGGCCGCCCGGCGCCTACGACGCCGCCACGGCCACCGGGATCTTTCCGATCTTCGCCTGCCATTCGCGCGGCCCGGTCTCGTGGACCGAGGTTCCGGTCGAATCGACAGCCACCGTCACCGGCATGTCCTTGACCTCGAATTCGTAGATGGCCTCCATCCCGAGGTCGGCGAACGCCACGACCCGCGCCGCCTTGATGGCCTTCGCGACGAGATAGGCCGCGCCGCCGACCGCCATCAGGTACGCGCTCCGATGCTTGCGGATCGCCTCGATCGCCGCCGGTCCGCGCTCCGCCTTGCCCACCATAGCGGCGAGCCCGGTCTGCGCGAGCATCATGTCCGTGAACTTGTCCATCCGCGTGGCCGTCGTCGGGCCGGCCGGCCCGACGACTTCGTCGCGCACCGGGTCGACAGGGCCGACGTAGTAGATCACGCGGTTCTTGAAGTCCACCGGCAGCTTCTCGCCGCGACCCAGCATCTCCTTGATGCGCTGGTGCGCGGCGTCGCGTCCGGTCAGCATCCGGCCGTTCAGCAGCAGCGTCTGGCCCGGTTTCCACGACGCGACCTCGGCCGGCGTCAGCCGGTCGAGGTCGACGCGCACGCTCTTGTCGTAGTCCGGCTGCCAATGGACGTCCGGCCACAGGTCGAGCGACGGAGGCTCCAGGTACGCCGGGCCGCTGCCGTCGAGCACGAAATGCGCGTGGCGCGTCGCCGCGCAGTTCGGGATCATCGCGATCGGCTTGCTGGCGGCGTGCGTCGGATACATCCGGATCTTCACGTCGAGCACGGTTGTAAGGCCGCCGAGGCCCTGCGCGCCGATGCCCAGCGCGTTGACCTTCTCGTAGAGTTCGACGCGCAGCTTCTCGACGTCGTTGCGCGGCCCGCGTTGCAGCAGCTCGTACATGTCGATGTCGTCCATCAGCGATTCCTTCGCCATCAGGACGGCCTTCTCGGCGGTGCCGCCGATGCCGATGCCGAGCATGCCCGGCGGGCACCAGCCGGCGCCCATCTTCGGCACCGTCTTCAGCACCCAGTCGACGATCGAATCGCTCGGATTGAGCATCTCGAACTTCGACTTGTTCTCCGAGCCACCCCCTTTCGCGGCGACCGTGACGTCGACCTGGTCGCCCGGCACCAGCTGCACGTGGACGACCGCCGGCGTGTTGTCCTTCGTGTTGCGCCGGCCGAATTCGGGCGGATCGACGATCGAGGCGCGCAACCGGTTCTCGGGGTCGTTGTAGCCGCGCCGCACGCCTTCGTTGATCGCATCCTCGAGCGTGCCGCCGAACCCCTGCCAGCGAACGTCCATGCCGACTTTCAGGAACACGTTGACGATGCCGGTGTCCTGGCAGATCGGTCGCCGGCCCTCGGCGCACATCCGCGAGTTGGTCAGGATCTGCGCGATCGCGTCCTTCGCGGCGGGCCCCTGTTCCGCCGCGTACGCGCGCGCCAGGTGGCTGATGAAGTCGGCCGGGTGGTAGTAGGAAATGTATTGCAGGGCCGCGGCGACGCTTTCGGTGAGGTCTTCGGCCTTGATCGTGGACATCGTGGACTCCGGGGTTTCGAGGCTTGCCCGTGCGCGGCGCGCTTGAAAGGAGGATTCTAGGGCCACTTCCGTGGCCGTCTTGAAAGGGGCCTTGCCCGCCCCCACGTTCGGCCGTGGCGGGCTTAAGGTCATTGCAGCGGCGGCGCCGTTGGCTAGACTGCGGTCCGGCACCCTCCCTTACCGCGTGGAGATCGTATGAAACGTATCGCTCTGTTCGTCCTGACGAACCTGGCGATTGTCGTGGTCCTGGGCGTCGTCACGAGCCTTCTCGGCGTCAACCAGTACCTGCAGGCACAGGGCCTGAACCTCGGGATGCTGCTCGCGTTCGCGGCCGTCGTGGGATTCACCGGCTCGTTTTTTTCGCTGCTGATCAGCAAGCCCATGGCCAAGTGGACGACCGGCGCGCAGGTCATCCGGCAGCCGTCGAACGCGATGGAGACTTGGCTGCTCGACACCGTGCGCCGGCACGCGGAGCATGCCGGGGTGGCGATGCCGGAGGTCGCCATCTACCAGGGCGAACCCAACGCCTTCGCGACCGGCGCGTTTCGCAACAGCGCGCTCGTCGCCGTCTCGACCGGCCTGCTGCAGTCGATGGGCCGCGAGGAGGTCGAGGCGGTTCTGGGGCACGAGATGACGCACGTCGCCAACGGCGACATGGTCACGATGACGCTGCTGCAGGGCGTGATGAACACGTTCGTCGTCTTCCTCTCGCGCGTGTTCGGCTATGTCATCGATCGCTGGGTGCTTCGCAACGACGACGAGGAATATCGCCCGGGGATCGGCTACTACGCCTCGGTCTTCGTCCTCGACATCGTGCTCGGGTTCCTCGCGGCGATCATCGTCGCGGCGTATTCGCGCCGGCGTGAATTCCGCGCCGACGCCGGCTCGGCGCGGCTGATGGGATCGAGCCGCCCGATGATCAGCGCGTTGCAGCGCCTCGGCGGGTTGCAGGCCGGCGCGCTGCCGCAGCAGGTGCGCACGATGGGCATCGCCAGCCCGGGCGGCGTCCTGGCGCTCTTCGCCAGCCACCCGCCCATCGAGGCCCGCGTTCGGGCGCTGCAGGCTATCGGTCCGTAGGACCGGAGACCGTCTTACCGGCAGGCGCGGCGCCGTGGCCCGGCTGCGCCCTGGTCGGGCGCGTGCCAGGATCGACGCGCTGCCACAGCCTCCACGTTTCCGCCGGCCGCGCGGCACGGTGGCCGTCCCATAGGGGTCGCCAGCTGCCCGGGTGGCCCGGCGGCGGGTCCTCGTCGAGCAGCGTCGTGCCGGAAATCCGCTGCAGCGCGAGGACGCAGGCTTCGCCATCGTCGCCCCGCCCGAACCGTAGCCCGCTTTCGAAGGCGATCAGTCCGCGGATTGGTAGCGGGATGCGGTGCGCCTGAAGGCAGTCCCCGGGCGCCTCGAAGCCGGCGCGCCAAGGCACGTGGCGCGCGATCTCGCGCGCGATGTCGCGATGCGACTGCGTGTATTCGAAGGCCGGCATGAAGAGGGCCACCATCACGCTCCACAGCATCGTTGCGCCGGCGGCCGCGAGCAGCGCCCCGCGCCACAGCGCCGGCGTCGATCGCGCGGAGCGCCAGCCGGCGAGCGCCAGCCACGCGACCGAGGCGGCGACGGCCAACACGATCCAACCGGCGCCCGGATCGTCGCGCCAGCCCGGCGCGAGGTGCGCGATCGAGGCGGCCATGCGCGGAGGAAAGCCGCTCGTCATCGCGATGAAGTAGGCCCAGACGAAAAGCACCGCGAGCGTGAACAGGACGATCGTGAGCCAGTCCATCAGGTTCTCGGCGCCGCGGCGCAACGTCGTTGCGCCAAAGGCGGCCAACGCTGCCAGCGGCGCGACGCAAGTGGCCAGCGCCGGCTCTCCGACCGGCGCGCAGCATCCGGCGCCCGCGAGAATCCCGACGATCAGCCAGGCGGGGCGCGCGATGTGCGGCGCCGGGCGGACGGCGTGCCACGCGTACAGCGCCCAGGCCGCCAGGGGCCACAGCGGCCAGAGGTACCACGCGGAATTGCGCGCGATCCAGGAGAAGTCCTCGCGGCCGACGGCGGCCGGCGGCGTGCCCCACGCTTCCGGCCATGGCGAGAAGAAGGACGCCGCGGCCTTGGGATGCAGCGTGGTCGCGGCGATCGGCCACGCGAGCGCGAGAAGCGCCGCGGCCACGGCGACCGCGACGGCGATCCACGCCGACGCCCCGGCGCGGCGCGGCGCCGCGACCGGACGGGTTCCGTCGAACGATTCGAAGCTCGGACTGCCGCCGGCATCCGCGCCGCGCGCCGACGACCGCAGCGCCACGCAGCAGCCGCCCAGCATGCCGAGCGCCGGCAGCGGACCGAGCGTCAGTGCGAGGCCGGCGTTCGCCAGGCCGCACGCGATGCCGCCACGCCACGGGCTGTCGAGCGCGATCGACGTGCCATAGAACGCGAGGGAGCCCAGCGCGACGAGCGTCGCGTCGGCCGTGATCTCATGAAGCCGCAGCGCGACGCCGAGCGTCCCCAGCAGCAGGAGCAGTGCGATGTCGGCCAGCATGCGCCCGTAGTCGCGGGCTTCCGCGTGGCCGCCGAACGCGAGCGTGACGGGTTGCGCCTCCTCGCGACGCGCGAGGCGCAGCACGCCGTACCAGAGCGCGGAGGTCGCGACGCCGAACCAGGCCAGGTTGGGGATCCGGGCCGCCCACGCATCGCCGATCGAAGGCCCGAACGCGTGAATCGCCGCGGCGCCGAGCCACGACGGCATCGGCCCGTCGACCGTGTCGCGGGCACCCGCCACGTTCGGGAACCACCAGTCGGGCGAACTGCCGTGGGCCAGCGTCCACATGGCCCCGAACCAGGCACCCTCGTCCGGCCACGGAGCGCGCGCGGCCGATCCGATGAGGATGTACGCGACGAGGAGCGCCAGCAACACGGCGCGCGGCAGCTTGGCTGCCGCGGCCTGCGTGACACGGGCGGGCGAGGGCCTGGTGCTTAAACTCAGTTTTGCTCGTTACTTCTTCTTCGACTTCGTCGCGCCGGCATGCTGCGCTGCGGCTGCCGCCGCCGCAGCGGCCGCGGCCGCCTTGACGGCCTCGGACTTCGCCGCGAACTTCTGGCGGAACTTCTCGACGCGGCCCGTCTCGACGATGCGTGTCTGCGCCCCGGTGTAGAACGGGTGCGACTCGGCCGACGTGTCGAGCTTGCACAGCGGGTATTCCTTGCCGTCCTTCCAGGCGACCGTCTCGCGCGTCTGCACGGTCGAGCGGCTCACGAAGCTGAAGTCGTTCGAGGTATCGACGAAGACCACTTCGCGATACTCGGGATGGATGCCCGATTTCATGTTTTCCTCGGATGTTTCGCCCGGAACGGGCGTTCCGGACAACCTGTAATTATCGTTCGTCGAGAGCGATCTGGCAAATCGAGGCGGCCGTCAGGCCGCCGGGCCCGGATCGTGGCGGGCGACGCCCGCGGATCAGCCGCCGCGCCGCATCATGTCGAAGAATTCGGCGTTGTTCTTCGTCGCCTTCATCTTGTCGAGGAGGAACTCCATCGCCTCGATCTCGTCCATGCCGTACAGCAGCTTGCGCAGGATCCACACCTTCTGCAGCACTTCGGGGCGCAGCAGCAGTTCCTCGCGGCGCGTCCCGGAGCGATTCACGTTGATCGACGGGTAGACGCGCTTTTCCGCAAGCCGGCGCTCGAGGTGGATTTCCATGTTGCCGGTGCCCTTGAACTCCTCGTAGATCACGTCATCCATACGCGATCCGGTATCGATCAGGGCCGAGGCGATGATCGTGAGCGACCCGCCTTCCTCGATGTTGCGCGCCGCGCCGAAGAACCGCTTCGGGCGCTGCAGCGCGTTCGCGTCGACGCCGCCGGTGAGCACCTTGCCCGACGCCGGCACGACGGTGTTGTAGGCCCGCGCCAGGCGCGTGATGGAATCGAGCAGGATCACGACGTCCTTCTTCGATTCCGTCAGCCGCTTGGCCTTCTCGATGACCATCTCGGCCACCTGGACGTGGCGCGCCGCCGGTTCGTCGAACGTCGAGCTCACGACCTCGCCGCGGACCGACCGCTGCATCTCGGTCACTTCCTCCGGCCGCTCGTCGATCAGCAGCACGATCAGCACGACGTCGGGGTGGTTCGAGGTGATCGCGTGCGCGACGTGCTGCAGCAGCACGGTCTTGCCCGACTTCGGGCTGGAGACGATCAGGCCGCGCTGCCCCTTGCCGATCGGCGCGATGATGTCGATCAGGCGGCCGGTGATGTTCTCGTCGCCTTTCATGTCGCGCTCCAGCAGGAGCGGCTTGTCGGGGAAGAGCGGCGTCAGGTTCTCGAACAGGATCCGGTGCTTCGTCGACTCCGGCGGCTGCCCGTTGACCTTGTCGACCTTGACGAGGGCGAAGTAGCGCTCGCCGTCCTTCGGGGTCCGGACTTCGCCCTCGATGGAATCACCGGTATGCAGGTTGAAGCGGCGGATCTGCGACGGCGAGATGTAGATGTCGTCGGTGCTGGCGAGATAGGACGTCTCGGGCGAGCGCAGGAAGCCGAACCCGTCGGGCAGGACTTCGAGCGTGCCGTCGCCGTAGATCGACTCGCCCCCCTTGGCGCGCTTCTTCAGGATCGCAAACATCAACTCCTGCTTGCGCATCCGGTTGGCATTGTCGATTTCGAGTCCGGCGGCCATCTCGAGCAGTTGCGAGACGTGCTGCGCCTTGAGTTCGGAGAGTTGCATGGGCGAGGGGAAGACGACTGCGGGGAAGGGGAGGGGCGCCTGTCGACAGGCCGGGGCACCCGCGAGGGCGGCGCGGACGACGGACGTCCGCGCCGTAGTCAGGTCAGATGTTGCTGTCGATGAACGCGGTCAGTTGCGACTTGCTCAGTTGGCCGACCTTCGTGCCGACCACGGCACCGTTCTTGAACAGCATCAGCGTCGGGATCGCGCGGATGTTGTACTTGACCGGCGTCGTCTGGTTCTCGTCGACGTTCATCTTCGCGACGGTGAGGCGGCCGGAGTATTCCTTGGACAGTTCGTCGAGGATCGGCGCGATGCCCTTGCAGGGACCGCACCATTCCGCCCAGTAGTCGACGAGGACCGGCACTTCGGCCTTCAGGACGTCGGAATCGAACGACGAGTCGTTGGTGTGCTTGATCAGTTCGCTCATGGAATCCTCGGCGGCGGCGCCGCGGTCGGGATCGTGGAAATACCGTGGTGAAGTGTGGGGCCAGGCAGGCGAGCGTTGCTCCGCGACGGCGACGGGCCGATGCACGTCAAAGCGCGTGCACCCCGCCCGAGCCGTTCCGTGGCTTCACGCCGCGGACCACTCGATGCCGTATGTTAACACCTTGTCGCGGATTCGGCAGCATCGCCCGCCGCGCGTCGGGGCGACGGTTCGGGTCGATCGACCCTGCAGCCGGAGTAGACTCGCCGGCGGCGGGCCCCCTCGCATTTGGGCGCCGTGAACCTGGTCAGGTCGGGAACGAAGCAGCCACAGCGGAATTCCCGAAGTGCCGAGGACAAGGCTCGCCTCCCGTTTCCTGTTCAAGGCCGCTTCGCCGCCCGCCGGGCGCGAGGCTGCCGCCCGGGCGGCGAGCACGGCACGCCCGCCGCCCCACCGCATGGGATCGAGCCCCTCGGCATGAAGCTGCAGATACGGCCCGCCACGGCGGCGGATGCGACGACCGTGGTCGGCCTGATCCGGGCGCTGGCGCGCTACGAGAAGCTCGAGGACCGGGCCGTCGCCACCGAAGCGGAAATCGTCGCCGAGCTGTCGAATCCGCGCCCGCTCGTCGAGATCGTGCTCGCGATCGACGACGGCAGGGCGGTCGGCTTCGCGGTGTACTTCCACAATTTCTCGACGTTCCTCGGGCGCCGCGGACTGTACCTGGAGGACCTGTTCGTCGAACCGCAGGCGCGCGGCCGCGGGTACGGCGCGGCCCTCATCCGCCATCTTGCGCGCCTCGCGGTGGAGCGCGGATGCGGGCGCTTCGAATGGGCGGTGCTCGACTGGAACGAGCCGGCGATCGGCTTCTATCGCGCCCTGGGCGCGGAGGTCCTGCCCGACTGGCGCATCTGCCGCGTCACCGGCGAGGCCCTGCAGCGCCTCGGCGCCGCCTGAGCGCGGCGGGCGGGCGAAGCCGAATCACTACAATCCGGCGACGATGTCCTACCAGGTCCTAGCACGCAAATGGCGGCCGCGCGATTTCGAATCGACGATCGGCCAGGATCACGTCGTGCGCGCGTTGTCGCATGCGCTCGCCGGCCAGCGGCTGCACCACGCCTACCTGTTCACCGGGACCCGCGGCGTCGGCAAGACGACGCTGGCGCGCATCATGGCGAAGGCGCTCAACTGCGTCGGTCCCGACGGCCAGGGCGGCATCACCCCGACGCCGTGCAACCAGTGCGAAGCCTGCACCGCGATCGACGCCGGGCGCTTCATCGACTACATCGAGATGGACGCGGCCAGCAACCGCGGCGTCGACGAGATGACGCAGCTGCTGGAGCGGGCCGCGTATGCGCCGAGCAGCGCGCGCTTCAAGGTCTACATGATCGACGAAGTGCACATGCTCACGGCGCACGCGTTCAACGCGATGCTGAAGACGCTGGAGGAGCCGCCCGACTACGTCAAGTTCATCCTCGCGACCACCGATCCGCAGAAGATCCCGGTGACCGTGCTGAGCCGCTGCCTGCAGTTCAACCTCAAGCCGATGGCGCCGGCGGCCATCGCGGGCCAGCTCGCGCGGGTCCTGGGGGCCGAGTCGATCGCCGCCGAGCTGGCCGCGCTGCAGATGATCGCGCGCGCGGCGCGCGGCAGCATGCGCGATGCGCTGTCGCTGCTCGACCAGGCCATCGCCTATGGTGCCGGGCGCGTCACGCTCGAGGGCGTGCGGGCGATGATGGGCGCGATCGACGCCTCGACGCTGCTGCAGCTGCTGCGCCTGCTCGCCGACGGCGACGTCGCCGCGATGCTCGCCCTCGCCGACGAGATGGCGGAGCACAACCTGTCGTTCGCGCAGGCCTTGCGCGACATCGCGAGCCTGCTGCACCGGATCGCGCTGGCGCAACAGCTCGGCGATGAGCGCCCGCGCGGCCTCGACCCGTCGGGCGCGGCCGGCGCGAGCGGTGCGCCCGATGGCGCTTCGGCCGTCGTCGACGACACCGAGGCGGGCGTGCAGGAGCTGGCACGGCGCTTCGCCGCCGAGGAGGTCCAGCTCTACTACCAGATCGCGCTCCACGGGCGCAACGACCTGCATCTTGCGCCGGACGAGTACGCCGGATTCACGATGTCGCTGATCCGGATGGCCGCGTTCCGTCCCGAGGCCGAGGCCGACCGGACGCCGGCGCGCCCGGCCGCCGCGCTGCAGGGCGCGCGGCCGTCGCGCGCATCGATGCCGGCGCCGCCCCGCGCCGAGCCGCGGGCCGCGCCCGCACGCGAACGGCCCGCGCCGCCCGTGGCTGCGGTGATCGCCGAGGCCGCCGCGGCTGCGCCGCCGCGGGAATTCGATGGCGACTGGCCAGCGCTCGTCGCGCGCCTCTCCCTCGGTGGCCTGCCGGGGCAACTTGCGGCACGCAGCGAACTCGTCGCCTACGACCAGGGCCATTTCCACCTGCGCGTGCCGATCAGGTCGCTGCTCGATTCCGGGGCGACGCAACGCCTGCAGGCCGCATTGCGCCAGGTCCTGGGGGCGGCGGTGCGCGTCAGTGCCGAACTGGGCACGCCGCAGACCGCGACGGCGGCGGACCGCGCCCAGGAAGCGCGGGACCAGCGCCAGCAGCGCGCGGTCGACGCCATCTACGCGGACCCCTTCGTGCGAGAATTGATGGACAGCTTCGGCGCCGAGGTCGAGCCAGGTTCGATCCGCCCGACCGCCGAGGGCGCCAATGGCAACGCGGGCAACGCGGGCAACGCGGGCGGCGCGAGCGGCGCCTCGCCCGATCCCATGGCACCAAGGACGAACCGATGATGAAGGGTCAGATCGCCGGACTGATGCAGCAGGCGCAGAAGATGCAGGAGAACATGAAGCGCCTGCAGGACGAATTGGCGACGATCGAGGTCGAAGGGCAGGCCGGCGCCGGGATGGTCAAGGTCACGATGAGCTGCAAGAACCAGGTGAAGCGCGTCGCGATCGATCCGAGCCTGCTGGGCGACGATCGCGACATGCTGGAGGACCTCGTGGCGGCCGCTTTCAACGACGCGATCCGTCGCGCCGAGGAAACGAGCCAGCAGAAGATGGCCGCGATCACCGCCGGCCTGCCGCTGCCGCCTGGATTCAAGCTGCCGTTCTGAGCGTGGTCCCGGCGCGTCGCTTTCCATGAAATCGGGCTCGGCGCTCGAGACCCTCGTCGAGGCCCTGAAGCGCCTGCCGGGCATCGGCCCGCGATCGGCGCAGCGCATTGCCTTCCACCTGCTGCAGCACGATCGCGAAGGCGCCGTGCGCCTCGGCGAATCGCTGCTCGCCGCGGCCGCGAACGTCCGTCACTGCGCGCGCTGCAACACGCTGACCGAGCAGGAGATCTGCGACACCTGCGCCGATCCGCGGCGCGACGCCGGCCTGCTGTGCGTCGTCGAGAGCCCGGCGGACCAGCTCGTCGTCGAGCAGTCCCTCGCCTACGGCGGGTTGTACTTCGCGCTGCTGGGCCGGCTGTCGCCGCTGGACGGCATCGGCCCCCGCGAGCTGCAGCTGGATCGCCTGCTCGCACGCGCCACCGACGGCCTCGTGCGCGAAGTCGTGGTCGCCACGTCGTTCACGCCCGAGGGCGACGCCACGGCACACTACATCACCGAGATGCTGCATGGCCGCGACCGCCAGCTGCGCGTGACGCGGCTCGCGCGCGGCGTGCCCGCCGGCGCCGAACTGGAATACACGGACGTCAACACGATCGCGCAGGCGATGCTGGATCGACGCATCGCGTCGTGATGGACCGGGACACGGGTCGCGCCGAGGCGCCGCGATCGCCCCCGCCGTCGGCGACGTCCGGCGCGACGGCCTTCTGCGGACTCGCGGCCTTGGTCGGTGCGCTCGCCTGGATGCGGATCGGCCACCCGTTCGACAACACGGCACTTGCCGCAGTCGTCGTGATGGCCTGTACCGCCGCGGGCGTCTTCATTCCGGACCTGGTCGCGTTCCGCGTCCAGCGGCGCGCGCTGCTGCCGCGACCCGTCGCGCAGGCGCCGTGGGACGGGCCGCGGATCCTGACGAAATTCGCCGGTCTCGCCGCGTCGGTCGGCTTCGTCGGCCTTCTATACGCGGTATTTCCGGAATACCACGCCGACGCGACGTTCTATCGAGAGTACTGGTCGGTCGTCGGGCCCGGCTCGCTGCTCTGGCCCGCGTGGCTCGTCGTCGCGGTGCCGTACATCGCGTGGGTCGATCGACGCATGGCGCGGCCGCACGACGGCCTGCATGCCACCGGACGCCTGGTGACGCTGCGCTGGCGCGGGCTCGAGTGGCGCGCCGTCGGCCAGCATCTGCTCGGATGGCTGGTCAAGGGCTACTTCCTGCCGCTGATGTTCACGTACTTCTGCAACGACCTGCGGCGCCTGCTGGCGTACGACCTGGCGCATCTGGACACGTTCGGCGCGCTGTACGACTTCGCCTATTTCGGGATGTACCTCCTGGACGTCGCGTTCGTCTCGATGACCTACGTCGCGTCGCTGCGCGCCGCGGACACGCATATCCGTTCCAGCGAGCCGACCCTGCTGGGGTGGGTCGTCGCGCTGGCCTGCTACCAGCCGTTCTGGTCGCTGGTCGGACGGCAGTACCTGCAGTACGAGGGCGGACGCGCCTGGGGCAGTTGGCTCGGCCCGCTGCCCTGGCTCTATGGCGCGTGGGGGGCCTCGATCCTGCTGCTGCTCGTGATCTACGTCTGGGCGACCGTGTCGTTCGGCGCCCGCTTCTCGAACCTGACACATCGCGGAATCATCACCAACGGCCCTTACCGCTACAGCAAGCACCCGGCCTACCTGGCGAAGAACCTGTCGTGGTGGCTGATCTCGATGCCCTTCATGGTCGACGTCTCGCTCGCCGAGACGGCACGCCGGTGCGCCGCACTGCTCCTGCTCAACGGCATCTACTACCTGCGCGCCAAGACGGAGGAGCGCCACCTTTCGCTCGATCCGCTCTACGTCGACTACGCGCGGTGGATCGAGCGTCGCGGCGTGCTGCGGTTCGTCGATCGCGTCCCGCTGCTGCGTGCGCTGGCGCGGTGGAAGCTCGACGATCGCGCGCTGCGCGACCGTGGCCCGATCGCGCCGGAGGCCTACCTTGCGGGGGAGCCGTGAGCGGTCGGCGTGGCGTGGCATCGCGGGTGGGGCGGTCTTCGCCCATTGCCGGCCCTCTCCCCCACCCCTCTCCCGCTTCGTGTTTAGACCGGGGAGATGGGTAACAGGCGTTCGGGGAGATGGGTTACACGTTGGATTGTGCCCCGTAGCGGTCTCGAAGGTCGATTTCGGTGATCCGATGGCGGCCGAAGTAGACCTCGAAGGTTCCATGACAGCCGGTGGCGCGTAGCGCCACCGGCTGCCCGCGCAGCGCCTTGGGGACCCAGTAGTTGCTTCCACGGAAGCACAACTGCCCGCCGTCCTGCACCTTGCGGACCTCGTCGCCCGGCCCGTACTCCAGCGGGGGCAACTGCTCCGGGTAGCTGCGCGCGCTGGGTCGATAGCGCTGCTGCGGCACCTGCAGATCTAGCGCCTCGTGCGGCCGCACGGCGTTGTAGACGTGGCGCCATGCGTCGTAGTGCTGCTGCACGTGAGCCAGATCGTTGAAGCGCCGCCCCAGTAGCACTTCGGCCTTCAGCGTCCGATGGAAGCGCTCGTCCTTGCCCTGCGTCTGCGGGTGGTACGGCCGCGAGTGCGACACGGCCACTCCCAGCCTCATCAACCAAACCGTCAGCGGCGTGTAGCCATGGCGCTCGTCGTTGCCCCACGGCGCGCCGTTGTCCATCGTCATGCGCCACGGCAGCCCATAGCGACGAAACGCCTCCACCAGATGCTGCTTCACCGTGCCGGTGGTCTCGTCACCGCAGGCCGCCAGCACCACCGAGAAGCGCGAATGGTCGTCCAGCACCGTCAGCGAGTGGCACCTACCCGACTCGATGGCAAAGTGCCCCTTGAAGTCCATCTGCCACAGGTCGTTGGGCTGCGCGTGCTCGAAGCGCGTGTACGGCCGATGCTCCTGCGCATCATCGGCGCGGATCAGCCCGTGTCGCCGCAAAATCGCCGCCACCGTGCTGACGGCCGGCACCGCTTCGCATTGCAGCAGCCGCCGAAGTTTGCGTGGCCCCCAGGCCGGAAATGCCTGGCGCAGCGCCACGACCTGCTCTTCGACCTTCGCACTTACCCGCCCGGGTGACACGTGCGGCCGCCGCGATCGATCCTGCAGCGCCGCTTCCCCGCCGGCGCCTGCCCGCCCCAGCCACTTGTAGCCCGTCTTACGGCTGATCCCGTAGCGCCGACACAACTCGGCCAGCGGCACCTGCCCCTGCCGCGCCAAGCTCGTGAACTCCTGCCTCAACGTCATGGTGTCCACCTCGTGCCACGGCATCGTGCCCTCCGAAAAAAGGACCATGCCGAAGCTTAAGAAGTGTCACCCATGTCCCCGAACACCTGTTACCTATGTCCCCGGTCTATACACTTCGCGGGCGAGGGGAGCCTCGTCGTCGCTAAGGCAAGCGTCGCCGCCCCGGCCGACGGCGGGACTCCCCTCGCCCGCGAAGCGGGAGAGGGGTGGGGGAGAGGGCGCGCGCCATAGCGCAGCCGCCTGGACCTAGAACCGTCGCAGCATTCGCAGCGTGACGACGCTCGTCACCTCGTCCTTGCGGCGGTCGATCCGCGCGCCGGCTTCCCAATGCAGCGCCCGGCCGGCGTCGCCGACCTGCCAGGTGAACTGCACGCGCGAGCGCAGGCCGAGCAACGCGAGGGCCTCCGTGGATTCCGGTGCCTGAGCCAGTCCGGCGGCCTTCGCGAGGAGTTGCATGTCGCTGGCAGCGCGGATGCTGATGCGGTCGCCGGGGACGAAGACGTCGTCGCGGTCGTAGCGCAGGCCCGCCAGGCGCTCCGTCGGCGACTGGCGCATCACGAACGGTTCACGCCGGACGGTGCCGGCCGACGCGGCATCGCCTTGCGCCTGGTCCATCGAGATCGAGGATTCGAACGCGACGCCGTGCACGGCATGCAGGCCGAAGCGCGCCTGGATTTCGCGCTGCTCCGCGCGGACCCGATCGTAGTAGCGCGGCATCAAGACGGACGAGGAAAGGGCGTCATCGTCCACGCCGTCGATGCAGACGGCGACGCTGGTCGCGACGCGCGTGCTCGCGCGGCATCCGTCGAACCCGGGCGCCGGGTGTGATTGGCCGAACGCCGGGGCCACGAGCGCAGACAACAGGCAGGCGGCCACGACGCGCATCGGCCCTCCGCGACAACGGACGAAGGGCCTACGCTACCTGTCGGTCGTTCAACCCGATCGTGCCGACAGCCGTCGAAACGGGCCGCAATTCGCCGCCGGGTCCGGACTGCGGCGGCGCACTACGCGTGACGCGCCGCGAGCCAGCGTGCCGTGAGCTTCTCCTGCAGCGAATTCTGCGCGAGCCGTTGACGCAGCGCATCGAAGTCGACGCGATCGAGAGGCTGGTCCTGGTTGAAGCATGAGAAGACGAGCATCTCGCGCCCGGTCTGCGGGTCGCGCTGCGGCTGCAGGCACTGCGCGCAGATCTCCTTCATCATGCATTGCATCGGCGAATTGATCGAACCGATCGCGCAGTGGCCCTGCTTGAGATGTGGGGCAAGGACCCCGTGCCGCGCCTTGCCGACCGCGGCCATCATCCGGTCCGACCCGATCGCGATCAGCCGGTCGACGTCGCGCGTCGGGATCGCGACGGCGCCGAGCGCCCCGCTCGCGTAGGCGACCATCGCATCGACGATATTCCCGACGAAGGAGCGGTCCTGTGCGCGCCCCGGGCTGAATCCCGGCGCCTCGTCGCAGCACCAGACCACGACGTCGGCCGCCGCCTCGATTTCTGCGACCTTGTAGCGGTCGATCACCTTCTTGTAACCGGCGAAGTACAGGACGCGGGAGCCGTTCCGGCGCAGCGCGGCCCCGATCGAGAAGAGCACGGCATTGCCGAGGCCGCCGCCGGCGAGCAGCACGGTCTCGCCGCCGGGGACTTCGGTCGGCGTGCCCGTCGGACCCATCAGGACGATCGGCTCCCCCGGCTTCATCTGGCTGCACAGGTCGGCCGAGCCGCCCATCTCCAGCACGATCGTCGAGACGAGGCCGCGATCGCGATCGACCCAGGCGCCCGTGAGCGCCACGCCCTCCATCTGGAGGCGCGTGGGCAGCCCCTCGATCGCCGGGCGAGGCGCCAGCGCCTCGAAATTCTGCAGGCGGTAGAACTGGCCCGGCTCGAAGCGCCGCGCGGCCATCGGCGCGCGGACCACGACCTCGACGATTGTCGGCGTCAGGCGCTCGACGCGCTCGACGCGAGGGCGCAGCAGGTCGTCGAGCCGCGCGCGGAACGCATCAAAGGGCTCCGCGAGCACCGGCGAGCGGCGCGCCAGCACCCGCGAGACGACCGGGTAGCCGCGTTGCGCCGAGGCCATGGCCTTGACGACGTTGCCGTAGAACGTCGGATGCAGGTCGCCGAAGAACGAAACCATGCGTCCGTCGTCGTGTCGCGCCAGCAGCACCTGGGCGGCCGGCGGCTTGGCATGGCCGGTGGCCGGCTTGACCGGGGCGCCGTCGTCGTCGACGGCGCGGAAATACTTGCCGTCGAGGACGAAGTGCGTCGGATCCTCGCGCGCGAGGACCGTGTTGGGCGAGGTGCCCGCCGCGATCAGGATGGTTCTGGCGGGCCACGTCTCGGTATCGCCGGCGCTCCAGCGGCCGTCCTCGCCGCGCTGCTGTCGCGCCAGCGTGATCGACGTCGCGGCACCGTACGCGTCGACGTCGATGCGTGTCGGCGCGAGGCACTCGGCGAATTGGACCCCTTCCTCCAGCGCCTTGCCGACCTCTTCGTGGTTCAGCGTATAGGCGGGACTGTCGATGAGACGCCGGCGATAGGCGATCCGCACGCCGCCCCAGCGGTCCAGCAGCGCCGCGAAGCGCGGGGCGCGACCTTCGCGCGTCGCGGCCTCGCGCTCGGCCTGCAGTTCCCGCGCGTGCGCAAGGTACTCCTCGCCGACGGCCGCCTCTTCGTCGCTCCATCCGGCGCGCGCCGCGGCGGCTCCGGTGTCGCGGGCCAGGCGCTCGAAGCGCGCACGGAACTTTTCCACCTGCTTGATGTAGTACGCGGCGGCCTCGGTCGCCGCGTCGATGGCCGTCAGGCCGCCACCGATCACGACGACCGGCAGGCGGATCTGCAGGTTGGCGATCGAATCCGCTTTCGCGGCGCCGGTCAGCTGCAGCGCCATCAGGAAGTCGCTCGCCATCCGCACGCCGCGTGCGAGGCCGTTCGGGATGTCGAGCGTCGTCGGCTTGCCGGCGCCAAGCGCCAGCGCGACGTGGTCGAAACCGAGCTCGAAGGCGTCGGCAAGCGTCAGCGTCCCGCCGAACCGCACGCCGCCATAAAGCGCGTAGCCCTCGCGCCGCTGCAGGAGCAATCGCACGACCTTCAGGAAATTCTTGTCCCACCGGACGGTGATGCCGTATTCGGCGACGCCGCCGAAACCCCCCAGGACGCGCTCGTCGAGCGGCTCCCGCAGCGTGCCGATGTCGCGCACCGGCGCGAACGCGACGCGCTCGCCGGCCGGCGTGACGCCACCGATGGTCGGGTCGAGCGGTTCGATCTTCAGCCCATCGATCCCGACGACCGTGTGGCCATCATTGAGCAGGTGATGCGCGAGCGAATAGCCGGCCGGACCCTGGCCGACGACGAGCACGGTCCGGCCGCTTCCCGGCCGCGGCAGCGGGCGGCGCAGGTTCAGCGGATTCCAGCGCGTGAGCAGCGAGTAGATCTCGAAGCCCCACGGCAATTCGAGGACGTCCTTCAGGACGCGCGTCTCGGCCTGCGGAATGTCGACCGGTGTCTGCTTCTGGTAGATGCAGGACTTCATGCAGTCGTTGCAGATCCGGTGCCCGGTCGCCGCGACGAGCGGATTGTCGATCGTGATCAGCGCCAGCGCCGCGATCGCCTGGCCGCGCGCCTTGGCCATCAGGAATTCCGAGATCCGTTCCTCCAGCGGGCAGCCGGCGAGCGGGACGCCGAACGCGCTGGCGCGGAACGCCAGGTTTCCGGGCCGGCTCGCCTTCGCGTCGACGAGGCCCTGCGAACAGGAGTCCTTCCCCTGCTCGTGGCACCCGATGCAGTAGTGCGCCTGGTCAAGCGCGCCCCGCAGGTCCATTCCCGGATCCGTCAGGCCGAAGCCGTCGCGGTGCCGCAAGTCGTGCGGAACGATCCGGAACGTCTTCGTCCCGCTGTCGGCGTTCTCCTCGACATGGCCCTCGAGCAGGTGCAGCGGGTCAATGCGGTGCGGTTGCCCGAACAGCACGTCGCGCGCGTGGCGCCGCTGGCCCTCGGGCGTGTGCACCGCCCAGGCCGCGTAGCGAAGCGCGGCATCGAGCTGCTCCGCATGGGCCTCCGGCTGGCCCTGCCAGCGGACCACGGCGCGGGCGAAGGCGAGTTCGTCGAAGGCGGCGATACCGATCATCGAGTTCAATGTCGCCCGCGCGGCATCGGCGTCGAATCCCTCCAGGTCCGTCGCCTTGAACTTGACCGCCGCCTGGCGCCGGACGAAGCGCGACTTGACCTGGAACAGCGCTTCGAGGTCGGCGTGACGCGCCTGCAGCGCGTCGAAATCCGCGGCGATGTCGAAGAGCTCGGCGATGAAGCGGTCGACATGCGGCGCCAGGTCGAGGAGCAGGCTGGCCTCGGCCCGGCTCGCGGCGTCGCGCGAACCCCCGTCGTGGGTTGCCGGCGCTGCGGCACGCGCCTCGCGCAGGCGGGCGGCGAGGTCCGGCGCCTGCGCCGCGACCCTCGCGACGAAAGCGTCGTCGATGCGCTGCAACCCGTCGCGCCGATAGAGATCGGCGAACTGCAGGCCGTGCTGGAGCTTCAGGCGGTTTTCGACGGCGACGGCACTCATGGACGAACGACTCCCTGATTTCCAGATCCGGATCTGCAGGATGGAACGATGAATCGCGCTTCAGGCCCAGCCGGGAGCGCAGCGAGGGGCGCAGGTTAGCCGATTCATGCCGGTCAAATCGCGAGGCTGTCGCGGCCGCTCGACAGTCGTGGCTTTCGACGGGGGAGTTTGACCTGGATCAACCCCTGTCGATTGAGGGTTGAAGATGCGCGGGCGAAGTTACGACATGATCGTATGGCTTTTCGATGGCAGTACGTGCGTGCCGCTTTATCCATGGTGCGGTACGGGTCATAAAATGGGAATCGGATCGGTTTCGCGACGTTGAAGCTCATCGACTTCAGGCTCCCGGAGGGTGGATTCGAGCAGCCGCTCCAGTTGTGGCAGGCGTGCCACGATCGCGTCGTCCGGATGGTGAACATCCTCGTGCGGCTCCACGAGCACGTTGGACTCAACGGCCCCGATCCCGCTGCCCGCGTCACCGTGGAGTCATTGCGCCGCTTCTTCGACGAGGCGCTGCCGCGCCACCACGAGGACGAGGAAGTCGACCTGTTTCCCTGCATCGACCGCGGACTTCACAAGCGGCCGGACTCGGAGTCGCGGCAGATCGCCGCGACGCTCGAAGAACTGCGGGCCGACCACCGCGACATGGCGGCGATGTGGCGGACGCTGCGTACGCCGCTGCAGGAGCTCGAGGCGGGCCGGGCCGCGACGATCGACCCGGGAACGCTGTCGCTTTTCGAACATCGGAACCGTCGACATGCGGAACTCGAGGAGCGGCACCTCACGCCGGTCCTCGCGAGCGCTCTCAGCGCGACGGACCTGGAGCGCATCGGTCATTCGATGGCGCAGCGTCGTGGGCTGACCTGGGGTGACCTGGGGCGCCCGCCCGTTTTCTGAACCGACGCGGCGCCTGGGTCCGACAGACGACGGCTAGGTCTCGAATCCGCTCGGTCGGCGCAGCGTCGGCGGCCCCACGGTCGGCGGCCCTTCGTAAGCCTCGTCGGCGCCGTGCGGCGCCGGCGCCCAGACCGTATTGGAAAGCGGTTCCTCCGGGATCGCCTCCGGCGGCGGCACGCTCGAGTGGAAGTGGCGCGCGAGGCGGCTCTTGACGGCTTCGGCCTGCTGAACACGGCCGTCGCGTCGATAGGTCGTGAACAGGCCCAGCAGGCAGTCGGCGAGCGGACGCCCGTGCGCTTCCCGGATATCGTCGCGCTCGACCAGCGAATCGATGAGCCGCAGCGCCGCGGCATCTTCGCGCGCGCGCACCAGTCGCCGCGCCAGTCGCAACTGGTCGTCGACGTCCAGCGTCGCCAGGACCGTCGGTTGCGAGAGCTGCAGGTAGGCCTTGCGCAGGTCCGGCGCGCCCGGCTTGATCCGTACGGCCAGCATCCGCAATGCCGCATCGCGAAGGACGTCGGCGTCGCGGCCGAGCAGCGCGACGTTCAGGTACCCCGTCAGGTGCGCCGCCGTGCTCGGGTCGCGCCGCACGAGTTCGCCGTAGAGTTGCGCGGCCCGCTTGACGTCCCGGCGCCCGACGGCTTCCTGCGCCTGCATCCGCAGCGCCGCGATGCGCCCCTGCACCTGAGGTCCGGCGTCGATGCGGCGCCGGATCTGCGCGGCGCCGAAAGCGGAGGCGAGCGCGAGGCCGGCGACGAGCCCGGCCGCGTCGGCCAGCATCGACCACGGCATCAGGCCTCGATCGGCCTGTCGTATCACCTCGTTGAGCGCGACCGCGACGACGATCAGCAGCACCGCGGGCACCGGCCGGCTCGCCTGGCGCGCGCCGAGCATGCGCAACGGATCGATCCGCCGCATGCCGTAGGCGGCCGCTGCGGTCGCGGCAACGGCGGCCACCGCGCTGCCGGCGCCCGCCAGCGATTGCGCGCTGGCCAACGCAAAGGCGGCCGCGCCCGCGAGGGCGCCCGACACGAAGACGAGCAGCATTCGCCATCGTCCGAGCGCGGCCTCGACCAGCGGGCCGGCCAGCAGGAGCACGACGACATTGCCGAGGCAGCCCAGTGCGTCGCGGTGGACGAACGGGAAGCTGGCGAGGCGCCATGCCTGCTCGAGGCGCGAGCGCGCGAAGTCGTAGCGCGCCATGACGATGCGATCGAGCTGCGCGTCGTGCAGGTCGCGAGCCGAGCGCCAGGCCGTGAAGTCCCGATCGGAGCGCAGCACGATGCGGTTGCCGCGCAGGTCCGCGAGGAACTCCGGATCCTGCTCGAGCTGCGCCGCCTGCATGGTGCGCGCCTCGCGGTCGAACTCCGCCAGGCGCGCCATGCCTTGCGCGTCGTCGTCCGCGCGACGCGCGAGCCAGGCGCGGTAGCGCGGCAATTCGATCGTCGCCAGGTCGCTCGCCGCGTACGCGTCTTGCATCGAGCGGGCGATCTCCGCGTCGTTCGCCTGAAGCACGAGGCGAACCAGCAGCATCATGGCCGCCAGGGCGAGCGTCGCGACAGGCCAATGGCGCCGTTCGGCGCGGTCGCGGCGCGCGGCGCTCAGCGGTGCCGGCACGGTTGCCCCATGCGGGTCAGGAAGCGGGCAGCCGACACGATATAATCCAAAAGTTTGAGCCTTGCGGGTGCTGGTGCCGGGCGCTGGTGACGGTTTAGAGGCGGGTGCCGCCCGTGCGGTTCTCGATTCGCAGCTTGAACCCCGGATGCGCAGGTTGGACGCCGTTTCCGGCTTGCGGCTCAGCCCAGCCGACGACAGGTTGGCCGAATCCGATGCAAGGCGCCGCCGCATGGCTGAACCAAAAGGAGTTCGATTGACGTCGCCCTTCGCCGATCCGCACCCGCCCGCGGTGCTTGCGTTGGCGGACGGATCGGTGTTCGCGGGCCTATCGATCGGCGCCGCCGGTACGACGATCGGCGAGGTGGTCTTCAACACCTCGATGACCGGGTACCAGGAGATTCTGACCGATCCGAGCTACTGCCGGCAGATCGTCACGCTGACCTATCCGCATATCGGCAATGTCGGCACGAACCCGGAGGACGAGGAGGCGTCGCGCATCCATGCCGCCGGCCTGGTCGTGCGCGATTGCCCGGCCGTGCATTCGAATTTCCGCGCCGCAGGCTCGCTTCCGGACTACCTGGCGCGACAGGGTGTCGTGGCGATCGCCGGCATCGATACTCGGCAGCTGACGCGCGCGCTGCGCGACCGCGGCGCGCAGGCCGGCGCCATCGTCGCCGGCGTCCCGATCGATCCGGAGGCGGCGATCGCGCGGGCGCGGTCCTTTCCCGGGATGGCGGGGCTCGACCTGGCGTCGGTCGTTTCGGTCACCGAACCCTATGAATGGAACGCGACGACCTGGCAACTCGGCCACGGCCACGGCGTCCTCGATCCGGCGGCGGCGCGACACCATGTCGTCGCCTACGACTTCGGCGTCAAGCACAACATCCTGCGGATGCTCGCGCAGCGCGGCTGCCGCGTGACGGTCGTGCCGGCGCGGACCTCGGCGGCCGACGTGATGCGGCTGGCTCCGGACGGCATCTTCTTGTCCAATGGCCCGGGGGATCCGGAACCCTGCGACTACGCGATCGAGGCCACCCGCGAGTTGATCGACACCGCGCTGCCGGTCTTCGGAATCTGCCTCGGGCACCAGATCATGGCGCTGGCGTCCGGCGGCCGTACGATGAAGATGAAGTTCGGCCATCACGGCGCCAACCACCCGGTGCTGGACGTCGGCAGCGGGCGCGTGATGATCACGTCGCAGAACCACGGCTTCGCCGTCGACGAGGCGTCGCTGCCGTCGCATTGCGAGGCGACTCACCGTTCGCTGTTCGACGGCACGCTGCAGGGCTTCCGGCGTACCGACCGCCCGGCGTTCTGCTTCCAGGGGCATCCGGAAGCGAGCCCGGGTCCGCACGACGTCGGCGGCCTGTTCGACCGGTTCGTCCGCCTCATCGCGGAGCGGCGATGACCCGGTCGCCGGGATCCGGCGCCGGCGCGTCGGTCGCCGTCGTTCGCGCCGCCCTCGACGAGGCGGCTGCCGCGCTCGATGCGCTGCGCCGCGACCCGGCGGCGCAGGCGGCGATCGCGGCCGCGGCCGACGTGGTGGCCACCGCGCTGCGCGGCGGCGGACGGGTGTTCAGCTGCGGCAACGGCGGCTCGATGTGCGACGCCATGCATTTCGCCGAAGAACTGAGCGGCCGGTTCCGCGACGATCGCCCGGCGTATGCCGCGATCGCGATCTCCGATCCGGGGCATTTGAGTTGCGTGGCCAACGACTATGGCTACGACCACGTCTTCGCCCGCTTCCTGCAGGCGCACGCGCGCGCCGGCGACGCGCTGCTCGCGATCTCGACCAGCGGCAGCAGCCGCAACGTGCTCGCAGCGGCCGAATTCGCGCGCGGCGCGGGCCTGAAGGTCGTTGCGCTGAGCGGGCGTGCCGGCGCGCCGCTCGCCGCGCTTGCCGACGTCGCCATGACGACGCCCGGCGGCCGCTACGCCGACCGCGTGCAGGAACTGCACATCAAGGTCATTCACATCCTGATCGAACTGGTCGAGGGCCTGCTGGCCTCCTGATCCATGCCGAAACGTTCCGACCTCAAGACCATCCTGATCATCGGCGCCGGACCCATCGTCATCGGCCAGGCGTGCGAATTCGACTACTCCGGGGCGCAGGCCTGCAAGGCGCTGCGCCAGGAGGGTTTCCGCGTCGTCCTCGTGAACAGCAATCCGGCGACGATCATGACCGACCCGGAACTCGCCGACGTCACGTACATCGAGCCGATCACGACCGAAGTCCTGGAACGCATCATCACGACCGAGCGACCGGACGCCCTGCTGCCGACGATGGGCGGGCAGACGGCGCTCAACTGCGCGATGGACCTGCACCGCGCCGGCATCCTGCAGCGCCATCGGGTCGAGCTGATCGGCGCCTCGCCGGCCGCGATCGAGAAGGCGGAGGATCGGCAGAAATTCAAGGACGCGATGACGCGCATCGGGCTCGCATCGGCACGCTCCGCCGTCGCCCACTCGATGCCGGAAGCGCTCGAAATCCAGCCTGCGCTCGGGTTTCCGGTCGTCGTGCGGCCGAGCTTCACGCTGGGCGGCAGCGGCGGCGGCATCGCGTGGAACATGGAGGAGTTCGTCGCCATCTGCGGCCGCGGCCTGGACCTGTCGCCGACGCGCGAACTGCTGATCGAGGAATCGCTGCTCGGCTGGAAGGAATTCGAACTCGAGGTCGTGCGCGATCGCGCGGACAACTGCGTGATCATCTGCACGATCGAGAACCTCGATCCGATGGGGATCCACACCGGCGACTCGATCACGGTCGCTCCGGCACAGACGCTGACCGACAAGGAATACCAGCTCCTGCGCGACGCCGCGCTGGCCATCCTGCGTGAAATCGGCGTCGATACCGGCGGCTCCAACGTCCAGTTCGCGATCAACCCGCGCGACGGGCGGATGGTCGTCATCGAGATGAACCCGCGCGTCAGCCGGTCTTCGGCGCTGGCCTCGAAGGCGACCGGCTTCCCGATCGCGAAGGTCGCGGCGAAGCTCGCCGTGGGCTATACGCTTGACGAGCTGCGCAACGAGATCACGGGTGGCGCGACTCCGGCGTCGTTCGAGCCGACGATCGACTACGTCGTCACGAAGGTTCCGCGTTTCGCGTTCGAGAAGTTCCCGCAGGCCGACAAGCGCCTGACGACGCAGATGAAGTCGGTCGGCGAAGTGATGGCGATTGGCCGCACGTTCGCCGAGTCGCTGCAGAAGGCCCTGCGCGGCCTCGAGGTCGGCGTCGACGGGCTCGACGAGCGTTCCACCGACCATGACGAGATCGTGCGCGAGATCGGCGAGGCGGGCCCGGAAAGGCTGTGGTACATCGCCGATGCCTTCCGCGTCGGGATATCCGCCGACGAGATCCACGTCGAAAGCGGCATCGATCCGTGGTTCCTGGCGCAGATCGAGGACCTCGTGCGGCTCGAAGGCCGGTTGAAGGAGCGCAGCCTCGCCGACCTTGCGGCGCCGGATCTGAGGTTCCTGAAGCGGCGCGGCTTCTCCGACCGGCGCCTGGCGCGCCTGTTGCGGACCACGGACGCCGCCGTGCGCGCGGCCCGTCACGCGCTGGGCGTGCGCCCGGTCTACAAGCGCGTCGACACCTGCGCGGCGGAATTCGCGTCCAGCACCGCGTACATGTACTCGACCTACGAATCCGAATGCGAGGCCGACGTCTCGCAGCGGCGCAAGGTGATCGTGCTGGGCGGCGGCCCGAACCGGATCGGGCAGGGCATCGAATTCGACTACTGCTGCGTGCACGCCGCGCTCGCGCTGCGCGAGGACGGGTTCGAGACGATCATGGTCAACTGCAATCCGGAGACCGTCTCGACCGACTACGACACGTCCGACCGCCTCTACTTCGAGCCGGTGACGCTGGAGGACGTGCTCGAGATCGTCGACAAGGAAAAGCCGTTCGGCGTCATCGTGCAGTACGGCGGGCAGACGCCGCTCAAGCTGGCACGCGACCTCGAAAAGCATGGCGTGCCGATCATCGGGACGTCGCCGGATTCGATCGACGTCGCCGAGGACCGCGAGCGGTTCCAGCAACTGCTGGTGCGCCTCGGGCTGAAGCAGCCGCCGAACCGTACCGCGCGCGCCGAGGCCGAGGCGCTCAGGCTCGCCGACGAGATCGGCTACCCGCTCGTCGTGCGCCCCAGCTACGTGCTGGGCGGTCGCGCGATGGAGATCGTGCAGGACGGTCGCGACCTGGAGCGCTACATGCGCGAGGCCGTGAAGGTCAGCAACGATTCCCCGGTCCTGCTCGACCGCTTCCTCGACGACGCGATCGAAGTCGACGTCGACTGCGTCGCCGACGGGCGCGAGGTCCGGATCGGCGGCGTCATGGAGCACATCGAGCAGGCGGGCGTGCATTCCGGCGATTCCGCATGCTCACTGCCGCCGTACTCGCTTCCGGCATCGATCGTCGAGGAGCTGAAGCGGCAGACGGTCCTGATGGCCGCGGCGCTCGGCGTGCGCGGGCTGATGAACGTGCAGTTTGCCGTGCAGGACGGCACGGTCTACGTGCTGGAGGTCAATCCGCGCGCGTCGCGCACGGTGCCGTTCGTCTCGAAGGCGACCGGCGAGCCGCTGGCGAAGATCGCCGCGCGCTGCATGGTCGGGCGCTCGCTGGCGGAGCAGGGCGTCCGCGTCGAGGTCGTCCCGCCGTATTTCGCGGTCAAGGAAGCGGTGTTCCCGTTCGCCAAGTTTCCCGGCGTCGACACGCTGCTGGGACCGGAGATGCGGTCGACCGGCGAGGTCATGGGGGTCGGTCGCACGTTCGGCGAGGCGCTGTTCAAGTCGCAGCTGGGGGCCGGCGCTCGCCTGCCCGCGGGCGGCACGGTCTTCATCAGCGTCAAGGATCGCGACAAGGCGCGCGCGGTCGATGTGGCGCGGATGCTCCACGAAATGAACTACCGGCTCCTCGCGACGCGCGGCACGGCCGGCGCGATCCAGGCCGCCGGCGTGCCGGTCGAGGTCGTCAACAAGGTCAAGGAAGGGCGCCCGCACGTCGTCGACCGGCTGAAGAACGGCGACATCGCGCTCGTGATCACGACGGTCGCCGAGAACCGCTCGCAGATCGCCGATTCGCAGGCGATCCGCACGACCGCGCTGGCTCAGCGCGTCACCTATTACACGACGATCGCCGGCGGCCGCGCCGCCGTCGAGGGCATGAAGTACCTCGCGGCGCTGCAGGTCTACGATCTCCAGGGCCTGCACCGCACGCTGCCGCGCTGAGGCCGGGGCGCGGCGCCGCGAGCCGCTTCGGGACCGTTGCATTGCGTCGTCTTACCGGCTAGAGTTGTAGCGGTCCCCGGCGTGCCGGGGCTTCTTTTTTTGAATCGACCTTTCTTGGCCCCTTGGCTATGGCGAGTATCCCGATTACGGCGCGCGGCGCCGAGCGGCTCAAGTCCGAGCTCGCCCGGCTGAAGTCCGTCGACCGACCGACGGTCATCCAGGCGATCAAGGAAGCGCGCGAGAAGGGCGACCTGTCGGAAAACGCGGAATACGACGCGGCGCGCGAGCGGCAGGGGTTCATCGAGGGCCGCATCGCGGAGCTCGAGGGCAAGCTCTCGGCGCTGCAGATCATCGAGCCGGCCTCGCTGGATGCCGATGGCCGCATCGTCTTCGGTGCCACCGTGGAACTCGAGGACCTGGAATCCGGCGACAAGGTGCGCTACCAGATCGTCGGCGACGACGAGGCGGACATCAAGTCGGGGCTGATCTCCGTGTCCAGCCCGATTTCGCGCGCGCTGATCGGCAAGACCGAGGGCGAGATCGTCATCGTCAACGCGCCGGGTGGCAAACGCGAGTACGAAGTCCTGGGCGTTCGCTACGTCTAGCTCGTCGTGGCCGGACGGCGCCGGCGAGCCGGACGCCTCAGCGGCGGCGGCCTCGCGGTGCGGGATCGGGGAGTTTCGTCGCCGGCCTGGTCTTCGCGGCGCGCGTCCCGGCTTTCGCCGGCCCGGCCCGGCGGCTTCCTGCGACGCGCGGCGGCTCGTCGTCGGCTTCCGGCGGACGCGGACGCCAAACCACCAGGGCCTTGCCGATTGTCTGGATCCGGGCGGCGCCGAGCTGGTCGACGACACGCTCGAGCACCGCTTCGCGCTCCGCGCGATCATCGGCGGGCACGCGAATCTTGACGAGCTCGTGCGCGACGAGGGCGCGCTCGATCTCCTTGAGGACGGCGTCGCTGAGCCCTGCCGCGCCGAGAAGGACGCCCGGCTTCAGGTGGTGCGCGCGGGCGCGAAGTTCCAGCTTCAGGTCGCGATCGATCAACAGTTCGGCCACGTCGGTCCCGTGAATTTCGATGGAAGCCAAGGATAGAGCGGATCGTACGATGCCCACCGCCACGCGCAAGCACCGCTCCAATCCGGAGTGGATCCGGCGCCATGTCACGGACCCGTACGTCAAGGCGGCGACGCAGGCCGGCTACCGGTCGCGGGCCGCCTACAAGCTTATCGAGATCGACGATCGCGACCGCCTGCTGCGTCCGGGGCGCGTCGTCGTCGACCTCGGGGCCGCGCCCGGGAGCTGGACGCAGGTGGCGCGCGAGCGGCTCGCGGACCCGCGATCCGGCTTCAAGGGCATGCTGGTCGCGCTCGACATCCTGCCGATGGACCCGCTGCCGGACGTCGTCGTCATCGAGGGCGACTTCCGGGAGCAGGCCGTCGCCGATCGGCTGGCGGACCATTTGGGCGACCGCAGCGTCGACGTCGTGCTGTCCGACATGGCACCCAACCTTTCCGGAATTTCCGCCGTGGATGCCGCGGCCTGCGGGCTTTTGGCCGAATTGGCGCTCGAATTTGCCGTTTCCCGGCTCAAGCCGGACGGCGCATTGCTGCTAAAAACCTTCCAGGGCAGCGGGTATACGCAGCTCGTCGAGGCCTTGAAGCGGGAATTTCGCGAAGTCGTCGTGCGCAAGCCCGCAGCGTCCCGGGCGGAATCGGCGGAAACCTACGTGCTGGCGCGCCGCCTGCGGCGACCGCGGACACCCGGATCGACGGATGCCGCCTGAAGGCGGGGGTTGAATTCGACGGGCCGTGCGCCATATCGGCGATAAGTGATCACCGATGCGGCGCCGCCAGCGGGGGCAAGGGAGTCTCCCCGGGTCCTTGGGGTGGGATCCGATCCGGCTCGGCGCGGGTGGCGGGGCGCCGGGCGGCCGGTGTCGCGTCGATGGAATTGCGCCGCACCCGCTGCACTGGGCCTAGAATCCGCCGAGGGCCCCGTCGCAGGCGAGGATTCCCGGACGGCCGCGCGCGGGTTGCCGCCGCGGTCGGCGTCGATGTGGGCAACAAGGCTTCTTCAGGAGTGTCGTCTTGAACAACAACATGCTGGCAAAGGCCGCCGTCTGGCTGGTCATTGCACTTGTCCTGTTCACGGTCTTCAAGCAGTTGGAGCGCGGAGGCGGCAGCAGCGCGACGCCGATCGCGTATTCCGACCTGATCAGCGAGATCCACGCCGGCCATATCAAGTCGGTCCGCATCCAGGACACCGTCGGCGGCATGACCGAGATCACCGCGACGAACCAGGAGAACCGCCAGCTGCGGACGACCGGCACGCTGGCCGACCGCGGCATCTTCAAGGACCTGCTGGATGCCGGCGTCAAGTTGGAACTGGAGCAGCGTGAGGGGCAGTCGCCGCTGCT
Organism: Burkholderiaceae bacterium; assembly: GCA_035524275.1. Classification (GTDB taxonomy): domain Bacteria; phylum Pseudomonadota; class Gammaproteobacteria; order Burkholderiales; family Burkholderiaceae_F; genus DATKPC01. The sequence goes on from DATKPC010000091.1 coordinate 27,960, forward strand.
GGGCTTCCTCTACGCGTTCGGCCCGGTGATCCTGCTGATCGGCGTCTGGATCTTCTTCATGCGGCAGATGCAGGGCGGCGGCCGCGGCGGCGCCTTCAGCTTCGGCAAGTCGCGCGCCCGGATGCTCGACGAATCCAACAACAACATCACGTTCGCCGACGTCGCCGGCTGCGACGAGGCGAAGGACGAGGTCCAGGAACTGGTCGAATTCCTGCGCGACCCGAGCAAGTTCCAGAAGCTCGGCGGCCGGATCCCGCGCGGCGTACTGATGGTGGGGTCGCCCGGCACCGGCAAGACGCTGCTGGCGAAGGCGATCGCCGGCGAGGCGAAAGTCCCGTTCTTCTCGATCTCCGGCTCCGACTTCGTCGAGATGTTCGTCGGCGTCGGTGCGGCACGCGTGCGCGACATGTTCGAGACCGCGAAGAAGCACGCGCCGTGCATCATCTTCATCGATGAAATCGACGCCGTCGGCCGCCAGCGCGGCGCCGGCCTCGGCGGCGGCAACGACGAGCGCGAGCAGACGCTGAACCAGATGCTCGTCGAGATGGACGGCTTCGAGACCGGCCAGGGCATCATCGTGATCGCCGCCACGAACCGTCCGGACGTCCTCGATCCGGCGCTGCTGCGACCCGGGCGCTTCGACCGGCAGGTCGTCGTGCCGCTGCCCGACATCCGCGGCCGCGAGCAGATCCTCGGGGTCCACATGCGCAAGGTGCCGATCGGCGCCGACGTCCGTGCCGACGTCCTGGCGCGCGGAACGCCCGGCTTCTCGGGCGCCGATCTCGCGAACCTCGTCAACGAGTCGGCGCTTTTCGCGGCGCGGCGCAGCGCGCGCGTCGTCGAGATGCAGGACTTCGAGAAGGCGAAGGACAAGATCATCATGGGCGCGGAGCGCAAGTCCATGGTGATGTCGGAGGACGAACGGCGCAACACGGCCTACCACGAGTCGGGGCATGCGCTGGTGGCGCGGCTGCTGCCGAAGACGGATCCGGTGCACAAGGTCACGATCATCCCGCGCGGCCGCGCGCTCGGCGTGACGATGCAACTGCCGGAGCAGGATCGCTACGCCTACGACCGCGACTACTTCCTGAGCCGCATCGCGGTGCTGTTCGGCGGCCGCATTGCCGAGGAGGTCTTCATGAACCAGATGACGACCGGCGCCGGCAACGACTTCGAGCGCGCGACGCAGATGGCGCGCGACATGGTGACGCGCTACGGGATGAGCGACCTGCTCGGGCCGATGGTCTACGCGGAGAACGAGGGCGAGGTGTTCCTCGGACGCTCGATCACGAAGACCGTGAACATGTCCGAGGAGACGATGCGCAAGGTCGACAGCGAGATCCGCCGCATCATCGACCAGCAGTACGCGCTGGCCCGTCGCCTGATCGAGGACAACCGCGAGAAGATCGAGGCGATGGCGCGCGCGCTGCTCGATTGGGAGACGATCGACGCCGACCAGATCGACGACATCGTCAACGGCAAGCCGCCGCGGCCGCCGAAGACGAGCAGCTCGTCGACGCCGTCGGGTCGCACGCCGACCGGTGGCGTCGAGGGCGCCGCGCAACCGGCCTGATCGCGAAGCGGGCGTCGCTCGCCGATAGCGGCGCGGCGCTGCCGGCCGCTGCGCCGGCGTCGGCGGAAAGATCCGATCCACGATGACATCCTGGCGCTGCGGCCGTTTCGAGTTGACGCTCGAACGGCCGCTGATCATGGGCGTGATCAATGTCACGCCCGATTCGTTTTCCGACGGCGGGCGTTTCGTCGGCGTCGACGCCGCGGTGCGCCATGCGGAGACGCTGGTCGCCGAGGGCGCGGACATCCTCGACGTCGGCGGCGAATCGACGCGGCCTGGCGCGGCGATCGTTTCCGCGGCCGAGGAACTGGGCCGCGTCCTGCCGCTTCTGCGCGCCGCGACGCGCCTGCCGGTTCCCGTGTCGATCGATACGAGCCAGCCGGACGTGATGCGCGCCGCGCTCGACGCCGGCGTCGCAATCGTCAACGACGTGCGGGCGTTGCGGGTCCCGGGCGCATTCGATGTCGTCGCGCGCGACCCGTCGGCGTGCGGCGTCGTGCTGATGCACATGCAGGGCGAGCCGCAGACGATGCAGGTCGATCCGAGCTACGTCGACGTGGTTCGCGAGGTGCGCGAGATGCTGCTGACGCGCGCCGCAGAGCTCGAATCGGCCGGTGTCGCGAGGTCGCGGATCGTCGTCGATCCCGGCTTCGGGTTCGGCAAGACGAAGGAGCACAACATCCGGCTGCTGGCGCGGCTGCGCGACCTGGCGAATGCCGGTTATCCGCTGCTGGCGGGGCTTTCGCGCAAGTCGGTGCTGGGCCGGCTCACCGACCGGCCGCCGGCCGAGCGTGTCGCGGCCTCGGTCGCCGCGGCGCTGGTTGCGGTCGAGCGCGGGGCGCGTATCGTTCGCGTGCACGATGTCGCGGCGACGCGGGATGCGCTGCGCGTGTGGCAGGCGGTCGCTGCCGCCGACCCGGCGCCTGGAGCCGAGGCGCGATGACGCGGTGACGCGGTGACGCGAGGCGGAGGCCCGCACCGGGCTCGCGTCGATTCCCCGGGTCGCAATCACGGCGTGTCCTGAAGGTTCAGCATGAGTCGAAAATATTTTGGTACCGACGGCATTCGCGGAACCGTCGGCATGTCCCCCATCACGCCCGACTTCGTCCTCAAGCTGGGGCAGGCCGCCGGCCGCGTGCTGGCGCGCGGCCGGTCCGGTCGTCCGACGGTTCTGATCGGCAAGGACACGCGGATCTCCGGCTACATGCTCGAAGCGGCGCTGGAAGCCGGCTTCTCCAGCGCCGGGGTGGATACGGTGCTGTGCGGGCCGCTGCCGACGCCCGCCGTCGCGTACCTGACGCGCGCGCAGCGGCTGACGGCCGGCGTCGTGATCAGCGCTTCGCACAATCCCTATCCCGACAACGGCATCAAGTTCTTCTCGTCGCGGGGAACCAAGCTTCCGGACGACACGGAGCTCACGATCGAGGAGGAGATGGAGCGACCCTTCGCGTGCGTCGAGTCGCGCGAACTGGGCCGCGCGCGGCGGCTGGACGATGCAGCCGGCCGCTACGTCGAGTTCTGCAAGAGCACGTTCCCGACCGAATTCGACCTGCGCGGGCTGCGCCTCGTCGTCGATTGCGCGCACGGTGCCGCCTATCACGTGGCACCCGAGGTCTTCCATGAGCTCGGCGCCGACGTCATCACGGTGGGGGCGCAGCCCAACGGCTTCAACATCAACGATGGAGTCGGCGCGGTCCACGCCGAGGGACTGGGCGCCGAGGTCCGGCGCCGCGAGGCCGACTACGGCATCGCACTGGACGGTGATGCCGATCGCGTGGTCGTTGCCGACGGAGCCGGCCGGATCTACAACGGCGACGAACTGCTCTACGTGATCGTCCGCGACCGCCTCGCGTCCGGGTTGGCTTCCGCGGCCGGTCGCGGCGCGGTCGGGACGCTGATGACGAATTTCGCGCTGGAACGGCGATTCGCCGAACTCGGCGTGCCGTTCGCGCGCGCGCGTGTCGGCGACCGCTACGTCCTCGAGGTCCTGCAGGACAGAGGGTGGCTCTGGGGCGGCGAAGGTTCGGGGCACATCATCTGCCTCGATCGGCACACGACCGGCGACGGCATCATCTCCGCGCTGCAGGTCCTGGGTGCGATCCGCCGGACGGGCCAGACGCTTGCCCAACTGACCGCCGAGCTGACTTTGCTGCCGCAGGCCCTCGTCAATGTTCAAGTGAGCGCCGGCTTCGATTGGTCTGCACACGCGTTGTTGACACGAGAAAAGGCCGCGGTCGAGCGCGAGCTTGCAGGCCGCGGTCGCGTCCTGATCCGCGCGTCCGGCACCGAGCCGGTGCTTCGCGTCATGATCGAGTCCGACGACGCCGAAGGCGCGCAGCGACTGGCGGACCGGCTGGCCGCGACCGTCTCGGCGACTTGACGTCGGGGATGCGCCAGGACTTCCGCGCATCGTGCAAACCCGGCAAGAATTCCACGATGTGAATTTAGACGCTGCCGGCGCGACGGCTTGGCGCGATTAGCGCCTTTTTGCCCCTGCGCCTTAATATGACAACCGCGTGGAAATATGACAATCACGTGACCGCTTCGGCCCGGCGCGCGCCGAACCTGTCATCTGCGCTTCATGTGCCCCACCTAGACTCGCGTGGTTCCGCATCTCGCAACGAAAGGATCGCGAATGAGAAACCAAACTGCGCGCGCGCTGGTCGTGGCATTCGCCGCGGCGTCCCTGGGAGCTGGCGTCGCCGCCACCGCCGCCGATAGCGTCACCGGAGCCGGCGCTTCGTTTCCTGCCCCGCTGTACGCGAAGTGGGCCGATGCCTACAACAAGGCCACCAGCAACCAGATCAACTACCAGTCGGTCGGCTCCGGAGCCGGGATCGCCCAGATCAAGGGCAAGACCGTCGATTTCGGCGCGTCGGACATGCCGTTGAAGGACGACGAACTGAAGCAGGGCGGCCTGATGCAATTCCCGACCGTCGTCGGCGGCGTCGTGCCGGTCGTGCATATCGCCGGCGTCGCCGCCGGCGCGCTGAAGCTGACCGGCCCGGTGCTTGCCGACATCTACCTGGGCAAGATCAAGAAGTGGGACGACGCGGCGATCAAGGAATTGAACCCGTCGCTGAATCTGCCGAGCGCGGACGTCGCGGTCATCCACCGCGCGGACGGATCCGGAACCTCCTTCATCTTCACGAACTACCTGTCGAAGGTGAACCCGGAGTGGGAATCGAAGGTCGGCGCCGGCACCGCGCCCAACTGGCCGACGGGCATCGGCGGCAAGGGCAACGAAGGCGTCTCGGCGTTCGTGCAGCGCCTGCCGAACGCGATCGGCTACGTCGAATACGCCTACGCGAAGCAGAACAAGATGGCCTACGTGCAGTTGAAGAACGCCGCGGGCAAGTTCGTCGAACCGACGGCGAGCGCCTTCGCGGCGGCGGCAGGTGCCGCGGACTGGAGCAAGAGCTTCTACCAGGTCCTGACGAACCAGGCTGGCGCCGACGCGTGGCCGATCACCGGCGCGACCTTCATCCTGATGCAGACGGCCACCGAGAAGCCGGCGCAGTCGGCAGCCGCGCTGGCCTTCTTCGACTGGTCGTACGCGAACGGCGACAAGATGGCCGCGGAACTCGACTACATCCCGCTGCCGGCGAACGTGAAGGCCGCCGTGCACAAGGCCTGGGGCGATATCCACGACGCGTCGAACAAGCTCGTCTACCAGCAGCACTGAACACGAAGACCACACGACGACAAGCCGCGCCCCGGCCCCGCCGGCGACACGAGCGTCGCCGGCGGGGACCGCGTCCCGGCGACAGAACTGGACGTGCCGGGACGGGCCATGGCCGCTACGATCGAACATGAAGACGTGAATCAACTCGCGGAGCCGTCGTCCCCGGTGCCGTCCGCACCGCGTCGCGCCAGCCCGATCGGCGACGTGATCTTCGCCGGCCTCGTCCGCGGCGCGGCGCTACTCACGCTGGCGATGCTCGTCGGGATCGTCGTGTCGCTGGTCATCGGCGCCTGGCCGGCGATCCAGGCGAGCGGGATCGGCTTCCTGGTCCACGCCGAATGGGATCCCGTCAAGGAGAAGTTCGGCGGGCTGGTCATGATCTACGGCACGCTGGTCACGTCGCTGATCGCGCTGCTGATCGCCGTGCCGGTCAGCTTCGGCATCGCGCTGTTCCTGACCGAGCTCTCGCCGGTGTGGCTGAAGCGGCCGCTGGGCATCGCGATCGAACTGTTGGCCGCGGTGCCGTCGATCGTCTACGGCATGTGGGGCCTGCTCGTCTTCGCGCCGATCCTCTCGACGTACATCCAGATCCCGGTCCAGCAGGCCTTCGGATCGGTGCCGATCGTCTCGTCGCTCGTCTCCGGGCCTCCGGTCGGCATCGGGCTGCTGTCGGCCGGGATCATCCTCGCGATCATGATCATTCCGTTCATCGCCGCGGTGATGCGCGACGTCTTCGAAGTGACGCCCGCGATGCTCAAGGAATCGGCCTACGGCCTGGGATCGACGACCTGGGAAGTCGTCTTCAAGGTCGTGCTGCCCTACACGAAGGCCGGCGTCATCGGCGGGATCATGCTGGGTCTCGGCCGCGCGCTGGGCGAGACGATGGCCGTGACGTTCCTGATCGGGAACTTCGACCAGCTGTCGAGCATTTCCCTGTTCGAGCCCGGCAACAGCATCACGTCGGCTCTCGCCAACGAGTTCGCCGAAGCCTCGTCGGGAATGCATCGCGCGGCGCTGATCTACCTCGGCCTCGTCCTCTTCTTCATCACGTTCGTCGTCCTGGCGGCGTCCAAGGTCCTGCTGCTGCGACTGGCGCGCAACGAGGGGAAGCGCACATGAGCGCGGTGGCGAACGGCGGCCGCGCGGCGGCCGACCCGCGGCTGGCGAAGCACCGGCGGCGCAAGTTCGTCAATTCGGTCGCGCTGACGCTGTCGCTGCTGGCGATGGCCTTCGGTCTGGTCTGGCTGATCTGGATCCTCGTCGACACGATCGTGCTCGGGATCGGCGGGATCCGCCTGGAGACCTTCACGCAGTCGACGCCGGCGCCGAACGCCGACGAAGGCGGTCTCGCCAACGCCATCCTCGGATCCCTGCTGATGGTCGGCCTGGCGACGCTGGTCGGCACCCCGATCGGCGTCGGCGCCGGCGTCTACCTCGCCGAATACGGGCAGCGGGGCTGGCTCGCGCCGATCACGCGCTTCATCAACGACATCCTGCTGTCGGCGCCTTCGATCGTCATCGGCCTCTTCGCGTACACGCTGATCGTCGCGCGGACCGGCTCGTTCTCCGGCTGGGCCGGCATCGTCGCGCTGGCGCTGCTGCTGATACCGATCGTCGTCCGGACGACGGAGAACATGCTGCGCCTGATCCCCGATTCGCTGCGCGAGGCTGCGTTCGCGCTGGGCACGCCGAAGTGGCGTGTCGTGGGAACGGTCACGCTGAAGGCCGCGCGCGCCGGCGTCGTCACCGGCGTCCTGCTCGCCATTGCACGGATCTCCGGCGAGACGGCTCCGCTGCTGTTCACGGCGCTGTCGAACCAGTTCTTCAGCACGAAGCTCGGCAGCCCGATGGCGAGCCTGCCGGTGACGATCTTCAAGTTCGCGATGAGCCCGTTCGCGAACTGGCAGGAGCTGGCCTGGGCCGGCGTGTTCCTGATCACCATCGGCGTGCTGGCGCTGAACATCGTCGCGCGCATCATGTTCCGCAACAGGGGTTGACATGGGAGCCATGGCTACCGAATCCGAGACCGCAGGGGCCGCCGCGTCGAAGGTGAGCGTGCGCAACCTGAACTTCTACTACGGCAAGTTCCACGCGCTGAAGAACGTCAATCTCGACATCCCGGAGCGCAAGGTCACCGCGTTCATCGGCCCGTCCGGCTGCGGCAAGTCGACGCTCCTGCGCGTCTTCAACCGGATGTACGCGCTGTATCCGGAGCAGCGGGCCGAAGGCCAGATCCTGATCGACGGCGAGGACCTGCTGACGTCGAAGGAGGACGTCGCGCTGATCCGCGCGCGGATCGGGATGATCTTCCAGAAGCCGACGCCGTTTCCGATGTCGATCTACGACAACATCGCCTTCGGCGTGAAGCTGTTCGAGCGGCTGTCGCGCGCCGCGATGGACGAACGCGTCGAATGGGCGCTGCGCAAGGCGGCGCTGTGGAACGAGGTCAAGGCCAAGCTCAACCAGAGCGGCACGAGCCTGTCCGGCGGCCAGCAGCAGCGCCTGTGCATCGCGCGCGGCATCGCGATCCGGCCCGAGGTGATCCTCTTCGACGAGCCGTGCTCGGCGCTGGATCCCATCTCGACCGCGAAGATCGAGGAGCTCATCGAGGAGCTCAAGCAGGACTACACGGTGGCGATCGTCACGCACAACATGCAGCAGGCCGCGCGCGTCAGCGACTTCACGGCCTACATGTACCTGGGCGAAATGATCGAGTTCGGCGAGACCGACCAGATCTTCGTCAAGCCGCGCAAGAAGGAGACCGAGGACTACATCACCGGTCGCTTCGGTTGAGCGCAACGACTCGCAACGCAGGGGATCGACGTCATGGTTAGCGGAGACCACATCTCGAAGCAGTACGACCAGCAGCTCGAGGAGATGCGCTCGCGCGTGCTCCAGATGGGCGGTCTCGTCGAGTCGCAGCTGCGTGCCGCGCTGGAAGCGTTCGAGGGCGCCGACGTCGAGGCCGCGCAGGCGGTCGTCGATGCCGACAAGCGCGTCAACGACCAGGAGGTCGAGCTCGACCGGATGGTGAACTACGTCATCGCGCGCCGGCAGCCGACCGCGGGCGACCTGCGGATGATCACCGGCGTCTCGAAGATGGCGACCGAGCTCGAGCGCATGGGCGACGAGGCGACGAAGATCGCGCGGGCCGCGAAATGGCTGCGGGAAAAGGGCGGCGGGTTCCGGCTGAACCGCATCCCCGACATCCGCGGCAGCGGCGACATCGCCTCCGAGATGCTGCGCGGCGCGCTCGACGCGTTCGCGCGGATGGACGCGGTGGCCGCCGCGGCGATCATCCGCGACGACCAGGGCGTGGACGACCGCTTCAAGGCGATCCTGCGCCAGCTGATCACGTTCATGATGGAAGACGCGCGGACGATCTCCGCGGCCATCGACACGATCTGGGTCGCCAAGGCGATCGAGCGGATCGGCGATCACGCCAAGAACATCGCGGAGCACGTGATCTTCATCGCCGAGGGCACGGACGTCCGGCATGCGCCGCGCGACGACCTGCCTCCCAAGGCGCGCGAACCGCAGCAGCAGGGCTGACACGGCGATGACGGCATCGATTCTCGTCGTGGAAGACGAACCGGCGATCCAGGAGCTCGTCTCGTTTTCCTGCTCCAACAGCGGCTTTTCCGTCCGTCGAGCCGACAGCGTCGACTCCGCCCGCGCCGCGATCCGGCACGAGCTGCCCGACCTGGTGATCCTCGACTGGATGCTGCCCGACCGCGCCGGCATCGAACTGCTGCGCGACCTGCGCGGCGAGGATCGCACGCGCCAGCTGCCGGTCATCATGCTGACCGCGCGCAGTACCGAGAGCGACCGCGTGAGCGGCCTGGACGCCGGCGCCGACGACTACGTCGTCAAGCCGTTTTCCCCGCGCGAGCTGGTGTCGCGGATCCGCGCGGTCTTCCGCCGCCGCGCGCCGCAGCACAGCGGCGAGACGCTCGACTACGGCCCTCTGCGGATCGATCCGGTCCGCCACGAGGTGGCGGTCGACGGCAAGGCGGTCAAGATGGGGCTGGCGGAGTTCAAGCTGCTGAAGTTCCTGATCGGGCATCCGGAACGCGTCTTCTCGCGCAGCCAGCTGCTCGACAGCGTCTGGGGCGACCATGTCTTCATCGAGGAGCGGACGGTCGACGTCCACGTGCTGCGGCTGCGCAAGGCGCTGATGCCGGTCAGCGCGCAGCACCTGGTGCAGACGGTGCGCGGGCTCGGCTACCGGCTGTCGACGCGCCCGGAGGCTTGATTCCGCGACAGGTGCCCGGCAGCGTGGCCATGGACGAGAACCCGGTCGGCGTCGTACGCCAGCGATTGAGCGTCGTCCGGACGGCGCTGCTGCGGATCGTGCTGGTGTTCGTCGTCGCGGTCGCGGCCGGCGCCGCGATCAGCCCGGTCGTCGGCCTGTGGCTCGCGGTCCTCGCGCTCGGCGCGCTGCTGGTCGTCCACACCTACTACGTCGGGCTCCTGGGCGCCTGGATCGACAATCCGCGCCTGGAGGACATTCCGACCGGTTGGGGGGCCTGGGCGCGGGTGTTCGCCGGCCTGTATCGGGCGCGCCGTACCAGCGAGCGCGACCGGCAGCGGCTGCTCGACAACGAGGAACGCTTCCGCCGCACCGTGAGCGCGTTGCCGGAAGGGGTCGTGCTCGTCGACCCGGCGCTGCAGATCGAGTGGTGCAATCCGACCGCCGAACGCCACCTCGGCATCGCGTTGCTCGCGGACCAGGGCCTGCGCCTGACGAACCTCGTCCGCGATCCGACGTTCGTCGACTACCTGACCTCGCGCAGCTATGCGCAGCCGCTCAACTTCCGGCCGCTGGCGAAACCGTCGCTCGTGCTCGAAGTGATGGTCGTCGAGTTCGAGCCGGCCCGCTCGATGGTGATCACGCGCGACATCACCGAGTCGGAGCGCGTCGACTCGATGCGGCGCGATTTCGTCGCCAACGTCTCGCACGAGATGCGCACGCCGCTGACGGTGATCGGCGGCTTCGTCGAGACGCTGCTCGACAGCGATCCGCCGCTCGACGACATACGCCGCCACCACGTCTCGCTGATGCAGGAGCAGGCGACGCGGATGATGCGGCTGATCGAGGACCTGCTACTGCTCTCCAGCCTCGAATCCGACCAGCGGCCGCGCGTCGACGACGTCGTCGATGCCGTCGCGCTGACCCGGGAGTTGGGCGACGAGGCGCGGGCGCTGTCGAAAGGCCGGCACCAGGTCGTCGTCGAGCCGTCGATCGTCGCGGTCCGCGGCAGCCGCGACGAATTGCGCAGCGCGTTCGGCAACCTCGTCTCCAACGCGATCCGCTATACGCCGCCGGGCGGAACGATCACGTTGCGCTGGCGGCGCGGACCGCAGGGCGCGGCATTCGAGGTCGAGGACACCGGCATCGGCGTGGCCGCGGAGCATCTGACGCGGCTCACCGAACGCTTCTATCGCGTCGACAAGAGCCGCTCGCGCGACACCGGCGGCACCGGGCTCGGGCTGGCGATCGTGAAGCACGTGTTGCTTCGCCACCAGGGTGGCCTGGAGATCCGCTCCACGCCCGGTAGCGGAAGCACCTTTTCCGCCTGGCTGCCGACGGGGCGGGTCGCGCCGGACCCGGTCGGCGGCGCGCAGCGAGAACGCGAAGCCGCCTGAGCGGCGCGCCGGCGGCGAATTTGCCGCTGCCGGGGCTGCCCGGTATCATTCCACGCTTTCGGGGCGTAGCGCAGCCTGGTAGCGCACCTGCCTTGGGCGCAGGGGGTCGGAGGTTCGAATCCTCTCGCCCCGACCATCGTCGATCCGCTGCCGTCCGCTGGACTACGCCGCCGGCCAGCCCTCGAGGGTGGCCGGCCCGGATGCTCGACGGACTGCCCGTAGCTCAGTTGGATAGAGCATCAGCCTTCTAAGCTGAGGGTCACTGGTTCGAGTCCAGTCGGGCAGGCCACGTGGCTGGCGGGCCGGGTAGGCGGTGTTCCGCCGCGCGTCGTTCGCGCGGCAGCAGTCGAATTGTTCGCGGTGGCCGTAGCTCAACGGTAGAGTCCCGGATTGTGATTCCGGTTGTTGTGGGTTCGAATCCCATCGGCCACCCCACTGATTTCGAAGGCTTTCTCCCCCACCGCACCGTCCTCGGGTACGTCGACTGTCCCCTGGATTGTCACCGTCGGTAGCCGGATAGATTTCGCGTGCTGCATCAGATCGGTCGCGGCAAGATGCGTGTAGGTGCGCACCATGCGCGCATCCCTCCATCCGCCGAGGGTTTGAAGCACGAGGGCCGGGGTGCCGGCTTGGGCATGCCACGTGGCCCAGGTGTGGCGCAGGTCGTGCCAGCGTAACGTCGGCAGGCCTGCACGCGCGCGGGCCTTCCTCCACGCGGTGTTGTTCGAGCCGCTGGCGATCGGCCGCCGCCATAGCTCGTTTCCGAGCTTGTCCAGCTTGGCGTAGGTGAACACGTGGGTCTCGTGCTGCCCGAACTGTCCCTGAAGCACGGCCACTGCATCGTCGTTCAGCGGCACGGGGATCAGTTCGCCCGCCTTGGCCTCGTCGCCCCACACGCGAGCGACGCGGCGGGTGAGGTCGACCTCCTGCCAGCGGAGGCCGTGCACGTTGGCGTCGCGCAACCCGGTCGCCAGGGCAAACCGGACCATTGGCAGCAGGTGAGGCGGCAATTCCGCGATCAGCCTAGCGGCCTGCTCGGGAGTCAGGACAGCGAAGCGCTTGGTGCGCGTCTTCTGGCGGCGCTTGTACGTCGGGATCGCGGGAACCGCTTCAACGAACTCTCGCTCGTGAGCGTAGATCCAAATGCGTGCGAGGACGGACAGGTACTTGTTGCAGGTTGTTGTCGACAAATCGCGCTGCGACCGCAGCTCCTCCCGAATTGCCATCATCCGACTGGTGGTCAACTCGTCGAGATAGTCCGGCAGTAACCTTTTGCCGCCCTTCGTCAGCGCGAGCAGAGTGGCGAGGCGAAGCTTGTCGTCCGAATGCGATTTCTTGTCCTTGCTGTAGCCGGTCAGCCAGTCGGCAGCGGCTTGCGCGAATGCAATTCGTGGACGATCACCGATTTTTCGGAATCGCCAGAGCTCGGCGGCCCGCTTGTCGTGGTATTCCTGGGCCGCCTCGCGGTCGGCTGTGCCAGAAGATTCGTAAGTCGTTCCAAAGCCCTTCGCGGTGAACTTGCACCACCAGATACGGCCGCGCCTGTAGAGCGACATGCGTACGTTCCTCCCGGCTGCACCTTGACCCAATCGAGCAGCTCTTCCGCCACGAACAACCAGCGTCGGCCGACGCGATGTGCCGGAATCTTACCGGCGCGCGCCCAGGCCTCGACAGTGTGCTGGTGATGGTGAAGGAGCTTGGCGGCGCCGCGCAAGTCAAGCGTCGCCTGGAGCAATGCGGAGTGGCGCGCCGCCAACGGGAATCCCTTTCCAACGATCAACTACAAGCCGATGCCGTCGGTCCGATCGCTGCCGGCGGCGATCGGCTCGAATTTCGTAAAGGAACTTCGTCCAATCCCGGGTCTGACGCCATACCGGCGCCGGTAGCCTTCGAGGAGCCCACGTGCCCCCTCAAGGCCTTAAGGGCGCTGCTAGCCGCTTCTCGTCGGCTTCTCGGCCAGCCAGCGGTCGCTGTGGGTACGGCCGCCAGGGAGCGATCGGTCGCGGAACCTTGAAGGCGCGCGCTCAGATGCAAGGCGCCCATGACGTCAGCGGAGCAGCGTCTCCGCCAAGGATCGTGGCGAATGAATGACGACCCCGGCGAACGTCCTTCCGTAGCCGGAACCGAAGTGCGCGCGATCGCCTGTCACGAGCACATTGCAGGCTGCGCCAATCGCCGCTGCCAGGACCGGCCGATCCTTTTCAGGCAGCCAATCGACGTCGGGCTGCGGTCGGGGCATTACCTTTACCGCGAGGACCCGCATTCCGATTAGGAGCCGATCGAGCTCCTCGATGGCCGCAGGCCCCTTCTTCTCCAGGTTTCGGCGGGCTTCCGCGACCACATAGTCATCGACGTAGCAGTCATCGCCTCGAGCGGCAAGCAATTCCAACAGCCGGCGGATCGCACCATCCGACTTGGCGGCCGAAAACAAGATATTGGCGTCCAGGAAGAC